>JAADGI010000019.1 GCA_013152415.1 Gammaproteobacteria bacterium | reverse complement strand
GTGGTGGTTTGGCAATTGCTATCTTACCCTCCGGGACGGCCTTTTTTATTCAATGGATCAATCAGTTATGCCTTAAGTAAGTGCCATTCGGACGAGAGTCCGTTGCGACGATTCATATTCTCCAGTTTCTTGCATTTGTTTAAGGGCGTGACTTAACTAAGGGACGAGAGTCCGTTGCGACAAATTAGTTTAACGAACCTTTTCTTCCAGTTTACGGGCGTGACTTACTAAGGGACGAGAGTCCGTTGCGACCCTTATTCGGCAGAATGGGCGTGTTAGCTGTTTTATGGCGTGACTTACTGAGGGACGAGAGTCCGTTGCGACTGCATGGGGTTCCCACGGGGGACCGTGGGAACCAGGTGTGGCAGGCTTACAGGGGAAAAGCTCGCCTGTGATCTCGTTCCCACGCTCCTGCGTGGGAATGCATAATTGTCTGGTGGTCCCGGTCTGAATGTCTTGGTTTTTCGATCGAGATTTGCCGAGAAGACTTAAACTAAGGAACGAGAGTCCGTAGTAGAAGTGACTGTTTTGTTTGAGGTCCCCTCACCCCAACCCTTTTATGCCCTAGGGGTGCTCCCGGAGGGAGAGGGGGTTAGGTGGGGAGATGTAAAACAATTTGTCAGGCCACAGGTGTTGCTGCGGGGGTGGTGTTAGAATGAGACCCATCGTTTGATTTGTTTTAATAACCCTTAGGAGCATTATGCCAGTCCGTCCTCTCGCGTCTACGGCGCTTTATACATTTTGTCCCTCCGAAAATCTGGATTTTGACACCACCGCTGATTTGCAAGCCCTGGCCGAGCCTATTGGTCAGGAACGTGCCGTGGAGGCCATTGAGTTTGGTCTTAATATCAAGGGTAAGGGTTATAACCTGTTCGCAGCGGGTCCGGTGGGGGTGGGTAAACATGCGTTTGTTCGGCGTTATGTTGAGCAGAAGGCGGCCACGGACCCTGCGCCGGATGACTGGTGTCTGGTGGCCCATTTTGCGGACCCCCGTCGCCCCCGGGCGTTGCGCCTGCCTCCTGGCAGGGGGGTGCAGTTTAAGCAGGCCATGCAGGGTTTTAGTGACGAGTGGGTGGCGGTGCTGACAACGGCTCTGACCGCCGATGAGTACAAACAACGGCTCGATGGGATTCAATCTCCAGGCTGGGAGCAAATGCAAGGTGCGTGTGCCCAGACGGTCACAGCTGTGGTACAGCCCCTTGTCCAAACTGTGCAAAGGAAATTTTCTGATCTTCCTGAAATTGTGGCCCACCTGGATAGCTTGGTCGAGGATATTGTCGATGGCGTGAGTGCTTTGTTGGTCCGCTGTGTTGAGAGGCAAAAGACTGAGGTCGTCGAAATACTCCGTTGTCGTGCCAAGCGTTACCAGGTGAATCTGTTGACCGCAGACAGGGGGCATCATGGCGCACCGGTGGTTAATCTGGTTTACCCCAGTCGGCAAAATTTACTGGGCAGCGTAGATGTTGCTGGAAATCAAACGGTAGATTTTAATTGTTATCAAGCGGGTGCCTTGGTCCGGGCCAACGGGGGCTATCTCATCATGGATGCGCTGCAATTCATGTCTCAACCCTCTGCCTGGGAGGCCCTGATACGCGCCTTGCGTTCCGAGTCCATTAGTCCAGAGACAGACCCACCGGGTCCTGAAGCGGGTGGAGTGCGATGTTTGCAGCCTGAGCCCATTCCCCTCGATGTCAAAGTGATTTTGTTGGGGGATAGGGAATTCTACGATGTCTTGTCTGATAACGATGATGATTTTAATGCCTTGTTTAAGGTGGTGGTGGATTTTGAGGACCGTATAGATCGGGTCGATGCGAATAGTGGCCTCTATGCCCGATTTCTTGCCAAACTGATCGAAGAGGATGGCCTCAAGCCTCTCCATCGGGATGCGGTACGTCGTGTCATTGAGCACAGCGCACGTCTGGCCGAGGATGCCGAGAAGTTGTCTACCCATGTTGAGGTGATTGGGGATGTATTGCGTGAGGCGGACTATTGGGCTACCCAGGCTGGCGATAAACTCGTCGCCAAAGTTCATGTGCAGCAGGCCATCGATGCCAAGGTCCATCGTGCGGAACGTGCACGGCTGCGCACTCAAGAGGCGATGTTGCGAAATATTTTATGGGTCGATACCGACGGCCACAAGGTGGGGCAAGTCAATGGGCTGTCTGTCCTTAACCACGGTAACTATGCCTATGGTCAGGCCGGCCGCATCACTGCCCGTATCAAGTTGGGTGAAGGCGATGTCACGGATATTGAACGGGAAGTGGATCTGGGGGGGGCTATTCATTCCAAGGGAGTGCTCATTTTAACGGGTTATATCAACGGTCGTTACGGACAGGACCGCCCCCTGAGTCTCGCCGCCAGTTTGGTCTTTGAGCAGTCTTATGGTGAGGTGGATGGGGACAGTGCCTCGGCGGCAGAGTTGTTGGCTTTGTTGTCTGTGTTGGCAGACCTGCCGGTGAACCAGGCCCTGGCGGTTACCGGCTCAATGGATCAGTTTGGGCAGTTACAGGCCATTGGTGGGGTCAATGAGAAGATCGAAGGATTTTTTGACCTGTGTCAGGCACGCTCACTGAGTGGCGAACAGGGGGTGTTGATTCCGGCAGCCAATATTTGTGATTTGATGTTAAGGCAAGACGTGGTTGATGCGGTGGCGTCGGGCCGGTTTGCTGTCTACGCGGTGTCCACGGTGGACGAGGCCGTGGAAATATTGTTGGGGCTCCCTGCCGGGGTTCGTGATGGTGATGGTAAATATCCGCCACAAACGGTGAATTATCGGATCGAGGCCAAGCTGGACAAGTTTTCTCACCTGCATCAGGCATTTTCATCTTCCTCCGGGAAGTCAGAAGACGAGGAATCCAGTGGGGACTGATCGGGTGGGTTGATCAGGGGGATACCCATGCCGGATTCATGACGCTGGGCTCACGGGTGGCAAACTATTTTGTCACTTTGCTTGGGTATTGAGGTCTTTAACTTATTGAATATAAAGGGCTTTGTTTTTTGGCTTGGTATATGCATTCTTCTAGCGGGTATCAGTAAGTTTGTTTCCACTCCCTGTTGCGCCACCTTGGCGCAGCTTCCAGCGGCCTTACCCAAAGGCCGCTATTTTTTTGCTTTTACTTTGGTTCTGAGAAATGGAAAGAAGTTTCTATTGAGCGCGGTTGTAGGCCACCTGATCGTGTTTTTTTAATCGATCGATTAAGTCCTCTAATTGGTCCTGATCCAGGGCGCCGATATGTCGGGCCTTAAAACGGCCAGCAGGGTTATAGATGTAGAAGGTGGGGGTGCCAATAAACATGCCGCCGCCAAATTCCAGTAATAAATCACCGCCGGGCTCGGTGATGAGATTGGGAAAATTTAGCATGTGTCTGTCGTAGAATTCCTGGGCCTTGCGTAGCTTGCCTTCACCATCAATGGAGATACCCAGCACGGTGGCATCTGTCTTTCTGTGGTCATTGTGAAAGAAAGTGATGTGGTGGGCCTCAGCGTTGCAGGCTGGGCAATCGTGTGCCCAGAACATGACCACAGTCCATTTGCCTTGGCCAATATATTCGTTGACATTGTGTTGGTTGCCTTGCAGATCCTTGAGCATGATGTCGGGGCTTTTTGCCGACACCAGTGCAGGAATCAACAGCACCACAACAAGTTGCCATAATATTAATTTGCGCACGGAGAGCTCTGGAGAGTAATAAAGGGTAAATGTTTTTGTATGAGCGCAAAAAATCAACAAAGTTCAGAATCTTGTTGGCTATGACCGCAGAATTTGTGGGTCTCTTGGGGTGGTTATCGTTCTTGCCAGGCCATCAAGTATGCCGAAGAATCATTACCTTTTTGATCCCCTCACCCCAACCCTCTCCCGGAGGGAGAGGGGGTTTTCGTTGCAGTTTCGTCCATGATGCATGCTTCGCCAAATTTTGTAAGTCCTGTCCAAGACCCTTACAAAATGATGCGTGAAAAGTATTTCCGTGCTTTCTCCAAAAGCCAATATAATACCAATAAGTTACGAATACATGATCCCCGTCCTTATCCATAAATTTTTCTGTAGAGCCCCCTTTCCTTTGTATCTTTGCGAGAGTGTCATCTGGGCACTTCTATTAATCCCCTCTCCCTCCGGGAGCACCCCTAGGGCATAAAAGGGCGAGGGTGAGGGAATAAATTAAGGATAAGTTATTAATTTTTAATATCCCCTCATCCTAACCTTCTCCCGGAGGGAGAAGGGATTATTAATTAATAGAAGGGCCCATCTTTCTGTATCCAGTATAGGGCATCCTGTCCAAGTGCGTCGTCGCACATAGGTTTTGCTGGCGCGTCATTTTTGTTAACCCGCCAGGCGTCGATACTTAATCCGATGGGGTTGATCGGCATCCACCCCCAAACGTTTCCTTCGATCTTTTTCGTAGTCGGCGTAGTTGCCGTTGAACCAGACCACCTTGCTGTCACCCTCAAAGGCCAGGATGTGGGTGGCGATGCGATCCAGAAACCAGCGGTCGTGGGAGATCACCAGGGCACAACCGGGAAACACCAACAGGGCCTCTTCCAGGGCACGCAAGGTCTCCACATCAAGATCATTGCTGGGTTCATCGAGCAGTAAGACATTAGCGCCCTGGCGCAGGACTTTGGCCAGATGGACCCGATTGCGTTCGCCCCCGGACAGGGTGCCGAGCTTTTGCTGCTGGTCGGGGCCTTTGAAATTAAAACGACCCACATAGGCCCGTGAGGGTGTTTGGTAGTGGCCCACCTCAATAATGTCCTGGCCGTCGGAGATTTCTTCCCACACGGTCTTGGCGTCGTCCAGGGTGTCCCGGCTTTGATCCACACAGGCCAGTTTTACGGACTCACCGATGCGCAGCGATCCGGCATCCGGTTTTTCCTGTCCCATGATCATGCGAAACAAGGTGGTCTTACCGGCGCCATTGGCGCCGACGATGCCGACGATGCCCCCCGGTGGCAGATTAAAATTCAAATCATCATAGAGCAGGTTGTCAGCGAAGGCCTTGGTGAGTCCCTCGGCCTCTATGACCCTGTCACCTAAGCGCGGTCCTGGTGGAATATAGAGCTCCTGGGTTTCGTTGCGGCTTTGATATTCCCTGGATTGCAGTTCCTCAAACCGCGCCAGTCTGGCCTTGCTTTTGGCATGGCGGCCTTTGGGGTTGGTGCGTACCCACTCGAGTTCGGATTTGATTGCCCGTTGCCGTGCCTGTTGTTGTTTTTCTTCCTGGGCGAGGCGTTGTTCCTTTTGCTCCAGCCAGGAGGAGTAGTTGCCTTCCCAGGGAATACCGTGGCCTCGATCCAGTTCCAGAATCCAACCGGCCACATTGTCGAGAAAGTAGCGGTCGTGGGTGACGGCCACCACCGTCCCTGGGTAGTCATGCAAAAAACGCTCTAACCAGGCCACTGATTCGGCATCCAGATGATTGGTGGGTTCGTCGAGCAATAGCATGTCCGGGTTCGACAGCAAGAGTCGGCACAGGGCCACCCGGCGTCGTTCACCACCGGATAATACCTTGACGTTCGCATCCCAGGGTGGCAGGCGCAGGGCATCGGCGGCGATCTCCAACTTGCGTTCGATCTCCCAGCCACCGGTGGCGTCGATGGCCTCCTGGAGGGTAGATTGCTCCTCCAGCAGGGCATTCATCGCATCGTCTTCCATGGGTTCTGCGAATTTTTCGCACACCGCGTTGTATTTTTGGACCAATTCAATAGCATCCCCCAGCCCCTCTTCCACATTGCCACGCACGTCTTTGTCTTCATCGAGACCAGGTTCCTGGGTGAGGAAGCCGATTTTGATATTGGCTTGGGGTCTGGCCTCACCGTGTATGTCGGTATCCTCTCCTGCCATGATCCGCAACAGGGTGGACTTGCCCGAGCCGTTGAGTCCCAGTACACCAATTTTGGCGCCGGGGAAAAAAGACAAGGAGATGTCTTTTAGGATCTTTCTTTGTGGGGGAACGACCTTGCTGACCCCATTCATGGTGAAGACGTATTGAGCCATATTATTTTTAAGTGCCTGAGGATTCTGTAAGTTGTAAAACCGTGATTAGGTTATACCAATCTATGGGTTTCTTTTCCAGAAAGGTTGCATTTAACGTAAAGGCCACAGAGGTGCGAAGGTGCAGAATAGATAATGGTTGTGGGGTTGGCCTATACAATAGGTTTTATGCACAAGGACCGTGTGTTTGATGCGGCACTTTAATGATTTGATTTCTTTGTGCCTCTACACGTCCCACATCTTTATCGGCTTTATCTATACCCCATGTCTTCTGCAATGGATAATAACAAGGAAGGCATGGCCTTGCTGGCACCGAGATGGGGTAGTAGTGTGATGGTCACTTGAGGATGGCGCTGGTGGGCAGATGCAATGATTTTTGGTATTTCTGTGCCCACGTGCTGGCCTGCGGCAAGAAAATAGGGCAGCACTATGATGCTATGGGCACCTTGTCTTGCCGCGCTGTCGATACCTTCGGGGATGGAAGGTGCTGACAATTCCAGAAAGGCACAACTCACCTGATCAAAATGGCCTTGCGCCGCAGCGGTCAGTTGCTGGGTCAGGTCACGCACTTCGTCATTAGATTGTTGGCGTCGGCTGCCGTGGGCAATCAGGAGCAGGTGTTTCATTGAGTCTTTCCGCCCTCATTTGATATGGCACCCGTGGTGCGTGTGTCCTGAATGAGATGTCTTATACCTGTGTTAAGCTGGTCTAACAAGCCATGATGGAAAGTACACCACAATATCGAGGCCGTTTCGCCCCCTCACCTACAGGCCCTCTACATTTTGGTTCATTGGTTGCCGCGATGGGCAGTTACCTGGAGGCCCGCAGCAGAGAGGGGCAATGGTTGGTGCGCATGGAAGATATCGATCCACCGCGTGAAGTGGCCGGTTCCGCAGATTCCATTTTACACAGCCTGGAACATTTGGGGATGCATTGGGATGGTGCGGTGTTGTATCAAAGTCGTCGTTATGATGCCTATGATCAAGCCCTGGCTGAGCTGGAACGGGCCGGCCACACTTACCCGTGTTCGTGTTCCCGCACGGAGATATTAAAACATGCTGTGGTCACCGGTGACGGGCCCATCTATCCGGGGACGTGCAGGCTGGGGGTGAATAAGCAACGGTTGTCTTATGCGCTTCGAGTGCGGGTAAGCGATGGGCCTGTTGAGTTTAAAGATCATATTCAAGGCCGAATCAGGCGGCACTTGAAGCAGGATGTGGGGGATTTTGTCCTGCGTCGTGCCGACGGTTTGCCTGCCTACCAATTGGCGGTGGTCGTGGATGATGCCATGCAGGGTATCAGCCATGTTGTCCGTGGTTGTGATTTGTTCAGTGCGAGCTTGCGCCAGATTTACCTTCAATCATTATTGGGTTTGGCCCATCCCCACTACTTCCATCTACCGATTGTGGTGAATGATAAAGGGGAGAAATTGAGCAAGCAGACCTTTGCTGCACCTTTGGATGAGAATCGACCCGTACTTGAGTTGGTTAGAGCGTGGGGTTTTTTGGGGCAGGATTTGCCCGTTTTATTTGAAGCGGCGAGTGTAAGTGAATTTTGGGCCTGGGCTGTGCCACGCTGGCAGTTATCAGGGGTGCCGAGGCAACGTCAAATCCCCCTTTCGGGCCTGGCAGGCTGTTGAGGGTTGTTCCCATGGATTGGGATCAATACTAACGAATCGGTTCTCTTCACCTAATGGGGATAAGAGATCTTCCAAAGATTATTGGTGTAGTCCATGTCGTTAATAATCGCATCATGTATAGGTGGAATCTCTATGCGCACGACGGCGAACTTGAATATTTCGGATTCATCAAGGCTGCCAAAGTCGCAACCGGCATCCTCGCCCATGTTAAATGTGAATTTTTTGCCGGGTGTGTAGGCCCCGATGATGCGCTGGTCGCAGATTTGGTAGTCATCGGGCTCGGTCACCGGGAGTTCTTTGATGAAGTAGACCTTAATACGAACACCGGGCGAAACATGGGCCGGTATGGTGTCGGGCCCCAGATTTTCAACAGTGAAGTTTAGCTGGTCGTTTTTGAACCCCAGGGCAGTGACCGCCAGGTCCGCCGTGACTTGTACCTCGGCCTCCTCGTCATCGACAACGGAATATCGAGCTTTGGCATAGTTGGGGGAAATTTCAAAGATGTCGCTTTCGGCGATGATTTGCCCGGCACCATTGTGTAAGGCGAGGGTGTAGTTTCCAAAATGTTGTGTTTTCTTGGGCAAGGTCCAACTGATACTTTCCGTGTCGATATCGAATTCCGGACTTTCCGGGATCGATGACGGCATGCGGGTGACGGCCTCATAGAGTACGAGCTTGGCCCGTCCCTGATTGATGCTATGTTTGCCGTTGTCCCATCGTACCGTATAGGTCCGCCCCGCTTGCAGGCTATCCCCTCTTTTCGGTGAGGTGATGTGCATCTTCTTGGGGATGCTTTTGGCTACGGTGAACGGCCCACGGGTGGTTTGGACCTGATTATCGGTGGTGCGTATGCGCAGTGAAAACTTTTCCGGGGTGGTGTTGGGGACAATCCAGTCATAACGGCCGCTGTTGGCGGTTATGGCGATAACGGTCTCGCGGTTAGAGAGGGCATTGACGGCAATAATTTGCACCTGGTTCCCCATGTTGCCGTTAATTTTCCAGCGGATGCCAATGGTATGGCCCACACTCAAGATTTGGTTCTTGCTGGGTGCGCTAATGATCAGCGAGGCCTTGGGTTTTGGTGTGGGCTTAAACTCAGGTTTGGGCGTGACAGGGGGGCCATTGCTGTTTGACTTAGACGCGGTGACCGGCAACGGGATCGGCTTAAAGGGTGCTGAGATGTTGTCTTTTTCGCCGCCACCTTCATCGACATCGTTGTCCATGTCTACCACGGCTACATATTGGGGGCCGTCCTTACCGCTGGCAGCAGAGGTGGGCCAGGGAATCTCCACTGATGTGGACTCCCCGGGCTTTAGACCTTTTACCGGGAGTTTTACTAACCACTGAGCGGGTTTTTTTAAGGGTCGAATACCCAGCATAAACGGATGGGCTTGTCCCTTCTTAGAGGTGTTGCTGACTTCCAGGCGAATCTTTTTGCCATCGAAATAATACAAACCTTCGATGGTCTCTATGTGGCCCACTAGATTAGCAGGTGATTTTTTGGGGGTTAAGATTTTAGTTTTGGGTGAGGGCTTGGCCTTTGCTTTAGGCGTGGGTTTGGGCTTGGTCAAATCCTTGGCTGTCTTGATTTGAGGTTTGTCTTTTTGAGTCTTGATTTTTGCCGGTTCGGATTTTTCGGTGGCCGGTTCGTCATTGGACATGGCCTTGGGTAGAGATAAAATGCCCAGCGTGCGGCTGGCAATATTATTTCGTTCACGGCGCTCGGCAATGACATTGTCCGGGTCCAACATGACGATGAACTCCAGTTTGCCACGAGGGCTGGCGCGAAATTCCGTGCTGACCTCAACCAGGGCGTTACCACGAATGTCTACCAAATAGTCACGGCCAATCTGGTTCTCGCCCAAAAAGAAACGCACGGTCACGTTTTTTACGCCGATGGGGCCGTCATTCTTGATGTTGACGGTGGCCTCGACGGTCTCATTTAAATGGGCTACCCCACGGCTCAGGCTGAGCCGGTCTATGGAAAGATCGGGCCGGGTGATGGGTTTTACCGGTGGTCCCAAAAGGGTTTGGGCCAGTCCTGTGGACCAGGGTAGCCCCAAAATCGTGACCAGGCCGGCCAGCCTAAGAATACGGACAATTGATTGGGTAGACGTGTTGCTCATTTTACCTAGATGCTGAAGGGTAGGTTGCCATGTGGCCAGGATAGTTCTGTTCCGTAATAATTGCGCCGGAGTATATCGGTTTTTAATCGCGGCGGTTAGTGCTTCGTTATCACTGCCGCCCGATTGTGGTGGCTGCTAAACGTGTTAATCTCTGCAACACCTGTCGGCAATACCGTAAACAATCCCCCATTTAGCCTCTAACATGCTCATTTTTCAGTTGATTGCCCGGGGTCTTGCGCCGTTGACTTTGGTGGCCAGTGTTGCGGCGTTCCTCTACCCACCGGCATTCCTGGTCTTCAAAGACTATTTTTTGTGGTTCTTTGCCGCCACTATGTTTGCTATTGGCGTGGTCATGGAGCCGGAGGAGTTGGTGGATACGGTCAAGCGCCCGATGCGTATTGGTCTGGGTGTGCTGACCCAATACACGGTGATGCCCTTGTTCGGTTTTGCCGCCGCCATGGTGGTGATGGCTGCGGGTCTGCCCAAGGCCCTGGCATTGGGGTTTATTATTGTCGGTTGTGCCCCGGGCGCCATGGCCAGCAATGTCATTGTTTATTTGGCCGGTGGGGCGGTGGCCTATTCTGTTGCCTTGACCACTGTGGCCACCTTTTTGTCACCCCTGCTCACCCCGGCGCTGGTCGAATTCTTTGGCAGTGTGCTGCTGCCCATACCGTTTTGGGGCATCATGAAGACCATCTTATGGGTTGTCCTGGTCCCTCTGATAGCGGGACTCGGTTTGCGCCGCGTATTGGGTTCAAGTTTGACGGCGGCCAAGCAGATTGCGCCGGCGGTGGCCGCAGTCGCCATTATCATTATCTGTGCCTATGCGGTGGCGGCCAACCAAAGCCGTATCGCCAGCCTGGGTCCGCTGGTGTTTGTGTTGGTCGTGGTCCTCAATGCACTGGGATATGTGGCCGGTGGTCTATTGGCCCGGTTGTATCGCTTCGACCGTCAGCACAGATTGACCCTGGCGATTGAGATTGGCATGCAGAATGCTGGCCTAGGTGTGGCCCTGGCGCTAAAACACTTTGAATCCCAGACTGCGTTGCCCGGTGCATTATTTGCGGTATGGTGCATCCTTACGGCCGCAGGCGCGTCGGCCTATTTTCGTCGTCAACATGCTGTAGGAGCGCCTTGACGCACATGGAAGTGCTCATGGTGCGGCAGGCACGAGTAGAAACTCACTCCTAAATTTGTTGGTTGGTGAACATGGGTAACAAAGCTAAGCTTGTCTTTATCATGGGGCCCACCGCCGCAGGTAAGAGTGCGGTGGCTATGGACTTGGCACAGGCCTTTCCTGCCGAGATTGTCAGTGTGGATTCCTCCCAGGTTTACCGTGGTATGGATATTGGCACGGCCAAGCCCAGTGCTGCCGAACAGGCCCAGGTTCGTCACCATCTCATTGATATTCGCGATCCGGCGCAACCCTACTCGGCGGCGCAGTTTCGTGACGATGCCATGGTGGCCGTGGACGAGATTCTGGGGCGTCAGAAAACCCCCTTGTTGGTAGGTGGAACCCTGTTCTACTACCGTGCCCTGGAACAGGGTTTGAGCGAGTTGCCCGAGGCCGATGGGTTGGTACGCCAGGCTATTAATGCCGATGCCCAGCAGCAAGGGTGGCCCGCCCTGCATGCCAGCTTGGCCAGGATAGACCCTGAAACTGCAAATCGTATCCAGCCACAAGATGGCCAGCGCATACAGCGGGCCCTGGAAATTTGGAAATTGACAGGTGAGATCCCGAGCAAGCTCAATCGCCGCCAGCGTCAGCTCGAGTTTCCCTATGAAGCGATTAAACTCGCTATAGCCCCTGGGGACAGGGCCGTGCTGCATCAACGTATTGAGGCGCGATTTCGACAGATGTTGGACCAGGGGTTGGTGGAGGAGGTGCGCCAACTGATGTCTCGATCCGATTTAGTCCCAAGCCTGCCGTCCATGCGTACCGTGGGGTATCGGCAGGTGTCACAATACCTCAGTAATGAAGTTGGTTATGCTGAGATGGTGGATAAGGGTATTTTTGCCACCCGTCAGTTGGCTAAGCGCCAGTTGACTTGGCTGCGGGGAGAGACCGGTTTGACCCGGTTTGACAGCAGTCAGGCCAGAATGACGCAGCAAGTGAGGGGGTTTTTGGCCAGCAATGGTTTGCCGACAGGGCTATAATGGGTACAGGGCGACCGACGGGCATTTGAATTATCCGTTAAAGGCCCCATAAAAATATACTATAAAACAAACAGGAGTATTACCATGCCACAACAAAAAGGAGCACAGCTACAAGACCCGTTTCTAAACGTTTTGCGTAAGGAACGCATTCCAGTTGCCATCTACTTGGTTAATGGCATTAAGCTCCAGGGGCAGATCGAGTCTTTTGACCAATTTGTTGTGCTGCTCAAGAATTCTGTTAATCAAATGATTTATAAGCACGCCATCTCTACCGTAGTACCGAGCCGGTCGGTCAAGCTCGCTCACGAGCCGGTCACTCACGATTCTGGAAACGAATAATCGCAAGCCTGAGCACCGAATGGGGAGTAACAAGGCCCCCCATTCGGCGTTACGCACTATTTTGGTCCATCTGGACCTTCCCGCTGCCGAAGACCGCGAAGAATTAGAGGAGTTGCGCCTGTTGGCGGAGTCGGCCGGAGCCCAGGTCTGCGCCTGTGTGACGGGCAGGCGGCAACAACCTGATAGTGGTTTTTTTGTTGGCAAGGGCAAGGCCGATGAAGTACGAGATGCAGTGAGTCGGCATGACGCCAGTCTGGTGCTCATCAATCACAGCATCACCCCGGTGCAGGAACGAAACCTGGAGAAACGGGTAGGGTGTCGAGTGCTGGACCGCACCGGATTGATCCTGGATATCTTCGCCCAACGCGCCACCACCCACGAAGGCAAACTCCAGGTCGAGTTGGCACAACTACGCCATCTATCGACCCGGCTGGTACGGGGTTGGAGTCACCTGGAGCGGCAAAAGGGGGGCATCGGTCTGCGTGGTCCAGGTGAAACCCAGTTGGAAACCGACCGTCGGCTCATTGGCAATCGAATACGCACCCTCAAGGGCCGATTAAACAAAGTTCGCGCACAGCGTGCACAACGGCGCAAGGCCAGAAGTAAGGTGCCCATACCCACCATTTCCCTGGTAGGTTATACCAACGCCGGAAAGTCATCCCTGTTTAATCGGCTTACCGATGCCACTGTCTACGCTGCGGACAAGTTATTTGCCACCCTTGACCCTACCATGCGGCGTTTGCAGGTCCCGAACTATGGTCCAGTGATCTTGGCGGATACGGTGGGATTTATTCGCCACTTGCCCCATAGCCTGGTGGCCGCGTTTCGATCGACTTTGGAAGAGGTCAGTGGCGCCGGTTTGTTGTTGCACGTTGTGGATATTGCCAATGATGAATGGCGCGAACATTCCGAGCAGGTAAACAAGGTGCTTGGCGAGATTGACGCCCAAACGGTACCCACCCTTACGGTATACAACAAGATCGACCTGTGCCAGCAGTCGGCACGATTCGAGAAAGACAGTACCGGTGAGGTGACTAAAGTGTGGTTATCGGCCCATACGGGTCAAGGCCTGGATTTGTTGATGCAGGCCATCTCCAGGCATTTTCGCCGCCAACGCCAGCGGGTTTTACTGCGTATCCCCCTGTCGGCGGGCCAACTCCATGCCCAGGTCTTCCGCCGGGTGGAGGTGCTGTCAGAATCGACCAATGAGCAGCATGAGTGGGAAATGGATGTGGAGGCCGATTTGGCCAGTTTGGGCTGGTTGCGGCAGCAGCCCACAGTGGTGATCGTTGAAATTACAGGGGGTTTCAGCAAAGATGCGATGGCCCTTGCTCACCGCCGCGCATAGCCCTAGAATCTGTTCCTCTCTCTAAACTAGCCATTCACACACTTGTAGGAGTTATTCATGCCTTGGAATCAACCCGGAGGCTCTGGGGGCAAAGACCCTTGGGGGCAGCGCGGTGACCAACAGGGTCCGCCCGACCTGGACGAGATCGTCAGAAAGTTTCAACAACGCTTAAGTGGTCTATTCGGTGGTGGTGGTGGCCGTGGTGGTGGTAGTGGTAGTGGTGGGGGGGGGTCGGCAGGCGGCCTTAGTGTTGGCCTGATCGGGGTTGTAGCGTTGTTGGTGTGGTTGGCATCAGGGATATACATCATTGACCCGGCCGAAAAAGGCATTGTCTTGCAGTTTGGGAAATTTAAAGGGATGACCTCCTCCGGTCCCCATTGGCATATACCCTATCCGGTAGAGGAGGTCATAAAGGTCAATGTCGATGCGATACGCACCGTTACCCATTCCGCGCAAATGCTGACGCAGGATGAGAACCTCATCAAGCTGACACTGTCAGTTCAATATCAAGTGAAGAGTGCTGAAAATTACCTCTTTAAGGTGCGGGACCCGGACTATACGCTGCGAGAGGCTACCGAGAGTGCCTTACGCGAGGTGGTGGGGTCCAAGAGTATGGATGAGATATTCAGCGAAGGGGGTGGCCGAGCTGTTCTGGTGAATTCTACCGAGAAAAGCATTCAGCAAATACTGGACCTGTATCAGGCAGGCTTGGTGGTGACCAAGGTCAACCTGGAACGTGTTCAGCCTCCTCAGGCAGTGCAAGATGCCTTTGAAGATGCCATCAAGGCAGGCGAAGATGAAGATCGGTTCAAGAAAAAGGCAGAGGCCTATGAGCGCGACATTATCCCCAAGGCTGAGGGTGATGCTCAACGTTTGATTCAGGAAGCACAGGCCTATAAAAAGCAAGTGGTTGAAAAGGCGCTTGGTGAAACCAGCCGATTTTCACAGACCCTGAAGGAGTATAAGGTGGCACCCGAAATCACCCGTAAAAGGCTGTACCTGGAGACCATGGAGGAAGTATTAACCAAGGTAAGTAAGGTAGTGGTCAAGGTCAAACAAGGTAGTAGCCTCATGTATCTACCGTTGGATCGACTTATGGGAAAATCTAATGCCGCACCTGTGCAACAAGATCAAGCTGCCAGTGAAGCGAATTCGGAAAATTATCCTACGCCGAAGCCGAGAAGGGCTATCGATTTGGGCAGGAGGTCACGCTAATGTCTGGAATTAAAACATCGCTAATATTTATTGTTCCTGCACTGGTCTTGGGTGTTTGGATGTCTGTATTTCAGGTGGATGAACGTGAGCAGGCAATACTCTTGCGGCTGGGTGAAATAGTTCGTACGGACTACAAGCCTGGGCTGCACTTCAAGGTGCCGGTTTATAATAATATTATTAAGTTTGACCGGCGGATACTGACTTTAGATGGTAAGCCTGAGCAGATTCTGACCGGTGAAAAAAAGAACGTACTGGTAGACTATTTTGTTAAGTGGCGTATAGCCGATACGGGGGAGTTTTACCGTGCCTTTAGCGGCAGTGAAAAGGATGCCAGCTTTCGTATGGCCCAGACCATAAAAAACGAATTGCAGGCTCAATTGGGTGACCGGACCATCAAGGACGTTGTTTCGGGTGATCGTAAAGAGATCATGCAGAACGTGACTCAAAATGCGGATCAAAAATTGACAGCATTCGGGATTAAAATTTTCGATGTCAGGATTAAACAGATCGAATTGCCCCCCAAGGTTGCTGAATCGGTGTATAGACGCATGCGTGTAGAACGAGAGCGGATAGCTAATGAGCACCGTGCCAAAGGTGAAAAAGAGTCTAAAATCATTCGCTCCAAGGCTGATCGTATGCGGGTTGAGTTGTTGGCTGCGGCGCGGCGTGAAGCAGAAGAGAATCGAGGCGCGGGCGATGCACAAGCCACCAAGATCTATGCCTTGGCATACGGAGAAGACAAGGAATTCTACAATTTTTATCGCAGCATGGAAGCCTATAAAAATAGTTTTTCTAGCAAGCAGGATATTCTTGTTCTCGAGCCAGATTCCGAGTTCTTTACCTACTTTGGGGGCACGGGCAAACCTCGGTAATAAGCATGAGTGCTAAATGGTGCTTAACTTAAGCTGAAAATTCTCATTCGGCTACTTTGGTTTGCTGTTTTAGTGCAGGCCGGAATTCAGGAAAATGACGGTAATGGGTAGTTTTTGCCCACATTAGCATCTGACTGTTTGTTTCAGCAGGATTTATAGGTGCTACGGCATTAAATATGGCTGGTTGAATGGTATTTACTTTGACCACTTGCAAGGTGATTTAGTGCTTTAACCGGTTCCTTCTCCCTCAGGGACGACTCCAGGGATGGAGGAGGTAGAACGAAGTTCGGAACCAGAGTCGAGAAGGTTAGGATGAGGGGGGGTGATGTTAGGAAAAGTAAGTTTTGTTGGTTTATTCCCTTCACCCTAACCCTTTTATGCCCTAGGGATGGGGTGCTCCCGAAGGGAGAGGGGGTTTACAGTGTCATTCATGTTTGGATGAGTTTACAGATAGCAGTAAACTGATCTTTTCCTTAAGTTTCTTTATGATAAATTGGCAAGATCTTTTTGCGGCGGTTGCCCTGGTGATGGTCATCGAGGGTATTATGCCATTTTTGAGCCCCGATAGAATGCGGCGCATGATGGCGACAGTCAGCCAGATGAGTGACCACCAGCTGCGGGTTATGGGTTTGGTTAGCATGGTGGCGGGCGTGTTATTTTTGGTGCTTTCCAAGTCTTAGGCATTGGTATTCAACTTTATCCAGACAAAATGGCAAATTTAGATCGGTGGTTGTTGCCCGAGGGCATTGAAGAGGTATTCCCGGAGAGGGCGAGGCAGTTGGAAGTCATGCGTCGGGCTCTGCTCGACTTATTCGACAGTTGGGGTTATGACTTGGTCATGCCACCCATGGTTGAATTTCTTGATGCCCTCAAGACGGGTTTGGGCCAAGATTTGGATTTGCAGACCTTTAAGCTTACCGATCAACTTACTGGCCGCCTCATGGGTATACGGGCAGATATGACACCACAGGTTGCCCGTATCGAGTCACACTATATTAAGCATGAGGCCCCTGTGCGGCTATGTTATCTGGGGCCGGTATTGCGCACTCGTCCTGGTGTGTTTGGGGGCTCTCGGGAACCCTTGCAATTGGGTGCAGAACTTTTTGGTCACCCAGGGGCCCAGAGCGATGTGGAAATCGTACATCTGTTGATGACGGCACTTGAGTTGATTGGTATTCCAAAGCCAAATTTGGGTATAGGGCATGTGGGGGTCTACCGGCAGCTTGTAAACGAGAGTCAACTTGGGGCCGCTATAGAAGAAGCGTTATTTGATGCCTTGCGGCGAAAGTCAAAACCCGATGTACAGGCACTTATGGCTGCCAGTGAATTAGGTGATGACTATAAGCGTATGTTTGCGGGGTTGATTGATCTCAATGGGGAGGTGGCCGAATTCGGTGCTGCCCAGGCCGCTTTGTCGGCAGCGGGACCGGAAGTGCAGGCGGCATTGCAGAATCTCGAACAGGTGATAGCGTTGACAACCCAAACCCTGCCCGGTTTAAAACTGTATTTCGATTTGGCGGATTTGCGAGGTTATCGCTATCACACCGGCATTGTTTTTTCCGCCTATGTAGCCGGTTATGGTGAGGCCATTGCTCACGGTGGTCGTTATGATGCCATTGGCGAAGCTTTCGGTCGTGCCCGACCTGCCACTGGGTTTAGTGCGGATCTTAGAATTTTGCTGCGCATAAAAGAGGATAAGGGTGGTTTGATCAGAGCTATACTCGCACCTGAAGATGATGACAGTGCGCTTATGGAAAAAATTCAGAGCTTGCGTAAGGGTGGTGAGCGGGTGATACGGGCCCTGCCTGGCGTGGCGGATGCTACCATGGTCTGTTGCTGTGACCGCAAGTTGGAAAAACAAGATGATCGTTGGCGGGTCGTCCCGCTTTAAGCCAATTCAATCCAGATTAAAACTACGAGATCGTTGCTATGGGTAAGAATGTCGTCCTGATCGGTTCCCAATGGGGAGACGAGGGTAAGGGCAAGATTGTTGATCTATTGACTGACCGTGCCGATGCGGTGGTCCGTTTTCAGGGCGGCCACAACGCAGGCCACACCCTGGTCATCGATGGTAAAAAAACTGTTTTACACCTCATTCCATCGGGCATATTACGCGATCAGGTCTTATGTCTTATTGGTAACGGTGTGGTGTTGTCACCCTCGGCCTTGCTTACCGAGATGGATGAGTTGGAGCAAGGTGGGGTGCCGGTCAAAGAGCGCTTGGGAATCAGCGGCGCCTGCCCCTTAATTTTGCCCTATCATGTGGCTTTGGATGCGGCGCGGGAAAAGGCCCGAGGACGTTCTGCCATAGGCACCACCGGTCGCGGCATTGGGCCCGCCTATGAGGATAAGGTTTCACGCCGTGGTCTGCGTGTGGAAGATTTGGAGGATACGGATTATTTTTCGGAAAAGTTAAAGGCGGTAATGGAATATCATAATTTTGTTTTAGTGAAATATTTTGAAGTTGACGCAGTGGACTATCAACAGACTCTGGATGAGACTTTGGCGCTGGCTGATCGATTGACACCGCTTGTCGTGGATGTCCCCGATATCATTGATCGCTATACTCGGGATGGTCAATCCATTATGTTCGAAGGTGCCCAGGGCATGTTGCTGGATATTGATCACGGTACTTATCCCTATGTCACGTCATCAAATACCGTATCAGGTGGCGCCGCTACCGGTGCCGGTATAGGGCCCTGTCAGCTCAATTATGTGCTCGGCATCACCAAGGCCTACACCACCCGTGTGGGGGGCGGACCCTTTCCCACTGAGCTATCTGATGGGATTGGCCAGCACCTGGGTGAGCGCGGCCAGGAGTTTGGCGCTACCACCGGGCGTCAACGGCGTTGTGGCTGGTTCGATAGTGTGGCGGTGCGCCGGGCTCGTCAGGTTAATGGCTTGAGTGGGTTGTGTATGACCAAGCTTGATGTCCTGGATGGTCTCGATACTATTCGTCTGTGCGTCGGCTATGAACTGGATGGCAAGGTCAGTGAAACCCCACCCATGAGCGCCTCCGCTATGGAGCGATCTACCCCGGTCTATGAAGATATGCCGGGTTGGTCGGAGTCTACCGTCGGGGTGCGTGAGTATGATAAGTTGCCCAAAAATGCCTGCGACTATTTAAAGCGTATCGAAAGCATTACGGGTGTGCCGGTGGATATTATCTCCACCGGGGCCGAGCGTGACGACACTATTATCCTGCGCCACCCCTTTGATGACTAGAATAGATGCTATGAGATTATTTAAATAATCATTAAACTTTCTCTTATCAGGCTGTCTAATGTTGGGCAAAGACACCATCGGTGTAAAGTTGATAAAGCTCGTGATGGTGTGCACCATTTGTGTCGGTATCGTCTATGGACTTGTTTGGGTCATGCAGTAGTGCTATGACCTTTGTTTATTGGAGAAATTAAGTTATGAAAAAGAATATGGGAATGATTGATCGAGTGCTTCGTGTATTGTTAGCCGTTGTTATTTGCGTGTTGTATTACACGGGCTATATTACGGGTACCGCTGCTATTGTACTAGGCATTTTTGCGGTGGTGTTTGTGTTGTCAAGCCTGGTGAGTTTTTGCCCAGCTTATACCCTGATCGGTTTGTCGACGCGTAAAGAGGAGTAGAGCAAAAGAGGCTGTTTTTGCCCCTCTGCATACGTCCTACGTTGATTCTTGCCTCTGTTCAATCGGTCTACTGACATCTGGTATTCGGGGTGTGTTCGAGCCCAGTCATTTGTAATATATGGGCCCTCCTATTAGTCCCCTTTTTATCCAGGGGCATAGAAGTGCCGTACACGTACTAATGAGTTCATTGATTACCCGAACATCCTTCATCAGCGGGACGCGGTGAATACGTCCCTGTACGCTTGATGGCAGCGTCCATGCTGCCAACACCCGCTGATAAAGGATGTCGGGTAACTTTCGTTTTCCTTAGTAGGTGCGGAACAACTAATCACTCAAAGCGGATCTGACAAAACTTCTTAATTCGCTTGCCTTAAACGGTTTGTGCAATATATTTTCAACACCAAGGGTCCCGGCAATTTCCAAGTAATCAAACCGGCCAGATATGCCCCCGCCGCCTGATATTGCAATAATAGGTAAATTTGGTTTTTCTTTTTTTATCTCAATAATCAGGTCTATCCCATGTTTTTCTGGCATGACTATATCGGTAATCATTAAGTCAACATCTTGTTCGTAACAGAGTTGTTTTGCCTGTACTCCATTTTTTGCGTCTAGAAATACATCTGCTTCTTCTTTGAGAATCTTGGTTAGCATTTTACGCACTGAAGGCTCATCGTCAACAATTAGTATTGTTCTGCTCATGATCGTTCTCCTTTAGAAAAATACTACTTCACCATCATCCATGTTTTTCTGGTGAACTGGAGCATGTTCGGTCTCTCCTGATAGTTTATGGGCAGTTGACATTGCTATTTGCAAATGTTCAATATGTTCGTCAAGCTGCAAGGCAAGGTCATTGCGGCTCACAACATTAAAATCATGTCTGAGTTCCGAGGATGCATCTGTAAAACCACGCAGGGCGCCAACACGCTTGGATAAGTGGACCAACAATTGGCTGGTCATGTCCTCAAATTGCATTGATTTGAGAGCAAGATCTACATTTTTTGTGATTTCAGACGAGATGCTGGACACTCTTTGAAGTTCATCGCCGATATTCTTATTGGTCTGCTCTATTTCTGTCATGATTTCATCCATGCGATTCTTGGAGCTCAGGGTTAATGTTAGGTCGTTGGCTGCAATCTTGCCGACAACCTGTCTGGCACCATTCATTGTTTTTTCTATTTCACTATAATTCATCCGGATTTCGCTGCTGAATTGGTGGCTACGCTGAGAGAGGTCTCTAACTTCATCGGCAACAACGGCAAATCCTCGTCCCGCTTCTCCAGCACGAGCAGCCTCTATTGATGCATTGAGTGCCAGTAAATTTGTCTGTGAACTGATACCATCGATTTCACCTAAGAGTTTTTTGATTGCCTTAATATTCATGTCCATGGTATTCATAGAATTGACCAAATGCATGCTACCGTCACTCATTTTCTGTATACTTTGAGTGAACATTGTTATCATATCCGTTGCTTCTTCACGAACGCTTTTTGTTTCACCATCTCCACTGCTGCTTTTAGTAACAAGATTGATCAGGTTTGATACCATATCAAGTTGGCTGCGAGATTGGTCGTCCAGACCCTGGAAGCTTTTTATCACGCCTGTAATAGCATCACCTTGTATGGATTTAACGCGTGCAAGCTCATCTTCCATTTGCTCAAACTGGGTATTTTGATCATTGTCAGCTTGGTCCATTAGCTTTTCGTATTCATCTGAAAGTTTGCAGGTGATAGCATTACCCCATTTCTCTTTCTCTTTGTAAGTTCTTGTCTTTGTCAGAAAAACATAATTACCCGTTACCCAACTAATGATACTTGCTAGTATCATTGCAATAACCAGGTTGACATGTATATCGTTCAATATTGATAATATGCTGGACAAAGCAAAGAATAATCCTAGAGACCATGGCACAAAAACGAATCGCATATTTTCATCAAATACTATTTGTGATTTTTTGTGTATTGATTTATCTTTTTCCATAATCTTGCCCCATTTTAAATATTTGATTCCTGACTCAATCTGGAAAATAATCAGTACTATCCATTCATAAAAAAGACACTTGACCTTCTGTGTCATATTTATCAAGTGAATGTATGTAGCTAATGTCGCGGTCTATAATAGTAGTATTATTCATGTGTTGAATTATTTTCACATAGACTTCATTGATCTCTGGTATGTAATACACTTTTCTGGGATAGATATTGCCCACATCTTCAGATAAAATCTGAATCCCTTCTGTATGCAGGTATTCATGTACAAAACTGATATTCCCTGCACCAATGTCTATACGTGTATTGGTAATGCGCCCACCTCCAAATATCTTTGCTCTCATGCTATGACGGTTTCCACCTAGTTTTACTATATCGTTAATTAAGCGTTCCATCGCCACATTACCATAGCGGGCCGTATCCGTATCATCTGTAATATTGACAGACTGTTCATAATCGTGACCTTTCTTCGTGGGCAACATAAAATGATTCATCCCACCAATCTTTGTCACTTGATCCTGTATGCAGGCTGAAATACAGGATCCGAGTACCGTTACAATCATTTCTTGGCCATCACAAACATAATAATCACCCGGCAAAATCTTAACAGTTTGCCGTTTAAATCGATTATCCCAATACCGGTTAACAGAGTCATTCATCTCTTTTACATGCGTTACCCTAATAGTTTTTTTAAAACATCAATTAACTGGTCGGGTTTAAAGGGTTTTACTATCCAGACTTTGGCCCCTGCATCTTTGCCTTGTTGTTTCATGTCATCGCTGGATTCTGTCGTTAGCATGATGACCGGTGTAAATTTGTTGTTCGCATTATTTTTGGCAGCTTTAATCATTTCAATGCCATTCATATTTGGCATATTAAGGTCCGAAATAATGGCATCAAACTTATCATTTTCCATTTTTCCGACACCATCATTCCCATCTTCCGCTGTCGTCACCTCATAACCTGCATCACTCATTGCCATGCCAACGATCTCTCGCATAGACGTTGAGTCATCAACAAATAATATCTTTTTCCCCATATGCCTTCTCCTCTTGAATATCAGTTAAGCCTGGAGGCCTGTTTGCTTGTTTTCAGTAACATTGGTGCAATATCCTGTAATGCGAGTAACTTTTCTGCCGCACCCCGTTTCCAGGCCTCTTTTGGCATGCCAAATACGACAGAAGTTTCCTCATCCTGAGCAAACGTTCTGCCACCTGCGTCCCTTATTTCTTTTAATCCAGTGGCGCCATCATCACCCATGCCCGTCATCAAGCAGGCACTAGTATTAGTGCCTGCAAAGCGCGCGGCAGATCTGAACAGAACGTCAACCGATGGCCTGTGTCTATTTACCAGAGGGCCATCTACAACATCGACATGATATTGTGCTCCATTCCGTTTGAGCAGCAGATGTTTACCGCCCGGTGCGAGCAATACCAGACCGTTATGCAATCGATCACCATGTACTGCTTCTCTTACCTCCATTGCACTGATTTCATTCAGGTGCCCAGCAAAAGCCGTTGTGAATTTTTCTGGCATGTGTTGAACGACAAGTATGCCGGGCGTGATGGCGGGCATGGCCTTAAGTACTTGCCGCAAGGCCTCGGTGCCACCGGTAGATGCACCAATGGCGATGATTTTGTCCGTAGTTTCACTTATGGCATGACTATTGGAACTCATTTTTTTTAACATCACGTCGGCAGAATGTCTTGATTCTGTGTTGATGTG
This sequence comes from Gammaproteobacteria bacterium, assembly GCA_013152415.1. Taxonomy (GTDB): domain Bacteria; phylum Pseudomonadota; class Gammaproteobacteria; order HyVt-429; family HyVt-429; genus HyVt-429. The sequence continues at coordinate 185,955 of JAADGI010000019.1, read as the reverse complement.
ACCTGGCTTGCGCTTCTTGACGCAGGCCTGAGCCGCTGCCTTGATTGAATCTATAATTTGGATATTTGACTCTTCTATAAAGCTTTTTACGCCAATGGCGGGTTTAGTTATGATGTCCACCGCACCTGCACATAGCGCGCTAACTGTTGTATCGGTATTTTCATGTGTCAGACTTGAGCAAATAACAACGGGTAAGGGGTTCTCAGACATCAATTTGCGTAAGAATGTGATGCCGTCCATGCGAGGCATCTCAATATCCAGTGTCATGACATCAGGCATTTCCTTGGCCATTTTTTGCATGGCAAATATGGGATCAGATGCCTGGTCAATGACCGTGATGTCTGGATCGCTGCTCAGCACTTCAGTCATGACCTTTCTGACCAGAGCAGAATCATCCACAACCATGACCTTGATGGTCTTTGTCATGATATTAGTCCATTTGTTTGATTCGCTTTCAGATAGACAGATGGACTGACAGACTTTAGTTCTGGTAACATGCCGTGCAAGGATTCTGAATGGCCAGTCATTAGGTATGATCCTTGTTTTAATTGTCTGCACAATCTTTCCATGACTTTTTTCTTGGTTTGTTGGTTGAAATAAATCAACACATTTCGGCAAAATATCACGTCGAATAGTTCTGTTTTAAGCGTAGATTCGACCAGGTTATAGTGCTCGAAGTGGACATGTTTTTTTATCTCTGGCACAACAGACACATAGCCATTGTATTCTCCCGTCCCTTTCAATAGGTATTTATACCTAATGTCATCAGGGACCATTCGAACACGTTGCTCGCTGTATATCGCTTGTTGTGCAGCTTTGATCATGCTGGTTGATATATCTGTACCCATTACCATCCAGTTGGCATTGGCACCGAACTCTTCAGCCAGGACCATAGCTAGAGTATAGGCCTCTTCTCCTGAGGAACTGGCTGCACTCCAGATACGTATGGCTTGGTCTGAATTGTGTTTGTAGAGAATTTCTTTCTTTAGAAAAGCAAAATGCTGAGGTTCTCGGTAAAAGTAGGTTTCATTGGTTGTCAATAAGTTAGTAAAGTTTTCAACTTCACCGCTATGTGTACCTTCTCCTTTTGTCAGATAATGCAGGTATTCATCATAACTATTTAGGTTAAGAGCACGTAACCTTTTTGTCAGACGCCCTGCTATCAAAGATTTTTTAGCATCAGACATGGTGATACCAGATACCTTAAATATCAGAGTCTGGAAGCCCTTTAGTGCCCTATTTGACATGCCATCATAGCCTTGTATTTCATCTGTATGCTTTAACGTTTGAGTCTGCATTTTCTTTAATCTCTAAGCGCGGGCTTCCATGAGGGTTTCATCTTCTTTCTGAATATTGCCTGCTATTGCAATCTCTTCTTCTGATAACACTCTATTGATGGCCAGAATAGTCACAAATCGTTCTTTCAGCTTGCCCATACCACGAATAAAGTCAGTCCGTATCTGAGAGCCCAGCGTAGGTGCCGCATGAATGTCTTCGTCTGTGATGTAGTTGACCTGCAATACCTTATCCACCAATATGCCGATTACAGATTCCTCGCCATCTAGCATCACCTCCATAATGACAACACAGCTACGGTGTGTTATTTCAGAAACTGGCATACCAAATTTAATAGCGAGATTAACAACTGGTACAATACTGCCTCTGAGATTAAGGGCGCCAGAGATAAAGTTGGGCATCATGGGTACAGAGGTCAAACTATCGTACTCAATGACCTCCTTGACTTGCATGATGGATACAGCCAATTCCTCACCCGACAGCATAAAGGTGAGAAATTGGCTTGTATCTATTGGCTGTTCAATGTTTTCAAGCGCAATATTATTCATTGGATTGCTCCTAATACTAATAGCGTTGAAATCCTTCGGGAACAGCCATATTGCTCGCAGTAGCAACATGCCCCTCAATCACTCTCTTAATTTCTAATTTGGGTTTTAGTTCCGTTACCGAGGCCCGAATGGGCATAGGCTTGGATTTAACAGTGCCATCTTCGACTGTGAAGAAGCTCATCATGTCACTCAATGCCTGTGTTTGTGCGCTCATTTCCTCTGCGGTTGCTGATAGCTCCTCTGCCAAAGCCGCATTATTCTGAGTGACCGTATCCAGTTGCCCCATGGCACTGTTTATTTCACCAATGCCACTGGCTTGCTCTCCACTCGATGCGCTGATCTCCTGAACCAGGTCTGCCGTTTTCTTGATACTGGGGACGATTTCTTCCAGTAATTTTCCTGCACCCTCAGCAATGCTCACGCTATTTTTTGCCAGTGAGCTGATATCACCAGCGGCTGATTCACTGCGGCCTGCCAGCTTGCGTACTTCCGTTGCTACAACTGCAAATCCCTTGCCATGCTCCCCTGCGCGTGCAGCCTCGATAGCTGCATTGAGTGCCAGTAAATTGGTTTGGTAGGCAATATCTTCAATGATGGCAATTTTCTCTGCAATATCCTTCATAGCAATAACGGTTTCCGCTACCTGTTCACCACCTTTTTCAGCTTGATTAGAAGCTGTTGTTGCCATGGCCTCAGTTTGTTTTGCGTTGCCAGCATTCTGATTTACCGTTGCACTTATTTGTTCTAGTGAGGAAGAGGTTTCCTCAACACTGGCCGCTTGTTCTGAAGAGCCGCTCGATAGATCCTGTGACGCAGTACTGACTTGTTTGGCAGCATCACTCAAGTCCGATGAGCTAACTATGACATTGCTGATTACACCATGTATTTTTTCAATGAATGTATTGGCTGCACCACATAATTGGCCAATCTCATCCGTTGATTTAATTTCGATGCGCTTGGTAAGATCGCCTTCCCCTTCTGCAATGTCTCTCATCCGTAGCAATGCGTCACTTAATGGTCTGGTGACACCACGAACAACGAGAAATGTGAATAGAAATGTAACCAGTGTAACGATTGAGGATATGGATATTGCACTAACAAAATTTTTGTTCGCTGATAAGAATAATTTTTCTGTACGTTCTGAAAGATTATTAGCCAGATAGTCTTCGACTTTCTTTAATAAGTTGATACGCCCAGTACTGACCTTAAACCAGTGGGCAGCATCAATATTGAAGCCCTTTTCTCTAGAATCTACATCACCGGCTATCCTGCGTAAGCGAGCAACTTCATTAATGTCATAACCTTTTACGGTTTCTTCCATAAACTCTAACTGGGCTTCATTTGCAAATGACCTGAATACATTGATGTAAGTATCTTGCATCACAACAAGTGAGAGGAATTTTTCATAACCACCCTCGTTAAATTTGTCGGCACCGAATGCACCTGTAATTACAGCACGTTCAATTCCTGCGCGCTCCTTGGCCTGTAAAAAATTAACATAGGCTGAGGCTAGCTTGTTGATCTCTGCCGTAGTGCTTAAACTTGCAACCAGGCTAACGGAATCAAGTAACTTAGTGTTAATGCTGGTAAAGTAAGCAATTGCATCTTTTTGCTTGATATTTAGGCCAGTAATTTCTTCACGTTTAACTTGTAAATTACTTAGGAGACCGAGAATTGCATTGACTCTCTGGGTTAGTTTTTCACCACCAAAATCTTTGGTATTATGGTCTCTCAGGTGGGCCTTTAATGTGACCAGGCGTTTGTCAACCATACTACGTTGCTTGGGCAACTCAGTGGAGAATTTCTTAGCTTTGGATGCCAGGTAACCTGCGGTCATGCCACGCTCTTTTTGTATCTCATGCACCAGATTACTGGCTTCGACCCCATAGGTAGAAAGTTGCTCAACTCTCTCCATTTCCTGCAAGGTGTTGTATTCAATAAATATCTCTGCGATGGCAAAATAAATCAGACCTAAGACGGGGAACACCAGCATTAATGCAAACTTATTTCGCATCTTTAGATTGTCGATGAGTTTCATAAAATTCTCCTGACTGGAATACATTTACTAGTGAATAGATAAAGTTTGATCGACCGAATTTTTAGCAGATCGAAGTTGTTGGTATTGTTCAAGTTGCTCGTGTTCAATGGCGGATTTGGCTAGATCCTGGATGTCCAGAACCAAGGCCAACTGTCCACTACCCAGTATGGTGAAGCCGGCAAATCCTCTAACACCTTGAAAAACTCTTCCTAATGGTTTGACTACAGCCTGCGCTTCACCATGAAGCTTATCTACTAGCAACCCTAGTTTTCTGCCCGCAAATTTCACCACAACTATGTTCATTCGTGTTGCTGTTTCTGCTTTTGGACTCAAGCCGAAATAATTATTCATATGTATTAACGGCAGTACCTCATCACGCAAGTTAATATAGTTATGAAGATCGGCCTCTTGCTTTTGAGTTTCCGTCATAGTTACGCATTCATCCAACATATCCAGTGGTATAATGAACGATTCATTAGAAACACAAATGTGAAAACCATCTATAATAGCGAGAGTTAATGGTAGGCGGATTGTCATTGTCACACCTTTTCCCAGTGTGGAATTTACCGAGATAGAACCCCGTAATGACTCGATATTACGCCTTACCACATCCATACCAACACCGCGTCCGGATATATTACTGACCGATTCGGCGGTAGAAAAACCTGGCTCAAATATTAGCTTGTAAATTTCGTTTTCGGACAGTGATTGATCATCCCTTAGCACTCCGCGCTCTTTGGCGATCTTTAAAAGCTTTTGGGGATTCAGACCGCCACCATCATCGCTTACCTTAATAACGATGGTACCGGTTTCATGAAATGCCTTGAGTTCTATAACACCTTCTTCCGGTTTACCTGCTTTGGTGCGCTCTATTGGCGATTCAATACCATGATCCATTGAATTACGGATAAGATGCATAAGTGGATCACCTATTCTCTCAATAACTGTTTTATCTAGTTCAGTTTCACCACCAATGATTTCCAATCTGATTTTTTTGTTTAGTTCTTTTGAGGTATCACGTATTACACGATGAAAACGGTTGAAGCTATTGGCTATAGGTACCATGCGTAGCCCCAGAGCCGTTTCCCGCATGTCTTCCAGTGTCAGTGTCATTTCCTCCAAGGACCCATTAAGATCTTCGTTCTTGTGATAAGATGCCAATTGCGACACCTTTGCTCCATTGATCACAAGCTCACCAACGAGTGTGACTAATTTGTCAAGTTTTTTTGAGTCGACACGTACAAAATTTAATTCACGTTGTTTTTCAGCCCTTGTTTGTTGTTGTTTTTTAACCGCGCTATTAACCACCTCCGGTTGAACAGCACCTTGCTCAATTAGAATATCACCCGTTAATCCCCCGCTTTCTTTTTGCTGATTCAATGCCTGCTGCAACTCACTTCCCGTAAGCGCACCAATTTCAACCAGTATCTTGCCCAATGCCTCATCACCGCCTGCTAAACTCTCCAGCATGTCCTGATAGTCTGATATGAGCGATTTGGGGGGTAGAATTGATATTTTGGCACCATGAAAAAAGTCAAATATTCCGGAAATTGTATTTTTATCAACATCAGTTTTAAGAAGTATCTCCCACCCTAGATAGCAACTCTCAGGATCATAGTTTTCGAGTAGGGGGATTGAATCGGTTACTAGTTTCGCTGAGATAATTTCTCCCATCTCTGTTAATTGTTCGAATATAAGTTGGGGCTTAAATCCCTGGCGGAAAGTGTCTGTTCCCAAGCGTATTGAAATATGCCAGTGATCACTTACCACCAGATTCCCACTTTGGTGCTCTTCGTGTGTGATAGTCGTTTTTGTTATTGTCTCCTGTTTTTCGTTATTTTTATCTGCCTTTGAGGCATTTAGCATCCGCAATAAAATTATTTCTTCATTCTCATCTGTCGGTGTTTCATCCACTAGGTTTTGGATCATGCTAACCATGTGGTCCTTTACCCGCATAAACAGGCTTATCAGGTCATTATTGACTGGTACGGTGCACTTACGTACATCATCTAGAAGGTTCTCAACAACATGAGTAAATGAAATAATATGGCTAAAGCCGAATAAGCCAGCAGATCCTTTTATCGTATGTGCTGCTCTGAATACACGATTGATCAGGTCTATATCATTCGGTGAGCGTTCCAATTCCAACAAAGCATTTTCCATGTCGTTCAATAATTCGTTACTTTCGGCAATAAATATTTGCGTGTTTTCATCAAATGACATTGCCTATTCTCCGTGATCAGTCTTGATATTGATTTTCAGTTAGCAGTGCTTGCAGTGGGTAAGCATTGCCATAAAATCAGTTACTTTTTTATTTGCACTAATATCAATTAGTGTTTCATTTCTATTGGCCTCTATCTGCGTGTAAATTAATAGTTGAATAAAAGAACTATCGATAGTTTCTACTTCCATGAGATCCAGTTTGATATTCGAAGTGTCGGTGATCGCCTCCATAATTCTTTTATAGTGTTCCGTTACTTCATATATTGTGCAATCGCCTTCAAATTTAAGTGATGCCATTTCTTTTTTATGATTTCGCATAAGATTATCCTTTGGTTCTCGTATCACCTTGCTGAATAAGCTTTATTCAGTACAAGAAACTGAAACATATCGTTGGGTTCTACGGGTTTAGGCACATAGACCCCAGATTCCAATTTCAAAATATTCTCGCCGGAGTTGTTGAGACATAATCTTTTTCCTTTTCTGCTCAGTTTCCCCTCGTGCTCGTATCCTGAACGGCGCTCGTCTGTATCCAGTAGAAGGTATAGCGAAAATAACGGTATTAACGGTATTTATGAAAATAGCGATTGGTAGTAGTACTATCGTCTTCTCATGCGGTATCTTTAGTCTTTTATGAAGTTTTTAGCGTTATTACCGATATTATCGTTATTGCTATAGAGGTCTCGAAAAACAGCAGTAGTGGTAACTCAGGATATTCAATAAAAACAAATAGTTATGTATTTATTTCTGTGCTATGAGCCTGCAAAGGCTAAAGCTTTTTTATCCAGGGCCGAGAACATACACATAGTAAAAGCGTAAAAATCGAAAAAAATTAGAAAACCACAAGAGCCGAAGTATAATGGTGACTGTCGGGTTTATTTGTTGAAGAGGAGGTTCGTACAAGTGTGGCTAAGCTAAGAAAGAAAGTAGTTTCGAAATCATATTTAACACCCAATCAGGTCGCTGAATTGTTGATGGTTTCCCCAACTGCGGTTCGGCAATGGGCAGAAAAGGGCGATTTAAATGCATTAACCACCCCAGGTGGGCATCGCCGCTTTCTCCCTGGTGAGGTGGAACGCTTTGCGCGGGATAGAGGCTTGACTTTGAATCCGGGCAATAATGGTGCTTTACGGATTCTCATCGTAGATGATGATGAGCAGTTAATGCGTTATTTGGTAGAAGTCCTGAATGGGTTTCAGAATGAAGCTATTACAGAAACTGCCGGTGATGGGTTTGCAGCAGGTTTCAAGGTCCGTGAGTTTGAACCTCACGTCGTTTTGCTGGATTTAATGATGCCGGGCTTAAATGGTTTTCAAGTTTGCCATTTATTAAAAACAGAACCCAATACAAAAGCAATACGCGTCATTGCCATGACCGGTTATCCCTCACCGGAAAACATTGAAAACATTCTGGCTGCTGGTGCAGAAGTATGTTTACCCAAACCGATTGATGAACAAGTGTTGATCAAACATCTTGGCTTAAATCGATAAGTAGGAATATTAACGAATATTTTAAATATGAGTGCAAGCATGACTACCATGAGCCACCCTTTTCGTATACTTATAGTTGATGATCAGGAATCACATCGGAAGCTGGGAAGGGCAATTTTACCGTCACCAGAATTTGAGGTAATGGAGGCACAAACGGGTGATGAGGCCTTATCTTGTATCAAGGATCATGAGTTTGATGCGGTTCTTTTGGACAAACTCATGCCGGGCATAAGCGGTGATGAGGTTTGTAATCGAGTCCGTCGTGATCTCGATATGCCATTATTGCCGCTGATTATCGTTACTGGAACAACAGCAAATGAAGATCTTGAAAGTAGCCTGTTGGCGGGTGCGAATGACTTTATCCGCAAACCCTATGCCCCAATGGAGATGGTTGCCAGGGTGAGAGCGGCCGCAAATAATAAACGTATAACGGATCAATTGGACAATATGGAGTCTATACTGTTTGCTTTGGCGCGTATGGTGGAAGCAAAAGATGAGATAACCGGTGACCATTGTTCGCGCCTTGAGCATATGGTTGTGGTTTTTGGAAAGGAGCTCGGGCTCAGCTCACAAGAGCTCCTTGCGCTAAGACGAGGAGGTGTGTTGCATGACATCGGTAAGCTGGGCATACCGGATAGTATCCTGCTTAAAAAGGGGCCACTTGATGATAAGGAATGGCATATCATGCGCCAGCATTCAACTATTGGTAGCCACCTTTGTGGTGGTTTGAAAAGTATGAAACTTACTTTACCTATCATCCGGCAGCACCATGAACGTTGGGATGGTGGTGGATACCCCGATGGACTGAAGGGTGAGGAGATTCAGCTACTGGCTCGTGTGTTTCAGATTGTAGATATTTATGACGCACTTGTGAGTGAACGACCCTACAAAAAGGCCTTATCAAAGGACGAAGTCATTACGATTTTTGAGGAAGAGAAACAAAAAGGGTGGCGTGATCCGGAGTTGGTGTCAATTTTTTTGGCGCTTTTACGCAATCGCCCACAGGATCTGTTATTGCCGGCACAGACAAAGAAAGATCTGGGGGCGCAGATATTTGATGATATTACGGCAACGGGTGTGTTGAATTGGGGCAGGGGATCACAGTGAAGCTGAATAAGAAATTTATCATTTGGTGTCTAGGGTGAATTTCAAAAGTCGTGTTGGTGAATGGACAGAAGGGCTCTTCCCTGTTTGTTTGTAGAGCAGATGATGATAAGACATATTTTCCCTGTGAATTCTATTTCTTTGTGGCGAAGGCTCAACATAAAGGGCTTGAGCTTATTCACGTAGATTTGCTGCTGCCGTTTGTAATTGATGGTCAGCCATCAGGATGGCCTGTAAGCAAAGACTGAGATATAAGGCTGGGCACTTGGGGCAGTGGACCTGGTGACGAGCAAACAATCACGAGTCGAGGGTGGCCGTCTCTACATGCAAATACCCAAAAGTATTGTTAAGCAATTCCTGCGCATGTTTGTACCAATAGTGGTCATCTTTGGCCTGGTTATTGGTTATCTTTACTCCTCTGGGGTCAAGAAGCAGAGAGCCATTCTTGAGGCGGAAGAGACCTTGCATATTAGCCTTGGAAAACAGGTTATGGAAAAGGATATGGAAGCCGCCATTGCCGATTTGAGGGTTCTTTCGCAACACAGTGAATTTATTACAGTGAATACACAACAGGCCTTTCAGGGACTTGGGCAGCTGGCACAAGAGTTTCTGATTTTTTCGCAAAATAAACGGCACTACGATCAGCTCCGTTTCCTGGGTGAAACCGGAAAGGAGGTTATCAGGATAAATCTCGGCCTCAAACAGTCCTATATCGTTCCACAAGATCAACTACAAGATAAAAGTAAGCGCCGTTATTTTACGGACACCATGGGCCTTAAAAAGGGAGAATTATTTATTTCTCCTTTGGATTTGAATGTTGAGTACGGCAAAGTGGAAAGGCCATATAAGCCCGTTATTCGGCTGGCAACCCCGGTGCTTTATGGCCAGGAAAAAATAAAGGGCATTGTTGTCCTTAATTACCTGGGCTCCAGTTTAATACAGGGCTTCAAGAAGGCGACAGCTGACACCACAGATCGTGTGATGCTTTTGGATGCAAGTGGATTCTGGATGTTTGGCCTACGTCCGCAATTGAAATGGGGCTCCCAGTTGAGTTCGAAACACACATTCAAGAAACAGTTTCCAGGGGTTTGGGAGCGAATTGAAAAAGTGGATGAGGGTCATTTCTACACCAGTGATGGCTTATTTACATTTACTACAGTCTACCCCCTGCGGGAGGGACGAAAAACACTTGCCAGAATGGAGCTTGCAGACGAGTTGGGTCCTAACGGGGCCAAGGATAAGGAATACCACTGGAAAGCTGTCGCCCACGTTCCAGGCAAGACTCTCGATGTTGCTGCGAACACCCTTGCTGTGAAACTGTCGTTGATCGCCATGCCGTTGTTAGGGTTGATGGTCGCAGGCACCTGGTGGCAGGCACAAGCCAGAGTGCGGCGTCTGGAAGTAGATGAGGCATTGATAAGGCGTGTACACCAACAAGCGGCAGTGGCGGAATTGGGACAACGTGCCTTGTCAGGTATGGAGCTTGCCGCATTGATGGATACAACGGTTGAGTACATTGCTCAGGTCCTGGAGGTGGAGTACTGCAAGATTCTGGAGTTACTTGATGATGCCAAGACGCTGGTATTGCGTGCTGGTGTGGGATGGAAAGAGGGGCTTGTGGGTCGGGCCATCGTGGATGCCGGAATAGACTCGCAAGCGGGTTACACTCTTGCTTGTAAAAATCCGGTCATTGTTGCAGACCTGCATCAAGAGACACGTTTTACGGGACCCCAGTTGCTGCATGACCACGGTGTGGTCAGTGGTATGAGCATCATCATTCATGGGGGGAGCCGACCCTTTGGTATTCTCGGTGTCCACACAAGTGAGCACCGGGTTTTTACCCAAGATGATAGTAATTTTCTTTTGGCGGTGGCAAACATTCTTTCCGAGGTAATTGAACTCGAATTTGCGCAAGCCAAAACACGCTTGCAGGCCTCAGCCCTTATGGCGACGGCTGACGGGATTGTTATTACCGATCGGCACGGGAGTATCCAATGGGTTAATCCGGCCTACACCAGATTAACCGGTTACACGTTGGGTGAGGTGCTGGGAAAAAACCCACGGATAGTTAAGTCCGGAAAACATGATAAGGCATTCTACAAACGGCTATGGGATACCATACTCTCTGGTAAGACGTGGCATGAAGATCTGTGGAACAAGCGCAAGGACGGCAGTCTGTATCTGGAAGAAGAAAGTATCACACCCGTATTGGATACGGACGGAAGAATCGGCCACTTTATTGCTATTAAGCGCGATATCAGTGAACGTAGGCAATTACAACGACAGTTACAGCAGGCCCAGAAAATGGAGTCCATCGGCCAACTGACGGGCGGCATTGCCCATGACTTTAATAATATGCTGACATCAATCATGGGTTACACAGAACTGGCGCGTGAAGGGCTGGGGCAATACGATAATAATCAAATTGAAGATTGTCTTGGCGAAGTCTATAGAGCGGGTAAGCGGGCACGTGATCTGGTGTCACAAATGTTGGCATTTAGTCGTGGGGGTGAGGGGGAGTTTGATCTGCATGTGTTGCCGGCCTTGATAAAGGGGTCATTGAAGATGCTGGGTACTACTTTGCCATCGAGTATCGAGATTGATTTACAGATGGAGAGTGGCAATTTGGCTATCATGACGAACCCGGTGCAACTACATCAACTGGTCATGAACTTATGTATCAATGCACGAGATGCCATGGAAGGAAAGGGCCGTCTTACTATCGGATTGCAGCGAGAGAGTAATATCGTAAAGCAATGTCATTCCTGTCATAAAATGATTAGAGGCGATTACATTAAGCTTTTTGTTCGTGATACCGGGTCCGGTATTCATGTGGAACAACTTGATCGACTCTTTGACCCATTTTACACCACCAAGGAGGTGGGTAAGGGGACAGGAATGGGTTTGTCTATGGTGCATGGCATTATGCATGATCATGACGGTCATATTATCGTGGAGACTGGGTCAGGGAAAGGCACTAGCTTCAATCTATTATTCCCAGCAGTAGATATAAAGGTTGATACCGTGAATAGGCAGGACAGTGATACGAAGACATCATCAGATCCAACTTTAGATGCGAGCATTTTAATTGTGGATGATGAGGTTTCGGTTGGAGGCTTTATTGGCGAGTTGTTGAAAAGTCATGGTTGTCAAACTACCGTAGTAACCGATAGCCGATTGGCGTTATCAAGATTCAAGCAGAATCCAGAGGCATTTGATTTAGTGGTAACAGATCAGACCATGCCGGGTATGATGGGCGTGGAACTGGCGCAGTCATTGTTAGAGATTCGGCCACAATTACCGGTGATCTTGTGTACGGGTTATAGCGAGTATATTGATGAGGCCAAGGCCAAATCACTGGGGATTAGAGGCTATGTTGACAAGCCGATAGAAACCGATAAATTTCTGGGGTTGGTTGAAAATCTGCTCAAGAGTGTCTGATCACAAGGCCGATGTGGGTGGGGAAGATCTGAGTCTGCGGTTGTAGAATGATTGCCCAGATGAGCAGGACCAGGTAACGGCGTACATAAAAATATGCTATTTAGTGTTAAGCAGTGGATCGGTGATTGAGGCGTAGTGATCCGAACATCTATACAGCCAGAGCCACGGAGTTCGGAACCTCACCGCGCATCTTATAGTCAGGAAGGACCTGACCGGTATCCGGTGCTTCTACCGTAGAAACCGGTGCAGAATTGGAGTGCTGCATGAAAAATGTACTGAAGCCATGGTCCACGGTTGGCGCATCAGGCGCAATCATGTTCGCAATTCTGGGGCTGGTGGGATATCTGCCTGGCATGGGTCTGCTCGGTAGCGTTAGGGAGAGCTATATCCCTATGGCGCCGAGTACAGCGGTAAATTTTATTATTCTTGGCTTTGTTCTGTTGGTTTTAAATATCAGGCGGTACCCTGGGGCCAAAGTAACCAGCCTTATGGCAATCACTTTTCTGGTATCTCTGTTCGGGGTGCTGGAAGTCGCTGGGTATTTCAGCGGAATAGACCTTAATTTTGAAGATATACTTGTCCCTGCTGTAGGAAAGCTCAATGGGGTTCCTATTGCACGAATGTCTCCTGCCACGGGGGGCGCCTTTTTTCTTTCAGGTACTGCTGTGTTCTTTCTCATCTTTAAGCGAAAGTTCCCGGAAGGCAACACGCTTGTGGAATATTTTGTAAGTGGGTTGGGCTTTCTCGTGCTGCTAATTAGTTTTTCCTTCTGTTTGGCTTATTTCTATGGGATGCCACTGCTTTATGGGCTTGGCGCCACCATTCCGATGGCACTGACGACAGCTTTGGGTTTTGCATTCCTGTCCATTTCTATCCTGACCGCTGAAGGGGATGCTTTCCCTCTGCGGTTCTTGACAGAGACTTCTACGCGCAGTTACTTACTTCGTTTTATCCTGCCTCTCTCGGTGTTATCGGTTGTATTTGGTGGGGTGGCGGTTCTCTTTTTAATGCAAATGACAAAAATAAATCCGGCGCTTATATCATCAGCCTTGACGGTAGTAGTTATTATTATCACAGGATTTATTGCAACATTAATATCCCGGCATATGGGCAGCGCACTGGACAGATCAAAAGAAACTGCAAAACAAGCCAATGAAGCGCTACGGAAGAGCGAAAGGCGATATCAAGTGTTAGCAGAAGTCTCACCTGTAGGGATATTCCGTACGGACGCAGCTGGGAATTGTCTCTACGTGAATGAACGGTGGTGCATGATTTCAGGAATGACTTTTGAAGATGCACAGGGTGAGGGTTGGATCCATGGTATACACTCTGATGATCGCAAGCGCGTTTTTGAAGAATGGCTATTGGCCTTCGACAATAGTTTGCCATTTCAGAGCGAATATCGTTTCAGGACACCCGAAGGTGTTACAAAGTGGGTTTTAGGTCAGGCAAGGGCTGATCTGAACGAAAACGGTGTGATAGTCGGTTATGTTGGAACAATTACGGATATAACCGAGCGCAAGCATACCGAGGAGACCGTGCACAATATTGCTGTTGGGGTTTCGTCCCAGATCGGTGAGGCCTTTTTCCAATCGCTGGCTATACACTTGGCGAAGACATTCAATGCCAAATACACTTTCATCGGTCTGCTGGACAAACAAAGACCGGGCACGGTCGACACCGTTGCCCTGTGTATTCAGGGTGAGGTTGTTGATGGTCCGAGTTATGAATTAGTGCGTTCTCCCTGCGAGCACGTCGTAGGGGTGTCTTCGTCTTGCGGTGTTCAGGCTTATCCCCGTGATATCCAGTATCTGTTTCCCGATGATCCCATGCTCAAAGAGATGGGTGCACAAAGCTATGTTGGGGCACCTTTAGTGGATACTACCGGTAAGCCCATCGGCCTGATTGTGGTGATGGATGACAAACCCATGGAAAATGCCGGAATGGTGGGGGCCATACTCAAAATCTTCGCTGTCCGAGTGGCGGCGGAGTTGGAAAGGTTGTGGGTGGAACAGGCACTTCGCGATAGTGAAGCGGGATTGGCCGAGGCACAACGCATGGCCCGTATCGGCAACTGGGAGCTGGATCTGGTGACCAATAAACTGGAGTGGTCGGAGGAGATTTACCGTATCTTTGAGGTCGATCCCTGGAAGATCGACGTAACTTTTGGGACCTACCTGGATCTCATGCATCCGGATGATCGGGAGCAGGTGGAAACTGCTTATACGGCATCACTCAAGAATAAATTGCCCTATAACATTGCCTATCGTATCCGTATGCCGGACGGTAAAATCAAACATGTTATGGCACGTTGTGAGACATTTTATGATGATACGGGTAATGCGGTCCGTTCCGTCGGTACGGTGCAGGATATAACAGAGCAATATCAGACTGAGCAAACCTTGAGAAGGCTCAATAGATCGTTGAAGGCGTTAAGTGCATGCAATGAAGTCCTGGTGCGGGCCGAAGATGAAGCGGAATTATTAAACAAGGTGTGCCGTATTATCGTGGAGATTTCGGGGTACCGACTGGCTTGGGTGGGGTTTGCCGAGCATGATGAAGCGAAGACTGTTAAACCCATGGCCCAGGCAGGCTATGATGAGGGCTATCTTGAGACAGTAAATCTAACTTGGGCCGATACGGAAAGAGGGCAAGGTCCTACAGGGATCGCAATTCGAAGCGGCAAGCTTAGTATTATTCGTAATATTCTAGAAGACCCCCGTTATATACCATGGCGACAATCGGCCTTGAAACATGGGTATAGATCATCTGTTGCGCTGCCTCTCAAAAACAAAGAACAGACATTTGGGGTGCTGAATATTTACGCACATGAAGAGAGTGCATTCGATGATGAGGAAGAAGTACGTCTTCTTCAGGAGTTAGCTGACGATCTGGCCTATGGCATTGTGACTTTACGTTCACACAAGGAGCGCCACCAATTAAATATACAACTCCGGCAGGCGCAAAAGATGGAGGCGATTGGCCAGCTTACCGGCGGTATCGCTCACGATTTTAACAATATTCTTGCCTCAATCCTGGGGTTTACCAGCCTGGCCTTACAGCGTTTTGCAAATAATAATCAGCCAGAACTTCGTGAGTACCTCAATGAGGTTTCACAGGCGGGTGAACGGGCGCGTGATTTGGTGAGCCAGATGCTGGCCTTTAGTCGAACCGGTAGCAGCACAGTGAGCCGGGTGCCGATATCCCCCATGATAAAAGAAGTAGTTAAAATGTTGCACTCCACATTACCTTCAAGTATCGAATTATCCGGCCATTGTGATACGGATGTTCCGGCGGTGATGATGGAACCAGTACAGTTACAACAAGTTCTGATGAATGTATGCATTAATGCCCGGGATGCAGTTGGGGGTAAGGGGCGTCTTGATATCCGTGCACGTCGTGTTCGTATTAGAAAAAACAGTAATCAAGAAATTTTACAATCAGTGCCAAGTAATGCGGTGTTACGTTGTACTTGTGATGCCTGTCATATTGAAATTGCATCAGGGAATTACGTCGAATTATCTGTGCAGGATACTGGTACCGGGATAAGTGTTGACGAGTTGGAACGGATTTTTGAACCGTTTTTCACAACTAAAGATGTGGACAAAGGGACCGGTATGGGGCTGTCTATGGTGTATGGTATTATTCATCAACATGAGGGCCATATTCTTGTGGATACGGAGCTTGGGCTTGGAACCACTTTTCGATTGTTATTGCCCATAGCAGAGGGTGTGTCAATCCATGAGCCAGGTGCCCAGTCAGATGTTAAGCTTATACCCAAAAATTTAAAGGGTGCTCGCATACTCATTGTCGATGATGAAGAATCAATCGGCAGGTTCATGGGTAGTTTGTTGGAGAATCGTGGAGGGAAGATCACGGTACTGACAGAGAGCCGTGCGGCATTGGATTTGTTCAGTCAGGATCCGGCAGCTTTTGATCTCATCATTACCGACCAAACTATGCCGGGGCTGACGGGTGTGGAATTGGCGCAGAAAGTGATGGCGCTGAGGCCTGAACTGCCTGTAATCCTGTGTACTGGCTACAGTGAGCAAGTGGATGAGGTAAAATCCAAGGCGCTGGGTATTCGGGGCTATCTGACCAAGCCCATGGAAATCAAAACGCTGTTTAATATGGTTGTCAAGTTGCTTGCCGTTTAGTTGTTCGGCCCTCAGTCATGAATGAGTTTGCACAAAGCAACCTCGAGCCCCCAGGTGTGGCAGAAACATATTTTCCAGCACTTGGGCATTTTTGGTGGTACAGGTCTTTTGTTCCGTTGGCTTAGTCTTAATCTGACATTCAGGGTACCTTCGTACCCCAGTCATATGCAAAAGTCTTGTATTACTGTCGATTTCCGCACACGAACGAGATTTATCTCATTCGATTATTGTACCCCTGGCATCTGCAAAAGCCTCATCTTGTCAAAACTCCAGATTTTGTTAGGGGTAGCGACACTTACAATTGCTAACCAAAGTCCACACCACTGGTTATATAAGGGTCACCTTCAGGTACCCCCCTGTTCGGCACTCTTGGCGATTCTGCCCCCGACCTAATGATCTCAATCCGGTGCCCATCGATATCAAGCCACGTGTTCTGACGACGGCCATTGATCTCGATGACGGCTCGGCTTCACTGGGCCTGGCGATGAGTGTGGTGGGGTACTTTGAGCTGGGTTAAAATAAGGCGAACGCGACCGCCGCCGAGGTCGGGCGGTGGCAGCGTGGCGTGAAGAGGCTGCGCGACTAGGTCTTAGGCAAGCCGAGATTGATCGTATGGCCTCGGCCTTTGGGCATGAGGACCTGAGTAAGGTGCTTTCTCTCCCTTACTGATGAATTCATTAGTAATGTTAGGGAAGGAATGAAGGACGGACAATATGTAGAGGAAAGGAGGCGTAGAAAAACGCTTTTATAACAATGTGTTGCGTGGTTTATCGTGGTCTGCTATGGTCTACCTAAAATTTGGTGCCGAGGAGAGGACTTGAACCTCCACGGGGTTGCCCCCACTAGCACCTGAAGCTAGCGCGTCTACCAATTCCGCCACCTCGGCATGTGCTGACCCGGCTCTATTCTAAAATATATTTTCACTTTTTGTACGTGCCCCGAGCGGGCCGGACTCTACCGGACAGACTGATTCCATGTCAAACCCAAACAAGGATACACCCGTTGACCCCATGATCGATAGGGAGACCCGTAGCTATGAATTTCCCGTACCCAGCCGTGAGATGGTGCTGGATCACCTGGGAGCCCTAGGTGAGCAACAATCTCTCAAGGAGATATGCCGGGCATTGGGTGTGGCCGGTGAACGGGATACCGAGGCCTTTGCCCGCCGTTTGCGCGCCATGGAGCGGGATGGGCAATTACTTAAAAACCGCCGTGGCCGCTATGGGGTGGCCGCCAAGATGGATATGATCTGCGGTCGTGTCATGGGGCATGCGGATGGTTTTGGCTTTTTGATCCCGGACGAGGGTGGCGAGGACCTCTTCCTGGCACCCCGGGATATGCGCCGAGTATTACACGGGGACCGGGCCATGGCGCGTGTGGTCGGTGTAGACCACCGTGGGCGCAGGCAAGGTGCCATTGTTGAGGTGCTGGAGCACCATCATCACAGCATCGTTGGTCGTTTGATCAATGAGAACGGCATGGACTTTGTGGTGCCCGATGACAAGCGGATTACCCAGGATATTTTAATTCCCCCAGGTGAAAGCGGAGACGCGCGACAGGGGCAGATCGTGGTGGCCCAGATTGTGGCCCAACCCGGCCGGCGTAGCCGCCTGGCAGGGCGGATCACCGAGGTATTGGGGGACCACATGGCGCCGGGCCTGGAAGTGGAAATTGCCATACGCAAACATGAAATACCCGTTCAGTGGCCGCAGGCGGTGTCTGCTGCTGCCGATGCCTTAGCGGCCCAGGTGCCTGAGGAGCAAAAACAGAATCGCGAGGATCTGCGTGACTTGCCGCTGGTGACTATTGATGGGGCCGACTCACGGGATTTTGATGACGCAGTGTACTGTGAGCCTCAAAAAAATGGTTACCGCCTCATCGTGGCCATTGCCGATGTGTCCAGTTATGTTCAGCCCGGCAGCGATCTGGACCGGGAGGCCTATCAACGGGGTAATTCAGTCTACTTCCCGCTACGGGTGATTCCTATGTTGCCGGAGGCCTTATCTAATGGGCTATGCTCGCTCAATCCTGATGTAGACAGGTTGTGTGTGGTTTGTGATATGGATATTGATTCGCAAGGCATCGTCAAAGACTTCCGTTTCTATGAGGCTGTAATGCGGTCCCAGGCACGTCTGACCTATGATCAGACCGCAGCTATTTTGATAGACAAGGATCAGGGATTGATTGAACGTTATCGCACTGTGCTGGGTTCGCTGCATGCACTCTATGATTTGTATAAGATTTTACGTACCGCACGCCATAAACGGGGTGCGGTAGATTTAGACTTGCCCGAAACCCGTATTGTTTATGATGACAACAAGCGGATTGAGTGTGTTGTGCCCACGGTCCGCAACGATGCCCATCGGTTGATCGAGGAATGCATGCTCGCGGCCAATGTCTGCGCCGCCGATCTACTGGCGAAATATAAACACCCCTCTCTGTACCGGATTCATGAAGGACCCAGTGCCGATAAGCTGGAAGACCTGCGCAGTTTTTTGGCTGAGTTAGGATTGCATTTGGGTGGCGGTGACAAGCCCGACAGCAAGGACTATGGCGATCTCATCGCCCAACTGGAAGGCCGCAGTGACATCACTTTGGTGCAGACTGTGTTACTACGCAGCCTGAGTCAGGCCATGTATAGCCCCGATAATGTAGGACATTTTGCCTTGGGCTATGTGAATTATACTCATTTCACCTCACCCATCAGGCGCTACCCGGATTTGATGGTGCACCGCGCCATTAAGCATGTGATTAGCGGCAAGCCCATCGCCCAGGACAAGGAGACCCAGGCCAGTGTCAACCAACAGGGCGAGCACTGTTCTATGACCGAGCGGCGTGCCGATGATGCCACCCGAGACGTCATCGGTTGGTTGAAGGCGGAATTCATGATGGACAAAGTTGGCGAGGTTTTTGAAGGCAAGATCACCGGGGTAACGGGCTTTGGTATTTTTGTGGAGCTCAAAGAAATCTTTGTCGAGGGTCTGGTGCATGTGACCGCCCTGGGTAATGACTATTACCATTTCGATCCGGCCCATCACCGGCTCACCGGCGAACATAGCGCCAAGGTGTTTCGCCTCGGCGATGAATTGAAAGTAAAGGTGGTGAGGGTGGACCTGGATGAGGCCCGTATCGACTTTGAGCTCGAGTCTCCTTTGGGGGGTGAAGGTGGCAGGAAACGCAACCCTAAGCGGGATAAACGCACCAAAAAGGCAAAGAAGGAAAGCAAACAATCTAAGAAGTCTGGCAAGACCAGCAAAGGGCGCAGGCAACGTAGACGCAAGTCGAAATAGGTAATGGTTTTTTCCGATATTGTCTGGGTAATTCGTCACATTTACCATAGAGGCACAGAGTTCACAGACCTTGGTGCACCCTTGATGGGGAGAAGACTTTATTCGTGTTTGCCCACAGTTTTAACTAATGCCTGACAACGATATTATTTTCGGTATCCATCCGGTGGAGTCTGCCCTTCAAAGGCATCCAGAACGCGTCGACGTGTTGTTGTTATCCGAAGGCCGCCGTGATCAACGTCTAAACACCCTGCGTGAGCAGGCCGAGGCCAATGGGGTACGTTGGCGTTGGGTGCCGAAGGAGAAGTTAGACCAGCTAAGCCAAAAGGGGCGTCACCAGGGTGCCCTGTTACGGTGCCAGCCCTTGCCCATTCGCGGTGAGCGTGACTTGATGTCGTTCCTGGAATCCCTCGAGCAACCCCCTTTTCTATTAGTGCTGGACGGGGTGCAAGATCCCCACAATCTGGGGGCCTGTCTGCGCACCGCCTCGGGGGTGGGTGTGGATGCGGTGGTGATTCCTCGAGATCGTTCCAGCCCACTCACTGCCACGGTGCATCGAGTGGCCAGTGGGGCGGTGGAATCACTGCCCTTGTTTCAGGTGGCGAACCTGGCCCGAGTCCTGCGCATGCTCAAAGATGCGGGCTTGTGGTTGGTGGGCCTGGATGAAAGAGGCGAAAGCGACCTTCACCATACTGACCTTAAGGGCCCCCTGGCCTTGGTGCTGGGGGCAGAGGGGCAGGGCTTACGCCGGTTGAGCAAAGAGGTCTGTGACCTGTTAATCAAGATCCCCATGCACGGTGAGGTCGCCAGTCTCAATGTTTCAGTGGCCGCCGGGGTATGCCTTTATGAGGCCCTGCGCCAGCGGGAGTTAAAAGGCCTCCCATAATAATGGTGGTGTTCAGCGGCTGGGGTACGGGTTACCCGATATCTGCTGAGAGTGATGTCGGGTCACTTTTGTTTTCCTTCAGGTTGTGCAAATAGACTCTAGGCCGCCAGGGTGGGCTCATCCCGAAACATGTCCAGTTGACCGTGGCAGTGCTGTAATGCAGTCACTTCGATGACGATCTCGCTTACCGCCCTGCCATCCCATTGTTTGAGCAATTTGGTGGCCATGGTGGGCAGATCAATTCCGCTGTCTTCTTCACTTGCCAGTGAATATCTGGAATTTTTATTCTCAGCTACAGGACCCTGGGCACTACCAAGGTGCAGGGTGATGTCACCACGCCCTGCAATCAACTGCCGTTGATTTAATTGCCGTATCACACTGGCACAGGCTCTTTTTAGGTAGCGTGTTAATGTTTTCGGGCTATTAGTATTGGGAGGGAGTATCAGGGCCATTTTATGTGATTGGTTGAGCATCTCAATAGTGATGTCCTGGTCTCGACCCAGGTAAAGTGACCACAGTTGTTTGGCCAGGGAGGGTGCCCGGTGTAGCAGGCTATCGAAGGGGCAGTGGGCCAGATCTTTGAGGGTAACGATCCCCTGGGAGTGGAGTAGATGATTCTGAGACGGGTCCAGGGGAATCACATCGGCTATGGCAATCTGATCCCGGCTGTCGTGGATCTGCCAGGGTGGCAGTACGTGGATCTCGTCAACGGCAGCACAAAGGGAGGCGAAACGCGCCAGGTGTCGGTTGGATGCGACTCCCAAGGTGACCGGTGGGGCGGTTGCTTGTTCCAGCCAGGCATTCCGTAATACCCGGGCAATACATGATGGGGTGCCGTGACGGGGTTGCCAATGGGTGATATCGAGCCAAATGCCTTTGGCATCTTGTTGTATTAGCGGCTTTTTTATATTCAGGACTTCATCGCACAACTGGCGTGTCATGGGATTTAAACCAGGGACTAGCCTGAGCGTGTTCTGATCCGATGCCTGGAACACCTGTTGTTTGGCAGGGCGGTGATATAAATAAACAAACGCCCGTGGCCAGTAGCAACTGTGGTCATCCACTTATCGATAAGACCTGAATTGTCCCACCACCACGCCCTGGATACGTACCCGCTCACCGCTGTAGCGCATCGGTTGCATATCACAATTAGCGGGGTGCAGGGTGACGCTGCCGTCCGGGTTACGCTGTAAGCGTTTTAAGGTGGCCTCTTCCAGGTCGATGAGGGCTACTACAATTTCATTGTCATCGGCACTGTCGCGTTTTTCTACAATGACCATATCGCCGTCCAGAATACCGTCATCCATCATGGAATCGCCCTGGACCCGGAGCACAAAACGGTTGGGGCGGACAAAAAACTCACTGAGATTGATGCAATCCTGGCCGGGGATAGCCTCAATGGGGATACCGGCGGCAATACGTCCGAGCAGGGGCAGAGTGCCTGGACCGGCAATATCGGTCTCCTCAGAACCCTTTAACTCTGTGGGGCCGGTGACCTGAATACCTCGAGCCCGTTCGGGCTCGATCTCAATCAATCCGGCCTGCCTCAAGGCGCTCAGGTAGCGGTGTACGGTGCCCCGGGACTGAATCCCCAAATGGGAGGCAATTTCCCTCAGTTTGGGGGGGAAGCCGTGTTCCGCAGTATAGGCACGGACAAACTCAAGTGTCTGACGTTCACGATCTGTTGGCATAAAAGTGTTCTCTTTTTGTTCTCACTTAGGATAGAATGTTCCGCAGACAGATGCAAGAGCCCTGTCAGGGGTCTTGGCAGGGGTCTTGGACTGGGGCCACGAGCCCAGGGGTGATGGGGCACAAGAGTCTCGTAGTCGTTACGAGAGCAAAGAGGACATTGAGATTGGAATCGACAGGATTGGCCCAGCAGATCGGTGAATTGATGGTCTCCCGGAAGTGGTTGTTGACCACGGCGGAGTCCTGTACCGGTGGCGGCATTGCCCAAGTCATGACCAGTGTGGCAGGCAGTTCACGGTGGTTTGACTGTGGATTTGTCACCTACAGTAATATTGCCAAGCAGGACATGCTGGGAGTACCAGTACAAACTTTGGTTGAGCAGGGTGCTGTAAGTGAGGCCACGGTGATCGCCATGGCCCTGGGGGCATTAGGGCATAGTCAGGCCCATGTGGCCGTGGCGGTATCCGGTATCGCCGGGCCGGGTGGGGGCACCGAGACCAAGCCCGTCGGTACGGTATGGTTTGCCTGGGCGGTGAAAGATACCACCATGAAGGATGCTGCCGTGGATACCGACCGGCAGTGTTTCCAGGGTGATCGTCTGGCCGTTCGGGAACAGGCGGTGCGGTACGCACTTTTGGGTGTGTTGGCACGCCTGGGACAGGAGGTGGATTGAATATGGCAACTCGATCAGTGGCCTCCCGGCCTCAACGGGTCTTTTTGGCCCTGTGGCCGAATAGGACACAGCAGCAGTTTTTGGCCCAAATGGCTGAGGACTGTGTAACACAATGCAAGGGTCGTCCCACGGTGGCTGCAAATATCCACATGACCCTGGTCTTTATAGGTGCAGTAACCACAGATCAGTTGGATCAGGTGATTCAGGTGGCCGGTTCCATTGATATCCGACCCTTCGAACTGCGCCTGGACCGGCTCGGGTGGTGGTCCCGCCCCAGGATTGTTTGGGCGGGGTGTGGTTCCACCCCCCCGGCGTTGTTGGCATGGGTCACCCAATTACGTGATGGTTTGGGTGATTACGGGTTCAGGGTGGAGGCCCGGCCCTTTCAGGCCCACGTGAGCCTGGTGCGTAAGGCACGTTGTTTGCCCCAGTTGGACTTTAAGGGCATTGATTGGAGTGTGAATCAGCTTTGTCTGGTCCGCTCTCATATAGGTGCCCAGGGTAGCCACTATGAAGTGCTGCACCGTTGGTCGGCATTGGTTGGCGGTGCGGAATTGGGCCTGGAACAAGTGAGCTAGGTCAGGTTTTGGTAGATGTGTAATAATTCATTAACTTGGAGAAAAAAATGGACGCGAATAAACAAAAGGCACTGACTGCGGCCCTGAGCCAGATCGAAAAACAGTTTGGCAAGGGGGCGGTGATGCGCATGGGGGATGGTAGTCTCATGCAGGACATTGGCACGATACCCACCGGCTCCTTGAGCCTGGATATCGCCCTCGGCATAGGCGGGCTGCCACGGGGTCGGGTGGTTGAAATATACGGTCCCGAGTCTTCGGGTAAGACCACCCTCACCTTGTCGGTGATTGCCCAGGCCCAAAAGCTGGGTGGGGCGGCGGCGTTTATTGATGCCGAGCACGCCCTGGACCCGTCCTATGCGGCCAAGTTGGGTGTGGATGTGGACGAGTTGTTGGTCTCGCAACCGGACACCGGTGAGCAGGCCCTGGAGATTGCCGATATGCTGGTGCGTTCCGCAGCCGTGGATGTGATTGTGGTGGACTCGGTGGCGGCCCTGACCCCCAAGGCAGAAATCGAGGGCGAGATGGGCGATTCCCATATGGGCCTTCAGGCCCGGTTGATGTCCCAGGCCTTGCGCAAGCTCACCGCCAACATCAAGCGCTCCAATACCATGGTGATCTTTATTAACCAGATTCGCATGAAAATCGGGGTGATGTTTGGTAATCCCGAGACCACTACCGGTGGTAATGCCCTCAAGTTTTACTCTTCGGTACGTCTTGATATTCGGCGTATCGGGGCGATCAAAAAGGGTGATGAGGTGGTCGGTAACCAGACCCGGGTCAAGGTGGTGAAAAATAAGGTTGCACCACCATTTAAGAAATGTGAATTTGATATTCTTTATGATGAAGGCATTTCCCACGAGGGTGAGATCATTGATCTGGGTGTAGACCACAAGATCGTCGATAAATCCGGTGCCTGGTATAGCTACAAGAAAGATCGTATTGGCCAGGGCCGAGACAATGCCCGCCAATTTTTGAAAGAACACCCGGAGATTTCTGGCGAAATCGAATCGCGGGTGCGCGAGGCCCTGGGCCTTAAATCCCTTAAGCCCACCAAGTCAGCTAAGCCCGCTGTTGTGCTAAAAGAGGTGGAGGCCGCTGCCGACATACCAGAAGAGGCAAGCGCCTGAGCACCCAATCGACTCAGCGAGCTCCGGCTCGTGCCCGGCATGTTGCCATGGATATGTTGGCACGTCGTGAATACGGCTGTCGGGAGTTGCTGGCCAAGCTCATCAAAAAGGGATTTGACCCCGATCAGGCCAATGCCGTGGTTGGGGTCCTGATTGAGGATAAGCTTGTTTCCGATCAACGGTTTGCAGAGGCCCTGTTTAGTGTTCGTTGCAATAAGGGCTATGGACCGGTGCGTATCGCCCTGGAGATGAAGGAAAAAGGTTTGCCTGAAGAGATTATTGACCAGTGGGTGGATTTTAATCATCCGGACTGGCTAAATCGTGTTGTGGCGGTCTACCAGAAGAAATACCACGATGCAGAACCGCAGGATTATCGTGAACAAACCCGGCGCATGCGTTTTTTACAATCACGGGGCTTTACCCGCGAGCAGATCAATCAGACAATACAGCCCTATATGTGTGAATCCTGTTAACGACGTGGCTACTAAGGCGTGTGCCCCACTAGGGGCTGATGCTATCGGGGCTGGGCCATCCCTGTTCAATTCGGTAACCACAACCCAATGAATTTAGAGTGATATGACTAGCGCCGACATACGCCAGGCATTTTTGGAATATTTTGCCAGCCGCGACCATGAGCTTGTGGCCAGCAGTTCCTTGGTGCCGGGCAATGACCCCACCTTGCTGTTTACCAATGCCGGTATGGTGCAGTTTAAGGATGTTTTTCTGGGTGTTGACAAGCGTAGCTATCGGCGTGCTGCCAGCGTACAGCGCTGTGTGCGTGCCGGCGGTAAGCACAATGACCTGGAAAATGTCGGTTACACCGCCCGCCACCATACCTTCTTTGAGATGCTGGGCAATTTCAGTTTTGGGGATTACTTCAAACGTGATGCCATTCAATACGCCTGGGAGTTTCTGACCCAGACCATGGCCATTGAAGCCGATCGGCTTTGGGTCACAGTGTATGTAGACGATAGCGAGGCCGCAGATATTTGGCTCAAAGATATTGGTATCGACCCAAAACGTCTGGTGCACATTTCGGGAGATGACAATTTTTGGTCTATGGGTGAGACCGGGCCCTGTGGCCCTTGCTCTGAAATCTTCTACGACCACGGTGCCGATGTGGCCGGTGGTCCACCGGGGAGTCCGGAGGCCGAAGGCGACCGCTATGTGGAGATATGGAACCTGGTGTTTATGCAATACAACCGGGACAAAAACGGCAAGCTGAGCCCATTACCCAAACCCTCGGTAGATACCGGTATGGGTCTGGAGCGTCTGGCAGCAGTCAAACAAGGGGTTCACGGAAATTATGACATTGATCTGTTTAAGAACCTGGTGACCGCAGCGGCAAAATTGTTGGGTACCGATGATTTGAGCAATAAATCCCTGAACGTCATAGCCGATCATATTCGTTCTTGTGCGTTTCTGATTGTGGACGGCGTCATACCCTCCAATGAAGGCCGGGGTTATGTGTTACGCCGCATCATTCGTCGCGCCATACGCCATGGGCGCCAACTGGGCGGCGACATTTTCTTTTACAAATTGGTCAAGCCGTTGGTAAAAGAAATGGGCCAGGCCTACCCTGAACTCAGCCAGGCGCAAAAACGGGTAGAAGACGAACTCAAGCAGGAAGAACAACGCTTTGGTGAGACCCTGGAACAGGGTATGAAACTTCTTGAACAACATATCACCTCACTCAAAGGTAAAAACAAGACCATTACCGGTGATGTGGTGTTTCAGCTGTATGATACTTACGGTTTTCCCGCTGACCTGACCGCCGACATCGCCCGTGAACGAGGTCTTCATATCGATAGTGCTGGATTTGAAGTGGCCATGGAAGCTCAACGCGCCCGTGGCCGGGCTGCCAACCAATTTGCGATGGACGATAATCTGGAGCTCGAGAGCAATATTGTCACCGAGTTTACTGGCTATGGCCGTACCGAAGATACCGCCAAGGTCCTGGTGGTGTTCGTGGAAGGTAAGTCCACCGATAGTCTCAAGGTCGGAGACGAGGCGATCGTGGTATTGGACCGGACACCCTTTTATGCCGAGAGCGGTGGACAGGTAGGTGATCAAGGCCGCTTGCATAGTGACAATGCGGTCTTCGATGTGAGTGATACCCGCAAACTGAACAGCGTAGCCTGGGGCCATATTGGGCGGCTGTCTCAGGGCACCCTCAAAATAGGCGATCAGGTCCACGCTGAGGTTAATGGGGCGGGGCGTTTAGCTACGGCGGCTAACCACTCCGCCACCCACTTGATGCACGCTGCCCTGAAAGAAGTGTTGGGCGATCATGTTCAACAAAAGGGCTCATTGGTAGATGCCGATCGATTGCGCTTTGATTTTTCTCACTCCAGCCCCGTGACCCACGATGAAATAACGGCCATAGAGCAACGGGTCAATACCGAGATTCGTGCCAATCGGGAGGTGGAAACCCGGCTAATGGACCTGGAAGATGCCAAGAAGTCAGGGGCCACGGCCCTTTTTGGAGAGAAATACGGTGATCAGGTTCGGGTGGTGGCCATGGGAGAGTTTTCAACGGAGTTATGTGGTGGCACCCACGTGGCCCGCACGGGTGACATCGGTCTGTTTCGTATTTTCACTGAGGCGGGTATCGCTGCGGGGGTGCGGCGTCTTGAGGCAGTTACCGGCGCGGCGGCCTTGGAGGCCACTCGTTTTGAGTCCAGCGCATTGTTGCGCATCGCTCAACGGGTTAAAGGCGGGCGAGAGGATGTGGAAGCCAAGGTGGAGCAGTTAGTGGAGCGTAACCGCAGCCTCGAGAAGGAATTGGAGCGTCTGAAGGGGCAGCTCGCCAGAACCGGTAGCGGTGAGCTCCTGTCCTCTGCACGTGATATCAAGGGTATTAAGGTGTTATCGGCACGATTGGAAGGTGCCGACTCCAAGGCCCTGCGCACCAGTGTAGACCAGCTCAAGGATAAGCTCGGTAGTGCAGTGATTGTTCTTGGTTCTGCTACCAATGGCAAGGTGGCCCTGATCGCCGGGGTCACCCAGGACCTGAGCAAAAAAGTACACGCTGGCAAATTGATCGCTATGGTTGCCGAGCAGGTCGGTGGAAAGGGTGGTGGGCGACCGGATATGGCCCAGGCGGGTGGCAATGACGTGTCTGCTCTGGATTCGGCCCTCGACGCAGTTTACGCTCATACCGAAACACTTCTTTCCTGAGTCTTCTCCACAGAGCTCCCCAGTTTCTACCGAGGTTTACAGCTGTTGTGAAACAGGGTCTAATCGGCCCCTTTATTTTGCAGTCACTTTAAGTTCATGTCGAGCATGTTGCTCCCACTGCCTTCGGGCACGAGGGCAATGGATTCATTCTAAAAACCCGGTTTTACCCATTATGGCCCTGTATGTAGAGAAATTTGGCGGGACTTCTGTTGGCAGCGTCGAGCGTATTGATGCGGTAGCCCGACAGGTGGCGCGCACCCGTAGTGAGGGTCATGATGTAGTGGTGGTGGTGTCTGCCATGAGTGGTGAGACCAACCGGCTACAGGCGATGGCCACCGAAGTCCATGCCAGGGCCTCAGCCCGTGAGTTAGACGTGCTGCTGTCTACTGGCGAGCAGGTGACCATTGCCTTGCTCGCTATGGCATTGGATAAGCGTGGTTGCGCGGCGCGTTCCTATACCGGTGCTCAGGTGCATATTCTTACCGATAATATACACGGCAAGGCACGTATCATGGAGATCGACGCCGAGCCGATTCGCCGTGACTTGGCCGAGGGCCGGGTGGTGGTGGTGGCTGGGTTTCAGGGTGCGGACTGTGATGGCAATATCACCACCTTGGGCCGGGGCGGATCAGATACCACTGCGGTGGCCCTGGCGGCAGCCTTGAAGGCGGACGAATGCCGTATCTTTACCGATGTGGATGGGGTCTACACCGCCGACCCACGTATTGTGCCTGAGGCCAGACGTCTGGAGCGGATTACGGTGGAGGAAATGCTGGAACTGTCCAGCCTGGGGGCCAAGGTATTACAGACCCGTTCGGTGGAATTTGCCGGTAAATACCGGGTCCCCCTACGGGTGTTGTCGGCCTTTGAGGCCGGTGGCGGTACCCTGATCAGCTATGAGGAAGACGATATGGAACAGGCGTTAATTTCTGGCATTGCCCACAACCGAGACGAGGCCAAGCTTACTATATTGGGAGTCCCGGATGAGCCCGGTATTGCCGTACGGATTTTGGGTCCCGTGGCCGATGCCCATATCAATGTGGATATGATTATCCAGAATGTGGGTGAAGACGGCAGCACCAATTTTACCTTCACCGTTCATCGTAACGATTTTCCCAAGGCCATGGAAATTCTGGAGAAAACCGCCAAGGATGTGAAGGCGCGGGAGGTAAGAGGGGCCGACGATATTGCCAAGGTCTCAGTGATAGGAGTGGGAATGCGTTCTCATGCCGGTGTGGCCAGCACCATGTTTAAAACCCTAGCTGAAGAGGGGATTAATATCCAGATGATATCGACCTCAGAAATTAAGATTTCTGTGGTTTTGGCCGATAAATATTTAGAGCTGGCAGTACGAACCCTGCATAAGGCGTTCGGGCTGGATCAGGGACAGGAAGGTTGATAATGGCATCCCAGCCGGAAGTTGATCACAGAAGGGGCAGTTGGTGTATAATCGGTTGCATGATATAGGTACGGTTTTGTCCAATCGCATATGCGCCGACACTGCCTGTCCAGGTAGATTCGTTTTACCCGCAACTCCCTATACATTGCAGTTTGTGGCCCCAGGTGTCGGCGCTGCGGCAATGGCTGTTTGTGATTACCTTACAGGTCGTCAGACAGGGGTGAGAATTAATTGTTAGACGTATTTTTAAGGAGTACAGCACAATGCTGATTTTGACGAGGCGTATTGGAGAGACACTGAACATAGGGGACGACGTTCAGGTCACGGTATTAGGGATAAAAGGCAACCAGGTGCGTATCGGTATCAATGCACCAAAAGATATTCCTGTACACCGTGAGGAGATTTACGAACGCATTAAGCAAGAGCAAGCTGCCAAGGGTGGTAATAGTTTCGGTAACGAATAGCCCACGACTACTAATTTAGACCTTTACCAGAATACGCCATCAAGCTATCCTTCGCCCCTCAGATTTTCGGAGAGATGGCCGAGTTGGCTGAAGGCGCTCCCCTGCTAAGGGAGTATGGGGGTTAAACTCCATCGAGGGTTCGAATCCCTCTCTCTCCGCCAGAATCTTTCTGGTCTAGCCTCAGGAGTTTGGGTAAATTCTGCCCATCTTGCAGGCCTCTTTAACTGTCCGTGCATCCGTAGCTTGGTTGATTGGAGTAAAGAGGAAACGCCCAGTGAACATTTTTCCCGACGGGTCGACTATTTAAAGAATTACCGTTGTGACATCAGGAGTGACAAAGTAAAATTTACCTATCAACGCGCCCGTAGCTCAGCTGGATAGAGTACCTGGCTACGAACCAGGCGGTCGGGAGTTCGAATCTCTCCGGGCGCGCCAATCAATGTAAAAGGGCCCTTTATGGGTCCTTTTTGCATTGACTGATATAGTTTTGGAAAGATTTGAACTCCCGACGAAATATTTGGAGTGTGTTTGACAAATTTGTCGGGAACAAATTTGAACAGCCGAAGGCTGGCCCGGAGGGCGAAGGGCAGGATGCCCGAAGTAATCTCTCCGGGCGCGCCATAAAATCAAAGGGTTATAGGGTTTCTTCCCGTAGCCTTTTTCTTTTTCCGACACTTTCATCTTTGTAGCCTGTCAGAACCGTCAGTGTCGGCATTTGGGCAATGCCTCTGTCCACGATTTTCTCGGCGGCGTCTAACAATTCCTGTAACTCGGCCGCAGAGTAATGCGTCGTGATATCGTCATGGGCGTTGTCCCAGTAATACCTATGTACTCCAAGATGCATTTGCGCGATTCTTCGCACAGTCGATACAGCAGTAAAAAGTATTATGAAGCAAGTGAATCATTAGTGGTGTGGGAGGTGAAAAGACAAGACTCTGTGTTTATCAAATATTCATACTGGAAGTTTCGCTTTGATGGTAATGGTGTTGCCATCAACCGAGATGTGGTCGTTTTTGATGAGGTCTCTCATGGATCGACTGACCATTTCGCGGGATGAACCGATCATATTGGCTATTTCCTGCTGAGTGATACTCTTTACAATCCACTTGCCGTCTTGATTTATTGCTTGATCCAGCAGCACTCGTGCTAGCCTACTACTCACGTCAAGAAATGACAGATTTTTCATCTCATCGGTAAGTAATCGAATCCGATGGCTTAGCATGCTAATTAAATGATATGAAATTTCCGGGTTTTCGGACAAACAATCCTTAAAATCTGGGCGTGATATCAATGATAATTCTGTTTCCTCTATGGTTATAACCGATGCGGATCGTGGCGCCTCACTAAAGAGTGACATTTCTCCAAAATATTCCCCGATGCCCTGGGTGCGTAACACTAATTCCCGACCTTCTTCATCACCGACAAATATTCTTACCTTCCCGGAATGAATAAAGTAAAGGCCGCCACTACGTTCACCTTCACTAATGATAATTGTTGCACGTGGGTATGTGCGAGTGGTCATGTGTTTTAGCAGTTTCTCTAATACCCTGTCTGGTAAATCAGAGAAAAGTGCGATGTCGCGGAGATTGATCTTTTTAGTAGAGTGAGCCATTTTTAGAGTTATTGTTGAGTATATAGTTCGAGTTTGATCTGTACTACAAGGGGCATCTTCTACCACCCGTTTGTAACACCAGTAGGCAATATAGCGTTGCTTAGCATTTTCATAAACCCCATAATTAACACGGAATAAGTGGATTTGGCTAACACCTGGCGCCTTTTATATCCAGTGCATCTTTCGCAGCCACCACATTAACTTTGATGTAGGCTTTTGTAAAAGGAGATTATGATGGCAAGCCCTTACAAAAAATATTATGGCTGATACCCGGTTTATAGTTGTTCTTAGTGATATCCATATTGGCACCAATTCACCCACTAATTGGTATCAGGCCGGTATCCATGGCCCGTATGTGCAGGCGATATTGAATTATCTGATCACCCATGCGGATCAGATCAAAGAGCTCATCTTGTTGGGGGATTTTGTAGATCTATGGACTTATCTACCTTCTGAAACACCACCTACATTTGCGGAGATTGTGCAGAACACACAGAACAAGTCATTATTTAATATTATTCGTACGCTGGTCGACAAGATTGAGAAGGTCAGCTTTGTGAATGGTAATCACGACATGACCGTGACCGCTGACGACCTTAAATTACTGTCTGGCCTGACCACCCAAAAACAGATCTATCTTCAGCCCGACCTTTATAAGCCTCTGGGTAACGGAACATTGGTATGTACGCATGGACACCATTTTTCCATGATGTGCGCACCGTACAAGGATTCTAAAAATATTATCGCTCCACTTCCCGTTGGTTATTATGCGACACGTGCTGGCGCTTATTACGCGGAGCTACAGCTTAAGAAAACCGGCAAGAAGAATGTGGCGGAACTGCCCGGTACGGGGGAGCCGACAGGCATTGGTCTTACGGTCGAAAATTTTGCCGAGATTGTTGTTGATGCGGCAGTACATTCGGTCGGATATGCCATTATGTCAGCCATACAAAAGGCCACCGGGCTTGATTGGTACACAAAGATTGTAATGCCGGATAATCATGCATCCCGGTCTCTGGATGATGCCGATGAGGACTTTCATGACCTCTTTGCCAGTTTTGAAAAGAGCTTGGGTCCCGACGGCAAGCCCTTGGGGACAGAGGGTGCGTGGGATGCCTTGTTGCACTCTGATATTGAAAATAATCTGAGCTCGTATGCTGGGCAATTGGCATCTGTTCATCACGCAAAAATTGTTGTTATGGGGCACACCCACGTGCCGAGAGAAAATGAGAAACTGCGTGTTTTGAATGTAAAAGATACTGCTCAGCCGCTACCGTTTATTTACGCTAATTCCGGGTTTAACTGTCCAGCACTACCGGATATTCATGATGAAGGGAAGATACCCACCTTCGTTTCCATTGGAATTGATGAGGTGACCAATTTTCCGGAGAGTATTGAGCATCGCGGTGTCCGAAAAGGTGCTGATGGGCAGTATCATGTGGACAAGCATTCCCTGCTGGGACCCTTGGTATTGTGCGAACACAGCAAGTTGATTAAGGTGGAGACGGCAAAACTACTAGGTGACTAAGCCCTGTCAGGGCTTGAATGTAGGGATGTGGGGTACATGCTAATCGATGTAGTTTATGTGTTGCCAAGAGAGTGAAGTGGATAGTTCAAACATCCACGGGGCTGCTGTCCGGGGGCTCATTAACAAAAAGTCCCACGTTGTATGGGTCTTTTTTTGTGGTTGTATGTAGTGATTCAATCCGATAGTGTGACAGTAGACAGCATGAAGGACCACTGGTGTTTGTCTGCCCTCTTTAGTTGGCCTTGCTGAAAAACCTAGGGATAGACAATAGCGATCTTCATGGTTTTGTAGGTGTGTTACTGGATCGCACCATGGGTGAAGTCCATCATGATGAGTCTGTGCGTTAAACCAAAAACTTGGTGGGGAGGATAGTCAGGGATGAACC
This sequence comes from Gammaproteobacteria bacterium, assembly GCA_013152415.1. Taxonomy (GTDB): domain Bacteria; phylum Pseudomonadota; class Gammaproteobacteria; order HyVt-429; family HyVt-429; genus HyVt-429. The sequence continues at coordinate 152,853 of JAADGI010000019.1, read as the reverse complement.
GTGCTGAATCGGTAATCAGAAAGATAGTTGCGCTGGCGGATGTGAAAATCAATGGTGAGCGAGATTGGGATATACAGGTAGATAATCCTCACTTCTATAAGCGTATATTGCGTGATGGCCCCATTGCATTTGGTGAATCCTATATGGATGGTTGGTGGGACTCTGAGCGGCTGGACGATTTGGTTTATCGACTACTGCGTGCAGATTTAAAGCACAGTATATCCCCTTTAAAACTTGTGTTTCCTGTCATTATGGCGAAAATTTTTAATCCCCAACGCCGATCAAGGGCATTCAATATTGGTGAGCACCATTACGATATAGGGAATGATCTGTTTCAGAAAATGTTGGATCCACGAATGGTCTATACCTGTGCCTATTGGAAGGATGCCAAGACCCTGAAGCAGGCCCAAGAGGACAAGCTTGACTTGATTTGTCGCAAGATAGGATTGCAACCGGGTATGACGGTTCTGGATATTGGCTGTGGATGGGGTGGTTTTGCCAAATATGCTGCTGAAAAATATGGTGTTGAAGTAACCGGCGTTACGGTGTCGAAAGAGCAAATCGAGTTGGGTCGTAGCTTGTGTGATGGTTTGGCAGTTGAGTTTAGGCTGCAAGATTATCGTGACATACAAGGCACCTTTGATCGGATTGTGTCAATTGGTATGTTTGAGCATGTGGGCGTAAAAAATTGCCGGATATTTATGCGTACGGTTAGTCGCTGTCTGGCGAAGGATGGCATATTTCTTTTGCATACCATCGGTGCGAATTCACGCAAAGATGCAGTGGACCCCTGGACCAACAAATATATTTTTCCGGATGGGATGTTGCTAACGGTGGCGCAAATCGCACGGGCCGCGGAGGAAATCTTCGTTATGGAGGACTGGCACAGTATGGGGACTCACTATGATCCCACGCTGATGGCATGGATGGCCAACGTGGACCGTCACTGGGACAGTTTGGATCACGATAGATATGATGAGCGGTTTTATCGCATGTGGCGTTTTTTTCTGATGTCCGCTGCCGGCGCATTCCGGGCAAGGTTTAATGAACTGTGGCAGATTGTTTTCACCAGGTCGGGTATTGATGGTGGGTATGCGTCAATTCGTTAAATGCTGATATGGAAAGTGGCCTGCTCTGGCGCTGGTGATGCCACCATACCAAGGTGAGGCAAAGGGGCGTTTCCCCTGGTACTAGAGTTCATTAGTTGCCCGACATCACTATCAGCGGGACGCGGTAAATACGTCCCTGTACGCTTGACGGCAGCGCCCATGCTGCCGACACCCGCTGATAGCGATGTAGGGCAACTTCCGTTTTCCTTAGTGTAAGTACTTTTTAGCGTATAGGGACCGATTTACCGGTCTATACTCGTGTCAGGGAACGCTATAGCTTTATTTTGGTCCCAATGGACTGAAATGAGCGATTCGACTAACAAGAAAAAGGACCGCCTTGACCATGAAAGCCTCTGATTTGTTTGTTAAATGTCTGGAAGAAGAGGGCATTGAATATATTTTCGGTGTCCCGGGGGAGGAGAACGCAGATTTTATGATGTCTCTCGAGGCATCTGACAAGATTCGATTTATCCTTACTCGCCATGAACAAGGCGCCGCATTTATGGCCGAGGTCTATGGTCGTCTCACCGGTAATCCCGCAGCTTGTCTGGGTACGCTGGGGCCCGGGGCCACTAATCTGATTACCGGTGTCGCCGATTCAAATATGGACCGTTCCCCCATGCTGGTCCTGACCGGGCAGGGGGCCTCCACCCGATTACACAAAGAATCTCACCAAGTCATGGATGTGGTCGCCATGTTCGAGCCGGTCACTAAGTGGGCTCACACGGTGTTGCACCCGGACAGTATTCCCGAGATGGTGCGTAAGGCCGTGCGGCTCGCCCGCACCGAAAAGCCTGGGGCCTGCCATATTGAGCTGCCTGAGGATGTGGCCAAGATGGAGACGAATTCGGCCCCCATGGTGCCGTTTCGCTTCCGGCGACCGGTGGCGGATGACGTGATTGTAGACCAGGCCTTTGATCAAATTATGAATGCCAAGCGGCCTATCATTCTTGCCGGCAATGGCTGTATCCGTAAACGTGCCAGCAAGCAACTACGCATCTTTTGTGAGAAAACCGGTATTGGTGTGATTAGCACTTTCATGGCCAAGGGTTGTGTGGATATGGATGCGGACTACTGTCTGTATACTATTGGCCTGCAGGCCAGAGATGTGGTCGCCTGTGCCCTGGATTCTGCTGATCTTGTTATCGCCCTGGGCTACGATATGGTGGAGTACCACCCCTATCTGTGGAATAAGAATAAGAAAAAAAATATTATCCATGCAGACTTTCTGCCCACCGAGATTGATGAACACTATCATCCGGAAAAGGAGATTGTCGGTGATTTAGCCCATACCCTGTGGATGATGAGTGAGCGTGTGGACAAGGTGGGGGGGCTCAAGTTTGATCTCCATCAGCAGGCTGCCACCCGTCGCGATATGCAAAAAGAATTCGAGTTGCATAAGGATGACGATACCGAGGGTACGATTCGCCCACAGAAGGTCCTGTGGGATGTGCGCCAGGTGATGGGGGCCGATGACATTTTGTTATCCGACGTCGGAGCTCACAAGATGTGGATTGCACGCCACTATCAATGTCATGTTCCGAATACTTGTTTGATTCCCAACGGGTTTTGTTCCATGGGCTTTGCCTTTCCCGGTGCCATTGGTGCCAGTATGGTCTACGGTGACCGTCGTATCCTGGCCATCTGTGGCGATGCCGGTTTTATGATGAACGCGCAGGAGATGGAGACCGCCAAGCGTCTTGGGTCCAATATCGTAGCCATGGTGTGGGAAGATTACAGCTATGGCCTGATTGCCTGGAAGCAAACTAACGAATTTGGCCACCATACGGATTTATCTTTCGGCAATCCGGACTGGCGGCAACTGGCCAGCGCCTTTGGTTGGCACGGTCATCGGGTGGAGAACAGCCGTGACCTGGTTGATACCCTGGAGGCCGCATTTAAGGAATCTGGCCCAAGTCTTATCGTGGTCCCCATCGACTACCGGGAAAATATATTGCTGACTCAGCGTCTTGGTGAGATTGCCTGCCCCATCTAAAAAAATTTCATATAAGACGGAAGGACATATGACGACACACCACCCATTGATGATTCCAGGGGCTACTGCCAGTGGTGACACCCTGACCGTCACTGCCCCCTATGACGACAGCATTATCGCTACCCTGGATACGGCCAACACCGCTGCTATCGAAACCGCGCTAAATACCGCACAGCAACTTTTTGCGGATCGCGGTCGTTGGTTGACGGCTACCGAGCGCATTGCCATTCTGAAGAAAACTGCGCAACTCATGGATGCCCAGGCCGATGATCTGGCTATGGAGGCGGCACGAGAGGGTGGCAAGCCATTGATGGACTCCAGGGTAGAAGTTGCCCGTGCTATTGATGGGGTGCACAACTGTATCGAATGTATTCGAGGTGATAGCGGTCGGGAAATCCCCATGGGGGTCAATTTGGCATCGCAGAGTCGTTTGGCCTTCACTCGGAAGGAGCCTATCGGGGTGGTGGTGGCGGTCAGTGCCTTTAATCACCCGCTCAACTTGATTGTGCATCAGGTGGGCCCGGCAGTGGCCAGCGGTTGTCCGGTGATTATTAAACCGGCGGAAGACACGCCTCTATCCTGTTACCGCTTTGTTGCCTTGTTACGGGAAGCAGGCCTCCCGGAGGAGTGGTGCCAGGCATTGGTAGTGTCGGATCTGGATGTGGCGAGTCAATTGGTTACCGACTCACGGGTAGGTTTTTTTAGTTTTATTGGTAGTGCCAGTGTGGGCTGGATGTTGCGCAGCAAGTTGGCCCCAGGGACCCGCTGTGCTCTGGAGCATGGCGGTGTGGCGCCGGTCATTATCGAGGCAGATGCAGATCTGGACGACGCCCTGCCGCTTATCGCCAAGGGTGGATTTTATCATGCGGGTCAGGTCTGTGTGTCGGTACAGCGGGTATTCTGCCACAAGTCTATTGCCAGGGAGGTGGCCGAGCGTTTAGCCACGCTTGCCCAGGCCCAGGTTGTGGGTGACCCCACAGATCCTGTTACCGAGATCGGACCCCTGATTCGGAGCAAAGAGCTGAATCGGGTGCGTCAGTGGGTCAGCGAGGCAGTGACTGCCGGTGCCAAATTGTTGACCGGGGGCGAAGTCCATGGCCATTGCTATAGCCCGACGGTGCTCTTTAATCCCCCCCAGGACACCAAGGTGTCAAACAAAGAAATCTTTGGACCGGTCATATGTGTCTACGATTATGTGGATATGGATGAGGCCCTGGGCCGCGCCAATGCCTTGCCGGTGGCCTTTCAGGCCGCAGTGTTTACCCGGGACATGGACAAGGCCCTGTATGCCTGCAAGCATTTTAACGCCAGCGCAGTGATGATCAATGACCATACTGCATTTAGAGTGGACTGGATGCCCTTCGCTGGGTTGCGTCAATCCGGTTTAGGGGTTGGGGGCATCCCTTATACCTACCGTGATATGCAGGTCGAAAAGCTCATGGTGATCCGTTCGAAGGTGTTGTAATGCGGATGACTTCGACCATTGTTGCTGAAGTTCTGCGTCGTGTTTCTTTGTTCCCCTCGCACCGTCATATTGCGTATTTATTTGGCCTTTTCTACGGGTCTGGAAGAAATGGGGGCTACGATCCGAGTCCCTTTTTTGAGCGCATGATGAAAGGTTTCCTCCAAAGTGCGCTACACCTGAGCGATTAAATGACAGCCCCAAACTCATTGTAGTATGCAAAGGGCTGTTCCATTAATATCACCACAAGCCTTGAGACGGTAGTAGTCACCCGAAGAATCTGTGTGGCCGGGCCATTTCTCGTGGCCCAGATACTGGATGTTTGTAATGTGCTCAAGGAGTACGAGCCCCAAAAGGGATTGTCATGGGGACACAGTGATATTGCACTAATGGAAGTAGATGCCATGAATGTTATCATTCGTACCGGAGTGAGTGTACTTAGATCAGGTATGAGATTTGGGTGCAGAGGGAGTAGCTGATCTAACCGAAGGATAGAGTGCGTTGAGGATCTGGCATATAGTCCAGACCAGTCTGTTTTCCAGTAAAATTATGTGACCCAGTGTTTGATATGATCAAAAAAACAGGAAGCTTCGGCCTGATCATCTGGCTGATCGGTGTGTATTTGGCGGCGCCCCTATACGCCGATGGATTTGCAGATGCTGTTATGGCCTACCAAAAAGGGGATTTTAAAACTGCCAAAAAGTTATGGCAGCCCTTGGCAGAAAAGGGTGAGGCTGCAGCCCAGTTTAATCTGGGGGTGTTATACGCAGAAGGCCAGAGTGTAAAGCGCGACTACTCCAAGGCCGCGAAATTATATGAACAGGCTGCCGGGCAGGGTTATCCACCGGCCCAGTTCAATCTAGGTGTGTTGTACGAAGCTGGGCGTGGAGTTAAGAAGAATATAGCCACTGCGGCGAGTTGGTGGACGAAGGCCGCCGAGCAGGGCTTTGCCCAGGCCCAATATAATCTTGGGACACTTTATTTCTATGGCCGTGGCGTCAAGATGAGTCTGGAGCAAGCCCGGCATTGGTTTGTTCTGGCTGCTGAAACAGGTGACAAGGCTGCGATTCAGGCCTTAAAGTCCACCGAAAAACGTTTAAAGTTGGCTGGCAAGACTTCAGCATCCAAAAAAACCACCCAGGCCCAAAAAATCACCCAGGCAAAGCCGCAAGTAATTGCGAAACACAAACTTGTCGGGGATGGGAAGTCAGGGCAGCAGGCTAAATTCACTATCCACCGTGGGGATTGGATTGCAGTCCAGAATTCAGGCCACTATACCATCCAGCTCTTTGCCAATTGGACTGAGGCCTCGATTTTGACCTTCATTAAAGAGCATGATTTAAAAAGGGATGTGGCCCTTTTTAAAGTTCTGCACCAGGGTAAGCCCTGGTTTAGTCTGATTCAGGGGGTTTATCCCACACTTGCAGAGGCCGACCGGGCACTTAAGGGGCTATCGCCAAAATTGAGAGTTATGGGGGCGTGGATACGTCGATTTGCAGAGGTGCAAGACTTGATGGCGCGTGGCTCTGTTGAGGCTAAGCCTGTTGTGGGTGTTAAGAAGAAACCAGTGACGCCATCTGCACCCCAATCCAAGGAACCCACCAAACCCGTCGTCGCCAAGGTGGAAAAAGTAGTGCCGAAGCAGTCGTCTATTCAAGTACCCAGAGTGCCCGAGAAGCCCGTTTCGCCACCACCGCTTGTTAGAGGTGACGAAGATGAGGGGTCGGTTATTGCAGAAGGAGAGAAGTTGCTCGACGAGGCCTGGTTGCTCAAGCGTAATCCAAGGCACTATACGATACAAATTTTTGCCGATCGTAGGTTAAGCTCGGTGAAAGACTTTGTTGTCAACAAGTCGCTTGGTTCACCACTGGCTTATTTCGAGTCACGTCACGAAGGACGCCCCTGGTTTTCTCTTTTATACGGTTCTTTTGAGACTTTGCAGGTGGCAAAACAGGCTCGAGATGGATTGCCACAGTCCTTGCGTGATAGAAAACCGTGGATTCGGTCTTTTAAGACCGTGCACCTTGCCATCAAGAAACGTGAGCAATCTATCAAAGCACCCACATCCGCAACACCCAAGAAAAAGAAAAAAGAACCGGCTGTCCAGCCCGATAAGAAATTAGTGGTTGAAAAAGGTAAACCCAAGAGCAAAGCAACAAAGCTCAAATCAGGCAACGCCCTGCAACGAAAACTACTTCGCGATGGGCAAAATGCCTTTAATGCGGGACGCTATGATCAGGCGGTGGCCCTGTGGCAGCCCTTGGCCGAGGGTGGGCTCGCCAGCGCCCAATACAACATGGGTTTTCTCTACGAAAGTGGTTGGGGTGTAGAGCGCAACGATCGTTTGGCATCCATATGGTATCGGCGTGCCGCAGACCAGGGGCATTTAACCGCACTGTATAATCTTGCTCTGCTCTACGTGGAAGGAAGAGGTGTGGTGGGTGATGCACGTCGTGGGGTGAGTTTGGTCAGGCAGGCAGCCGAGGCGGGGTTCAGTAAGGCCCAGGAGTTTATGGCACAAGCCTATCATGACGGACTCTATGGCCTGCCCAAGGATGCCAAGACCTCAAATTATTGGCACAACAAGGCCCAGCTTGGTCGTTAACATCAGGCCGGGCTTTAATGCCCGGCGTTGATACGCACCTACCTATTCCTGGCAGCTTGGGCGGTACCTAAGAGGTGCTATTGATTAGATCCAAGGGTGAAGATGCGGCATTGATTGAGCTGTACAGGCTGGCCACAGCCTGATTGCTGCTTGTCCCACCACTGCCGACGGTGCTGGTGAGCCCGTTTACTGTAAAGCCTGCAAGTGTCAGACCTTGACTGGCGACGTTTTTATTGAGGCTCTCTGTGGCCGCTTCCAGGGCAGCACGCAGGCCCGCATCTTCGGTGGATAGATTCAGGGTGATCCGGTTGTCCTGTATCGATACATCTACGCTGATGGGGCCATAGACATCATGGTCGATTGTGGCCTTGATTTCGGTATCACCACCCCGCGCCAGTGCAGCCAGGCGCTCCGCCAGCTTTCCACCCAATTCTTCCGGAGTTGTGGGAATGCTAACGCTGCCTGTTTGTGCAGTTGGTAGGGATGACAGAGGTGCCAGTTCTGGGGGCTCGCTGCTCAGGCCGGTAACCGAATCCACACCGGGTTCGGCAGTGAGTTGGTTAAGATCCACGGACTTCAGGAGCTGTGCCAAATCCGCCTGCTCTGGACTGCCAAGAGACTCCGACAGGTTGAAGAAATTGTAATTGATTATGGTGACCGGCGACGGTGGGTTAGCACCGTACATGCCCGGCAAGAATTGGCCAAAGTTGGCAAGTCCTTGCCCCCCTGCGGTCATCATCGAGGGGGTCATCATATTCTGCAAGGCCGACATCTGGCCGAGCCGGAACATGTTTAATTGCTGGCTGAAGACATTGGAAAACGGGGTTTCACCAGCGTCAGTGCCTGCATTGACACGGTTTTGCTGGATCCCCTGGCTGCCATTGACTTGGCTGTCATTGGATACTGTTATCGGTGCGTTTGAGCCTATCATCTTAATCTCCTGTCAACCGGCCTATGCTCAGGCTATGATTCAGCAATATGTGTGCCAGGACCCAAGAGATAAAGATGGCCCTCCCCACGGGGTGAGACGAACGGGTAAATTGTGTACACTCGGAACGGTGCTAAGCCTTTGAGAATATTAGGGTCTTTTAATCTTTCATAGAAAACGATCTGCCTATGGACTTCAAAAAATCTGATACCGTGGATGGGCCCATCCGCGTCCTGCAGATCTCGGATTTTCACCTATTCGAAGCGCCCCATCAAACACTGATGGGGGTGGACACTCAGAAAAGCTTTGAGACCGTCCTCGGTTGGGCGCAAGAAGATGAATGGCCGCCGGATGTGGTGTTGGCCACGGGTGATTTGGCCCAAGACGGGGGCAAAGAGACTTACAGGAGATTGCAAAGCAATTTTGCGTCTCTGAAGGTGCCGACCTACTGGATTCCAGGCAATCACGACAACCTTACCATGATGCAAGATACCCTGACCGGGGGTCAGGTGAGTGCCGATAAGCGTATCGAATTGGGGTTTTGGCAGATTATTTTGTTGGACAGCACCGTTTCTGACCATGTACATGGTGAATTAGGTGAAGCGGAACTGAAGAAGTTAGAGGAGTGGTTGACTGAATTTCCCGACAAGCATGCCTTGGTGTGTTTGCACCATCACCCTGTCACTATGGGTAGTGATTGGATGGAGCCCATCGGGCTTAACAATAGTGATGCCTTGTTTGCAGTATTAGATCGGCACCCACAAGTGAAGGCAGTCGTTTGGGGGCATGTGCATCAGAAGTTGGCCCAACAACGCAATGGTGTGCAGTTACTCAGCTCACCGTCCACCTGTTTTCAGTTTAAACCTCTCAGTAGCGATTTTACGGTGGATACCGCACCTCCCGGTTATCGCCGACTGGATCTTTTTCCCGATGGCAGGATCGAGACTCGGGTAGAGCGGCTTGATAGTTACGATCTGAATCTCGACCCTGAATCTCAAGGCTATTAGGTTAGTCGACGTCGGCTTGCTCAGGTGTGGCCATATGCCTAGCGTTTTTGCAGTAGCCTGAGAAAGCCACGTAGCAGGCGATACAGATACAGTATGGGCAGTAAGATTCGGTGGCGGGTATTGTAGCGACCGAGCAAGTAATCTGCATCCGGGAACAAGGTCTCGTGAAGATAAGCCACTCGGGCCCGCCAGTGTGGTAGCGCACGCAAGTCATCTATGTAGTTATCCCAGTGGCTTCTATCTTTGTTAAGGTATTTACGGGTATGGCTCTCTGCCTTACTTACCTTCGTGGCTTCGGTTTGGGACAGTATTTTGAGCAGGGCGGGAGAGAGCTTGGTGTTAAAATAGTCCCGGCTGAGTTTTAGCCCCTGCGTACAAATGGCTGCTACGCCGATCTCTCGTGCCCGTCGGGCAAATTCCAATGACTCCGACTTGCTGAGAGCCGTTAGCAGCAGGTGAATGTCCATCAGCCAGATCAATCGATGATTATTGTGGTGATGGGCGAGACGATGGATGCATGCAATCAATAGCGCATCGACTTGGGTCGGACACCGTGCACCTTGGCCAAGAACTGGAATCAGCACCGAGCGTTGCCACAGACTCTCAAAATCCAACAGCTCAGAAAACGCAGTCGGATTACTCAGGCGCCAGTGTAAGTCGACCACATGGGGACAGCCCTGCTGATCGGTATAGCTATAGTTACACTGGTGCATGATGCGACGTCCACTAATGGTGTTTTGGGCGCTATAGCCAAGTACCTCAAGAATTTCTGCAGATTGTTCACGATTTGATTGCCCAATTAACAGGTCAGTATCATCCCGGGGGCGTAGTTTGGCCTCGGGATAGTGGCTGTGGGCAAGGGCACCCCCCTTAAACACCAGGACCGGGGTGTTGTTTTTATTAAATGCACCTAAAACACGTTGTAGTTCCAGTGTTTGCAGAATTTCCAGGATGGCCTGGTTTTTTAGGCCTTGTTCAATGGCAGACCTTATGGAAGGTGGGGATTGTACGGTATGGTTTGCGTTTAATAATCGGTCCTGGACAAGGGGTAATACACCATGGTTTTGAGCCAGGTCCAGGTAACGCTGCCAATCGTGCTCATGCCAGTGCCTGGGCAGGTTATAGTCTTCAGAAGCCAGATGGCCAGAGAGTATGTCTAAGTAAACGGGTAGAGGGGTCAAACTGATTTATCGTCACAAGCTAAGCTGATTTGATCTGGCGAAATGCCCTTTCCCGGATTTGAGGGTACGCGCAAAACATAGTCTCACACCTCTGTGCCCATTCGGGCCAATGGGGGGGAGAGTTTATCCATAAAGGACCCAGTGTGTCATGGGTTTTGATATGGTTGGGCTTGGGCCCAGGGAGTGAGTCCTGGCTTAAAGATTTCCCATTTTCAGTCGATAAGGAAGCAGCGGTGCAGGTTTTGTGTCTACATTGATGGCCCGGGCACAGATTCAAGCCCCCTCTAAACCATGGCCCAGGAAGACTGGGGAACAGCGCCAGTTTGGGTTATACTTTGGTTTAAGTCAGGGCAGTAATACCATATTATTAGTGGGTTTTTCGCTATTATCTGAGGGTGCAATGTTTGCCGCAGCAAGGGTCCGGTAGACCAGGCAGGCACACATACGCGGCACCTTGATAATGCGAACTTCCTGATTTTGATGCACCATGCACTTGGTCGCAGGGACCGCCGAGCCAATATCGGGGTATGACCATGAAAAATAGCCTACCGTTCCCACGTGATCTGAATCTTTCCTCTGGGTTGGGTATTTTGCAACCGCTCTCCGTCTTGTTTTCGTGTTTTTCATTAAAACAGACACCCCGCATGATCCTGGCCTCCCGCAGATGGGGGGTGTTTTTTCTGAGCTTACTGCTGCTAGGATTCAGCGTCCCTGCCAGTGCGGTCCAGCTCGACCGTATTGTCAGTCAGAGTACCGACGACGCGGAAGAGCAATTTTCAGGTTCACCCCCCGGTTCCATGTACATCACCAGTTCTGATTTGGAGCTGGTCTTTGATGGCAGTACCCAACAACTTGTTGGTATGCGATTTCAGGACTTACAGGTTCCCCAGGGTACAAGTATTACCCGTGCCTATATCGAATTTACCGTAGATGAAAATGATAGTGGTGCCACCAATGTGGTGATCAACGGCGAAGATACAGACAATTCAGTCACCTTCAGCACCAGCGACAATATTTCAGGTCGTACACTGACCTCGGCAACCGTCCCCTGGTCGTCAATCAGTCCCTGGAACGTCGCCGATAGTGACGATGAGCACAAAAGGACCCCTGATCTGACCAGCATCGTCCAGGAAATTGTCGACCGCAGTGGTTGGAGTGCCGGCAACGCGATGACATTTGTTATTCAAGCGGGTAGTGCTTGTGCCTCTAGCGCATGCCAGCGTACCGCAGAGTCCTATAATGGCAGGCGTACCCAGGCTGCCCGCTTGCATGTCGAATTTGCCGGCTATTTGGCACCCCCTGTGAGTCAAATCTGCTATCTGATTTCGGATGCTGACAATCTATTACGTTATACCCACCTCATTGATGATAATCCAACGGCTGCCGATCCGGTTGAATGTGTCGGCGGTAACCCCGATGCCAATATCAACACCGGTCGCAGTTGTGTAGTCGGTGCCAATGGTGTCAGGGGTGCCGAGACTATGGCCATGGACCCCGATGACGGCACGCTTTATACCGCCAGCGGCGGCCAGATCTATCGGGTTGACCGCTCCTCGGGTGCGACTTTTCCGTTGCTCAATCCCATTGGTTCAGGCTCCGATGGCAGCACTTCTTCTGGTATCGTCACCGATGTAGATGCCATGGCCTTTGACCCTTATACCGGTTTGATGTTTGCCCTTGATACCCCCGAAAGCGGTAGCAATTCGGGTTCCCGGATTTTGTTTGTGGTGGAGACCTCCGGTGCCAATGAAGGTCAGATGGCAACGGATACCTTCGGTGCGGGTATTGATTACATCACCATCAGCAATTCATCAGGACTGACCCGGGCCGATGATCTTGGCATTGATCCGGTGAATGTAAATCCCAATGCCTCGGGCTATGGCCGTTTCTGGATCAGCAGTCCCAGTAACCTCTACGCAGTTGACTGGACTTCCGGTTCCAACACGGTGGCGCCAGTTGATTATGGCGCGTTTGCCGATGGCGGAGGCACCACGGCAGACATGGAAGGTCTCAGCTTTGCCTACAACAGCGCCACCGCTACGTCCACGCTCTACGGTTTGACCGGTAACGCCGGTCCCAACCGCATCCGCAATCGGCTGTGGGAAATCATCATACCCGCCAGCCCCGGTGGCCCGACGGTGGCGGTTGCTCAGGTGACGGATACAGGCAGTGGCACCGAAGGCTGGCCGTTACATGGTGGTCGCAGTTCAAATAGCAGAGGGGCAGGGGACTATGAAGCAGTCGAGTGCGCCTTTAAGCCGCGTGGCACAACTTATGTTTCCCTGGCGTCTTTTATGGCGCGAACTGTGGATGGTGGGACACAGCTTGAATGGCGTACGACCTCGCAGATAGGGACCTTGGGATTTCATTTAAAGCGAAAGGATCCGGATACCGGTAAATACAAACGGATCAATGATGAAATATTGCCCGCATTGCTCAATACCCCGCAGGGAGGATCTTACGTCTTTATGGATTCAGGTGCGGTATCGGGAGAAACATACCGCTATAAATTGATTGAAGTAGAAGCGACCGGCAAAAAACATCGCTATGGGCCATTTACAGTCACCGTGGATGGCGAGGGCTATGTGTCAGATAAGCCGTCTGGCTACAAGCGGGCCAAGCGGATGGGCAAGAAATATGCGCACCACGCCCAAGAGATATCCCCAAAGCAACTCAAGCGCCTGGACAAGAGCAAGCTTGCCAAAAGGCACGCAAAACTGAAGAAGGAAAAGCATCGAAACCGGGACCGAGGTCGGGGACGGGTAAAGATCACAGTTAAAGAGGCGGGCCTTTACTACGTGGATGCTGCACAAGCTGCTGATTTGCTGGGGCTTGGGTCCGCTCAGTTCCGGAAGTTATTAAAGCACAGGCGGATAAGGCTCACTAACCGGGGTAAATCTGTGGCCTATATCAAGGCCCGAGCTAACACCGGGCTCTATTTCTATGCCGAGGCGCTGGAAAGTAATTTTACCGATGAGAATGTCTATTGGTTGTCTCGCGGCAAGGGCAAACAGGTGCATTCCAGGAAAGGCAGGAGGACAGGCCCTGCACCCGATGGGCAGAGTTTTTTGAGTCGGGTTCAGGCCGAACAGGACGTGGTTCCGGTCACCGTGACCGCTACCGATCCTGCGGGTGACTTCTGGCATTGGGACGTGATTATTGCCGGGGCCGCAAGCAAGGTATTTACCATTCAGGCCGCTGAGCTTGCCAGTGTAACGGACGAAGTGAGCTTAAATGTCAATCTTCAAGGTTACAGTAACGACGCAAAAGTTGAACTTGATCACCACATCAAAGTGGATGTCAATGGCCAGCGGGTGGGGGACGGCTACCTGTCGGGCACCGATGCAGCCACGCTAACATTTAGTTTCAGTCAGGATTTGCTGCAAGAAGGGGACAACAGTATTGAGCTGGGTGGTTTGCTGGATACAGGCGTCGCCTACAGTTATGTCTATCTTGACAGTTTGGAATTGAATTATCACCGTAGTTATCGGGCGCTCAACAATCAACTTCTGTTACGCGGTGATGGTAACGAGGTGATCACGGTGACGGGCTTTTCAGACACCAATATCTTTGTGCTGGATATTTCGCGCCCAAACAGGCCTAAACGCATTAAGGGTGTTCGGGTTCAGCAGGCGGGTACAGCTTATCAAGTCAGCTTTCGGCCCTCGTCGCCGACTGCGGAATATTTTGTTGTCGCCAATACCGCAGCCAAGTCTGCAATCGCCATGGTTGCCGAAAAAGCTACGCATCTGAAGCGTCGGCGAAATAGTGCCGATTACCTGCTTATCGCCCCACAATCTCTGATGGCAGGGGCCCAGGTACTGGCCGATTACAGGCAAGCCCAGGGATTGAGCAGCAAGGTGGTTTCGCTGGAAGACGTCTACAATACCTTTGGGTACGGTTTAAGATCGCCGGTGGCGATTAAGTCCATGCTGGAGTATGTCCGTCACGCTTGGTCCGGTGTGCCTCGATTCGTAGTGTTGGTGGGTGATGGCACCTTTGATTATCTTGATCATTGGCAGGTAGGTGGAAATTTGTTACCACCGTTGCTGGTGGCAACACCCTTCGGTGGCATTATGGCCTCCGATAATGCCTATGCAGATGTTGTAGGTGACGACGGTGTGCCCGAATTTGCTATCGGGCGTATACCTGTACTTAATGCGGGGGAGCTCGCTGTCGTCATCGATAAGATTAAGCGCTACGAGGCCAGCACAACCCTCTCGAGCGTGACGATGCTTGCCGACAAGCGAGATCAAAGTGCAGGAGAGTTTGCCGTGGACAGCAATGCACTGTTGACCTTGCTACCGCAAAATATCAGCGTTGATAAGATATATCTTTCCGACAGTTTGCCTATAGACCAGGCCCGAAACCGCCTTTTTGATGGTTTGGCACAGGGGACCAGTTGGCTCAATTATCGTGGCCACGGTGGCCTGGATCGATTAAATGCCCTGTTGATGTCCAGCGATGTGCCCACCTTGGTAAATGACCTCTACCCGATAGTCAGTGCCCTGACGTGTTCAGTAGGACGTTTTGAGATCCCAGGATTCAATGCCCTCGGTGAAGACTTGGTGTTGCGTAGTGGGGGCGGTGCGATCGCGGTTTGGGCGCCGTCAGGGCAATCTTTGGACAGTGAGGCATTGCGCTTAAACCAGGAGCTCTTCCAGGCGGTTTTTGACACCGGTACGGAAACTCTGGGTGAGGCCATTGTGCAGAGTTTAGGAGAGTATCGAGCAAGAACTGGAAGTTTTGCCTACATTCCAAAAATCTATATTTTGTTAGGGGATCCAGGGCTCACGCTACGTCACTAGTTATGTTTACAAAGTGTGTACCAGCAATATGGATTTCTGCTAAATGAAAACCGGGAAGACCGAAAAAAAATCAGCAGATGATTGCAGGTCTGTCAAACGTGTCTATGAAAAGCCTGCGATTATCTCCAGGGAACACCTGGAAGTGGTGGCGGCGGTCTGTACCCCAGGCAAATCCATAGGAACCCCTATTGGGATGTGTACTATCATCCAGGGTTCTTGAAGTCATTGGGGTGTTGCTGCACTCTAGCGAAGGGTTACTGATCGACTCAGTTTTTTGAGGATTCTTTCTCGCTGCAGTTTTCGGGTGAGTTCGAAGTGTTGCTGTGCTTGTGGGTAGATCTTAACCGGATCACCAGTTGCCAGTTCAGCCAATCCCATGCAGTAGCCCAGGTATTCTGATCCCTCTCCATATGAATCCACCAATTGTTTGGCCGCAGCGGACAGGTCTCGCACTTCCTTGAGGGACGGTGAATGGCTCCAGATTTCTTCAATTGATTGATGGTGAATATTTCCCAGTAATCGGCGCAGTTGCATGCAAGGGTAAACGTGGCCATAGGGATCAATGACCAGAATAGATGAGCCTGAGCCACATTGCTTGTTAACAGGCGGCTCGTCTGCTTTTGTAGCAGCAGTATTTTCTTTGTTCAGGGTGCCTGAAACAGGTTGGCTATTGTTGTCAAAATGAACGGCCTGCGTACCCAGACGATCCGTTTGCGGGCTTATCAATTGGCGTGTCTGTTCAGACGATATTGAAATGGACTGGGGCATGCGATCCCCGTTGTCTCGTGGTGTAATGGTGGAAGAGGCATCCAAGTGAAATCCCAATGAGTCCGCTAGAGACTGGATTCTTTCCAATTCAGAGAAATTCCATTGGCTTATGGTCATCATCAAATTTACCTTCACCCCGTAGCCATTCAGAATCTCAAGATTTCTCATCAGTCTTGTGAAACTGCCTGGGACCTTGGTTTGCCTATCGTGCGTATCGGCACTGGCACCATGGATGCTGATATCCACCATGGACGGGTCAACTTCTTCTCTCAACTTCAGTGCCAGTTTGTCGTTAAGGGCGTGACCGTTGGTTTTAAGGCGCACAACAAACCCCAGGTCATGGGCATATTGAGCAATAGGCCAAAATTCCGGGTGGAGCATGGGTTCGCCGCCGGTCAGGGTGAGAAACATCACCTGCATTTTCTGTAGCGACAATAATAATGACCTGTATTGCTTTAAAGATAATAGTTGGCCCTGGGTGTCACGATCGTTATAGCAGATAAAACAATCCAGATTGCAGCGATAGGTGAGTTCCAGGGTTACAGAAAGAAGCTGGTTATTGGCCACAGCCTTGGACTTGAGTTTTTCTAGTAGCGTAGGCATTGCGTCAGGTTTTTGGGTTGTACTCAGGCCAATTCCAGAATATCGTTTTGCATCAGGTCTAAAATAAAATCCAGGCAGTCCTGTTGCAGTTGCAACGGCTCAACGTCAAACTCGTTAACAAGTATGGCCAGACAGTCGTCAATAGTTTTGTGCCCGTCTATGAGTTCAAGTATGCGGCTGCCAACCGCATTTACCGCGATAATGTCTGCCGAATTCTGGCACATGATAATGCCTTCATTATCAATAGTTCGGTGCCTGATGTCGGATTTTTTTTTCAACAGAGTCGATGGCGTGATATTCATGGTGAGTTTGCCGCTACATTAAAGTTCATCGCTACTTTTTGGCGTGTTGGATGTTGCCGGCATAATTACTCCGGCATTCAAAAGTTCCTTGATGAAAGCCATGACATCGTGTTCAAGTTGAGATGGGCCGATATCAAACTCCGCTTCCAATGCATGGATCAATTCATTAACCGTAGTCTGTGCGTCCAGAAGCTGTAATATACGTGCGGCGACCTCGTTAAGGACAAGCACCTCTGTTGATTGTTGGCGTACAACCACAGCCTCATCGGCAACAATGCGGTAGCGAACATCCTTTCTCGGTTTGTAGACAGTGGATAGATGGGTCACGTTACTCTCATTTTAGTGGCCTGTGAGTAAAGGCCAAAGAGGTTGGTCTAGGGAGAAAGTTAAATGACGTACCGGCGTAATGGTGCTCAGGTGCTCCAGGTTCTCGAACAACCTGTCCTGGCGGACGGGGTCGGCGTTGACATAAGGTGAGCATGCCACTAGGGCAGCGATACCCTCGCTTGGACGCATATCACGTACAGCATTGCGTGGCCCCTGGTGGAGTCGAAACAGGCCGCGCACCGGATAGGTGCCACTGGGTGTTGCCGTTTGACCTAATTCACCGGCAAATGGCATTTTTTCAGCGACTACATCCTGGGCGGGTCCGGCCAGCAAGGCATTGATGTCATCACTCAAGACACTGTGGCCACTGTCTTGGCTCAAACGAGAAACAGTCGTCTTGCCGGCGTTAGAAGGTCCGAAGAATAGGTATGCATTGCCCTCATCGATTACCCCGGCGCTGTGTAGCAAGACTCCGCCACAGGCTAATAGTCGATAGGCCACCACTACACGAAAGTAATTTTCGAAAACACCTGTAAAATAATCATCATCTTCGGTCGAAGTCCACAGATGGCTTTGCTTGCCCTGCCTGAGGTCGAAGTAGGCAAAGAATTTTAGGCCGGCAATACCCACAGACGCCTCTTTGTATTCAAAATCGAGAGTGTATTCCCAATTGTCGAGATCAAAGTCAGGGAAAGACCGGTTTTGTGTGCGATACAGAAGGGTGTTTACTTTGACTTGCCGGGATGTGTCCTCACTACACAGGTCTTGGAAGCGTTCCCGTATGCGATCCGTTTGTGTCGCACTCAGACCATCAAATCCGTAGGGGCCCCCGGCAAAATCAATCACCAGCCGATGATTGCCAAAGGCTTGGCCCGGTGAGGATGGGGTAAATTGATCTGAATCCAGGACAAAACGATCGGCAAAGCTCATGTTTTCAGACGTATCTTGATCTGTCGCCAGGCCAGTTGGTAATAGCGAATGATTGCCCGGACCCGGCATGAGAAGGAAATTGGGAGCAAGTCGCTGGGAGGGGCTACATCGACCACTTTACCGATGACTTGGTCGAGTTGGATCGGTACATCATTTTTGCTGGCACGGTCGGCGCAGGTGACCAGTTCCGGGTGGCCCCCTTTAAATCGATATCCCAACACCCGATGGACCAGAAGTTGGCCGTCCCAGGCCCGAAAGGCCACCACATCACCAGGCCAATAGAGGCGGCGGTTGATGACGCAGACCTGCTGGTTGGCATTGAGCTGTGGTGCCATACAATCCCCTGTTACATCCATCCACAGGGCCCGCCGACGGGCCATTTCCCGTAATCCTGTCACCACATTGCAATTCCGTGTCGTGGTGTGGCGAGATGGGCTTGGTGCTTGAAAGGGGGTCATAATCAAGGCTGAAACGGCTTGTACTAGACTTGAGTCTAGCAAAAAAGACAGGGTAGTAGGGAAAGCCAGTCCCGGAAAGTACCATGATCACTTCGAGTTTCAGTGATATGGATCATCTGTTGTGGCAACGCTCAGGCGAACGTCTATTGGCAAGACCCTCCCTGGCAGGGACCTGTGATTCACAGACCTCTCCGTGGGCGTTTTCGGGAGAGGCGTGATGCCTCAGCGGTGACGCCGTCTGGGTGATTGGTCGTTTGGCCTGGGGTGAGACCAAGCCTCTCCATGGTGCATTGGCGACAGCCCCCGCTGCCCTTGGTTAACCCCCATTTAGTTTGTCCTCCGGCTTTCCAGTGGGGCCATTTTCCTTTAGACTCCGGCGCTCTCTTGGTCACCGCATAGCTGGGTGATCAACACTCCTTGTCTTACTGTCCAGCGTGACAGGAGGCTACTAACCCGTAAGGAGCTACAATGCGTCATTACGAAGTTGTTTTCCTGGTCCATCCTGACCAGAGTGAGCAGGTACCAGCGATGATCGATCGGTACCGCACTATGATTGAAGGTACCCAAGGCCAGATTCATCGTCTGGAAGATTGGGGTCGCCGCCAACTCGCCTATCCCATCAATAAAATCCACAAGGCCCACTATGTGTTAATGAACATAGAGTGTGGTCAGGATTCCCTTGATGAGCTGGAGAATGCATTTCGGTTTAATGATGCGGTGATTCGCTCCTTGGTGCTAAAACGAGATAAGGCCATCACTGAGGCGTCGCCTTTGGCCAGAGACACCCGTGACGACGAGGATTCCGGCTCAGAGAGCAAGGAAGACCGCCAGGATGCGAAACCTGCCGCGGATAACAAAGAGGCCAGCGAGGACGGGAAGTCTGCCGCAGATGGCAAAGAAGAAGGTACAGATACCCCCGATGCGAATGCAGCTACGGCCGAATCCGGGGTGGACGAGGCAAAGCCATCAGATCAACCTGTTCCTGAGGAGGCCTAGATATGTCACGTTATTTTCGACGTAAAAAGTTTTGTCGTTTTACTGCCGCTGGGGTCGATGAGATCGACTATAAGGATATCGCGACCCTGAAGGGTTATGTCAGCGAGAGCGGTAAGATTATCCCCAGCCGCAATACCGGCACCAAGGCACGCTATCAGCGGCAACTGGGACGGGCCATTAAACTGGCGCGTTACATCGCCTTGTTGCCCTACAGCGATCAGCACGACTAGTGGCCCCAACGGGCATGCCAAGAACCATGCCCGTGAACTGATGATGAGGACTATTTGATGGATGTCATTTTGCTCGAAAAAGTACGCAACCTGGGTGATCTCGGTACCAAGGTCTCTGTAAAGGCCGGCTATGCCCGCAATTATCTTGTGCCCAAGGGCAAGGCCGTACCGGCCACTGCAGCCAATCTCAAAGAGTTTGAAGCCCGACGCGCGGAATTGGAAGTGGCAGGTGCCGAGTCCCTGGCGACGGCGAGTGCACGGGGTGAGAAACTCAACGGTGTCACGGTGCAGATACTTATGAAGGTGGGTGAAGAGGGCAAGCTGTTTGGTTCTGTCGGCGCCCCTGACATCGCCAGTGCTGCCACTGAGGCAGGGTTTGACTTGGCCAAGGCCGAAATACTACTGCCCGACGGTGCGCTGAAGGTGGTGGGGGACCATGAGATTAAACTCTCCCTTCATCCCGAGGTGGCAGCCCACATTATTGTCTCCATTGTGGGTGAAGCCTAGTATTTTTAGGGGGTGCCCCTGTATTTTTATTGACCAGCAAGCCTGGACGAAAAGTTGGGGTTCCGTTAGCCGGTAGTGCGCATCGGAAATCCGGTCTTGTCAAGACTGCTCAGCGCCGCCGTAGTTAAGTACAATAAACCGAACCCAGGCCGGGAGGCGACAGCCCGGCTGTTTTGTCGTTGTTTATTTGTATTTGCGGAGGAAAATTGGAGGAGCCCGTCTATCTGCCCCAGCGTAGCGATCCGGATACGGATACGCTAAAGCTGCCACCTCATTCCCTGGAGGCTGAGCAATCGGTATTGGGGGGCTTGTTACTCGATTTTCGCCGCTGGGAACAGATCGCCGATCTGGTGGCGGAGAGTGATTTTTATCGCCGCGACCACCGTCTCATCTTCGCCGCCACACGCAGCTTGTGTGAGTCTGACTCCCCGGCTGATGTGGTGACGGTATCCGAGTGGCTGGGAAAAAATGGCCAACTCGAGGCCGCAGGCGGCTTGACCTACATTGGTGGTTTGGCCAAAAACACCCCTAGTGTGGCCAATATTGAGGCCTATGGCCGAATCGTTCGCGAACGGGCGGTATTGCGGGGCTTGATTGAGGTGGCCAATGGCATCGCCCAAAGTGCTTACAGTCCTCAAGGGCGGCGCCCAGACGAAATTCTGGATGCCGCAGAAAAGGAGATTTTTGAGCTGGCCCGGCATGGCACCCAGACCCAGAAAGGGTTCCGGTCCATGAAGGCGGCCCTGCCCGGGGTGATGGATCGTATCGATTTGCTATCACAATCCGATAACCCCATTACCGGTGTACCCACCGGCTATAAAGATCTGGATGAATTGACCTCGGGGTTTCAGAAAGCGGACCTCATTATCATTGCTGGCCGGCCCTCCATGGGTAAGACCGCCCTGGCCATGAACATCGCCGAGAATGCCGCCCTGGGGCACCAACTGCCAGTGGCCATCTTCAGCATGGAAATGCCTGAGAGCCAGTTGGCCATGCGTATGCTGGCCTCTACCGGGCGTATCAATGCGCAGAAGTTCAGAACCGGCAAGCTCAATGATGATGATTGGCCCCGGCTGAGTTCGGCGGCACACCTGCTAGGGTCAGCCCCTATCTACATTGATGACACCCCGGCGTTGACCCCCTTGGAGATACGCGCCCGGGCACGGCGTTTGGCCCGGGACCATGAACACGGGCTTGGCTTGATTGTGGTCGACTACCTGCAACTTATGCAGTCCGGGGATAGCAACGAAAACCGCGCCACCGAGGTTTCTGCCATTACCCGTTCGCTGAAGGCCCTGGCCAAAGAGCTTGATGTGCCGTTGATTGCCTTGTCGCAGTTGAATCGCGCCCTGGAACAACGGCCAGGAAAAAAGAAAATTCCGGTCATGTCCGACTTGCGTGAGTCGGGTGCCATTGAGCAAGATGCCGATGTGATTATCTTTATCTACCGTGATGAAGTGTACAATGACGATACCGATGAAAAGGGTATTGCCGAAATTATTGTCGGCAAGCAACGTAATGGCCCCATCGGCACGGTGCGGCTGACCTTTCTCGGTGAGTTTACGCGCTTTGAAAACTACTCCAGTCCTGACTTTGACGATTACTACAGTCACTGATCACGAGAGTGACCTTAGCCTCCAAAACCAGGAACACGATAGTATGACCCGGCCACTGCGGGCGGTGATCCATCTTGCGGCCCTCGCCCACAATCTCAACATTGCTCGAAAGCTCGCACCGCACAGCAAGCTGATGGCGGTGGTGAAGGCCGATGCCTATGGACATGGCTTGGTAGGTGCGGTGCAGGGGCTTCAGGCCGCAGACGGCTTTGCTTTGCTGACCACCGATCAAGCTATTCATCTGCGTGAAATGGGGGTGGATAAACCCTTATGCCTGCTTGAGGGTTTCTTTGAGCCCTACGAATTGACGGTGTTGGCAGGCTATGGGGTCGCCGCTGCCCTTCACAGCGAAACGCAACTCCGCATCCTTGAAAGCACCCGATTCAAGGGGCCTTTGGATGTTTGGGTCAAACTCGATACCGGCATGCACCGCATTGGGTTTTCACCGACTGCGGTCACCGATGTGGTGCAGCGTCTTTTAGTCCTGGACAATGTACGCCTGATAGGTTTCATGTCACATTTGGCCAATGCGGATCAGCAAGGCGATCCCGCTACGCCGAAGCAATTAGACCAATTTATAAATGCTTGTTCGGTCTACACTGAGCCCAAGAGTTTGGCCAACTCGGCCGGGGTCGTAGCTTGGCCAGATACCCATCTCGATTGGGTACGGCCCGGCATTATGCTCTATGGGTCATCGCCTGTGGATGCCAAATCTGCCCAAGAGCTTGGCTTGCAACCCACCATGGACCTGGACTCGGCGCTCATCTCCATCAAGAGTCTGAGCCGGGGTGATAGCGTCGGTTATGGCGGCACCTGGGTCTGCCCTCAAGATATGCGTATCGGCGTGGTGGCCGGTGGTTATGGTGATGGCTACCCTCGTCATGCCCCCCATGGTACGCCTTTGCTCGTTAATGGCCGCGCCGCGCCTTTAGTGGGGCGGGTATCCATGGACATGATGACGGTTGATCTGAGTCAGCATGATGATGCTCAGGTGGGTGATCCGGTACGCCTGTGGGGACAAGGTCTGGATATAGATGCCATTGCCAAAAAGGCTGGCACCATCGCCTATGAGTTGATGTGTGGGGTCACTGCGCGTGTCCCGCGGGTGTATAGGGATCATGGCAGTTAAGACCCGTAGCGAATTTAGCTGCACCGATTGTGGTGCCCAGCACAGCAAGTGGGTGGGTCAATGCCCGGCCTGCGGTAGTTGGAATACCCTGGTGGAGGTGATGGCCACAGCGTCTCTCAAGGCCGACCCGCGTCGGCCGCGTTTTGTCGACCATGTCGACAACCAGGGTCCTCAGCCATTGGTAGATGTGGCAGTAGAAAAGCTGCGCCGCAGCCATACCGGGGTCGAGGAATTTGACCGTGTGCTAGGTGGTGGACTGGTCACAGGGTCAGTCATCCTCATCGGCGGTGATCCGGGAATCGGCAAATCGACCTTGGTGTTGCAATGTTTGGCCCACATGAGCCAACACACCCGTACCTTGTATGTTACTGGCGAGGAGTCGGCTCAGCAGGTGGCGTTGCGGGCACAGCGCATCGGTGTCAGTGCCGATGCGGTGCAGTTGTTTGCCCACAATCAGGTCGAGCAAGTCCTGGCGGCGGCCAATAAGCTAAGGCCCGACATCATGGTGGTGGATTCCATACAAACCCTCTATACCCAGTTTCTCCAATCTGCACCAGGCAGTGTGGCCCAGGTACGCGAGTGCGCCGCCCAACTGGTGCGCTATGCCAAACAGACCGGGACCGTGGTCTTGCTCATAGGGCACGTAACCAAGGACGGTCACCTCGCCGGACCACGGGTGCTAGAGCATATGGTGGATACGGTGTTGTATTTTGAGGGCGACACCGACAGTCGATTCCGAATCATCCGTGCCATCAAAAATCGCTTTGGTGCGGTCAATGAGATCGGTGTCTTTGCCATGACCGAGACCGGGCTGCGAGAGGTGGGTAATCCCTCGGCACTGTTTTTGACCCACCATCAAAAAGCGGTATCTGGCAGCACCATTCTCGCCACCCAGGAAGGCAGTCGGCCCTTATTGGTTGAGATCCAGGCCCTGGTGGATGCGACCTCCCTGGGTAACCCACGGCGGCTCACGGTCGGGCTGGAGGGGAGTCGTCTGGCCATGCTGCTGGCGGTGCTGCATCGTCACGGTGGCGTGGCCCTAAACGATCAGGATGTATTTGTGAATGCGGTCGGCGGGGTACGGGTGTCAGAGCCTGCCGCCGATTTGGCCATCCTCGCTGCAGTAGTATCGAGCCTGCGTGATCGGCCCATTACCGAAGGCTTGGTCATCTTCGGTGAGGTGGGATTGGCCGGCGAAGTACGCCCGGTACAGCGGGGCCAGGACCGGTTGCGGGAGGCGGCCAAGCTGGGCTTTAAACGGGCCGTGATACCCGCTGCCAACGCGCCTAAACGGCAAATCAAAGGTATCGAGGTGATGGCGGTGGAGCGTTTGGAACAGGCCTTGGAGCAGATGTTTCCCTAGAATAATCAAAAAAATAATCAAAATTGCACTAGATGATTCCTTGGCTCTCGCCAAGTCGCCAAGGATTTGTTTTTATTTTCTGTCATCAGCCGTTTTTTGCTTTGCGTACTTGGCGAGAGTGCATGTCGAAAACCATCTTACATTCTGCATCCGTTCGCGGGCATAGATCCTTTTGCATTTTTGCGCTAAGTATTGCCCACAAGCAGCCAGTACGATGGTGCCTGGGCCCTAATTTACGGTGCGCACCAGGATAACGGAGATGTTATCGGGGCCACCGGCTTCGTTGGCCATATCCACCAGATTGGATGCACTCTCTTTCAGCTCACCATTGGCATTATGCAGGGCCTGGTGTATTTGCTCATCGTTGACCACGTCGGTGAGCCCATCGGAGCATAACAGATAGAGATCACCTTCTTCGGTCTTGCCTTGGTTAATATCGGGGCTAACTTCATCTTCAATACCCAGGGCGCGGGTGATGAGATTCTTGTTTAGAGATCCCTGGGCCTCCTCCGGTGTCAACATGCCCTGGCGGACCAATTCCTGAACCAGTGAGTGGTCTTCGGTAATCTGTTCCAGTGAGTCACCGCGTAGCCGATACATACGTGAGTCCCCCAAGTGGGCGACGCTAAACTGATTATTTCTAAAAAAGGCAGCGACAATCGTTGCTCCCATACCTCGGCATTCAGGACGCTCTTCGGCAATACGCAGGATCTGGGTATTGGCGTCTTCGACCGCTTGGACCAGATTTTCAATATAGCCATCGTTAGTTTCATCTTCTTCCGGGCCAGTTACTTGCGCTTGCAGATAGTGATCAAGCTTCTCTGTTACCGCCTCTACGGCAATTTGGCTGGCCACCTCGCCGGCCTGGTGGCCACCCATACCGTCAGCCAATACCGCAAGCCCCATAGAGGGTTCGGTGGCGATACTGTCTTCATTATGCTCGCGTAGCTGACCGGTGTCAGTGATACCTGCGATCTCGATTTTCATGCAGTCTATTCGCCCTGATGTTTAGCCTTGACTCTGCTACAGCAGAAGTCGTTGCAGACAACGGTTATAAATTTGGCTCAGCTTCTCAATATCATCGACGCGGACACATTCGTTGATCTGATGGATAGTGGCATTGGATGGGCCTAACTCTACCACTTGGGTTCCGGTGGGTGCTATAAAGCGCCCATCTGACGTCCCTCCGGATGTCGACAAGACTGTGTTGAGCCCGGTAATGTCTTGTATCGCGGCCTGGGTGGCGGCGATGAGATTGCCTTTTTCGGTGATGAACGGTTGTCCCGATAGATTCCAGTCGATATCAAAGTCTAGACCATGTTTAAGGAGCAGGGTTTCAAGCTTTTGACGCAGCTCCGGCTCGGTGACCGCCGGGGAAAATCTAAAATTGAATTCAATATCCAGTTGCCCTGGAATGACATTATTGGCACCGGTCCCGGCGTGGATGTTGGAGATCTGAAAGCTGGTGGCTGGGAAATAGTCAGAGCCCTGGTCCCATTCGATAAGGATCAGTTCGGCAATGGCAGGTGCCGCGAGGTGAATGGGGTTCTTGGCAAGCTGTGGGTAGGCCACATGACCCTGCTGACCCTTTATCCGCAGTCGACCATTGAGAGATCCGCGGCGGCCATTTTTGATCATGTCCCCCAGTACTTGTTGCGAGGTGGGTTCACCCACAATACAGTAATCAATATGCTCACTGCGGGCCTGTAGGGTCTTGATGACTTGTAGGGTTCCGTCTGTTGCCGGGCCTTCCTCGTCGGAGGTGACAAGAAACCCAATGGCGCCATTGTGGTCTGGATGCCGTGAGACAAAATCTTCGGTCGCAGTGATAAAGGCGGCCAGGGAGGATTTCATGTCGGCGGCGCCACGACCATAGAGGTAACCGTCTCGAATTTCGGGTACAAATGGATCGCTTGCCCAGGACTCGGTGGGACCGGTCGGGACCACATCGGTGTGGCCTGCGAAAACAAGCAAGGGACCAGACTGGCCGCGTCGTGCCCAAAAATTCTGAACCTCACCATGGGGCATAGCCTCGATGCTAAACCCGATGGCAGCAAGACGTTCGCACAGCAGTGCCTGACAGCCCTGGTCTGCCGGGGTCACCGAGGGCCGGGCGATCAGCGCCATGGCCAATTCCAGGGTGGGAGTCATCATTGTTGGCAAATAGTTATTGGCAAGGCGCTGGGGTTATGAAATCAAATGTCCCTGAGCAGTTCATTGATGCCTACCTTGGACCGTGTTTTTTCATCTACCCGTTTGACAATGACCGCACAGTACAGGCTGTGGCTGCCGTCTTTGGCGGGCAAGGAGCCAGAGACCACCACGGACCCGGCGGGGATACGGCCGTAGCTGATCTCGCCGCTTGCACGGTCCAGAATTTTTGTGCTCTGGCCGATGAACACGCCCATGGAGATGACCGAACCGGCCTCGACGATAACACCCTCTACCACCTCGGAGCGGGCGCCGATAAAACAGTTGTCTTCAATGATGGTCGGTGCGGCCTGAATGGGTTCCAATACACCGCCGATGCCAACGCCACCGGACAGATGCACATTCTTTCCGATTTGGGCGCAAGAGCCGACGGTGGCCCAGGTGTCGACCATGGAGCCTTCGTCCACATAACCGCCAATATTGACATAACTGGGCATGAGCACCACGTTGGGTGCAATGTAGGCACCATGACGCACCGAGGCGGGGGGGACGATTCTGCTGCCGCCTTGGCGAAAGTCTCGTGAACTGTAGTCGGCATATTTTGAGGGCACCTTATCAAAGTAATTGGTAAATCCACCCTTGATGAAGCGGTTGTCTTCGATTCGGAAATAGAGCAATACCGCCTTTTTGAGCCACTCATTGACGACCCAGTGGCCGTCACGTTTTTCCGCCACCCGTGCATTACCCCGGTCCAATTCTTCAATGGCACCCACAACTGCATCTTTGACTCGCGTCTCCACATTTCTAGGGGTGATATCGGCGCGGCGTTCAAATGCGTCTTCTATGATTTGCTGTGTGTCATTCATGTGTGTCTCTTCCTCAGAGTGCGTGTTGTGCCGGCGAGGCTGGTTGTTTGGGACGTATTCAGTGTAACAGTTTTAAAGGAATTTTCTGACGCCTGAAGTGGATAGTATGTCATTTTGAAAGATGGGGTTCATGGGGAATGTCTTGTCGGGCGGTGTTCGTGCTGGAGGCGGAGTATACGGCAACTGTGGCTCCGATTCAGCTGGCTCACGTCATCTGTGCCGCGCCGATATTCGAACCCTGCTAAAACACTAGATCATGCTGTGGGTGGGTTGTCTGTCCCAACCGTTGGGCGATCTCCTTTTCCACGCATGTTCGTAGTTGTGGGTCTCTGATAGGCCGATTGTCACGATCGGTGATAAAAAAGATATCTTCGGCACGTTCACCATAGGTAGACACTTTGGCGGTCTGGACACGCAACTTGCAGCTCAGAAGGGCAAGCGCCACCTGATGCAAAAGCCCAGGGCGGTCTTGTGCCACGACTTCGAGTACAGTGGTAAGGCCGTTGGCAGATTCGGAGAATTGGGTGCGAGTGGGGATAGGGAATTGCTTGAGTGCCCTGGGCAAGTTGACTTGCAGGGGATGTTTGCCCGCCTTGGGTATCAGGATCTGTTGGTGGAGTTGCTCCTGGATATGACTTAGAAACTCATTACGACTCCGATCGCTGCCGCTATTGTCCAGCACCACAAAAGTATCCAGGGCAAAGCCCGCGCTAGAACTGTGTAGACGGGCGTCGACGATGTTGAGATTCATGCGATCAAAGCCACCGGTGAGGGTGGTGAACAGATCAGTTTTAGCCGGGGTGTAGATGAGCACCTCAATGACTTCATGTTCGGGATGGTAGCGCGCAGCGACCAGGGGTAAACGGGTTGCTTCGGTTTGGGCAATAGATTGGGCGTGCCAGGCGATGCTTTCCGCATCGTAGCGTGCAAAATATGTATCCCCCAAGGTTTGCCACAGTTGCTGTATGTGGTCAGTGGTGGCGCCGGAGCCGTTAACAATGTCCAGGGCCTGTTGTTTTTGGTCGGCCACACGTTCTTCAATGCGTATCGGGTTGCTAAAGCCGCGCCTGAAGATTCGGGTGGTGGCGGTATAGAGTTGAGACAATAGCCGGCCCTTCCATGAATTCCACACCTTCGGGCTGGTGCCGCGGATATCGGCAACGGTGAGCAAGTAAAGATTATCCAAGCGTTCCTGCTCCCCAACTCTTTCGGCGAATCGCATCACCACATCCGGGTCAGAGATGTCTTCACGTTGCGCGGTCCACGACATAATGAGGTGGTTGCGTACCAGCCAGGCAATAAACTGGGTGTCATAGGTGCTCATATCGTGCTGGCGGCAGAAGGTGGTAACATCTTTTTCGCCCAGTTTGGCGTGGTCACCGCCCCGGCCTTTGGCGATGTCGTGGAACAGGCCGGCGATATAGAGTCGTTCTGTTTTAAACAGGTTGCTAATCACTGTGCTTTCGAGAGGAAATTCATGCTGGAATTCGGGTACTGCGAGTCGGCGTAAATTGCGTACCACAAACAGGCTATGTTCATCGACGGTATAGACATGAAAAAGATCATGCTGCATTTGGCCAACGATGCGGCCAAAATTAGGGAGATAGGCGCCCAGGACCCGGTAGGCATTCATGCGCCGCAAACAATGGGTGATACCTTGGGGTTGGCGCATAATCTCCATGAACAGGCTGCGGCAGGCGATATCCTTTCTGAAGTGGGCGTCAATACGGTGTAGATTGCTTTGTATTAAACGAATGGTGCTCGCCCGCACACCCTTGAGTTCAGGGCGAGTCTCCATGAGTAAAAATAATTCCAGCATGGCAAAGGGGGAGTGCTCAAAGACTGCCGCGCTGGTGACTTCCAGGAAACCATTGTGACTTCTAAACCTTCTGTTGATTTTAATCTTTTTTGTTTTGCCTGTGTTCAGTATTTCTTCCTGAAAATTTTGCAGCAGGATCTCGTTTAACAAGGCCAATTCCTTGACTGTCCTGTAATAACGTTTCATGAGTTGCTCTACCGCCAGTTTTCCTGGGCGATCTTTGTAGCCAAATTCCTTGGCCAGGCTGCGTTGGTGATCAAACAACAAGCGATCTTCACGTCGATCAGTGAGGAAGTGTAATCCGTTACGTATTCGCCATAAAAAATTTCTGCCCCGTATAAGACCCCGGTATTCCTCTTCGGTCAAAAATCCATGGCCCACCAAGTCATGAATGGAGTCTACCGAAAAATGGCGTTTTGCTACCCAACCCACCATCTGTATGTCGCGCAACCCACCCGGACCTTCTTTAAGGTTGGGTTCGAGGTTATAGGCGGTATCGTGATAGCGGTGGTGGCGATTAAGTTGTTCCTGCCATTTGGCTTCGAAAAAGGCCTTGGAGGACCATATTTTGGGTGGTGCTGTGGCCTTCAACATTTTCTGGAACAGTTTTGGGTCGCCATGCAGCAATCGTGATTCCAGGATATTGGTGGCGACGGTAATGTCCTTCCTTGATTCGTTGGCGCAATCTTGTATTGAACGTACGCTGTGACCGACTTCCAGTCCCATATCCCATAGGAATCTCAGAAAGGCTTCACTGAAGGGTTGAATCTTTTTGTGGTGATTGCCGCGCAGCAGAAACATCAGATCCACATCAGAACCAGGATGCAGTTCACCGCGGCCATAGCCACCTACCGCTATAAGTGCAAGCTCATGGGTAGGTTGCAGTTTCTCCAGGTACAAGGTCCAGGCCTGGATCAGAAGTTGGTCTACCAGCCAGGCGTGGTGATGGACGATGTCCTGGCCGGGGGCCGACTTGAGATGCGCAGCACGTAGAGTCTCCCGACCTTGCTTGAGGCAGGACCGAAAAACTTCCAAGGGCGGCTGATCGCCATCCAAATCGGCAGCAAACGTTTTAGGATTGAAAAGCTTTGCTTTTGATAATGACACGTCCAGATTCCATATTTTGGGCCAGGATTAAAATGGGGAAAGAATCGCCACCGCGCAGTTCAAGGCCGGGTCATCGATTGGTTTTTCAGAACGACTCTTCCGGCCTGACGGTAAGCACATCATAGCCATTTTCGGTTACCAGGACAGTGTGTTCCCACTGTGCCGATAGACTGTGATCCCGTGTCACCACCGTCCAGTTATCCGATAATAATTTGACCGCCCGATGCCCGGCATTGATCATCGGCTCAATGGTAAAGGTCATGCCGGGCTCTAGTTGCAAGCCTGTACCCGGCTCACCATAGTGCAGGACCTGGGGGTCTTCGTGGAATCTACGGCCTATACCATGGCCGCAGTACTCACGTACCACAGAGCAGTGGTGGTCTTTGGCATAACGCTCAATACGATAGCCTATGTCTCCTAAATGGGCCCCAGGTTTGACCATTTCCATGCCAAGACAAAGGCAGTCGTAGCTGATCTCGCTAAGGCGTTTGGCCTGCACCGAGGGTGTGCCGATGAAGAACATCTTACTGGTGTCGCCGTGGTAGTCTTCTTTGATGATGGTGATATCAATATTGATGATGTCACCTTTCTTCAATTTCCGGTTGCCCGGGATGCCGTGGCAGACCTGGTGATTGACCGAGGTACAGATGGATCGAGGAAAGCCATGATAATTGAGCGGTGCTGGAATGGCGTCTTGTTTATCTACGATGTAGTCATGACAGATTTTATCTAATTCACCCGTGGTGATACCGGCGACGACATGGGGTTCAATCATGACCAGTACATCTGCTGCCAAACGCCCGGCAGTGCGCATCTTCTCAATTTCTTCTGTAGTTTTTTTTGCTACGGTCATTTTTCTGGATCTTCAGGTTGATCTAACGGTCTTTAGCATCACGGATGATATTCGGGAGCCATGACAGCAGCCGTTCCAGTTTGTGAAAGTTTGCCTCTTCAGGGAAATCTGTGGGTTATTCGAGGGAATAATGGGTTCTCGCCAAGGCGCCAAGCTTACAGACCTTGGTGCCCCCTGTTATGTTACGTCCAGAGTCACTGCTTGTGGGGTAGAATGTTTTGATTTATTCAACTTCCACCATTAGCCGCTTTCCCTTTGCGCGCTTGGCGCCTTGGCGAGAGTATCAGCCTTCAAATCATACACTTGGTCGTTTACCTGCGTCGAGTTTTCCCCACAGATCTTCCTGAGGGGGGCACTAAAATTGTAAGGAGGGGCTGCCCCGGATGATGCCGGTAAATGGCCCCAAGGGCCAGCGTTGTGGGTGGGGGGTGATTGTGGTATAAGACAGCGCCTTTTTTACACCTTCCAGGCTTGCGTCCGGGGTGCAAAAGGGGTCAGTACGAGCTCTCCCAGTCTGTTGGCTGGGTCAATCAGGTCTTTCTGAATTATCAGCGAGGCCCCCTAAAACTCACGTGGACCTCATTCGGACGTCCGGGTGCCCTACGCGCGGCGTGGGGTTGGCGTCTGAATCCACGGTGGATAAACCCGAAACGGAGAGTCAAGAATATGAGTAATGTCAGCATGCGTCAAATGCTGGAGGCCGGTGTGCATTTCGGTCACCAGACCCGCTATTGGTCCCCCAAGATGCGTCCGTATATCTTTGGCGAACGTAATAAAATCCACATCATCAATCTGGAAAAGACCGTGCCCATGCTCAAGGAGGCCATGACCTTCTTGAACAAACTGGCTGCCAATGGTGGCAAAGTCCTGTTTGTTGGCACCAAACGTCAGGCGGGCACCATTATCGGCGAGCAGGCCAGCCGCTGTGGTTCCCCCTATGTCAACCACCGTTGGTTGGGTGGGATGTTGACCAATTTTCAGACGGTAAAAAATTCCATTCGTCGTCTCAAAGAACTTGAGGCCATGGGTGAGGATGGCAGTTTGCTGAAACTGGCCAAAAAGGAGGTTTTGAAACTGGATCGGGAGCGTAGCAAGCTGCACCGTAGTCTTGCTGGCATCAAGGATATGGAGAAGCTGCCCGATGCCCTGTTTGTTGTCGATATTGGCCATGAAAATATCGCGGTTGCCGAAGCCAAAAAGCTCAAAATTCCAGTCATCGCAGTGGTGGATACCAATTGCGCCCCCGATGATGTGGACTATACGATTCCGGGGAATGATGATGCTACTCGTGCGATTAGTTTATATGTTTCGGCGGCGGCAGATGCTGTGATCGCGGGTCAGGAAGCTGCAGCGGTACAGTTGCCAGGGCGTAAGGAAGAAGAGTACGTGGAAATGGATAGCGATGACGCTGAGGAAGTCTTAGCCGAAGTTGAAAAAGACAAACAGGCGTCCACAGCAAAAGATGCTGAAGGCGATAAACCCAAGAAAAAAGTCGTCAAGAAAAAGGTTGCTGTTAGCAAAAAGCTTGCCACCAAGGCGGTTAAAAAAACCGCTAAAAAAGTGGTCAAGAAAAAGACAGTGAGCAAAAAGGCGCCTGTAAAGGAAGAAGGCTAAGGGTTTTTAATGATGGGGTGTATCCCCATGGCCAAGCACATTATCAAAAATAGCTACGCATGTATCTGTTAACGACGAGGTAGTTCTAATGAGTATTACGGCTTCCATGGTAAAGGCCCTGCGTGAACGCAGTGGTGCGGGCATGATGGAGTGTAAAAGGGCGCTTACCGAGACCCAGGGTGACGAAGACGCTGCGCTGGTGCTTTTGCGTACCAAGGGTGAGGCGCAGGCGGAAAAAAAGGCGGGTCGTATTGCCGCTGAGGGCGTTATAGGCAGTTACACCCGCGAAGATGGCAAGCTTGCCGCGCTGGTAGAGCTCAATTGTGAAACCGATTTTGTTGCCAAAGAACCCGTATTTAAAGATTTTGCGAGTGCCTTGGCACAGCTTACGGCGGATCAGAATCCAACCCAGCTCGACGACCTGTTGGCCATGAGCTTGGCGGGTGAGAGCCAAAATGTTGAGGCTACCCGTTCTGCGTTAATAAACAAGATCGGTGAAAACATCAATATTCGCCGTTTTGTGCGTTTTGCTACCGAGGCTGATGCCCAGGTCAGTACTTATCTGCACGGTGCCCGGATTGGTGTCTTGGTGGAGTCCAGCGGCGGTGCAGCCGGTCTTGGACGCGATATTGCCATGCACATCGCCGCCAGCAGGCCGTTGTGTGTCAGCGCAGACCAAGTCTCCCAGGAGGCGCTTGAAAAAGAAAAGGCAATCTTTACTGCCCAGGCCGAGGAAAGTGGCAAACCACCAGAGATCATTGAAAAGATGGTGAGCGGAAAGCTGCGTAAATATGTCAATGAAGTTTGTCTCGAGGGTCAGTCTTATGTCAAAGACCCTGAGATATCGATTGGCAAGTTGCTTGCGGGTGAAAATGCCAAAGTGAGTCAGTTTGTCCGTTTTGAGGTGGGTGAGGGTATCGAAAAAAAGGTTGAGGATTTTGCCGCCGAAGTCATGGCCCAGGCCAAGGGAGGCTAAACCTTGGCGCGAGATCGTCGGCGCGTTTTGTTAAAACTCAGCGGCGAAGCCCTGATGGGGGACAATGCCTATGGCATCGACCCCAAGACACTGGACTACTATTGCGAGCAACTCATAGAGGTTATGAGCAGTGGCTGTCAGGTCGCTGTGGTCATCGGTGGGGGCAATATTTTCAGGGGTGTGAGTTTGGCCGCTTCAGGTATGAACCGTGTCAGCGCAGACCACATGGGTATGTTGGCCACCGTGATCAATGGCTTGGCCTTGCAAGATAATCTGGAGCGCCGGGGTATTGCGGTGCGGCTCCAATCAGGTCTCAGAATTGGCCATGCTATTGAGCCCTTTAGCCACAAACACGCACTACACCATCTTGAGCACAATCGGTTGGTCATTTTTGTAGCGGGTACCGGCAGCCCCTTCTTTTCCACGGATACCGCTGCGAGTCTGCGTGCCGCTGAAATCGAAGCCGATTTACTGGTCAAGGCGACCAAAGTTGATGGTGTCTATAGTGCAGACCCCCTGTCCAACCCTAATGCAACACGCTATGATGTGCTGAGTTTTAGCGCTATTTTAGAACAACAGCTCGGCGTAATGGATGCCGCTGCAATTGCCCTGTGTCGCGAGAACGATATCCCGCTACGGGTATGTGATGTGCAGAGCCCAGGGAATTTGCTGGCAGTGGTGAATGGCGAACACGTTGGCACACTGGTTAATCGAGAAGGTAAGCTATGACCACTGAGATTCGCAAAGATACCGAAGACAGGATGGCTAAGAGTGTGCAGGCACTGCAAAATGAACTTTCTCGTCTGCGTACTGGCCGAGCCAGTGTCGGACTATTGGAGCCCATACGTATCGATTACTATGGTGCGGTAACGCCTTTGAGTCAGGTTGCCGCAGTAGCCGTGGCCGATGCCCGTACCTTGACGGTAGCGCCGTGGGAAAAAGCACTGGTTCCCATCATTGAGAAGGCCATCATGGAGGCTAACCTGGGCCTTAATCCTGTGACGGCTGGTGAGGTCATCCGTGTACCGCTGCCGCCTCTTACTGAGGAGCGTCGTAAGGAGATGACTAAGTTGGTTCGAAGTGAGGGAGAAAATGGCCGTGTAGCGGTGCGCAACATACGTCGCGATGCCAATCACCGCCTAAAGGAATTGTTAAAGAACAAGGAATTACCGGAAGATGAAGAAAAGCGTGGCCAAGAAGAGGTTCAAAAGATAACGGATCGATTTATCTCGCAGATCGACAAAATGATTGAGGCCAAGGAGAAAGACATCTTAGAGATTTAGGCTAAGGTGGCGGTAAGAGTCGATACAAGTTTAACCCTCTGACAGGAGCGGGATTCCTCATCTCCGGCATGACGCTTGGTTGCTAAATTAAAAGAAATGCTATCGTTTCGGCGCTTGAAAGACACCTCTGGCGGCGGTCACCCCATGCCGTTGCATGTTGCGGTGATTATGGATGGTAATGGTCGTTGGGCTCGTAAACGAGGATTGCCACGGATCGCGGGTCATCGACGGGGCATGGAGGTGGTGCGTAAGCTGGTGCGTCTGTGCGGTGAAAATGGCGTTAAGTATCTTACCCTGTTTGCCTTCAGTAGCGAGAATTGGCGTCGACCCGCCCGCGAAGTACAGTTGCTTATGGATTTGTTTGCCAGCGCACTCGAAAATGAGGTCAAAAAACTCCATGACAATGACGTGAAGTTACATATCATTGGTGATCTGGATCGTTTTGGTGAGCGCATCACATCCTTGATCAAGGATGCCGAAAGTCTGACCTCTAATAACCAAAGCCTGACTCTGACAATTGCTGCCAACTATGGTGGGCGATGGGATATTGCCCAGGCTTGTCAAAAAATAGTCAAACAGGTGCAATCGGGGGAGCTGGATGATCAGGCGATCACTGAGGAGACAGTGGGAAGTCTTTTGTGCACCCATTTTTTGCCGGAACCCGATTTGTTTATTCGTACCGGTGGCGAACAGCGTCTGAGTAATTATCTGTTGTGGCAATTGGCCTATGCGGAACTCTATTTTACCGATGTGTTATGGCCGGACTTCGATGACGAAGAATTCTTAGCCGCTTTACAAGGTTTTTCTAAACGACAGCGAAGGTTTGGTCAGACCGGAGAGCAAGTCGGTCAGGCGACGAATGCTTAAGTCACGTGTGATTACGGCCATTATTATGGCCGCGATCCTGTTGGGGGTGTTGTTTGGTTTATCCGGGACAACATTTGCGCTTGTGCTCGGGCTTGTGGTGTTGGCCGGTGCCTGGGAGTGGTCTCGGCTTGCGGGTCTGACCCGTGTTGAATCCCGGCTCTTCTATGTTGTCGTCATCACCGCCGTTGGTGTCCTGTGTTATCGCTATGTCTTTCCGGATATTTGGCCGTTGTTGGTGAGTGTCGGCTGGTGGCTTGCTATTGTTGGGCTGTTGTTTTACCTGCAGCTCCGAGGTGGTCAACTGCAATCCCGGGCCTTCGTGCTTCTGGCCGGCATCGTGGTCCTGGTGCCGGCCTGGTATGCCGCAGTGGTACTTCACGCCATTGACCTTAGGCGACCGTGGTTGCTGTTGTCCGTGCTAATGGTTATTTGGGCCGCCGATATCGCGGCCTATTTTGTAGGCAAGGCCAGGGGGCGGATCCGTCTGGCACCCCATTTAAGCCCAGGCAAGACCGTAGAGGGTCTATTCGGAGGCTTGGTGGGTGTCCTGGTTGTGGCGCTCTTGTTGGGGACAGTATGGCAACTTGAGGCTGCCATGTTGTTGGCATGGATGGGGCTATGCTTGATCTGTGGGCTTTTCTCCGCTGTGGGTGATCTTTTTGAGAGTGTGATCAAACGGCAGGCCGGGGCCAAAGATAGCGGTAATTTGCTTCCGGGTCATGGTGGTATACTTGATCGAATCGATAGCTTCACCGCCGCTGCCCCAGTTTTTGCGTTGGGTTGGCTGTTGTTAAAAGGTCTCTAGTATTGGGCTCTTTTAATAAAATTTGTGGATCATCCCCAGAAAATAATGGACTCTCGCCAAGGTGCCAAGGCGCCAGGCACGCAGACCTAGGTGCCCCCTTGTGGGGTAGAATGGCCCTTGCCCCTGGTTGTCGTCGGTATACCCACCAAAGGGGCACCGAGGTCCCGCCTACCGCTTCTCGCGACATGAGTGCCTCCATGTACACCAAAGCGATGAGCCCCGCTGAACGCCTTTCTCTTGGCGAACTTGGCGCTTTGGCGAGAGCCCCCTCTTTTTCTTTACCGGTAGCGAGGTCATGAAAGGTGTAAGCATCCTCGGTTCAACCGGGTCTATTGGTGTCAGTACCTTGGATGTCATTGCCCGTCATCCCGACCGCTACCGCATCGTTGCGCTCACTGCAAACCGTCAGGTTGACCGGTTGCTGGAGCAGTGTCGCCGCTATCGTCCCAAGTTGGCAGTACTCAAGGATGAGCAATCGGCGCAACAGCTACGCCAGCAGATTGAAGCCGAAGGGCTCGATGTGACGGTGCAGGCTGGTCAGGAGGGTCTGAATCAGGCGGCCACACACCCCGAGGCCCCAATCGTGATGGCTGCCATTGTCGGTGCCGCTGGATTGTTGCCTACTCTGGCAGCGGTAAAGAGCACCAAGCAGGTCTTGCTGGCCAACAAAGAGCCCCTGGTGATGGCGGGGGATATTATTATGCAAAATGCCAAGCAGGCCGGTGCGGTCCTGTTGCCCATTGATAGTGAACACAATGCTATCTACCAGTGCCTACCCGATCGATTTGAAGTGGTTGGGCAGGGCCCGCTAAACCCGGGCTTGGCGGCGTTGGGGGTCAAGCGGATTCTCCTCACCGGTTCGGGGGGGCCGTTTCGGACCCATGACCCACAAGCGTTGGCCAATGTGACGCCTGCCCAGGCCTGTAAACACCCGAATTGGTCCATGGGGCCGAAGATCTCGGTGGATTCCGCCACCATGATGAATAAGGGCCTGGAGCTGATTGAGGCCTGCCGCCTGTTTGCCTGTAGTCCAGAGAAAATCGATATTGTGGTCCACCCTCAAAGTGTCATTCACTCCATGGTGGAGTATGTGGATGGCTCAGTTTTGGCGCAGTTGGGCAACCCGGATATGCGGACCCCCATTGCCCACGCTCTGGCTTGGCCCAAACGGATGGTGTCAGGAGTGTCATCTTTGGATATATTTAAGGTCGCCAGGCTCGATTTTGAGCCACCGGACAGCAAACGGTTTCCGTGTTTGCTGTTGGCGCGGCAGTCGGCCACAGTGGGTGGCACCAGCCCCACCATACTCAATGCTGCCAATGAAGAGGCGGTGGCAGCCTTTCTGAGCGGGGTATTGGCATTCGACAAGATCCCCGCGATAATCGGGCAGACCTTGAAAGGCATGGCCAGTATTGCCGCCGAGAGTCTTGAGGTGGTGCTTGAGGCAGACTATCAAGCTCGCCAGCTTGCCCGTGATATTATTGGTAGCGCGGTAATAGAAATCGCAAATCGCCACCAATCATAAAATATGAAGTATTGTGGCAAGTGGGTAATTAAAAAATGAATCCCCTATGGGTAATGGTTAAGCTAGAAAAGGATAGAGTGTGATTGAATTTTTATACAGCCTCGTCGGGTTTTTTGTTGCTCTGGGCATTTTGGTTACCGTGCATGAGTACGGACACTTCTGGGTGGCCCGAAAGTTGGGCGTCAAGGTGTTACGCTTTTCCATCGGTTTCGGCAAACCCCTATGGACACGGCGTGGCAAAGTGGACGGCACCGAGTATGTGATTGGCGCTTTGCCCCTCGGTGGTTACGTCAAGATGCTTGATGAAAATGAAGGTGAAGTCCCGAAGCAGGAGTTACACCGTGCCTTTAATCGCCAGTCCCTGAGCAAGCGATCCTTGGTGGTGCTCGCCGGTCCTATGGCCAATTTTCTGTTTGCGATTTTGGCGTACTGGGCGGTATTTATGCTTGGTATCGATGGTGTGAAACCCGTTGTGGGTTATGTGGCGCAGGGTTCAATTGCTGATCGGGGTGGTTTTCAGGTAGGTGATGAATTGATGACGGTGGCCGGGCGCAAGGTGCATAGCTGGAACGAACACCGCATGTATCTTTTTAATCAAGCCATCAGCCAATCCCAGGTCAGCATTGGGGTGCGTAATGAGGATGGCCGGGTGACTGAGAAGGTGCTTGATTTCAGCGAATTGGAGGCCGCCAAGCTTGATGGGGCATTTTTAGAGCGGGGCGTGGGCTTATACGGTTATAGACCGGTGGTCGAGCCGATTGTGGGTTCTATTCAAGCAGGGTCGCCAGCAGACCAAGCCGGGCTCGAGGTCGATGACCGGATGGTAGGGCTGGACGGAAAGGCGGTAGAGCACTGGAAGGACGTGGTCAAGTATATTCAAGAGCGCCCTGGGCAATTATTGTCTCTGGAGTTGGATCGCAGTGGCCAGCGGATCAGGGTCGAGTTACGACCTGCCGCTGTCGAGGTGGATGGGAGGCAGGTCGGGCGGATTGGTGTGGGGGTCGTGTCACCCCCTTTACCCGACGAGTGGCGTGTCCACGTCAGTTACGGGCCTTTGGAGGCCCTATGGCGAGGGACAGAGAATACCTGGCTGATGAGTGTATTGACCCTGCGTATGCTTGCAAAAATGGTCACTTTAGAGGTTTCGCCCAAAAATATCAGTGGGCCGCTGACGATTGCACAATATGCAGGTCATTCCGTGCGTATCGGTATAGACCGGTTTTTACTGTTTTTGGCATTGGTGAGTGTTAGCTTGGGTGTACTGAATCTGTTGCCCATACCGGTATTAGACGGTGGCCATTTGTTTTACTATCTACTTGAGGCCATACGCAGAGGGCCACTTCCGGATGGGGTGATGATATGGGGGCAACAAATTGGTATCCTCCTGTTGGTCGGCCTCATGGGGCTGGCCTTTTATAACGATATCGCACGACTACTACAATAATGGATCCCATTGGGGACGGTGGCGAACTAACAATGAAAAAAATTGCATTTTGTATCTTGCTCTTCACTCAGATGGTCATGCCGGCCGTTGCGATTGAGACCTTCGTGGTCAAGGATATTCGGGTAGAGGGTTTACAGCGCGTATCACCAGGGACAGTCTTCAATTACCTTCCCATTAAGGTGGGCGATCGCCTTGATGATGTCAGCTCCAAGGAGGCGATACGCGTTCTTTTCAAGACCGGTTTTTTTAAAAATGTCAGCCTTAGGCGCGACATGGAGGTGCTGGTCGTGGTCGTTGAGGAACGGCCGTCCATCTCTGTTATTGAGGTGGTGGGCAATAAGGAATTCAAGGACGATATACTAAAAGATGCTATGAAACGCTTGGGCTTTACTGAGGGTCGTGTATACGATCCTTCGATGTTGGAAAAAGTAGAGCAGGAATTAAAGTCCCAATACTTTTCGCTCGGAAAGTATGGGGCAGTCATTAAAACTACCGTGACACCCTTGGAGCGGAATCGAGTCGGTATCGTTATTGAAGTTGCTGAGGGTGATAAGGCGCGTATCAAACAGATCAACATCGTCGGCAACAAGAACTTTAGTGACGCTAAACTTCTAAAAAAGTTTAG
This sequence comes from Gammaproteobacteria bacterium, assembly GCA_013152415.1. Classification (GTDB taxonomy): domain Bacteria; phylum Pseudomonadota; class Gammaproteobacteria; order HyVt-429; family HyVt-429; genus HyVt-429. The sequence continues at coordinate 112,593 of JAADGI010000019.1, read as the reverse complement.
CCTCAAAACCAAAAGACGCCTAAAGTTTTTTGGCAAGAAAAATCAATACTCAAAACAAAAGTTGAGCGCAGACCTGGAGACACTACGTAGTTTTTATCAGGATCTGGGCTATTTGGATTTTAATATCAATTCGACCCAGGTTTCTATAACGCCGGATAAGCAGCATATCTACCTGACGATCAATATTCATGAAGGCAATCGCTATGTGGTGTCCGAGTTTAAGTTGGGCGGCAAGCCGTTGTTGCCACAAAAGGAGTTGTTGGCGCTGGTCACCTTTAGGCCCGGCGATGTGTTTTCACGCAAGGAAGTTTCCAAGACCAGCAAGTTGATGGGGGACCGCCTGGCCGATGAAGGCTATGCCTTTGCTAACGTTAATGCCATACCAGAACTGGACAAGGAAAAACAGACAGTCGCGTTTACATTTTTTGTAGATCCTGGCCAGAGAGTATATGTGCGGCGGGTCAATGTCAGCGGTAATCGAACCACCCGGGATGAGGTCGTGCGCCGGGAAATGCGACAATTAGAGGGTAGCTGGTTTTCAGCGGAGGCAGTGCGACGGTCCAGGGTGCGCTTGCAGCGATTGGGGTTTTTTGATGATGTCAATATTGAAACCCCGGCTGTGTCTGGCACCAATGATCAGGTCGATATCAATATAAATGTTAAAGAACGTGCCACGGGCAGCCTGTTATTTGGCTTGGGCTATTCCGATACGAATGGAATTTTATTGCAAGTGGCCGTGTCTCAGCGCAATTTATTTGGCACCGGAAAAGAACTTCAGGTTAACATCGATAATTCACAGTTCTCTGATACTGTCAGTATCAGGTATCTTGATCCCTATTACACCGATGATGGTATTAGCAGGGGGTTTAACCTGTATAGTCAGCGCATCGACGCCAGACAGGTGAATATTGCTGAATATATTACACAAACTCTAGGTGGTGGTGTTTCTTACAAGATTCCCATCAGTGAGTATAACTCTGTTAATCTAGGTGTGGGGTTTGAAAGAATAGACCTTGAGGCTACCGCTTCATCACCACCAGAAATTTCAGCATTTATTGCTGCCAATCCCAGCAGTGATTCTTTCAAGATTACTGCAAATATCGCACACGATACCCGGGATAGTTTTATTTATCCTACCGAAGGCTGGCTGCATCGTGTGTCCCTGGAGACATCGGTTCCCAGCAGTGATCTTGAATACTACAAGCTGAGTTATACCACTACCGGCTATATGCCGATCACAAAAAGTCTGGTGTTCAAGCTGGGGGGTGAATTGGGTTATGGTGATGGTTTTGGGGGAACACCCGAGCTGCCATTTTTCAAGAATTTCTTTGCCGGTGGTGCATCAACGGTACGTGGCTATCGTGCCCGATCTCTCGGACCGTTTGATTCGGGGACGACGCCTCTAGCTCTGGGTGGTAGCAAGTTGGTTTTGGGCAATGCCGAACTACTATTTCCCTTCCCGGGGGGGGCGGATAGCCGTGATAAAAGGCTAAGCGTGTTCGTCGATGCGGGGCAGGTATTCGGCGCCAACCAGCAGGTCGATCTCAATGAGATTAGACTTGCTGCCGGCTTTGCCTTCAACTGGTTTTCCCCGTTGGGGCCGATGTCCGTCAGCTGGGCTATACCTCTCAATAGCCAACCCGGTGATGAAATTGAAAACTTCCAGTTCACCCTTGGGCGTCGTTTCTTCTGAGTCTTTGGGGCAATATGCGGAACCCTTTTTCAATATTTCTGGGCTTGGTGCTTGTGAATTTTGCGTTGGCCTCCTCGGGGGCTGCGCAAGCACCCAAGATTGGCTACGTTGATGTTGTTAAGCTTGTTGAACGGGCACCACAAGGTGAGAAGGCCAGAAAGAAGTTGGAGCAGGAATTTGGTCCACGAGATAAAGAGGTCATAAAGAACAGGAAGAAGCTTCGGGCGCTGGAAAAAGAATTGGAAAACCTGGCCAGTAGTGCTGGAGACGTGATTAGGCGCAAAAAAGAGCGCGAGCTTGTCAGTCTGCGACGAAACCTTAAAAGAGCCTCCCAAGAGTTTCGTGAAGATTACAATCTACGGCGAAATGAAGAGCTCGGTGCATTACAGAAGATTGTCTATAAGGCCATAGTGGATATTGCCAAGTCGGAGGGCTTTGATTTGGTGCTTCACGAAGGTGCGGTGTATGCGAGTGACAGGATCGATATAACCGATAAGGTGTTACAGAAGCTGCGTGGTAAGTAGGTGTAGTGGGTGACTACTTGGGTTTCCAGTGTGCCTATGACGCTTGGTGAGTTGGCGAAGTGTCTTGATGCTGAGATTGAGGGAGACGCAGACTATAGGATTTCCGGTGTGGGGTCTTTGCAAGGTGCCGGGCCGGATGAAATAAGCTTCCTGGGGTCGCCCAAGTATCGAAGATACCTAAGCACGACACAGGCCGGTGCCGTTATTCTGAATCGACAGGATGTGGAGTTCTATTCTGGGCGTTGCCTGATCGTGAGAGATCCCTATCTTGGTTTTGCCCGGGCTACGTCAGTTTTGTGCCCTCAGACACCCTTAGCTCCTTTTGTGGCCCCTTCGGCAAGTATCCATGCGCGTGCCACGGTCCCCCAGAGTTGCTCGATCGGTGCCCATGCCATTATTGAGGAGGGTGTTCGACTGGGTGAGGGGTGTGCTGTTGGCGCGGGGGTCTGGATTGGCCGCAACGCTGCCCTGGGTGACCACAGTGATGTGCATGCCAATGTGTCTATTTATGAGGGCACCCGGATTGGCAGTGCTTGTACAGTTTATGCTGGTGCGGTTATTGGCGCCAATGGTTTTGGATTTACAAGGGATAGTGAAAAGTGGGTACCGATTCCCCAGCTTGGGGGAGTGGTGATAGGTGACAAGGTGAGTATAGGGGCCAACACCACAATCGACAGAGGTTCGCTGGATGACACAGTGATTGAAAGCGGTGTTATTTTGGACAACCAGATTCATATCGCACACAATGTCCATATTGGTGAAAATACGGCGATGGCGGGTTGCGTGGCCGTTGCCGGAAGCACCCATATTGGTAAGCGTTGTACCTTTGGCGGGCGCGCCGGTGTGCTTGACCATTTAGTGATCGCAGACGATGTCCATATTACAGCGACATCCTTGGTTACACACTCTATACATCGACAGGGTGTTTACTCCTCGGTGCTGCCCTTGTCAGAAAACCGCGCATGGAAGAAGAATGCGGCGCGGATGAAATCTTTAGATGATTATATTAGACGGATAAAGATGTTGGAGAAAAAAATTGATGTATTGTTTAATGGAGGTGAACAGTGACCGATCTTGATATTCATAAGGTGCTCGAATATCTGCCCCATCGGTATCCTTTTCTGTTGGTTGATCGAGTGCTTGATTACACCATAGGCGAGAAACTGACGGCAATTAAAAATGTAACCTTCAATGAACCTTTTTTTCAGGGACACTTCCCTTATCGTCCGGTGATGCCCGGGGTGTTGATGTTGGAGTCGATGGTCCAGGCAGCGGCCATTCTGGCCTCGTTGGGTATTGATGCCAAGGCAAACGACAAACGCATATACTACTTTGTGGGTATAGACAAAGCGAGGTTCAAGCGCCCCGTAGAACCGGGTGATCAGTTTATGATTCAGGTAACACTCGAACGTGAAATTCGCAGCATGTGGAAATGTGCGGTAACAGGGTCGGTAGATGATAATTTGTGTTGTACCGCGAGTGTTATGTTTACCTATAAGGATAATGAGTGATTCACCCTAGTGCGGTTATTGACCCCGATGCGATAATTGCAGAGGGCGTTGATGTGGGGCCGTTTACCACCATTGGCGCAGGTGTTGTTATCGAAGAGGGAAGTTGGATTGGTCCGCATGTGGTGCTAAATGGCCCGACGCATATCGGCAAAGAAAACAAGATTTATCAATTCAGTTCTATTGGTGATGCCCCGCAGCATTTGGGTTACCGGGGCGAAAAGACAACCCTGGAGATCGGTGATGGCAATACGATACGCGAGTATTGCACACTCAATCGTGGCACCACCCAGGGTGGTGGTGTCACCCGGATTGGCAGTGACAATCTAATTATGGCCTATTGTCACATCGCCCACGATTGTCAGGTGGGCGACCATACCATATTTGTGAATTCTGCCAGTCTTGCCGGGCATGTGGAGGTTGGTGACTACAGTATCCTCGGGGGCTACACCCTGGTCCACCAGTTCTGTCGCCTGGGTGCCCATAGCATCACGGCTATTGGGACTGCGACCTTTAAGGATATACCGCCTTTTTTTATTGCTGCAGGAAATGCCGCACAGCCCCGTGGTGTCAATGTGAAAGGTTTGCGCCGCCGTGGATTCTCAGAGCAAGCCATGGCGCAAATTAAAAAGGCGTATAAATTGCTCTATCGTTCCGGGTTGCGCCTGGAGCAGGCCGTTGAGGCCATGCAGCCCCTGTCGCTCGAGACCCCGGAAGTGGGGCAACTGATAGAATTTATACAGAGCTCGGACCGTGGCGTCATCCGATAGCATGAAAAGTTATTAATTACCAAGACACCAAGGATGCCGAGATTTTGCCCCCTGTTTCCTGGCGACCTTCGCGTCTTGGCGAGAACTAATTCTAACACCCACAAATTTTCATAAAGAGCTTTTACAAACTCTTGGGTATACCGCCAACAGATCACGGGATGCATAACGTTTCGCCCATTGTGCGTATTGGAATTGTCGCTGGCGAACATTCTGGTGACTTATTGGGTTCAGGTCTGTTGCGGGAACTCAACAAGCAGTTACCCAAACTTGAGGTGAGAGGAATCTGTGGACCGCTCATGCGGGCTCAGGGTTGCCAACAAATGTATGCCATGGAGCGTATCTCGGTCATGGGCTTAGATGGTTTGGCAGAGAAGTTGTTCGACATCGTAAAAATACGAAAATCATTAGTTGACCAATTCAGCGCCGATCCACCGGACCTGTTTATTGGGATTGATGTTCCCGACTTCAACATCACCCTTGAACACAAGCTTCGTCGACGGGGCATCCCCGTCATACACTATGTCAGTCCTACGGTCTGGGCCTGGCGCGGATATCGTATCCATAAGATCAGTCGTGCCGTGGACCATATGCTGACCTTGTTCCCCTTTGAGGCCGACTACTATCGCAAACACCATGTCCCGGTTAGCTTTGTAGGCCATCCCATGGCCGATGAGATTGGCTCACCCATGGCGATGAATATTGCCCGCACCAAGTTGGGCCTGGACCCTGATAAACCCCTTGTTGCCATATTGCCTGGGAGCAGAATGAGTGAGATCAGGCGCCTGGGCTTAATTTTTATTCGCACCGCGAACTGGTTGTTAAAACGCAACCCTGAGCTCCATTTTATCGCACCGTTTGTCGATGAACGCAGTGAGGCCTATTTCAGAAGACTCTTGGCAAAAGAGAGACAAGATCTGCCGATCACCTCGCAGGTAGGTCAGTCTCATCAGGCTATGGCAGCGGCCGATGTGGTCATTTTGGCTTCAGGTACCGCAGCCCTGGAGGCCGCGTTGTTGCGACGACCTATGGTGGTAGCCTATCGTATATCGTGGTTGTCCTATTTTCTGGTGCGCTGGTTTGCCCATGTGGATTTTTATTCCATGCCAAATCACCTCGCCGGTAAACAGCTTGTGCCGGAGTTGATGCAAGCCAATGCGGAGCCCGAAAAGATTGGCCGTGCGGTCGAACGCTATTTCAAGGATGCTGCTGCGATCACAGAGGTGCAGCAGGCATTCGCGCATATGCATAGCGAATTGAAGCGCGGGGCCCATGGTCGGGCCGCGGCGGTGGTGTGTGAGATGTTGCGGGCGGACAATGGAATTTGAGGCCCTACGTCGGCAATTTGGCATCACCGTGGGGGTGGACGAGGCCGGGCGGGGTCCGCTGGCGGGACCGGTGGTGGCGGCGGCGGTCGTATTGGACAGTGCCAAGCCTATTACCGGTTTGGCAGATTCCAAAAAGTTGAGTCCCCAGAGGCGCACCGAGTTGGCCGCAGTCATTAAGCGTGATGCCCATTGTTGGGCCACTGGACGAGCCGAGGTGGAAGAGATCGACGAGATCAATATCCTGCAGGCGAGCCTGTTGGCCATGCAACGGGCGGTAACGGCCCTGTCTGTAACCCCTCAGCTGGCCTTGGTCGATGGGCTTCATGCACCAAAATTGAGTTGCCAGGTTCGTGCTATCGTAAGAGGAGACAGCCGCGTGGCGGAAATTTCTGCAGCCTCGATTTTGGCCAAGGTGGAGCGAGATGGGGAAATGGTTCGTCTGGATCGCGATTACCCAGGATACGGTTTTGCACGTCACAAGGGCTACCCCACTGCAGCTCACATTCAGGCCCTGGATGAGCTGGGGATTACACCGGTACACAGGCTGAGTTTTGGGCCGGTCAAGCGGCGTTGTCACCATGACACCACTGGTTAAGCCACCCATTTTATTGATGATATTTACAGCACTTCCCCACCGCCGCGAATTAGGGTGAAATTGACCTATGACTGTCCCATTTGTCCACCTCCGCGTTCACAGCGAATACTCTCTCGCCGATGGTACGGTGCGTGTGGGCGACTTGGTGAATGCCGCACGCCGCTTCAACATGCCAGCGGTGGCCGTCACCGATCTGGCGAACTTGTTCGCGGCGGTCAAACTCTATCGGGTTGCAGTCAGGGCGGGCATCAAGCCCCTTTTTGGCTGTGATGTATGGATTCATAACCCCGAGCCGGGCAAACAGCCCTTTCGTATGCTTCTACTGTGCCAGAATCAGGCGGGTTTCCATGAACTCAACCGCCTGTTGACCCGAGCCTATACCGAGGGCCAGGTGTCCACCCGGCCGTGCATGCATATGCAGTGGTTCGAAGGTCAGTGCAGTGGTTTGATTGCCCTGTCCGGGGCCACTGAGGGTGAGATCGGTCAGTGGCTATTAGCAGGGAACGCTGACCGGGCACGCCAGCTTGCCGGCCACTGTGGCAAATTGTTTAAGGATCGGTTCTACATTGAGTTACAACGCAGCAGCCACCCCAATCAGGAAGCCTATATACACGAGGCGGTGGATCTTGCACAAACACTTGATTTACCCGTAGTGGCCACCCATCCGGTGCAGTTTCTGACCGCAGAGGATTTTGAGGCCCATGAGGTGCGTGTGTGTATACAAGAAGGGCGCACCTTGAACGACAGTCGACGTCCGCGTCTGTTTACCGAGCAACAGTTTTTTCGTAGTGCCGATGAGATGGCCAAGTTGTTTGCGGATATCCCCGCCGCCCTGGCCAATAGCGTTGCCATCGCACAACGCTGCAATCTGAGTTTTGATCTGGGTAAGCACTATCTGCCTGACTTTCCGGTACCTGCGGGGCAAACGGTAGATGAGCTCTTGCGGGAAAAGGCCCATGTTGGACTCAAGGCCCTGGAACTGAAACTTGATCTGGAGAGTCTTTTAGACACCTATCGCCAGCGTCTGGAAATGGAGATCGAGACCATTAATGCCATGGGCTTTGCAGGATATTTTTTAATCGTTGCCGATTTTATTCGTTGGGCCAAAGAAAACGATATACCTGTCGGGCCGGGCCGTGGCTCCGGTGCCGGATCTCTGGTGGCCTATGCCCTCTCCATTACCGAAATCGATCCCATTGAACATGGATTATTGTTTGAGCGCTTCCTCAATCCAGAGCGCGTCTCCTTACCTGATTTTGATATTGATTTTTGTATCGAGGGCCGTGACCGCGTTATCGAATATGTATCCAAACGCTTTGGTCAGGACCAAGTGGCACAAATCATTACCCATGGCAGCATGGCAGCGCGTGCAGTGGTAAGGGACGTCGGCAGGGTGCTCGACCATCCTTACGGCTTTGTCGATAAATTGGCCAAGACGATCCCGTTCGAGATCGGTATGACTTTGGAAAAGGCTTTAGAGCAGGAGGAGTTGCTCAAACAGCGATATGACCAGGAGACCGAGGTCAAGGAGCTGCTTGATGTGGCCATGTCCCTGGAAGGCACACCCCGCAATGCAGGCAAACACGCCGGTGGTGTGGTCATCGCCCCCACAGCACTGACGGACTATACCCCCCTTTATGGTGAGCAGGGTGCCACCCAGTTGGTAACCCAGTTGGACATGAAAGACCTTGAGGACGTGGGTCTGGTGAAATTCGATTTTCTGGGCTTGCGCACCCTCACCATTATCGATAAGGCGGTCAAGATTATTAACACCAAATGCGCCCAGGAAGGCAAGGCGACCATACGTATTGATCAGATTCCCACTGACGATGAAGCGACCTATGCACTGTTAAGATCCTGTCGTACCGTTGCCCTGTTTCAACTGGAATCTCAAGGGATGCGTGATGTGTTGCGGCGTTTGGCCCCGGATAGTTTCGATGACATTGTTGCCTCGGTCGCCTTGTTTCGTCCCGGCCCACTCCAGTCGGGCATGGTGGATGACTTTATCAATCGTAAACATGGCCGCGCCAAAGTGGCCTATCCTCACCCCGATCTGGAGCCTATTTTAAAACCGACCTACGGGGTTATTCTCTATCAAGAACAAGTCATGCAAATTGCCCAGGTGTTGGCCAATTATTCTTTGGGTGCCGCTGATTTGCTACGCCGAGCCATGGGTAAGAAAAAACCCGAGGAGATGGCTAAGCAACGTTCGGTGTTTGTGGAAGGGGCGACTGCGCGTGGTGTGAACGAAAGACAGGCCACACACATTTTTGATTTGATGGAGAAATTTGCCGGCTACGGCTTCAATAAGTCCCACTCCGTAGCCTATGCCTTGATTGCCTATCAAACGGCCTGGCTCAAGACTCACTATCCCGCTTCATTTATGGCCGCTGCCCTGTCTGCGGACATGGATCACACTGACAAGGTGGTGCGATTGACCGCCGAATGTCGCGACCTCCATATTGAAATATTGCCGCCCGACATCAATCGTTGTGAATATGCCTTCATGCCCCTGGGTGAGGACAGGATTCTCTATGGGTTGGGGGCGATCAAGGGTATCGGCCTGTCCGCTATTGAGGCCTGCCTTGAAGCCCGTAATCGAGATGGCTCATTTAAAGATATGTTTGATCTGGCCCAGCGAGTCGAGCCCGGTCGAGTCAACCGACGGGTATTTGAGGCCATGATTCAGGCCGGTGCCCTGGACAGTTTAGGGGCTCACCGGGCCAGCCTTAGTGCAACTTTGTCGAATGCCTTAAGTCTTGCAGGACAGACCAGCCGTGACCGGGATTCAGGCCAAGGGGATATATTCGGCTTGCAAGATACGGACATTGCAGACCGGAGCTATATCGATGCCCCGGAGTGGTCTGAGCAAAGGCGTTTGGAAGGCGAGCGGGCTACCTTGGGCCTGTTTTTGACCGGGCACCCCATTGCCCAGCATGAGGCGGAACTGGGGCGTATCGTCGATAGCAAAATTTCAGAACTCAATCCCACAGAAAATCGAAATTTGACGATCGCAGGCCTGGTGGTGGCCCTGCGTACCATGAATACACGACGTGGTGACAAGATGGCATTTATGACCCTGGATGACCGAAGTGGTCGATTGGAGATTGCGGTGTTTGCCGATGCCTATAAGTCCTGCCGTGAACTGCTACGCAAGGACGTTTTACTCATCGTTGAGGGTCAGGTCACCGTGGATGAATACACCGATGGATTCAAGATGAGCGCCTCCAGGATATATGACCTGGACCAGGCAAGGGGATCCCTGGCCAAGCGGCTGGTGATCAAGGTGGATCGGAGCCATGCCAGCAACGGGTTTCTATCCAGCCTGGAGGCCATCCTCAAGCCTCACATCAACCCAGGGAGTTGCCCGGTGTATCTGCACTATGAGAATGTCGAGGCCACCGCCGTGGTGGCCTTGGGGCCGGAGTGGCAGGTCCTGCCTTGCACAGATATTCTGGAGGGTTTGAGCCATCTGGCTGGGCAAGACCAGGTCGAGGTGTTCTACCAGTAATTTGGATGCCACCTGCCTAAGTCTGTCACGGGCATGAACGGGCCTGTGGGTTGGAGTGCTTCGCATCCGGCAAGCCAAGCCAGCCTGTCGTAGCCATTGCGACGCCAGGGCCGTAATTTGATATAGTGCGCATAATTCATTTGTACACATTACTGACATCAGCCGCATAGTCTTGCCAGCATGAATCTAAATTATCTGGAGTTTGAGCAACCCATCGCCGAGTTGGAGGCGAAGATAGAAGAACTACGCCATGTCAGTGTCAATGAGGATTTTAATATTGGCGATGAGATTGCCCGTCTGCAAAAAAAGAGTCTCAAGCTGACGGAATCCGTTTTTTCATCACTCAGTACCTGGCAGATTTCCCAGTTGGCCCGTCACCCCCAACGCCCCTTTAGTTTTGATTACATTCAACGTTTCATTGATGATTTTCAGGAGCTCCACGGTGATCGCAGCTTTGCCGATGACCATGCCCTGATTGGTGGGCTGGGTCGCTTGGATGGGCGTCCGGTCATGGTTATTGGGCATCAAAAGGGACGGGATACCAAAGACAAACTCTTTAGGAATTTCGGTATGCCCAGGCCGGAAGGTTATCGCAAGGCCCTGCGTCTGATGAAGCTGGCAGAACGCTTCAAATTGCCGGTGATCACGTTTATCGATACACCGGGGGCCTATCCCGGTGTGGGGGCTGAGGAGCGCGGCCAGAGTGAGGCCATCGCCCGCAACTTATACGAAATGGCCGATCTGAAGACACCGATCATTGCCACCGTGATTGGTGAGGGTGGCTCTGGTGGAGCCCTGGCCATCGGCGTCTGTGACCATCTGATGATGTTGCAATATTCGACCTATTCGGTGATCTCCCCGGAGGGCTGCGCCTCGATCTTGTGGAAAAGCGCCGATAAGGCCCCTGAGGCTGCCCAGGCCATGGGACTTACGGCTGAAATTCTGTTTTCACGTCAGCTCGTGGATGAGGTGGTAGCCGAACCTTTGGGGGGTGCCCACCGTGATATGGATACTATGGCCGCGACTTTGAAACGTGCCTTGAGCAGCAACCTGGATCGATTGAGCCAGCTCAGTGTGGATGAGCTTTTGGACATGCGCTACCAGCGTTTGATCCAGTTCGGCCAGGTTGAACAAGTTGGCTAGATCCCATCCATGTTTGATGTCTGGTACTCTCGCAGAGACGCCAAGTACGCCAAGGCAAAGCCAATTAAGGGCAAAAAACGAGGTACGCTGAAAACCGCAGCATGGTCAATCGCCATGTGAATAGATTCAATCATTATTTGCGTGCTTGGCGCCTCTGCGAGAACCCAATAAATAACACAAGCAGGTTTAGGCATGCCATCCGGCACCAGCTTTTCAATCGACTCTCTCGCTGAAGACCTAAAACGCTTGGGGGTCGGTATGGGCGCACGAATTCATGTGGCCTACAGCGGTGGCATGGATTCCCACGTATTACTCCATGGTTTGAGTGAATTACGTGGGTCCATGGGGCTTAAGCTTGTGGCCCGGCATATCAATCATGGCCTCAATCCTCAATCCGACAGTTGGGCTACACACTGCCAGGAGCAATGTGATCGACTTTCGGTTGTGTGCCAAACAGAAAAACTCAAGCTCAAGCGGGGTGCCCGGGAGAGTCTGGAGGCCACCGCCCGGCAGGCCCGTTATGATTGTTTGCAAAGAGTCCTCGAGCCCGGTGATGTTCTGGCCACCGCCCACCATTTGGACGATCAGGCCGAGACCGTATTGATGATGTTATTACGGGGTTCGGGCTTACCGGGATTGGCGGCCATGCCCCGGCGTAGGGCCTTTGGTGTGGGAACATTGCTGCGCCCTTTGCTCGGGTACTCCCGACGTGACCTATGGGGTTACGCCCAGGTCCATGGACTATGCTGGGTTGATGACAGCAGCAATCAGGATGTCGACTTTAGTCGCAACTTTATTCGCCACCGCATTTTTCCGGTTCTTCAGGGTCGTTGGCCCCAGGTGGCCCAGGTATTGACACGTAGTGCGTCCCATTGTGCCGAGGCGGCGCAGTTACTCGACGAGCTGGCCAGGGCCGATTTGGCCTTGTGCCAGGGGGAGTATAGTGGGCTGCTTCAACCCGCAGCACCGGTGTTATCAGTCGCAGCGGTGACGGGTCTTGATCTGATCCGGCAGAAGAATCTTATTCGTTACTGGTGCCGGTGCGTGGTGGGATCAACACCCCACACGGGTTTACTCGATGAAATCCTCCAGGGGGTGGTCGTACATGGCGAGTCGGGACGCGCCAGGGTGTGTTGGCGGGGGCAGGTGATTCGTCGCTATCGTGATTGCCTGGTGATTGTCCCCGACTTTGAGTTGCCGGGGGCAGATCAGGAGATCCAGTGGGACTTGGGAGGTCCACTGACGATAAAATCATTGGGGCTGCGGCTCAGCAAAATGGACTGTCCCGGGATGGGAATAGACCCGCGTCATCTGCCCTCGTCGGGGATCAGCCTACGCTGGCGACAGGGTGGGGAAATTTGCCATTTGCCTGGGCGCGAGGGTGGCCATGCACTCAAAAAACTCTACCAAGAAAGGGGAATACCCCCCTGGGAACGACAGCAGATCCCATTGATCTACATCGGCGACACCCTGGTGGGCGTCGCTGGGCTGTGGACATGCCACGCGTTTGCTGCCATGCCGACGACCCGTGGCATAGTCATCACGGTAGAGCCCCGTTGATTTGGCCATGCACGCGGACGTGTGATTGGGTCTTGTTGATTGAGCCTTTGTGGCGCCTCTGCTAAACTGTGGCCCCGTCAGGGGATCGTCCAGACTCCCCCTCTACAGTGTTTAATCCCGAATGACGAAGTACATTTTTATTACCGGTGGTGTGGTGTCTTCTTTAGGCAAGGGCATCGCAGCGGCCTCTTTGGGCGCCATTCTTGAGGCCCGGGGCATTGGTGTCACCTTGCTCAAATTGGACCCTTACATCAATGTTGATCCGGGCACCATGAGCCCGTTCCAGCATGGTGAGGTGTTTGTTACCGCAGACGGTGCCGAGACCGATCTGGATCTGGGCCATTATGAACGCTTTGTTCGCACCACCATGTTGCGCAGCAACAATTTTACCACCGGCCGTATATACGAGAATGTCATTCGCAAGGAACGGCGCGGTGATTACCTGGGGGGCACGGTTCAGGTGATCCCTCATGTGACCGATGAGATCGTCAGGTGCATTGAAGCGGGGGCCAGGGACGCCGAGATTGCGCTGGTGGAAATAGGCGGTACCGTAGGGGATATCGAATCCCTGCCTTTTCTGGAAGCCATCAGGCAAATGGCCATTAACTACGGTCGTGAACGCACCCTATTTATGCATCTGACCTTGGTGCCCTACATTAATGCGGCAGGTGAGTTGAAGACCAAACCGACACAGCACTCGGTTAAGGAATTACGCGGCATCGGTATCCAGCCCGATGCCTTGTTGTGCCGTACCGATCGACCCCTGCCCGAAGAAGACCGGCGCAAAATTGCCCTGTTTACCAATGTGCCGGTCAATGCGGTGATTACCGCCATTGATGTGGATAGCATTTATAAGATTCCCCGCATGTTGCACGATCAGGGCCTGGATGAGTTGGTCACCACACAATTCGCCATGTCGGTCGCCAAGGCCGACTTGAGCCAATGGGATCAGGTTGTGCACGATTTGGAAAATCCCACCGGTGAGGCCACCATCGCCTTGGTGGGCAAATATGTCGATTTGACGGAGTCCTATAAATCTTTATCAGAAGCGTTGATCCACGCCGGTATCCATACCCGTACACGCATTCATATCCGCTACCTTGACTCAGAGCAGATCGAAAAAGAAGGCACCGGCTGTTTGCACGGGGCGGATGCTGTTTTGGTGCCGGGTGGTTTTGGTGAGCGCGGTGTGGAAGGCAAAATTGAGGCGGTGCGTTATGCGCGAGAAAACAAAGTGCCGTATTTGGGCATTTGTCTGGGTATGCAGGTTGCGGTGATTGAATTTGCACGTAATGTGGCTGGTTTGGCCCGTGCTCACAGCACTGAGTTTGATGCCTCCACGCCCAACCCGGTTATCGCCTTGATCACCGAATGGACCCACTCCGATGGCTCGGTGCAGACCCGTAGCGTGGACAGTGACATGGGGGGTAGCATGCGTCTGGGGGGGCAAGACTGCAAACTTGCCACGGGCAGCCGAACCAGCCTGGAATACAACAAGGATGTTATTAACGAAAGACACCGCCATCGCTATGAATTTAATAATACCCACAAGGCGCTGTTCCAGGAAAAGGGCATGGTGATTGCCGGGACGTCTATGGATGACAGTTTGGTTGAGGTCATTGAGTTGGCCGACCATCCCTGGTTTATTGGCTGCCAGTTTCATCCGGAATTTACTTCATCCCCCAGGGACGGTCACCCTCTCTTTAGCGGTTATATATTGGCGGCACGTGCCCACCAGGATGCCCAAGGCATCGAACAAGTAGTCGCACAATGAAGTTGTGTACATTTGAGGTGGGCTTGTCACAGCCGATTTTTCTTATTGCCGGCCCTTGTGTCATAGAAACCCCTGAGTTGGCCCTGGAGACTGCACACCAACTCAAAGAGATCACCGATACTTTGGGTATTCCCTTTATCTTTAAAGCTTCCTATGACAAGGCCAACCGCAGCTCCTCCAAATCATATCGTGGTCTGGGCCGGGATCAGGGCCTGGCCATCCTTGAAAAGGTACGCCAGCAGGTGGGGGTGCCGGTGCTGACGGATGTGCATACGGTAGATGAGATCGCCGAGGTCGCCGCGGTGGTGGATGTATTACAAACCCCGGCATTTTTGTGCCGGCAGACTGATCTTATTGAGGCCGTTGCTGCATCGGGAAAACCGGTCAATATTAAAAAGGGCCAGTTTCTGGCCCCAGGCGATATGCAAAATGTTGTCAACAAGGCGAACGCGGCAGGGGCTCAGGGCCGTATTAGCGTGTGTGAGCGGGGTGTGTCCTTTGGCTACAACAATCTTGTCGTCGACATGCGCTCCCTGGCGATACTGCGCAGTACCGGATGCCCAGTGGTTTTTGATGCCACCCACTCGGTTCAACTCCCTGGGGGCCAGGGGGATCGTTCAGATGGTCAGCGTGAACATATACCGGTGTTGGCACGGGCGGCAGTGGCGGCGGGGGTGGCTGGCCTGTTTATGGAGACCCACCCGCGCCCCGATAAGGCCTTAAGTGACGGCCCTAACGCCTGGCCGTTGGACAAGATGGCGTCCCTGCTGACAACCTTAAAGGCACTTGATGAGGTCGTAAAATCTCGCGCCTTGGAAGAGCAAGCATTAGTCTCCCAGGGGGATTAGTTTTCTGCAGCAGTTTGCGAATATCGATAGCGGTGAATATCGTCATTTTGGCGTACGTCTGCATGGGCGCAGGCGGTAGAGTGATGCAGGGCGCCAAAGCCGAGGTCAGAACCCATATCGGAACGCAGAGGGCTGTTTGAAGGTGAGGGTCTTATTTGAGATGGATACCGGCCTGTGCCGGTGTGGCATTGGTATTGATACTCCGGCCGCTTACGGCGGGGATGTGTAATTAAAAACTAATTTTATATTGTGGAGCAAGTATGAGTTTGATCGAAGACATTCGTGCCCGTGAGATATTGGATTCACGTGGCAATCCGACGGTGGAGGCCGACGTGGTGTTGGCATCCGGTGTGCGCGGTCGTGCAGCAGTACCGTCGGGGGCGTCCACCGGCACTCGGGAGGCCGTTGAACTGCGTGATAATGACCCAAAACGCTATGGCGGTAAGGGTGTGGTCCAGGCCGTTAGCAATATCAATACCGAGATTCGAGATGCCTTGTTGGGTCAGGATTGCCGTGAACAAGGTGTCATCGACAAGGCGATGATCGAATTGGACGGTACCGTCAACAAGGGCCGTTTGGGCGCCAATGCCATCCTCGCGGTGTCATTGGCGACGGCAAAGGCCGCCGCCGCCTATGAGAAACAACCCCTCTATCGGTATCTCGATACAGGAAAGGGTTTGCAGTTGCCTGTACCGATGATGAACATCGTCAATGGTGGGGTCCACGCCGATAACAGTATTGATTTTCAGGAGTTCATGATTCTTCCTGCCGGTGCGCCCAGTTTTAGTGAGGCCTTGCGTTGTGGTGTGGAGATCTTTCATGCCCTGAAATCTGTCTTGACAGGCCTGGGGCTCAGTACCGCAGGTGGGGACGAAGGTGGGTTTGCCCCCAACCTGGCGTCGAATGAGGCCGCCCTTGATCTCATATGCCAGGCTATCGATCGTGCCGGATATACTGCCGGGGGTGATGTGCAGATTGGTATTGATGCTGCCAGTAGCGAGTTTTACAAAGATGGCCGTTATAGGCTGGCCTCTGACGGTACCGATCTGGATGCTCCGGGCATGGTGGATCTTCTCGGGCGCTGGGTCGATCAATACCCCCTGGTGACCGTTGAAGACGGATTGGCCGAAGACGATTGGGAGGGTTGGGCGTTGCTGACCCAACAGCTTGGCAACAAAGTACAGTTGGTGGGTGATGACCTCTTTGTCACCAATACCGAGATTCTTAAACGCGGCATTGATAACGCTATCGCCAATTCTATATTGATCAAGGTGAACCAGATAGGGACCCTGACCGAGACCCTGGCGGCCATCACAATGGCACAACAGGCCGGTTACACCGTGGTAATCTCCCATCGCTCGGGTGAGACCGAAGATACCAGTATCGCCGATCTGGCAGTCGCCACCGGTGCCGGTCAGATCAAGACGGGTTCACTGTCGCGTTCCGACCGGGTAGCTAAATACAATCAACTGTTGCGCATTGAGGAAGAGTTGGGCAGTGAGGCTTACTACCCTGGGGCGGCGGTATTTAGGCCAACGGTGGCCCGGTCTTAAAGGGAAGATGTGTTCACCATTTCCTTGAAATTCAGGTGATTCGGGGTGAGTATCTACATTATGCCGTCCAGGTCGATTGAAGAGATGAGATCAAACATAGGTTAAAGCCGATGTCTCCGACGAATGTGCTCGTGACAACGCTGACACTGGTACTGTTGGGCCTGCAGTACGCCTTGTGGTTGGGCAATGGTAACCTGCTAGATACCTGGCAATTACACCAGAGAGTTCAGGCCCAGGGAGAAGAAAACAGTCGCCGGGTCGAGCGCAATCTTACTTTGGAAGCCGAAGTAATTGATCTGCGCAAAGGGTTTGATGCGGTAGAGGAGCGCGCCCGCACCGAGCTCGGTATGATTAAAAAGGATGAGACTTTTGTTCAGGTAATAGAATCCAAGTAATGTAAAGTTTTGGGCGTTTTTTGATAAAATGCGGTGGCCGAAGAGGCGCGAAGACGCGAAAAAAATTGGGCCCACTGTAGGAGCGGTCTCCTGGCCGAGAATATTTATTTTAGAGTGTCCCGCCGAGGTACCCCAGGACGATTTGATCAAATTCTGGATACCCTCGTATTGCCGGTCTCATCAATGATTCAGGAAAGGCAAAAGACAAGACCCTATTTTTTTATTTGCATCGCCCACTTTGGTTCTTGTTTGACACCAGCCGTAAACGGCATATTGATGGTGGATGTGGTAGCATGTTCGTGTTCGGGTGTACGGAATTGTTGGGCATCTGTTTGATGTATAGATTTTGATTCGGCATTGTTTCTGCTGATTGCACCGCAGAAGATTGTTCTCTGCCGTAATCTGGACAAATACCAAAATACTAATGAGGTCATCACGATGGCAGAGTCGGATCAGTCTGGGTCCAGTAACCCTGATAGTAAAAAACGTACAGGAAGGGTCGTGCCGATCTTGGTCATTGTGGTGTTGTTGGGGGTTGTGCCAATATTTTTTATGACATCATCAGATATTGAGGGTAGCTTGCGCACGAGTGGCCACCTTGGTGACACTGCGTTTGTTCCCGTTTCCTGTGAATCAGGACAGGCCCTTGGGTTCTTTGGTGTGGAACTGTCAAGCGAGTCCCAGCCGGGAAGGCGTATCCGCTTGTTACGCGATGCTATCAAGGGGTCAATAGTTACGGTAGAGGTGGCCGGTGCATCACAGCCTCTGGCGGTATTTAGCTCGGCCGATTGTCGCTTAATAGACGTGAATGTGCGTAAGACGAACACCATTGTTAACAGTATTTACGTTGTTGAAGGTCAGGCATCTATCGAGTGCCCGGGACTGGTCGGGACGGTTCGGTTTGGGGGCTGCCACTGAATATATCCATAGGGCCAAGGCGGGGTAGAAAACAGGACCTACCCTTGCATTTTAGTGGGCGACTCTAGTGTTAGACCAGTAAAGGTCGCGAAATTTTATTGTGCTGCATAATTTGACATGGGTTGCCCTGTGTTTGTGTGACGATCCTGGATATTCGATGGACTTTCGGGCACGATGGCCCTGTCGAATCGGCGCCAACAATACCCATTTAGGTTTCCAGCACGTCTTGGTTGATACGTCCATAATAGTCTTTTCTAAAATGTTCCAGGGCATCTTCTATTTCCGGTTCTTCCGCGCCTATGTGGAGCAAGGCGACACGCGCCAGTTCTGCGCTGGCTTCAAGGGTTTCTGATACCGTAAGATGC
Source organism: Gammaproteobacteria bacterium (assembly GCA_013152415.1). GTDB lineage: Bacteria > Pseudomonadota > Gammaproteobacteria > HyVt-429 > HyVt-429 > HyVt-429. The sequence continues at coordinate 94,111 of JAADGI010000019.1, read as the reverse complement.
GCACCCAAGGCCTTAAGCTCACGGCACCTCATAAGGTCATGCCCGCGCACAAAAACAGGAATGTCTGGAAAAATGGAATGAAGTGAGGACACCACGTGTTCTGTCGCCCCAAGGTTATCAATAGAGACCACCACCAAACGCGCATCAGCCACCCCGGCAGCCCTGAGCACTTCCTGGCGCTGGACATCTCCAAAATACACCGAGTTACCTTTCCCACGTTCACGTTCAACAACAGACACATCGCTGTCGATTGCAACATAAGGCACCTTCATCAAGCTCATGATATAGCCAATCCTTTGCCCCATCCGCCCAAAACCGGCAAGAATAACAGGTTTGGCGCCCCGCTCTGTTTTGCCTGCATCCACATCAGGGATCATGGCAATACTTTTCCGCGAAGACAAAAATATCCGATTGGCCAATTTCTCCAGCAGCGGCGTTGCCAACATGCTTAGCAGCACAATAATAAGCAGGTGCTGAAACAAAGCTTCATCAAAAAGGTTCAGGCCCTTCGCCAAGGCGAACAATACCAGTGCAAATTCACCGCTCTGCGCCAGGAGTAAGGCTACCGAAATGGGCACCTTTCCCCTCAGGCCGAACAAACGTACCAGAGGCCAAAGGGCGAGGAACTTGATGGCCATGAGCGCCACCACCACGCTCAAAAGCGCCAGGGGATTATCCAGGAAGCGGCCAAGGTTTAACGACATCCCCATCGACATAAAAAACAAGCCCAGCAACAAACCACGGAAGGGTTGGATTTCGGCGATAATCTGGTGGCGATAAGACGAATCGGCAATCAGAAGACCCGCGACAAACGCCCCCATGGCCATGGAGAGTCCAATGCTCTCCATGGCATGCGCTGAACCTAATACCAGCAACAAGGCAGATGCGGTGAATATTTCAGGGGAACCCAAGCGGGCGAGTATATTAAGCAGGGGGTTTAAGATATAACGGGTAGCAATAATGATCAGGGTCAGGATGATCAGAGTTTTAGCCAATGCAAGCAGGACATCTTCTGCTATTGTGAGTTCTGGTGCTGCCATTAGAGAAACAAAGGCCAATAAGGGAACGACCGCCAGATCTTGCAACAGCAATATGGCGACGGAGGGTCTTCCGTATTCCGAGGAAAGCACCTTTCTTTCTGTTAACAGTTGAAGCACAAAGGCTGTTGAGGACAGGGCCAAGGCTAGGCCAATCAAAAGTGAAAGTTCCCAAGATGTCTTAAGAAACGAATGGACAATGATCGTGATCAAAGCGCTCGTGACCAGAACCTGGAGCGAACCAAGCCCCAACACCAACCCACGCATCTTCCAAAGCCGGGAGGGATTGATTTCTATCCCAATAACAAACAACAGCAGGACTACGCCCAGTTCAGCAAAGCGTGCAATTTCATCGTAATTCTCGATATAACCCAGCCCGGACGGCCCTAAGACCACCCCGGCAACTAAAAAGCCAGGTATTGCTCCAAGCTTTAAGGATTGAAACAAGGGTACGGCAATCACTGCCGCAGACAACAGGATGATAATATCAAGCAAATAATCAGTATTCACAGACGGGATCTTTCTCCTGTATTTTTATGTGAATGCACCGTTACTATTCCCCCTGTATAAGACCAGCTCTATGCTGGAAATCTGCCACACCCAAGCCTGGTGGGTTGTGCGCTATCCTGATAGTTTGGATTTCTCAGGGGTTCTAATTGTAACAGTCTGAATTTAAAGATAAATGTGGGTTTACAGTCATCCTTTTGCCACAGTTTGATATCCTTGCTGAGGAGAAGCCATGTGTATTTCCTAGGTGTTTCTGACACGATACCCTTCCCATTTTAGCTGACCTTTTTGTGTTTGTTTTTACTTTCTTAGTTCAATAGTCCCTAGTCTATATTACGTAGGACAGACACCTACAGATATTTCCCTTAATAATCACAAAATAAATAGCATTTTTCTTCTATAGGAAAGCTGTCGCTGGCCGCTAGTCTCTTTGACGAATGGGAAAAGATCCATTGCTAGAGGGTATTGAAAATATCATTGGATCAACCATCTTAGGCGATGGTAATACTGGATGTGTACGTTTTGGTGCGACTGATGCTGGATATCAAAGAAAATATTCCAACCCACTTGGGTATGAGCGTTCCCTGGCAACACAACATTGAAATATTTGGCAATGTACCATGGTGATATAGGAGAGGACAATAATGAGCATTGTGAAAAAACTCGGCCTGTTAGGCTTTGTGCTGGCACTGTCTTTTGTGGGGATGTTTGCCAATCAACGCTATACGACGAACACAGTAAGGACACTGGAAGAAAGTGTAACTCTGGTAGCAAAGCTTGAAGCCGGGATGTTGATGTTGCGGCGTAATGAGAAGGATTTTCTTGCCAGAAAACAGCTGAAATACCGCGACAAGTTTGAGAAAAATCATGATGCACTCCAAAAAAAAGTTGTTGAGCTTGGTGCGCGGCTTGAACGTAGCGGGTTCGATAACAGAAAGGTATTGGAGTATGGAAAAATTTTATCTGCGTACCAAAGCAGATTTGCTAATATAATTGAGACACAACAAAAGATAGGGCTGCATGCGAAGGATGGCCTGTATGGCTCTTTGCGGAATGCCGTGCATAAGGCGGAAAGGGAGATCAAAAAACTGGGTCATTACGAACTGCTAAGCGCCATGCTCATGCTGCGTCGTAACGAGAAGGATTTTATGCTGCGACGCACGGAAAAGTATGTCGGGAAGTTTGATAAAAATATTGGGGTCTTTCTCGGTGTCCTTGACAGATCAGGCCTAAAGCCTGAGAAGGCAAAGCTTATCAAGGACTATATCAATGCCTATAAACAAGACTTCCATGCACTTGTTGACGCCGAGATTCATATTGGCCTGGATTCCAAGCATGGCTTACTTGGGGGTATGCGCAAAACCATACACCAGACTGAAGTTTTGCTCGTAGATATGACTAAGGAACTGTCAACCAGTATTGAGCACCAGATTGATGTTGACAGTAAACGTTCGATGGCCATTATGGCTGGTATTATGATGATCGTTGGTGTTTTTATCCTTTTTCTGGTGCGCAGTATTTGTGCCCCCCTGAAGAAGATACAGGTGGCGGTGGATGATCTGCGTAAGGGCGATGGTGACTTGACTTACAGGATGCCGGCAAATGGCCGTGATGAAATTGGCAATATCTCGCGGTCCCTAAACGGCTTCCTGGAAAAGATCCAGGGTGTGTTGTTGGAGGTGCGTGGCTCGGTCGAGGCTGTGGCGAGTGCATCGGAGCAGGTGAATAGCTCCGCACAGTCTTTAAGTCAGGGTTCATCCGAACAGGCGGCAAGCGTGGAAGAAACCAGTGCCTCACTGGAGCAGATGGGTGCCTCAATCAAGCAAAATGCCGAGAACTCCAGTGCGACGGATGGTATTGCCACCAAGGCGGCACAACAAGCGGCCGACGGTGGCAAGGCAGTGGCCGAGACCGTTGTGGCCATGAAGGAGATCGCCAGCAAAATCGTCTTGATCGAGGATATTGCCTACAAGACCAATTTATTGGCATTAAATGCCGCTATCGAGGCGGCACGGGCTGGTGAACATGGAAAGGGATTTGCCGTAGTGGCGGATGAGGTGCGTAAGTTGGCTGAACGCAGTCAGACATCGGCACAGGAAATCAGCGAGCAGGCGGGCAATAGTGTCAAGGTGGCGGAAGGTGCCGGTAAATTGCTGGAAGAGATGGTGCCGAAAATCAGGAAAACAGCAGACCTGGTGCAGGAGATTACGGCGGCATCGGAAGAGCAATCATGTGGTGTGGCGCAGGTCAACAGTGCGATGGGGCAACTTGATCAGGTTGCGCAAACTTCGGCCTCCGCATCGGAGGAGCTGGCGGCGACTTCGGAAGAATTGAGTGCACATGCGTTGAATTTGCAGCAGGTCATCGGATTTTTTAAATTGGATGGCGATGTGAAAGGCGCGGAGAGTAGGGTGTCAGAAAATATCGACCATGTTTCCCCTGTGTCTGAACTGAAATCGGCACATACAGGTGAAGAAAAAGATTTTGAGTCTTTCGCTAGAGCGGTATGAGTCAGCACAATAGAGCAGATGGGCGGTTTGTTGGCATGCAGATTCACTTTATCAACAAGTAGCCTGTAGTTTGGGGGGAGAAGGTAATAAACGATAACTCGTTTTTTGTATATCCCCTCATCCTGGCCTTCTCCCTGAGGGAGAAGAGATGGCTTTGATTGCCGAGTTGTTCAATTCATGTCTGTAATGCCATTGAACGCATCGTTCGTCCTGATAATCAGAGTGTTACTGTGCATCAAGCTTAGGTTAACGGGACAGTGATCTGTTAATTAGGGTTTGGAGATAGCCGATGAGTGAAATGATACAAAGTGTCGATCAGGGTAATGCGCTAGTGTCGCGAAATGTAGCGGCTGACATAGTGAGGGCCCATAAAATAGACGAAGAACATCACAATAAATTTCTGACATTTCTGGTTGGTTGCGAGGTGTTAGGGATTGATATTCTGTGCATCAAGGAGATTATAGAGTACGGTAATGTATGTAAGGTGCCGTTGGTACCTGAGTACATACGTGGTGTTATCAACCTACGGGGTAATATTATACCGGTGATAGATCTATCGGCGCGTCTTGGATTGAATAAGGGTGAGATTACAAAGCGTACAAGTATCGTGCTGGTAGAGGTAAGGGCAGATGACGAAACCATGGAAATAGGCGTGTTGGTTGATGCAGTAAATAAGGTGTTTCATATAGCTAACGATCATATAGGGGAAGTGCCGGCGTTTGGCATGAAAATACATGTGGACTATATAGCGGGGATGGGGCGGATCGATAAAGAATTTGTCGTGTTATTGAATCTGGACAAGGTGCTGGATATCAATGATCTGGCTGCATAGCCGTCATCATATCGAGCTGCAGTCGTTCATTTAACAAGACCCTGTGCAATCGCGTAATGGGTCAATTGTGCATTATTCTTCATTTCCATCTTGGCCAGGATTCGTCCACGGTAGGTGCTGATTGTCTTTACGCTTAGCGAGATTTCCTTGGAGATATCGGTTAGCCTCATACCAGAGGCGATCATACACATCACTTCATACTCACGATCTGAAAGACGTTTGTGGACAGGTCCCTCAGAGACTTCATCCAGAGACATGATTAATTTTTCGGCCAAGCCTATATCGATATAGCGTCCCCCACTGGTCACCTTACGGATGGCGGGGAGCAGCTTGGCCAGTGCATTTGTTTTTACCAAATATCCTGCCGCACCGGAACGGAATGCCCGTATTGCATACTGATCCTCCGGGTGGGCGCTCATGATGAGTACGGGTAATGTCTTCCAGTTTGTCCTTATGCGCTTTAAAAGTTCGATGCCATTGAGATCGGGTAATGAGATATCGAGTATGACTACATCCCAGGTTTTGTCATGTAGTAACTGTATGGCTTCACCGGCGGTACTGGCCTCGCCAAATTTAAACGGCATATCAGCCTCTGACAAGACAAGCTTCACTCCAGCCCTGGCTATGTCGTGGTCGTCAACAATTAGGACTTTCAGCAAATTAAGCCCCCCTTCGGTTAGTGCAGATTGTCACCTTCAGCGGCATGGCCGTGCGCGTAGCGGGCATATTGATTCCCGGTTTTTGGGATCGCGTGTCCGATACGGCTGCACATTTCAGATGAGGCCATTGTTTCGGGTTGATCATGATGCGGGTTTATCCAGGCTATAGGGTAGGTCCAGAAGGCTCACAGCATTGTTATCACCAGCGCCAAGAAGGAGTGGGCCGTCCGCAAGCGTGGCAGTCCTCACCACTGCAAGCAAATCAAAACCGCCCTGGGGTGAGGCTTGGGCATCCACGACCTGGCCTACAGACTGATTGTTGTTGTTTGCTGCGAAAAGCCGCTCGCCTGGTAGAGGCAAATTATCTGACTTTAGGTTGGCTCGGACCATGCGCTGTTTCAGCTTGCCCAGGTAATGGGTCCGGGCAACGATTTCCTGGCCAGGGTAACAGCCTTTTTTGAAGTTTAGTCCTCCCACCAGATCAAGATTGAGCATCTGTGGGATGAACTGATCCTGGGTTGCTGGGTACAGGCTGGGTTGGCCTGCAGCAATTGTCAGCCAGGCCCAGCGGTGGCTGCCTACGCTTGTAAAGTGTGCTGCCAATTTCAGCCAGTACTCGGTCATTTTTTCGATGGGGCCTATTAACTGAAAGCGGGGGACGGTACCGGGCATACGAATCAATTTTACTGTATCGTGCTGTGTTACTTGGTAGACCTCCCCAGGGGGGAGCCCAAAGACAGCCTGCAGTTTGGTCTTTGCGCTGGGCCCGGCGATACCCACTGCGACTATATCTGAGTCGTGGTTCAATGTGAGTTGGGCGCGCAGCATGTACATCTGCAGGCGCTGTTGGGTCGATTTTAGAAGCGCATCGCTTATCTGCAGTAAAAAGTCATCACCGTCTCGCAGTACATGCATGATGCTGATTACCCGGCCCTTGGGACTACAGTAGGCCTGGAGTTGCATGTGATGGGCATCCAGGGCCTGAAGATCGTTGGTCAGTTGGCCATGAAGGAAGGATTGGGCCTCATCCCCCTTGGCGCGCAGCAGTGGGTAGTGGGATAGATCCATCAAAATATCGTTTGTAGCACCCAGGGCACATTCATGGGCCGGATCTTGGAATCCGAGCACATACGCATCAAGGAGATTGGCGCCTTGATTCTGTATGAAGTTTCGCCACGCTTCGGGCATACTCATCGTATGTAGCTCCAGCAAAAAGGGTTGGGCAATGATACGCGTGTCTAAAAAACTTGCAAAGTGGGTGGAAAACCAATCTACAGGGGTTAAACTTACAATAGCTAATGTTTACCAATAAGAAACGACCTATCTTTCTGAACCTGCTTCAAATCCGCCTGCCCGTTGGCGGGGTGTTGTCCATTGCTCACCGAGTCACGGGTGTATTGTTAAGTCTGGCTATACCTGCAACGCTGTATCTATTCGAATTATCTTTGTCCAGCGAGCAGGGCTATCAGACTGTGATGGACCCAATCGGGTCCCCGTTGGGGCAATTTGTGGTGTTTGTTCTGTTCGCAATTTTGATCCAGCATCTCCTATCTGGTCTACGCCACCTGTTGCTGGATTTAAATATAGGCGAGAGCCGTGATACAGCCAGGCGCAGTGCCTGGCTGGTTTTTATTGTCGTCGGCCTTTGTGTGCTAGGGGTGGGGGGCGGTCTGCTATGGTGAAGCCAGAGTACCGAAGTAGCCTGCGCCGGGGTCTGGGAGAATGGCTGCTACAACGGTTGACGTCACTTTACATCGGTGGTTTTGCCCTCTTTGTTGGCGTCAAACTCTATCTGCAGCCCATACAAGACTATGCGGCGTGGGTCGCATGGGTCACCGGGACAGGCGTGAGTATCGCGTTTACCCTTTTTTGGCTCAGCATTATCATTCACGCCTGGATTGGACTGCGTAGTGTCATTATGGACTACATCAAACCCTTTTGGTTGCGGTTTGTTATTTTATCAGCACTGATCTTTATATTCGCCGCATTGACGTTGTGGACGATGGATATATTTCTTTTGAGGGGATGAAATGAAGTTGCCGCATCGACGTTTCGATTGTTTGGTTATTGGTGCAGGGGGGGGTGGTCTGCGGGCCGCACTCCAGTTGGCACAGGCGGACCTGCATGTTGCGGTGGTGACCAAGGTATTTCCCACACGTTCTCATACCGTGGCCGCACAGGGAGGCATGAATGCGGCCTTGGGAAATGTCACGCCGGATAACTGGCACTGGCATATGTATGACACCGTTAAAGGCAGCGACTATCTGGGGGATCAGGACGCCATTGAGTACATGTGTCGTGCCGCCTCACGTCAGGTCATCGAACTCGAGCACTACGGTGTACCCTTTACCCGTTTGGAAGACGGTCATATCTACCAACGGCCCTTCGGGGGACAGAGTCAGAATTTTGGAGGTGATCAGGCCTCACGAACCTGTGCCGCTGCCGATCGTACTGGACACGCCATCCTCCATGCCCTGTATCAGCAGAATATTCGAGCCAAGACCCATTTTTTTGATGAATATTTTGCTGTCGACCTGGTTCGTGATGAGGAGGGTGTGGCCCTGGGTGCGGTGGTGATTGAAATTGAAACTGGCGAAGTGATGGTGATTGAAGCCAAGACCACACTATTGGCGACGGGGGGTGCCGGTCGCATGTTTCGCACCTCCACCAATGCCATGATCAATACCGGTGACGGCATGGCCATGGCCTTGCGTGCCGGCCTCCCCCTGGAGGACATGGAATTTGTGCAATTTCATCCCACTGGTATCGCCGGCAAGGGTATGCTGATCAGTGAGGGGGTGCGGGGTGAAGGAGGCTATTTGGTCAATGGGGATGGGGAACGCTTCATGGAGCGCTATGCCCCCCATGTCAAAGATCTGGCCAGCCGGGATGTGGTCAGCCGCGCCATTGCCATTGAAGTCAGAGAGGGTCGAGGTTGTGGTGAAAATAAGGATCATGTGCTGCTTAAGGTCGATCACCTTGGAGCGGATGTTATAAAAAAGCGATTGCCTGCTATACGTGAGATGGCCATACGTTTTGGTGGCGTCGATCCTATCGAATCTCCGATCCCGGTTTACCCCACTGCCCATTACACCATGGGTGGTATTCCCACTAACCGATACGGTCAGGTGGTCGCGCCCGTTGGCCACGGTGCCGAAGAAGAGGTGGTGGGTCTGTATGCCGCAGGCGAGTGTGCCTGCGTCTCGGTGCATGGCGCCAATCGACTGGGCGGCAATTCTTTGTTGGATATCGTTGTCTTTGGTCGTGCCGCCGGTAATCACATTATTGCCTTTCTTAAGGAGAATCGCTATCACCGGCCACTTGCCAGTGAAAGCATTGATATGGCCTTGGCCCGATTGTCCAAGTGGCGGCGGCCTGGCGATGGCGAATCGGTTTCTGCCATGCTTGCCGAACTTCAGCGCATCATGGAAGAGTATTGTGGTGTATTTCGTTCCCAGGAAGTGTTGGATGAGGGTGTGAGCAAGGTGCTTGCCTTGGGCGAACGCCTGGATGAGGTACGTTTGTCCGATCATTCCAAGGTCTTCAATACCGCCTTCATGGAGGCGTTGGAGTTGGAGAATCTTGTTGACGTGGCCACCGCTACGGTGGTGTCCGCTGCCGCCCGTACCGAGAGTCGTGGTGCCCACTCGCGTCTGGACTATCCCGATCGTAATGATGCCGAATGGATGCGACATTCTCTTTATAGCAAGACAGACCACCAACTGGATTATAAGCCAGTGAGAACAAAACCCATGACCGTGGATACATTTCCACCCAAAAAACGGGTGTACTAAGTGGTAGATGGAGATGACAGAGGATAGACCATGAAGTTAAAGATCTATCGTTACAACCCGGATGAGGACAAAAAACCTTATATGGAAGACTTTGAGGTCGATCCTCCAGTAGACAGTGGTTCCGGGATGCTCCTGGACGTATTGATTGCCCTCAAGAGTCAGGATGACTCCCTGAGCTTTCGACGTTCCTGTGGTGAGGGGGTGTGTGGTTCCGACGCCATGAATATCAATGGGCGTAATGGCTTGGCCTGTATTACCCCCATCAAGGATCTATCCGAACCTGTAGTATTGAGGCCTTTACCGGGGATGCCGGTAATACGTGATCTGATTGTGGATCTCACCCAATTTTATAATCAATACCGGGCGGTGAAGCCCTGGCTAGTCAATCATGACCCCGTCCCCGAAATCGAGCGTTTACAGTCCCCCGAGGAACGGGAGGAGCTGGATGGGTTATATGAATGCCTTTTATGCGCTTGTTGTTCTACCGCATGTCCTTCCTTTTGGTGGAACCCTGATCGTTTTATGGGGCCGGCCGCCTTGCTTCAGGCCTACCGGTTTCTGGCCGACAGCCGTGATCAAGCCAGCGGTCAACGATTGGATGCCCTTGAAGATCCATACCGTTTATTTCGCTGTCATACGATCATGAATTGTGCTGATGTCTGTCCCAAGAGCCTCAATCCCACCCGTGCCATCGGTAAGATCAAACTTAGAATGATCAAGCGGACTGGATGAGCAGCCCCGATCCAACGGAATTACGCCGAATCAAATGGCGATGCCGGCGCGGAATGCTGGAGCTGGATATTATGTTGCAGGGGTTTTTTGAGCAGCGTTTCCAGGCCCTTGATTCCCAGCAGCAACAGATGTTTACCCGGTTGCTCGATTATCCCGATCAATCGCTACTGGAATGGCTGAGTACCCACCCTGATAATGCCGACAAGGACGTCAAGGATATTGTCGAACAATTGCAACATTTCAATTCAGCTGACGCTTAGGCCCTCACCCATCTTGGTACTTGGCGTACTTGTAGCGGGTTTGGGGGCGCTACTCATACTGTTATTTCTGCCGCTAAATATATTGTGGCAGGGGCTGGGTCTGAGTGCGGTAACGATACTTTGTACCGCAGCCCTGGTGCCGGTCTTTGGACACCAGGCGATACATACCCTCAAACTCGGTGACCACGGTGTGATTTTGATGCGCCGTGACGGGTCGCAGCAGCATTTGCGGTTGCTGCGGGCCATCGTCCAAAGCCAATGGGTGAGGCTTAGCCTGGGTCGACCCGGGGGTCGTGGGCTTGGGTATTTGCTTATTCCGTCCGACGCCACATCGGCGGAAAGCTTCAGGCGTTTGTGCGCCAGCTTGAATCAATGGGACTGGCAGGTGTGAGCACGGTATCTTGCGGTGGGTGTTGTGAATCGGTTTGTGGGTAGTCGAGTGTGTAGTGTAATCCCCGGCTTTCCTGGCGCAGGCGTGCACTTTGTATAGTCAAATCGGCTACTACCAAAAGATTGCGTAATTCGATCAGGTCGTTATGGATAATGAAGCTGCTGTAATAGTCTTGGATCTCGGCGCTCAATAGCTGGGCCCTGCGGGCGGCCCGTTCCAGGCGTTTGTTGGTGCGAACGATGCCGACATAGTCCCACATAAAGTGTCGTAGCTCGTTCCAGTTGTGTGACACCACGATTTGTTCATCCGGGTCCACTACCCGGCTGGCGTCCCAGGCGGGGATACTGAGTTCAGGCCGGGTTGTTTTTAGCGGGCCCTGGCGGAGGATATCCTCCGCTGCCGACTCGGCAAACACCAGGCATTCCAACAGGGAATTGCTCGCCAATCGATTGGCACCATGCAGTCCGGTGCAGGCACTTTCACCGATGGTGTACAGGCCCGGAAGGTCGCAACGGCCACTCATATCGGTGACCACACCACCACAACTGTAGTGGGCGGCAGGGACCACGGGGATGGCTTGGCGGGTCATATCAAAACCAAAGCCAAGGCAGCGTTCATAGATTGTCGGAAACGCAGACTTGATTGATTCTGCGGGCTTGTGGCTGATATCCAGAAATACTGAGTCATAGCCCCCCTTTTTCATTTCATAGTCGATGGCGCGGGCGACGATATCCCGCGGTGCCAGTTCTTCCCTGGGGTCATGGTGGTGCATGAAGGCAGAGCCATCGGGCAATACCAATTTGCCCCCCTCACCCCGGACGGCTTCAGAAATCAGAAATGATTTTGCCTCGGGGTGGTAGACGCAGGTGGGGTGAAACTGCACGAATTCCATATTCGCCACCCGGCATCCAGCCCGCCAGGCCATGGCGATACCATCGCCAGTGGAGGTGTCGGGATTGCTGGTGTAGAGGTAGGCCTTGGAGGCACCGCCGGTGGCGAGTACGACGGTGTTGGCGGACAGGCTGATGATATTAGCGGTCTGCTTATCCAGGGCATAGAGTCCCAGGCAACGTCGGGCTTGGTGGGGTTGGAGGCGTTCATTGGTGATCAAATCGATGGCGATGTGGTGTTCCAATACACTGATTTGGGGATGGCTGCGGACCTGTGCCTCCAGGGTTGTGGAGATCATACGTCCGGTAGCATCCTGGGCATGGACCACCCTGCGGTGGCTGTGGCCACCCTCCTGGGTGAGGTGGTGGCTCACCAAGCCACTGTGAGCAGGGCTAAACTGGACACCTTGATCCTCCAGCCACCGTATTGCCCTGGGACCTCGGCTAATGACGTGCTCCACCACGTCGGGGCGGCACAGACCTGCACCGGCATTCAGGGTGTCCTGGCAATGGGCCATGCAGGAATCATCTTCGGCCAATACTGCGGCGATTCCGCCTTGGGCGTAGAGACTTGCGCCTTCAGTCAGTTCTTTTTTGGCCAGTAAGGTCACCGGCATATGATTCGCCAGCCTTAAGGCAAGCGATAGACCCGCCAGGCCGGCGCCTACAATGAGGGTCCCTGTAGTGTGTTGCGAAGTCATTTAATTGTGCAGATTAAGCGTGAACTGATAGATTGGGTTATCATAGGACGCACTGGGGCATTGCGTCGTTTGACCGCTGCCTGTTTAAGAGGCGATGGAACATCCGTAGAATAATAAGTAATCCTGGTGGATTTGGCGAACTTTCTGTGCTTTTTGAGGTCTTTTATGAACATCGGTTTGTTGTTGTTCGGCATGCCCGGGATATAGGCTGATATGGCCGAGCGACATATTGATCTTGATCTGGTGCAGCGGGTGCAGCAGGGTGAGAAATCTGCCTTTGACCTGCTTGTGGGTAAATATCAGCACAAGGTCGCTAATCTGGTTTCCAGGTATGTTTACGATCATGCAGAAGTTTCTGATATTACCCAAGAAGTCTTCATTAAGGCCTATCGGGCTATTGGGTCATTCCGAGGCGACAGTGCATTTTATACCTGGCTCTACCGGATCGCGGTAAATACATCTAAGAACCACCTGGTTGCCTTGGGACGTAGACCGCCGAGTACCGATATTGAGGCCCAGGATGCCGAACAAACAGAGCGTGGCGGCGCTATACGCGAGAATGCGACGCCCGAAAATTTGGCCTTGAGCCGGGAGATTGCCGATGCCGTATCTACGGCAATCAATGCCTTGCCAGAGGATCTGCGGACAGCGATTACTTTAAGGGAGTTGGACGGTTTGAGTTACGAGGAAATTTCCAAAGCAATGGATTGTCCAATAGGTACGGTGCGATCAAGAATATTTCGCGCACGGGAAGCTATCGACAGGGCCTTGAGGCCGTTAATTGATTAAGAATGGGTGATTCAGGTGAGTGAAGAAAACATATCAGCTGTAGTGGACTCGGAATATAATTCTGCAGAGTTCGATAGGGTGATGAATCAACTGAAAACGGACGAGTCTGCACGTCAGACATGGCACCGTTACCAAATTATTGGCGCCGTTATCAGAAATGATTTGTGGGTTTCGGGTGACCCACAATGGGTTGATCGTGTGCGTGCGCAGATTGAAAAGGAACCCACCTGTCTCGCACCGGGCCGTTTGCGCAGCCTGGCGGCACACCGATTCCTCAAGCCGGTTATTGGTTTGGCTGTTGCTGCCTCGGTAGCAACGGTGGCAATCTTTGTGGCGCAACAGTTTGAATGGACACCACCTACAAGCGTAAGCCAGGTTGCAGGTGTCAGCATTCCCAATACGAATGTCGATGCAGATTACCCGGATGCAACGCGTTGGAATACCCTGTCACCCGATATGGAGAACAAGTTGAATGTTTATCTGGTAGAGCATGGTGAATTCACTTCAATGTCAGGGATGAATGGGCTGAGCACTTACGCCAAGTTTGTCAGCTACGATACCGCACCATAGACTTCCGTGTTTAAAGACGTTTTATTTGCTGCTGTGCTGGGAGTTTTTAGCACCAGCACAGCCATCGCCGGTGATACAGCACAGTCGTGGCTGATGCGTATGCATCATGCTGCGAAAACAGTGAGCTATGAAGGTATCTTTGTGTATCTGCATGATAACCGCATTGAAACCATGCAGGTTGCTCATGAGTTGGTTAAGGGTGTGCACCGTGAACGCCTGTTTTCACTAAATGGTGAAGCCCGGGAAATTATTCGTGATAAAGATCAGGTTTGGTGTTATCTCCCCAACCGGAAAATGGGAGTTCATGAATATAGGAGGGCCAGTACCTCGGGGTTTCCTGCCGTACTGGCTGAGCGTATTGATATGCTCAAGGAAAGTTACGACTTAAATCTGGGATCACAAGATCGGATTGCTGGCAGGCCTGTACAGCTCCTCGTTGTTAAACCCAAGGATGAATTTCGTTACGGGTATCGGTTTTGGATAGATACCGAGCATGGGCTCTTACTCAAAGTGGATCTTGTGGGTCAGAAAGGACGTGCTATTGAGCAATATATGTTTACCCATATCACAGTAAAATCAAAAATAGATAATACGCAATTTATGCCTGTCACTCCCAAGGCCAACCTTGTGTGGCACGGCGATGAGAAAAAACCACCGTCGGCCAGCTCACTAAGCGGGTGGGTCGCACAGAAATTACCTAAGGGATATCGATTGACCAGTAAGACCTCTCGGCTTCAGCCTGTCAAGAAAGTACCACTGGAACATCTTGTCTATTCGGACGGTATTTCGGCCGTTTCAGTGTTTATCGAAAAACTCCAACCGGGAGACACCCAACCCATGCTTGGATTGAGTCATATGGGTGCGGTTAATGCCTTTGGTAGGGTGCTGGATGGTTACCAAATTACTGCTGTTGGTGAGGTTCCGGCGGTCACGGTAGACTATATTGGTCGTGCCGTGGTGCATAAGAATTAGAGAACTTCCGGTTGTTTGTGCAGAGGGCATAGAGCTGAGTATGCATTCTTCTCCTCCCTGCGGGCCCTCGACAAATATCTTCAAGGTTGCCGAAAAAAGGAGCCCTCAGTGAAGGGCAGTGAGAAACTCTTGATTAGCGAACAAGAAGTGCCCATATATTGAGTTGTTATTACTTTGGATAGGAAATAGGTGTTCAGTATGAGGCGTTTAATCAGTTTTACTTTTGGTGTGGTTTTTCTGTGTGTGGCTGTACCGTTACAGGCTGCACTCTTTGAGCTTCCGAATTTTTCCGAATTAGTAAAGAAAAATGGGACCGCAGTTGTCAATATCAGTACGACTCAAAAGATAAAGCGGTCACCCTTGCCGCAAGGTTTGCAGATTCCCAATTTGCCCGAAAATAGTCCATTTCGGGATTTTTTCAAGCACTATTTTGATGGCACTCCCCAACAATATAATGTTCAGTCTTTGGGTTCGGGGTTCATTATTTCTGCCGACGGTTATATTTTGACTTCGGCCCATGTTATCGATAACGCCAGCGAAATCATTGTTCGTCTCACCAACCGAGAAGAATATGAAGCCAAGATTGTGGGTGCCGACAAGCGAAGCGATGTGGCGGTGTTGAAGATAGAGGCAAAGAATCTACCTACATTGAATGTGGGTGACCCCTCTAAATTGCAGGTGGGAGAGTGGGTGCTGGCCATTGGCTCACCTTTCGGGTTTGATAATTCGGCCACGGCCGGTATTGTGTCCGCCAAAGGTCGAAGCTTGCCTAACGAAACCTACGTGCCCTTTATTCAAACAGATGTGGCAATCAACCCTGGTAATTCGGGGGGACCACTATTTAATCTCAAGGGCCAGGTTGTGGGTATAAATGCCCAGATTTATAGTCGTACGGGTGGTTTCATGGGACTGTCTTTTGCGGTACCTATTGATTTGGCTATGCGCGTCGCTGATCAATTAAAAGAGCATGGACAGGTGATACGAGGTTGGTTGGGAGTCACGATACAGAATGTTACCCGTGAGCTTGCAAAGAGTTTTGGTATGGATAAACCCTACGGGGCTCTTGTTGCGGCAATTCTCGATGATAGCCCGGCGTCCAAGTCGTCCCTGGTCGTGGGAGATGTAATCATTGAGTTTGATGGCCAAGCTGTGCGCCAATCTTCAGACCTGCCTCCCCTGGTTGGTCGCGCTACGGTGGGCGCTAAGTCCAGCATCAAGGTGATACGAGATGGCAAGACCAGGACATTGAGTGTGGTTATTGGTAGGCTACCCAAGACCGAGGAACTTGAGTCGCGTGTTTCCTCACGTACCCAAGGTGGTGATAAGGCCCTTATGGGCATGCGTTTACGTGGGCTTAGCAAAAAGGAGATGAAGGAACGTGGCGTGGATCATGGATTGTTAGTTGTGATTGTCAATCAAGGGCCGGCACGTCAAGCCGATATTCGTGAACAAGATATTATTTTGCAGGTCGATAAAAAACGGGTAAGCTCGACTCAGGAATTTACCAAGATCATCAAGGCGGCTAAGCCCGGCGCCACCTTGCCTATTTTGGTAAAAAGACAGGCAGGTTCGATGTTTTTGGTGTTGAAAGTGCCGGATTCATAGACCCCAGTCGATTACGCTTGAATCCGCTTCTCCTTGATGCACATTTAGGCTATAAGACGTCCTGGACGTAACGGGAATGGGTGCCGGCAGGCACCCTTTTTCTTTGTAATTTTACACCCCACAGGTAGTGCTGGGTAACAACAGATTGGTGCCATGAACCTGGATCGTCAGTACATCCGAAATTTTTCCATTATCGCCCATATCGATCATGGCAAGTCCACCCTGGCAGATCGCTTTATCCAGCACTGTGGTGGTCTGAGTGTGCGTGAGATGAATGCCCAGGTATTGGATTCCATGGATCTGGAAAAGGAACGGGGTATTACGATCAAGGCCCAGAGCGTCTGTTTGGCTTATCGCTCTAAAGACGGGCAGCAGTATCAGTTAAATCTTATTGATACCCCAGGCCATGTCGATTTCTCATACGAAGTATCCAGGTCACTCACTGCCTGCGAAGGGGCAATATTGGTGGTTGATGCCGCCCAGGGTGTAGAGGCGCAAACAGTGGCCAATTGCTACACTGCTATTGATCTGGGCCTGGAGGTGATACCGGTTTTGAATAAAATTGACCTGCCCGCAGCGGACCCGGAGTTAGCCTCCCAGGAAATTGAGGATGTAATAGGGATCGACAGTTCACAGGCACTGCGTGTCAGCGCCAAGACCGGTCTGGGGGTCGAGGATTTACTGGAATCTATTGTTGAATTATTACCCCCTCCTTTGGGAGACCCCGAGGCACCTTTGCAAGCCCTTATTGTAGATTCATGGTTCGATAATTATTTAGGCACGGTCTCTTTGGTGCGCATTATGGAGGGGACCTTAAGGACAAAAGATCGTATCCGTATGATGGCGGCCAACCAGGATTATCGAGTAGAGCAGATAGGGGTTTTTACTCCCAAAAAGATTCAACGTGAGGCCCTGTTTGCAGGTGAGGTGGGCTATCTTGTTGCCGGAGTGAAAGACATCAAGGCGGCACGGGTGGGTGATACGGTAACCCATGTCCAAAAACCGGCCAAACAAGCATTGCCCGGTTTTGTCGATGTCAAACCACAGGTCTTCGCCGGGCTTTTTCCCATCAATGCCGCAGACTATGATGCCTTTCGTGATGCCTTACAAAAATTGAGCCTCAATGACGCCTCGCTCCAATATGAAGCGGAATCCTCGCAGGCCTTGGGCTTCGGGTTTCGTTGTGGTTTCCTGGGTACCTTGCACATGGAAATCATTCAAGAGCGTTTGGAGCGAGAGTACAACATTGATTTGATTACCACGGCACCCACCGTAGTCTTCAAGGTATTAACCCACAAGGGAAATTTAGTTACGATTGATAACCCCGCACGGCTACCCGAGGTGGGCGAAATTGAGGCCATTCAGGAGCCTATTATCCTGGCCCGTATACTGAGTCCGCAAGACTATGTGGGGCCTATTATCTCATTGTGTATAGAAAAAAGGGGCGTACAGCGAGATATTCAATATCACGGTCGCCAAGTCATGCTAATATTCGAGATACCCAATTCCGAAGTCGTATTAGACTTCTATGATCGCCTGAAATCGATCAGTCGCGGTTACGCCTCCCTGGACTATGAATTCCTGGAATTTAGGGAATCTGACATGTGTCGCTTAGATGTGTTAATCAACGGTGAGCGGGTAGGTCCGTTGTCGGTGATTGTTCATCGAGATTCCAGTCATTTCAGAGGGCGTGAATTGGTTAAGACTATGCGTGGGCTGATACCCAGGCAAATGTTTGATGTGGCGATTCAGGCTGCGGTAGGTGCTAAGATTATTGCCAGAGAAACCGTAAAGGCACTGCGCAAGAATGTTACGGCAAAATGTTATGGTGGTGATATTACCCGGAAGCGAAAATTATTGGAAAAGCAGAAAGCTGGCAAAAAACGTATGAAACAAATTGGTTCAGTAGAGATTCCTCAAGAAGCCTTTCTGGCGGTGTTGAGCATAAAAGGAGAATAGGTGAATATTGATTTCTCAATGGTAATGTTTATTGCCCTGGTGGTGACCGGAGTTATTGGGTTGTGGGGTATTTGGGCGGCAAAACGCAAACCCTCACATAGCACCAAAGAGCCACTGTTGGTGGAGTATGCACGCGCATTTTTTCCCGTCATCCTGATCGTATTCTTGCTGCGCTCCTTTCTGGTAGAGCCCTTCCGAATCCCATCTGGGTCGATGTTGCCCAGCTTGCTCATAGGTGATTTTATTCTGGTTAATAAATATAAATATGGCATTCGTCTGCCCATACTCAATCTAAAATTAGTTGATGTCAGTACGCCACAGCGTGGTGATGTGATGGTGTTTCGTTATCCACATAACCCATCAATAAACTATATCAAACGCGTAGTGGGGTTGTCTGGGGATCGTATTGTCTATGAAAATAAAACGCTGTACATTAATGGCAATCTTGTCAAACAAAAGGAAGATGGCGGGTATGCAATATCGGATAGTGGACAGCGTAGCATTAGCACTCAACGTAAAATTGAATACCTGAACGACACCGGCCATGCCATGCTGCATGATCAACGCGTAGAACAGCCTCGAATGGAGTTCGTGGTCCCGGCGGGTCAATATTTTGTAATGGGGGATAACCGTGATCACAGCAACGATAGTCGCTACTGGGGTTATGTGGATGATGGGCTTGTTGTGGGCAAGGCCTTCTTTGTGTGGTTTAGTTGGGACTATGCGAATGGGGGGGGTGTTAATTGGAAGCGAATAGGGTCTGTAATCAATTAGCAAGATCAACAGTGAGAAGGGCTATGCGTGAAATAGGCGGCATTAGACAGCAATCGGGTTGGACCTTATGGGGGTTGCTGGGAATGATGATATTGGTGGCATTTTTCACCCTACTGTTTATGAAGTTGTTTCCCCCTTATATGGCAAATTATAAGCTAAAGCGGGCGTTAGAAACTGTTGCATCGGAACCGGGTGCTGCCACTGCCACAAAGAGTTTTATAATAAATCGCTTGGATAAGATTCTTTACATTGATTATGCGGGTGGATTAGTTGACTTAAAAACGGCATTAAAAATTGAACGTGGTTCCCGTGGTAGGGCATTTGTGATTAGTTATGAGCACGTAGAACCCCTGGCTTTTAATCTCAGCGCCCTAATCGAATTCGAGAATCGTGTCGAGGTCAGTAGGTATAGATAAGCAGGAATCCTGGTCTGCCAGAGTACTTAATCATCAATTTAGTGATGGTGATTTGCTGCGCCAGGCATTAACCCACCGCAGCAAAGGTGCAGATAATTACGAGCGGCTGGAGTATTTGGGCGACAGTGTATTGGGAATGGTTATTGCGGAGTCGCTATTTGATCGATTCCCGCTTACCCGCGAGGGTGACTTAACACGTATAAGGGCAAGTTTGGTATGTAAAGAATCCCTGGCCCGTATTGCCAGAGATCTGGATTTGGGGCCACAGATTCTTTTGGGCCCTGGAGAGCTAAAAAGTGGCGGCTTCAACCGTGACTCTATATTGGCAGATGTGTTCGAGTCTCTAATAGGCGCGATATACAAAGATGCGGGTATTGAGCCTGCAAGGCGGTTTATTGAGCGCCAGTTTTCTCCAATTTTAGCGTCCGTCAATCCCGATGAGTTGCTCAAAGACCCGAAAACAAGGCTGCAAGAATGGCTCCAAAAGCGTTCCATAGCGGTGCCCCATTACAGTGTGTTGGCTGTGCAGGGTGAGGCCCACCACCAACATTTTATTGTTCACTGCCAAGTGGAGTGCTTGCCAGAACCGGTGCGTGGAGAAGGCAGCAGTCGCCGATATGCCGAACAACAAGCCGCTGCCCAGGCCTATGCGTTGCTAGAAAATTGCGATGACTGAGGGTTTTCGTTGTGGTTTTGTGACCCTCTTGGGACGTCCCAACGTGGGTAAATCGACGCTGATCAATGCCTTGCTGGGACGCAAGTTGAGTATTACCAGTAGGCGCCCACAAACCACCCGTCATCGTATACTGGGCATTAAAAATAATGCCGATAACCAGTTGATTTTTGTTGATACCCCTGGTGTTCATGCCGCACGCAAAAGGGAAATCAATGCGGTGCTGAATCGAACCGCACAATCCAGCATAGAAGGTGTTGATCTGATCGCCCTGGTCATTAGTGCCAAGGGGTGGACACCCGCCGATGAGGTACCCTTAAAATGGGTTAAGGGCCACACTTGTCCGTCGATCCTGATCATCAATAAAATTGATCGCTTGGCCAGAAAGCCTGATTTATTGCCCCTGATAGAAGAATCCAGCGCGATGGCAGAGTTTAGCAATATTATCCCGGTATCGGCGACACGGGGCACCAACATGGATATTTTGGAAGAGCAGATCATTTCTTTGATGCCTGCCTCGCCAGCCGGGTTTCCCTCTGATCAATTGACCGATCGTAGCGAACGCTTTATGGCAGCCGAATTTATTCGCGAGCAATTATTCAACCAATTAGGGCAAGAGTTACCTTATTCCATTGCCGTGCAAATCGATTCCCTCGAGAGAGACAAAAAAATATTACGCATTGGAGCTGTGATACTGGTGGAACGCCCTGGGCAGAAGGGCATTGTTATTGGTAAACAAGGTGAGCGTCTCAAACAAGTGGGTAGCCAGGCCAGAAAATCACTTGAGGCCTATTTTAATTCCAAGGTTTACCTTGAGTTGTGGGTAAAATTAAAGCAGGACTGGACTGATAGTGCTCAGGCCTTGCGGTTATTGGGATACATCGAGGATTTATAGGGTGCGGGTTGAGCAGCAACCTGCATTTGTGTTGCAAGCGAGAGATTATCGTGAGACCAGTCTGTTGTTAGAGGTGTTTACCCGCGAATATGGCCGCTTGGGACTTATTGCCAAAGGGGCCAAACGACCCAAATCACAATTTCGAGGTCTGCTCGCACCCTTCCAGCCACTTCGGATTGGTTGGTCGGGCAAGGGAGAGCTAGGCGTACTAACAGGTGCGGAGGCTGTTTCTTCAAGTCTGGCCTTAATAGGGGATCGTTTCTTTTTCGCATTTTATCTCAATGAGCTTGTGTTGCGATTATTACATCGTCATGATGCTCATCAAAAACTTTTTGATGAATATTGCCTGTCTCTTGAGGGCTTACTGGCAGACTCAGGATGGGAGCCTATCCTCCGTATTTTTGAGAAACACCTGCTTGCTGAATTGGGTTATGCCCTGTTGCTTGATAAGACCGGTAGTGGGGACGGGGAGTTAGACGCGGGCACACTGTACCGGTATATTCCCGATCGTGGTCCGATGCCCGTCAATGGGCAGGAATCCCAGGGTATACTGCTCCATGGTGCTACACTACAGGCTTTGGCGGCCGAATCCTTGCAAGGCGATGAATCGCTCCGTGAGGCCAAACAATTGATGCGTGCGATTCTTGCCATCTACCTGAATGGGAAGCCCTTGCACAGTCGCCGCCTATATCAACAGATTACCGTGTTTAGAAACAAGACGATTGCTTAGTAATTTTTGCCGCAAAGGCGCGAAGACGCAGAGGGAAATGGAGTGATATTCACTAATTTTTGTGAGTAGGTTGGGCGCATAAATCGCAGTCTTGCCTCTCGGCCTTTGAGTTAGCATGTGCACTATAGTAGTGAACACATTGTATTGCTTTTCTTTGCGCCTTAGCGCCTTAGCGGCGTAAATATTTATCGTATAATGAGTGAGAAGTGACATTGACTGAAGAAGTAATCTTGCTGGGGGTCAATATTGACCACGTGGCCTCCCTGCGCCAATCACGTTTAACGCCTTACCCGGATATTGTTGAGGCTGCTCGCCAGGCCGAGAGCAACGGTGCCGATGGTATAACGGTCCATTTGCGTGAAGACCGGCGCCACATTCAGGATAAAGATGTAGCGAGATTGCACCAAGTTCTCACCACCAAAATGAATCTGGAGATGGCGGTCACTGAAGAAATGATAGGGATCGCATGTGGTATTCAACCGCAAGACTGCTGTCTGGTGCCAGAGCGACGACAGGAACTGACCACCGAGGGGGGCTTGGATGTGGTGGGTCAGTCGGGACGTATCGGCGAGGCATGTGCACGCCTGGGTGAAAAAGGTATTCGAGTATCTCTATTTGTTGATCCGGAACCTGAGCAGATACAGGCAAGCGCGGACTGTGGTGCGCCTGTTATAGAGATACATACCGGGTGTTATGCCAGCGCTACGACCAAGCAGACAGTGGATACGGAGTTGAACCGAATCCAGACAGCGGTGCAGCTTGGCCGAGATTTAGGGATGCAGGTCAATGCAGGCCATGGGCTGCATTATGACAACA
Organism: Gammaproteobacteria bacterium; assembly: GCA_013152415.1. GTDB lineage: Bacteria > Pseudomonadota > Gammaproteobacteria > HyVt-429 > HyVt-429 > HyVt-429. The sequence continues at coordinate 71,599 of JAADGI010000019.1, read as the reverse complement.
TCAAGCCTGTGGCCGCATTTCCTGAAATCATCGAACTCAATATTGGTCATGCCATTGTTGCCCGTGCCATTTTTATCGGGCTTGGAGCAGCGGTCGCAGAGATAAAACAACTGATGATCGAGGCACGATCGCTATGATCTTTGGAATAGGGACTGATTTGGTGTGCGTGGCCCGGATACAGTCTAATCTGGATCGATTTGGGGATCGCTTCGCACGTCGTATACTCAACCAGGAAGAGTTTAAGGAATATCAGTCCAATAAAAGGAAGCCCTATTTTCTCGCAAAGCGATTTGCTGCGAAAGAGGCGGCAGCCAAGGCTATGGGTACCGGATTCAGTGACGGTATCGGTATGCAACAGATTAGTGTAATCAACAATAAAAGGGGTCAGCCCCGGCTTCGGTTTGAAGCCAAGGCCTTAGCCTTTATTCGGGCACAAGATATAGTGGCAAGCCATCTCAGTATTTCGGACGAACGTGATCATGCGATCGCATTTGTGACGCTTGAAAAGCCTTAATACCGTAGCGGGTGGGTCTTACTTTTTTGCCCCCGGTGCTGCAAACCCTGCGGGCAGAGAACCCAGGTCGCCTTCACCAAACAAAAAACCCAACATGTGTTGCTCGATCACCTCAATGGTTTTCTCATCTGCGGTGTTGAGACCGTTTTCGTTGATAATAGAGGTGAGACGCTCCAGCCACTTATTCCAGCCTTCCTTGGAGACATCCGCATAGATACGCTCCCCCAGGGTACCGGGATGGGGAGGGGCATCCAGGCCTTCGGCCTCGGTTTTCAGAACCTGACAATAGACAAGACGGGACATAGGTACTTTCCAAATAAATGGGCTTGAATGGCCTCGATCCGGTGCCAAGTCAAACTGGCCAGCCCGATACACCACACACCCAGGATTCAAAATGGATGAACTAATATTGACCAAATCGGTCAAGTATAGTACATATTATATCAGCAATGAAACCACCAAGAGAATCAACTATGCCCAATGCGACCGTAGAGTATAAAAAACAGATCGATAGCTCACAGATCAGCTTGACCGAGCCGGCGCGCCTGAAAATGGTCGAACTGCTGGCCGGTGCAGATGAAGATATCGATTCGGTGCGTATCTTTGTGTCCGGTGGTGGTTGTGGCGGGATGAGCTACGGTATGACCTTTACCGACAGCCAGACTCAGTATGACAGTGTCTTGGAGGGTGACGGTGTAAAGATACTGGTGGACCCCGTAGCGCTCAATTATTTGCACGGTTGTGAGGTGGATTTTAAGTCTGAAGGTGCCAATCAAAGTTTTGTGTTTAATAATGTCTTCCAGGCCGTGGGCGGTTCCGGTGCCTGTGGCGGTTGTGGGGGAGCCAGTGGTGGCGGCGGTTGTGGTATCTAAAGGATCCTGCGGCCCAGGGTCGTAGTTCATGGTTCTGGCAAGACAAAACCCGGTGGCACACCGGGTTTTGTTTATTAGCCCCCACGGCAGTTATCGTGCTGCCCCGTTTGTGGCGGCCGCTTACGCACTGGGTCTACAGCCACTCATTGCCTCCTGGGGCGAACACTCTATCGTTTCTGACTTTGCCCAGGGGCTTGGGCTACCCCCGCAGGATAGGGATGCGGCATTGGGCCTTATCCAGGATGATGCCCGGCGGCGTGGTCCCTTTGTGGCTGTCATCGGCACCGATGACAGCACTACCGAGTTGGCAGCCATGGCCTGTGCGCACCTGGGTTTGCCCCATAATCCCATTGATGGGGTTCACGTCGCCCGGCGCAAGGACCTGGCTCGGCAGCGGCTACAGCAGGCCGGGCTCAGGATTCCCCGGTTCTGGATCATCGATCTCAAGCAGCCACTGTCCAATCAGGTGGCCGACGTCACCTATCCCTGTGTGATTAAACCGGTAGACCTGTCTGCCAGTCGTGGTGTTATGCGTGTCGATGAGCCTGAGGCATTGTGCCCGGCCATCAGTCGAGTACAGGCACTGTTACAGACCGAGAGCGATACGGTTCAACGAGATCGGATATTAGTGGAGGCCTATATCCCCGGTGAAGAGATTGCCTTTGAGGGGATGTTGTGGGATGGGGATCTCCAGACCCTGGCGGTATTTGATAAGCCGGATCCTTTGGAGGGTCCCTATTTTGAAGAAAGCTACTATATCACCCCATCACGATTGGGCTCGGTACAGCTCCAGGCCGTGGTGGAGGCCGTCAGTCAGGCCTGTGCCGCTTACGGTCTGCGCCAGGGTCCCATCCATGCGGAATGTCGGATGAATGATCAGGGTGTGTGGATCGTGGAAGTTGCTGCCAGGACCCTGGGTGGGCTGTGCGCACGGCTACTCAAATGGGGGACGGGAAAATCCCTGGAAGAATTGGTCTTGCAGCATGCACTGGGAAGACGCAAAGACGATGTTCAGACCCAGGGAGGCGCGGGTGTATTGATGATCCCTATACCCGCTGCGGGCATATTGCGGCGGGTGGAGGGCATCGGTGATGCTCAGGCCATAGCCTATATTGATGAAGTGGTGATCCAGCAACGTGACGGATACGAACTGGTGCCTCTGCCTGAGGGTGGCAGTTATCTTGGGTTCATATTTGCCAGTGGTCCGGGTCCGGTGGAAGTGGAAGCGGCCCTGCGCAGTGCCCACCAGGCCTTGAATATCGTCATAGCACCCCTGTGGCGGGCCGTTGTGGTGGATTGATTACAGTTGTTAGTCCTCGACGGGGGTACCACGAAAGCCTATGGCCGCCGCGACTCCGGCCAATAACAGCCCTATCAGGATAAGACTGGGCCCCACATAGCCCACAGGGCCGATGAGCAACGAACCGGCCCAGGCCTGTTCCAGGCCAACGGCCAGGTAGAGCAGCCCCGAGTGACCGAGGGTGCCGATGATAAATAGCCAGCTGATAATCTGTTTGAGTAGCGGGGTCACGGCCACAAGGCATAACATGAGACCTACTACGATGTTCAGCATGGCCTCCAGGTTGCCATGGCTATGGGGCCCCCCTTTAATCGCATTGATGGGCTCCTGGCTATTGAGATAGGCGGAGAGGGAGAGTAGGGCAAGACTATTTTGTTTGGCGATCGTGTCTGCACTCATGGGGTCCAGATCCAACTCAAATCCTGCATCCACGGCATTTTGCAGGTCACCGATCTGGATTTGTTTGGCGCTACGGCTGCTATTGACATCGCCGACATAGTTTAAAATCATCACCGGGCCCAATGCGGCAGTAAAGACTAGGTAGATAAAGCCAAACACGATATTCTTTTTGCCCACCATGATACATCCTCCATCGTTATTATTGGGTCACTGCCAAGTCGGACAAAACAGCCTGACCCAGGGTTCCTTGAGTTGCCAAAAACCGGAGCCAAGCAAACACCCAGGTTCAGCTACGCAATATAGCTGCTATGGTATAATAATTTCATAAGTACAAACTAACTTCTATCCAAAATAAACCCATGGAAATTCTTGATCGACTCAATGAATGGTGGCCTGCTTGGGTCAATGACAGCACCTTATGGCGGGGTGCGGCGGCATTCTTTGTTGTCATGTTGGTGCTGATTCTGCGCCGCCTGGTGACGCGTAGCATTATTGGACGGCTTCACCGCATCGCCAAGCGCACACGATTTCGTTACGATGAAAAATTAATTGATGCCGTTACCCCGAGTATCAGTGGTCTATTCCTGGTGTTGGGTGTTTATCTTGCGGTGCAATTATTACCCTTGCCCACAAGCCCGGTGGATACGGCCGGCTTGGTGGATAATGCCCTGTTGGTGGCGGCAGCAGTGCTGCTGATTTACGCTGTCCACCGTTTGTCTGCAGTGGTGGCAGAGATACTGGATAGCCTGGTATCACGGGCAGACCCGGCCCTGCGTGGTCAATTTCAGGTGGTGATCCGCCAGTTGTTGAGCATCACCACCTGGATTATCGGCACCCTCATTGTGGTACAGAATCTGGGCTATAGCATTACCAGTCTACTTGCGGGCTTGGGTATTGGTGGTTTGGCGGTTGCCTTTGCCGCCCAGGAGACCCTCGCCAACTTTTTTGGTTCATTGATGTTGCTTACTGACCGTCCCTTTAAGGTGGGCGATTGGATTCAGTTGGATGAATTTATCGATGGTGATGTGGAAGAGATTGGGTTTCGCTCGACTAAGGTTCGAGCGTGGGATAAGTCCTTGATCAGCATCCCCAACAAGGAATTGGCTGCCAAGGTCATCAAGAATTGGTCGCGGATGCCCAAGCGTCGGGTCAAGCAGGTGATTGGGATGACCTATAGCGCCAGCGCGGAGAAAATGGAAAAACTGGTGGCCGGTATTCAGGAGCTCTTGACCACGGACCCAAAGGTGGATCAAGATTTTATAATGGTGAAGTTCACCGATTTTTCTGCCTATTCACTGGATGTGTTGGTTTACTATTTTACCAAAGACACCGCTTGGCAGGCCCATCTACAGGCTCGAGAGCAAATCAATCTCAAGATTATGAAACTGGTCGAGGCCATAGGGCTGGAATTTGCCTTCCCCACCCAGACCCTGCACCTGGAATCTGCGCAAGGGTCTAAGGCGAAGGCACTAGTGGAGTGAGCGCAGTGGCCTTTGGCTGCGTTATCTTTTAAAAATTAAATACTGCACCCAGGCTTACATAGTTGATGTCGTTTTCACCTATACCGCTGGCCCACTCCAACTCAATATTGGCCTTTTCGCTAATGCGCATACCCAGTCCGGCACCCAGAGAGACCTTGGCATCTTCTACGGTATCGTTGCTGGTTGCGCCACTATCCCGTTCCGTGGTGATGTCGGCGATGACGCCCCCCAGTTTGCCTTTAAAATAGACCGTACCGGCGCTGCGATAGGCAACGTAGAGGGCCTTGCTTTCGACATCCCACTTGCCGGTGGTGGCCAGGGCGCTATTATTACCAAAGGTGCCTCTGTCGGCACTGGTGGTCATTTCGAATTCCACCGAGGTGCTGCCGCCAGCGTCACCGATGGGTTTGGCAAAAGTGTACCCCACCAACAAGCCGACATTGGAAGAATCGGAGAAGTCTGTACCTTCGTTGATCATGTTGCCGGCCTTGATGCCCGCCATCCATGTCCCCGTAGCCTTTTTGCCAAACCAGGTTGGGCTTTCTGCCAGGGTGGGTAGGCTGGTGGCCAAACCGTATACAAAGAGGGTGGCAAGGAGCAGGCCCTTGCATCGCTTGTTAGTGTTCATGGTGTACTCCTCAAGCCCTGTGGACCCTGTCCTGAACAATTTACAGTGAGAAACTACATTAAAATTAGCAGTATTTAACTTCAAACTCAATACTATAGAGGCTATTTCTGATAAATGATTGTAGTAATCTGCATAACTTATTGATAATTAAGTCTATTAAAGGCATTGAACCACTAATCAGACCCTAAAACGGGTGCTACAGGGCTACGCTACTAAAGTTTAGCGGGCAATGTGCGGGGGACCATGATGCGCTTGGGCCTGTTATCAAGTGTGATGCCATAGCCAATTACTCATTTGTTACTGGACAGCTGACCCCGTCCTTTGTCACTGCTCGAATGCATGGTGTTGTAGTGTGGTGTGTCGATACCTAAGGCCGTTGTGACAAAATCACCTCTCTGATTGTGTTCGGTTTGCGGTGATGCAGGTTTTATCCCCGTTGCCACTAATTGAGTCATTGCTTAGCTGACATCCTCCATCAACGGGCGTTGGCAGCATGGACGCTGCCATCAAGCGTGCAGGGACGTATTCACCGCGTCCCACTGATGAGGGATGTCAGCTCACTTTCGTTTCCCTTAGTGTTAAGTACAGTTCTCTGTTCCTTTGGTGATGTGACTTAACGTATCATGGGCAAAATTTGCAGTTGTGGTTTAAGAACTATGGATAAAGAATTAGCCCAAAAGCGGGTTGGGGAAGTCCTGAATGGGAAGTACCGACTCGAGCGATTTATCGACATTGGTGGTATGGGGGTGATCTATCAAGCCCGTAATATCGCCGTTAACCGCACCATCGTTGTCAAGTTGTTGCGGGATGATTTGGTATCTGATGATGAGAGCGTGATTCGATTTTTGCGTGAGGCCAAGGCTGCCAACGTGGTTCGTCACAGAAATATTGTCGAAGTATTCGATATCGACAAGACCCAATCTGGTATCCCTTTTATAGTGCAGGAGTATCTTGTCGGCGAGTCCCTTGAGCAATTACTTGAGCGAAACAAGGAGGGTGTCTCCAGTAAACAGGTTCTTAATCTACTGATTCCGGTTATTGAGGCCATTGGCGAGGCCCATGCACGGGGGGTAGTGCATCGCGATATCAAGCCGTCCAATATTTTTCTTACGGTTAAAAATAAGGAGCTCGTCGCCAAGGTGTTGGACTTTGGTATCTCCAAGATTGCCATGAGCAAAAATGACATCCGTGTGACCACAACAGACCTGATGTTGGGTTCGCCGGCTTATATGTCTCCTGAACAAATTCATAATCCTCGTGACGTGACCCCGCGCTCAGATGTTTGGTCTATCGGTGTGCTGTTATACGAGATGCTCAGCGGACGCTTGTTATTTGATACCGAGCAGGCTTCGGTGATGATGGTGAAGATCTGCACTGAAGATCCGCGCCCACTTCGAGAACTGGCCCCCGCGACCCCGATAGGGCTGGTTAGGGTGGTGAACTGTGCCTTGAGTCGACCCCCCCAGGGACGCTATGCCGATGCCGCCAAGATGGCACAGGCGCTTCGTGAGGTGCGTGAAAATGAGCTTTCAACGGTGAGTGGTGGGATATCCCCGGTAACATCCTCTAGCGGGGGGTTGGCCCATGCGGAAAACAGCAGTACCGATCACCCTATGCCGACTCTGGGGATGAGCCCAGTGGACGAAGAGGAGTCTGATCCGGATCGCCTGGATTGGTTGCCTTATGTTGCTGCATTTTTAGCCTTGTTAGTGATCATGTTTGTTACCGATGTCTTTGCGCCGGAGGATTTTGCATCATCAGCACGAGTGGCGAACCTCGGAACTTATGTATTCCTGGTGGTATTCATTGCAGCGATGATCTATTTGGCCATACCGGTCCACAATAAGGCTGAAGATTATTCTCTTATTGGATTGCGCATTGCCTCTACTGGGCTTTACGGCTTGGGTGCGGCAATGCTGGTCCTGTTCGGCGGCCTGTTGTTAACAAGCCAGGCCTTTCTATATATCGCCGCGTTACTGATGCCCGTCAGTGCTGCCAGTGTGGCGCTGGGTTTTTCCGGTACGGGTTTCATGTTGGTACGAGATAGTTTGTTTGGCTTTAGTCCGAACAACAAACCTGGCATTGTGATGATGGTGTTGGCGAGTTTTGCCGGGATTGTGGGTTTGGTTTATGTGTTTAAGGTCATTTCAAATATTAGCGGCAGTTGATCCTGAAAACCATGTCATCAGAAGGCCTGCCTACCTCAATGCCAGGGGTTCTTCAGAAAAATTTGTAGGTATTTCTGTATTTCCCCCCAGTACTGTCCCGTTAACGCCACATTGTCACGCCGGACTTGTTCCGGTATCCAGGAAGCCGTTGAAACGACTGGATTCCGGCTTTCGAGGCTGTGTAAAAACCCAGATATAAACATACTTGGTGCCATGCACCTGTATATTGGCGCGGTTGCACGACAACAAGATTTTGTTAACGGGACAGCACTGATTTTCCCCCAAAAAAGCAATATAACATCAACAAATCACGAAGATACGAGCCCCGCCTTTACTCACAAATTTTCCTGCAGAGCCTAAATTTAATTCGACCTATGGGCAGCCGTCGACCGACAGGCCTATCCCTGGGTCTGTTATCCCTTTAAAACTATCCACAAACAAACTGTGGCTAAAATCTGCTGGCCTGTACCTGTTGGGGTCCCTAACAGAGGGCCTGGCCATGGTTTTAAGACAGTACTTTTGGAGGGGGATAAAGCTGTACGAAATACGGTATTGGCTAAAGTTCCCGGTGTTATGGCCGTAGAGTGTTCATGGGGACACAAACGGAAATGACGGTGCAAACAAAAAGTTCAATAAATAATGCGGCGGATTGGTGGGTTCCATTGTTGTTGGTGGTGATTGCTGGAGGCAGCCAGTCCTTCGCAAGGTCTACAGTTATGGAAATGGCCAGCGTGGTTGGCTTGGTGGTGCTTTCCTTAATATGCGGCTGGTGGTTGGCGCGAAGACGGTTTTTCCTTCAGCAGCAGGATGCTGAGCCTGATGAAGGTGGGGAACAGCCGGTAGTGGATTGCAATGAGTCCGAGCCACCCTGGGGCGAACAGTTGTTGCGCCAGGCCTTGCCTATTTGGATCCGTCAGGTCGACAGTGCGCGTACCCAGTCGGAAACGGCTATCCAGCAACTGACCGAGCGATTTTCAGGCATCGTCAGTGAATTGGGGACGACAATGGCCGCTTCGCGTGAGGCGGCCGGTGATTTATCCAAAGACAATATCGAAGCCGGGATGGTTGGGGTTTTTTCTGACAGTGAGCGCGATCTTGGTGGTGTGGTTCAGTCTCTGCGTAACAGCATGAAGTCCAAGAGCGACATGTTGACACAGATTCACGCACTTAACGGTCACATGGATGAGATGAATGGAATGGCCACCGAGGTGGCCAAGATCGCTGGGCAGACGAATTTGCTGGCATTGAATGCGGCCATTGAGGCGGCGCGTGCCGGGGAGGCCGGTCGTGGTTTTGCGGTGGTTGCTGATGAGGTACGTGCCCTATCCAATCTTTCCGGTGAAACAGGCAAGCGCATGACAGAGCGTGTCTCGCAAGTGCGCACTGCGATGAGTGAAGCGATGCGTCTTACCGAGCAATCGGTAGAGGAAGACGAATCTTCCTTTGCTGCGTCCGAAATTTCCATCGAGAATGTTATGACGCGCTTACGGCAGGTGGTTGATGGGCTGACCAAGTCAGCAGACTTGCTGCAGCAAAGCGGTGAGGGTATTCAACTGGAGATCGAAGATGTACTTGTGGCACTGCAATTCCAGGATCGGACCAGTCAGATACTCGTTCAGGTCGTACGCACACAAGAGGAATTAAATAGTCATCTTGAAAGTTACGCAAGCATACGGGCTGCAGGGCGCCCGGTGGAGTATTCCGACACCGATAGTTGGATTCAGTCTATGCAGAAAAGTTATACCACGGACGAACAACGTAATAACCATTATGGAAAGTCCGGTGGGGCTGCCGGTGGGTCTGAATTAACTTTTTTTTAGGAGAAGAAGTGATGGCTAAAAAAATTATGATCGTGGACGACTCAACATCATTGCGCAACGTGGTGGCAATTGCCCTGAGAGGGGCGGGCTATGAGGTGGTCGAGGCCTGTGATGGCAAAGATGCACTGGCAAAACTGGGTGGTGACAAAATTCACCTCATTATCAGTGATGTCAATATGCCCAACATGGACGGTATTAGCTTTGTAAAAGAATTAAAGAAAAATCCGGAATACAAATTCACACCGGTGATTATGCTGACGACGGAAGGCCAGGAAGAAACGAAAAAGGAAGGCCAGGCGGCAGGTGCCAAGGCCTGGATGGTCAAACCGTTCAAGCCACCGCAAATGCTGGAAGCTGTATCCAAGCTGGTGATGGCGTGAGCTGAGTCGAGCAAGTAATGAGACGGGAGACCGATCATGGTGGAAATTAAGTCAGAAAACCAGGCGGGTGTATGTCAGGTGCATATTGTCGGTGACATGACTATTTACGAGGCGGACAAACTAAAGGAAGGCCTGCTGTCAAAGTTGGATGACTGTCAGGAAATGGAAATTAACCTTTCTGATGTCAGTGAGGTCGATACGGCGGGTGTTCAGGTGTTGATGCTTGCCAAACAGGAAGCGCAGCGGTCTGCCAAGGCCTTGCGATTGGTGTCGCACAGTGAGGCCGCTATGACAGTGCTGGATACTTTTTGTCTGACCCGGTTTTTTGGTGACCCCATAGTGTTGGAAGCAAAAGCCACTTAAGCACAAGGCAAGAGAAGTCAGGATCCAATCGAAGAGGCGTTGAGATGAATGCAGAAATGGAACAGGCTAAGCAATTGTTCAAGCAGGAATGCGATGAACTTCTTCAGGAGATGGAGGAAGGTTTGCTGCAATTGGAAGACAATCCGCAGGATATGGATTCTGTGGGCGCGGTTTTCCGGGCGGCTCACACTATTAAAGGCTCCTCTGGAATTTTTGGCTTCGATGACATTGTGGCCTTCGCCCATGTGGCGGAGAATTTATTAGATTTGGTACGTGCTGGAGAGTTGCCCGTGACGGGTGAGTTGATTGCCGTGCTATTAGAATCCGGTGATTACCTCGGGGAGTTGGTCGCTCATTTTGTTGTAAACGATGAGCGACCGGACGAGGCGGTGATTGAAGTGGGTCAGGGATTGATCAAGCAACTGAATACTTTTATGGGGCGCGAAGAAGCATCTTCACCCGATACCCGGTCAATGCCGGTAGAGCATGAGGGCACAATCACCGCAGAGCTTGGTAGTCTGGTCGAGACCGACAATTGGCATATCTCCCTGCGCTTTGGGCCTGATGTATTGCGCAACGGCATGGACCCTTTATCGATTATCCAGTATCTGGCAACCCTGGGTGAGCTTGTGGGTTTGACTACGCTCTTTGATGAGATGCCGGAAGCCGCCGAAATGGACCCGGAGACCTGCTATCTGGGGTTTGAGATCGCCTTTCACAGCGATGCCGACAAGGAGGCCATCGAAAATGTATTTGAATTTGTTCGCAACGATTGCCAACTGCGTCTGATCCCACCACACAGCAATATTTCACACTATATAGAGTTGATTCAGGCCTTACCCGAAGACGATATGCGGCTTGGCGAGATTTTGATCAAAAGTAAAGCACTCACTGAACGCGAGTTGCAGGATGCGTTGGCACAGCAGTCTAAGCAGGAGGCATCGGCCCCGCCAATTGGTGAGCTGTTGGTCAATGAGGGGGTGGTCAATGAGAAGGTGGTGGCGGTCGCGGTGGACAAGCAGGCGGATACGCGTAGCAAGAAACTCTCCAAGACCCACTCGGTGCGTGTCGATGCCAATAAACTCGATCAGCTTATCAATCTGGTGGGGGAACTGGTTATTGCCGGTGCACGTTCCTACCTGCTGGCCCAGCGCAACGGTGACGATGATCTGGTGGAAACGGTCTCCGACACCTCACGCCTGGTAGAGGAGATACGCGACAGTGCACTGCGTTTGCGCATGGTGCAGATTGGCGAAACCTTTAATCGTTTTCGGCGCGTGGTTCGCGACGTCAGCAAGGAAATGGGGAAAGATATTAAACTGATGGTCGAAGGCGGGGATACGGAATTAGATAAAACAGTTGTCGAGAAAATCAGTGATCCTTTGATGCATCTGGTGCGCAATGCGATTGATCACGGTATTGAGCCGGAGGAAACACGATTGGCCAACGGGAAATCGTCCCTCGGTGTTGTGACGCTGAATGCTTATCACGATTCTGGCAGTATCGTCATCGAAGTCAGGGATGATGGTGGTGGATTGAACCGGGACAAGATTCTGGCAAAGGCGAAAGATCGAGGTTTGGTTGCTGCGAACCAGAATTTGACAGATCAGGAAGTCTATCGGCTGATTTTCGAGGCGGGTTTTTCGACTGCCGATCAGGTCACCAATATCTCTGGCCGTGGTGTCGGTATGGATGTCGTCCGGCGTAATGTCGAAGCACTACGCGGTTCCATCACAGTGGCGAGTGAGCAGGGTTTAGGGACCACGATTCGTATCCGTTTACCACTGACCCTGGCCATCATCGACGGCTTTCTGGTCGGTGTCGGTGATGCCTCTTATGTTGTTCCCCTGGACATGGTAGTGGAGTGTGTCGAACTCTCCGAGCATGAAAATGACGGTGCACTGACACATCAATTTATCAACCTGCGTGGAGAAGTGCTGCCCTTCGTTCGCTTGAATGAGATGTTTGCCGATGGCAGCACGGACGGCGGTCAGCAGAATCTTGTGGTCGTACAGTACGCAGGGCAAAAGGCAGGTTTGGTGGTGGATAGATTGCTGGGCGAATTCCAAACTGTGATCAAACCCTTGGGCAAGATATTTCAGTCATTACGTGGCATCAGTGGTGCAACTATTCTCGGCAGTGGCGATGTGGCCGTGATCCTGGATGTGCCCAATCTTATTCAACAGAGTATTTCAGCAGAAATACATGAAAATGTGGGCGGCGTCGTACATTAACAGGTGATCCAAAGGATTTTGGACATTGAACGGGTGAATAAAAAATATTCTGAGTTAACACGATAAATTGAGGTACCAAAAAGATGTCAATAAAAAATTTGTCTATTCGGGTCAAGCTGTTAATTATGGCGGGTATTCCCTTGTTGGCGGTGGTGTATTTCTCGGCCACCGTGGTGCTCGGGAACTACACCACATGGCAGAACATGAAGGACGTCAACAGTATATCGGAGTTGGCGGCCAAGCTAAGCGCATTGGTACACGAAAGCCAAAAGGAACGGGGCATGACGGCCGGTTTTTTGGGTAGCCAGGGCAAACAGTTTGCTGTCGAACTGCCCTTGCAGCGCGAGAACACCGACAAAAAACTGACTGAGCTCAATGCCTACCTGGAAAATTTTGACAGTGGACAGTTCGGTACCAAATTCAGTAATGGACTCAGCAAGGCGATGAGCAGACTCGACGGCCTCGACACACAGCGTCGGGCCATCACCGCACAGAGTATCCCGCTTCCCGAGGCCATCGCTTATTATACCGCTATCGATCATGCCCTTCTGGGGATCATTGCCGACATGGCGGAGTTTTCCGGTGACGGCAAAATTGCCAGGGGCCTTGTTGCCTATGAGCTTTTCCTTGAGGCCAAAGAGCGTGCTGGAGTGGAGCGGGCGGTGTTAGCCAATACCTTTGCCAGGGACCAGTTTGGGGAGGGGATGTTCGCTCAATTCAGTGTCCTGGTGGCGGAGCAGAATATCTACATAAAGGCCTTCCTTGCCCTGGCGACACCAGAAATAAAACAATATTACGACCAGGCCATGAGTGGCACGCAGATCGCCGAGGTGAAGCGTATGCGGGAGGCGGCTTTTTCTGTCACCCGGAAAGACGAGTTGATGAGCCAATTAACGTCCAAGATGGGCTACGGTGGTCTGATTCACTTGATCAAAAATTACGTTCTTCGCGGCAAACAGGAGTATGTGGATACCTTCAACAGTCAGTACGCAGATATTGACGGTATTTTAGAAAACTATCTGGGCTTATTGGGACCCTCCAACGCCAGTAAAAAGCACATCGAGGTCCTTAGAGGCACGGTAACCCAGTACAAAAAGGCCCTGGAAAAAGCGGTCACCATGAAAAGGGGTGCGGTGAACGTGGTTGGAATCGATACGGCGATTAAAATTGATGACGGTCCGGCAGTAAATGCAATAGAAGCCTTAAAAAAGGGGGACTTTGGTATTGATCCGGCTGACTGGTTCAAGGCCCAAACCGGCAAGATCAATTTGCTGAAGCAGGTGGAAGACAAAATGTCCAGCAGCCTGTTGGAGATGACCGGGCAACTCATCGCCTCGGCCAGGGTGGATTTGATATTTGCTGCGGTTGCTGCAGCGGTGGTGATTGGAATCACCCTGTTGATGGGTATGGTGATTGGCCGTGGTATCAATCGTGGGCTCAGTGAAGCGGTGGAAGTGGCCGAGTGCATGTCCCAGGGTGATATGAGTATGCGTATCAGTGTAACCAGCCAGGATGAAATCGGGCAGCTACAGAGCGCGATGCAGAAGATGGTGGAGAAAATCGGTTCGGTTGTGGGGCAGGTCCGATCCGGCACCGCCAATCTGGTTAGTGCCTCGGTACAGGTCAATTCCACCTCTCAATCCTTAAGCCAGGGCGCCAGCGAGCAGGCGGCGAGTGTGGAAGAGACCGGTGCATCGTTGGAACAGATGAGTGCGACCATCGCCCAGAATGCGGAAAATGCCAAGGTTACTGACGGTATGGCCACCCAGGCGGCGACCCAGGCCGAGGAAGGCGGTCAGGCGGTCAGCGAGACCGTAAAAGCCATGCGCTCTATCGCCGCCAAGGTCGATCTTATAGAAGACATTGCCTACAAGACCAATCTGCTGGCCTTGAATGCGGCCATTGAAGCGGCACGGGCCGGTGAGCACGGCAAGGGTTTTGCGGTGGTGGCAGCGGAAGTACGCAAGTTGGCCGAACGCAGCCAGGTATCGGCCCAGGAGATCGGTGAACTGGCGGGTAACAGTGTGGCGGTGGCCGATAGTGCCGGCAAACTGCTGGAAGAGATTGTACCGAGCATCAGGAAAACAGCGGACTTGGTGCAGGAGATCACGGCGGCATCCGAAGAGCAATCGGCGGGTGTGGGCCAGTTGAACACGGCAGTGGCGCAGTTGGATAAGGTGGCACAGACCAATGCGGCGGCATCGGAACAGTTGGCGGCGACGGCGGAAGAAATGAACGGCCAGGCGAGTCAGCTACAGCGGGTGGTTGGTTTCTTTAAGCTGGACGGGGATGACGGTCAGGCGTCCACCACACCGGGGCAGAATCAACCCTCCGGCACGAGTGGTTCGCAGGAGTTGCATCTGGTGGCGGAAGAGCAGCAGGATTTTATCAAATTTGATGAAGCCTCCTGATAGCGCATTACAATGACGTGGAGCGTCGGAAATATGAGCACTTCCACAATAATGGCATACCTTAATTCACTGGAAGATCAAAACCAAACTCGTTGTATGAGTTACCTGCACAATTGAAAATAACTAAGAAAACAAAAGGCTACCGATAAGATGAAAACTTATTACCAAAGCTTGTTGTTCAAGCTGGCCATACCTGTGCTAGGCATTTTTGTGACCGCTATTGTTGTCTTGATGTTTTTTATTCCCCACAAGATCAAGCAGAACACGATAGCGTACACAACTCAGACGGCAGAACATGTGGTGACCCAGTTTAAAGCTGTGCGCAGATACTATGTCCAGAACGTTGTGAAAAAGGTTCTGGCCGATTCAGACATCAAAGCTGCCATCAACCATAAAGGGGTGCCTGGCACGATCCCCCTGCCGGCAACCCTGATTCATGATCTGAGTCAGGAATTGGCCAGTGAAGGTATCCAGGTCAAGCTCTATAGTGCCTACCCGTTTCCAAATCGGAAAGACCGCAAGCTGGATTCCTTTCAGACCCAGGCGTGGGAATCTGTTCAGCACTCGGATAAACCCTTTGTTCGGACAGAAGAAAAAGACGGTGCCATGTATGTGCGAGTCGCCGTTGCCGACAAGATGGTATCCAAGGTCTGCGTAAGTTGTCACAACGCACATCCCGACACCCCAAAGAACAACTGGAAACTGGGAGATGTCAGGGGAATACTGGAAGTCAACACCAATATTGAGCAACAGATACTTGCAGGTAATGCCACGAGTCGAACCATCATCATAATGTTGGGGTTTGTTTTGCTTGCCTGCCTCCTGTCTATCTATTTTGTATACAAGCGGACTATTGATCGTAAACTCAAGGCCATTAATGGCGTGATCGGTGACATCGAGAAAGGGGATTTGACCAGCAGGCTGCCGCAGTTTGGTCAGGATGAGATAGGGCAGACGGCCCTTTCCATCAACAATTTTATCGGTAAGATCCGGGGGGTTTTGCTGGATGTGCAGCATTCTGTGCAGAACGTATCGGGGGCGGTCCGGCAGGTCAATGCATCGGCGCAATCCTTAAGCCAGGGCGCCAGTGAGCAGGCAGCAAGCGTGGAGCAGACCGGTGCATCGCTGGAGCAGATGGGCGCGAGCATCGCCCAGAATGCAGAAAATGCCAAGGTCACCGATGGTATGGCCACCCAGGCGGCGGCCCGGGCCGAGGAAGGCGGTCAGGCGGTCAGTGAGACCGTACAGGCCATGCGCTCCATCGCCGCCAAGGTCGATCTTATAGAAGACATTGCCTACAAGACCAATCTGCTGGCCTTGAACGCGGCTATTGAGGCGGCACGGGCCGGTGAGCACGGCAAGAGTTTTGCGGTGGTGGCAGCGGAAGTACGCAAGTTGGCCGAACGCAGCCAGGTATCGGCCCAGGAGATCGGTGAACTGGCGGGTAATAGTGTGGCGGTGGCCGACGGTGCCGGCAAACTGCTGGAAGAGATTGTCCCGAGCATCAGGAAAACAGCGGATCTGGTGCAGGAGATCACGGCGGCATCCGAAGAGCAATCGGCGGGTGTGGGCCAGTTGAACACGGCAGTGGCGCAATTGGACAAGGTGGCGCAGACCAATGCGGCGGCATCGGAGCAGTTGGCAGCGACGGCGGAAGAAATGGACGCTCAGGCGAGCCAGCTACAGCAGGTGGTTGGTTTCTTTAAGCTGGACGGGGACGGCAGTCAGGCATCCACGCTATCAAGACAGAATCATTCATCCGCCAGCAATGGGGTGGGGGTGTTACATCCGGTGGATGAGAAGCAAGATTTTGTCAAATTTGAGGAGACACCATGAATCAGTTAGCGGTACAGCAGGACAAGCAGAAAATCGGGGACCGGCCACAGGATGAATTGGATGAAAGTCAGAATCTGTTTTTGACATTTATGGTGGGCGGTGAAACCTATGGAATCGGTATTTTGGCTATCAAGGAAATCCTGGAATATTGCGATGTCACGCGCGTTCCCATGATGCCGGATTTTATTCAAGGTGTGGTCAACGTGCGTGGCAGTGTGGTGCCGGTAATTGATTTATCCTTGCGTCTTGGAAGTGAGCCGACGGGTGCCAATAAACGTACTTGCATCGTGATCATAGAAGCCGAGTCCGAAGGTGAGGTGATTGATATCGGTGTGGTCGTGGATGCCGTTAACGAGGTGCTGGAAATCCCGGCAGGAGAAATTGAAGCCACACCGGCTTTTGGTGCGAAGATCCGTACTGATTTTATACAGGGCATGGGTAAGGTACAGGATAAATTTATTATTCTGCTGGATGTTGAGCACGTGTTGTCGGTGGAGGAACTGTCCATATTGGATCAGGTTACTCGAGACAGTGAAGTCTCACCGGAAGATCATGTGGAATGAGACGCTCCATATTAGACGGATGTTTATTTTGAAGTGAAAACAGTCAAGGTTATGGTGGTGGATGATTCTGCAGTGGTGAGGCGGGTCATAGGGGATATTCTGAAATCTGATCCCGCCATCGAATTGCTGGGAGCAGCTGCCGATCCCATCTTTGCGATGCGACGCATGGAAAAGGCATGGCCCGATGTCATCGTCCTGGATGTCGAGATGCCACGCATGGATGGCATCACTTTTCTAAAAAAACTGATGCGGGAGCGGCCAACACCCGTCGTGATCTGTTCTACTCTGACGGAGAAAAGTGCGCAGACCACGATGGAGGCGATGGCAGCCGGTGCCGTGGATATTATCACCAAGCCGAAAATGGGCCTTAAAGATTTCCTGCAGGATTCGGCTACAGTGCTTAAGCAGGCGGTTAAAAATGCCGCCCGGGCCAAAGTTTCCCGCCTTCACCGGCCGGGCAGCACCACCAATAAACCTGTTAGCGTTGTCGAAGTTGGTGAAAAACACAGTGCCGATGTCATTTTAGGTGCCGGTCGGCCATCGGCCATGACGCAGACCACAGAACAGATTGTGGCCATCGGTACCAGCACCGGTGGTACCAATGCGCTGGAATACGTGCTGACCGCGTTGCCTCGGATTTGCCCAGGCATCGTCATCGTTCAACATATGCCAGAACAATTTACCGCCGCATTTGCCGATCGTTTGAACTCGGTGTGCAAGATCGAGGTGCGCGAAGCGAAAGACCAGGATACCGTGATGCCGGGTGTTGCCCTGATAGCACCCGGTGGCAGGCATATGATGTTGAAACGCAGTGGCGCTAAATATCGGGTTGAAGTGGTTGAAGGGCCACTGGTCAACCGCCACCGTCCGTCTGTGGATGTGTTGTTTCGTTCCGTAGCCCGCTATGCAGGGAGTAATGCGATGGGAATAATCATGACGGGTATGGGTGATGATGGTGCCAAGGGTTTGCTGGAAATGCACGATGCCGGTGCCTATACCCTGGCCCAGGATGAAGAGAGTTGCGTGGTTTATGGTATGCCCAAAGAGGCGGTGAAGCTGGGTGCCACCGATTCGATTGTGCCATTGAGTGATGTGGGTAGCGCCATTATGCAATATGAAAGAGTACGGGATTGCGGTTGATACGAGTATCTCAGGATGCAGAGGAAAGGCTTATGACGGAAGTGCGGGATATAGAAGAGGTGATCGCGGTCAATGAAGCGGCCAAGCGAATAATGGACACTTCCCATAAAGTTTATCTTATTGCCCTCAACGCGATGTTTATGGCGCGTAAGGTGGACGGTTCGGCGGCAGGTTTTACGACCGTGACCACAGCATTGCGTGTGTTCAGTGACCACCTGAACGAGGGTATGTCGGCGCTGTCCCAGGTTATCTATGACTTGGTGGGTTCAATGGCAGTATTGTTAAAGTTGCAGCGTTATACGCGTTATTTGAGCAGGGCCCGTGGCAGTGATCGAACAAGCCTGCGTGCCCGTATGGTGCAAAAAGTGCTGGACCGGCGGATTGCGGAGCTTGAAACGGCCTATGGGGGGTTTGTCAGCACCCGGCGCAAGGTTCAGCGTGACCTGGAACGGGCCAGCAAGTTATGCGACATGGGGGAAATTCTCGCGGTACTCGCCAAGATTGAATCGACATCTGCGGGCAGCCTTGCCCATTCCCTGAATCAGGTCTCCGAAGAGATTGAGCAGACAGTTGCCGCTATCGATAAATTGTTACAACAGGCCATCGCTTGCCTGGATGAAGCTAAGGAACAACAATACATCGCGGCTGAAGAAGGTATAGCGGCATGAAAAAGGCCGAGATAATTTTTGAAAAAGGTGAGCACAAATGGGCAGTCATCGCCCGTGACCCGGATAAACCCGGCTTTGTGATTGATACCAACGAGTATCTGGTATTTGATGGTGACGAAGCTGTACTGCTCGATCCGGGTGGCGTAGAGATTTTTCCCGCCGTGTTTTCCGCGATCTGCGAGATTTATAACCCACACAATATTCGATCGCTATTTGCCTCCCACCAGGACCCCGATATTATTTCTTCATTGGCATTGTGGCTGGACTTTAACCCGAAGCTCAAGTGTCACGTGAGTTGGTTATGGGAAACCTTTGTTCCCCATTTTGGGGGTAACGATGATACCCTGGTAGGGATACCCGATGAAGGTGCCAGGATTCCATTCAACGGCCACAGCCTGGAGGCCATACCGGCCCATTATCTGCACTCTGCCGGGAATTTTCATTGTTACGATCCGGTAGCCAAAATTTTGTTTACCGGAGATGTCGGTGCGGCCTTGCTACCAGAGGATCGGCAGGGTCTGTTTGTGGAGAACTTTGACGAACATATCCATTTTGCGACAGGTTTCCACCGTCGCTGGATGGGGTCCAACGAAGCCAAGGAGCGCTGGTGTCGGCGCGTCAAGGAAATGGATATCGACATGTTGTGCCCACAACATGGGGCCATCTACCGGGGTGAGGATGTAAGCCGCTTCATCGACTGGTTTCAACGCCTGGATGTCGGGCTGAAGGAATGAGTCTCGCACAGGCCAAGGTGGCCTTAGGCAGGCAGGAAGCCGGTCACGAACCCGTGGTGCCTGTCCTGGAAGATAAGGAATTCAGAAAATTCCAGAAATTTATCTATGAGGCCGCTGGCATCAGTCTATCGGATGCCAAGAAGCCACTGGTATCCAGTCGCCTGATACGGCGTTTACGGCATTACGAGCTTAACAGTTTTGGTGAGTACTTCCATCTGGTCATGAGAGCTGATCAGGCGGAAGAATTTCAATGTTTGGTGGATCTTTTGACCACCAATGAAACTTATTTTTTCAGGGAAGAAAAACATTTCGATTTGTTGCGCACACAGATTTTGCCGGCCAGGGAGGCCTATCCCTACCGTATCTGGAGTGCCGCCAGTTCAAATGGTTCAGAACCTTATAGTCTGGCTATGCTGTTGGCCGACGAATTGGGCACCGCTCCCTGGGAAATTGTGGCGACGGATATCAGCCAGCGCATGTTGGAAACTGCGCGCAAAGGTTTGTATCCCCTGGAAGCTGCGGAGAAGATTGCCCCCGAATACCTTAATAAATATTGTCGTAAAGGGGTGCGCTCACAACAGGGAATGTTCCTTATTGATGCTGCACTTAGAAACAAGATTGATTTCCGATACCTGAATCTGAACGGTGCCTGGCCAGAGCTAGGCTATTTTGACGTCATCTTTTTGCGCAATGTCATGATCTACTTTGACCGCGACACCAAAAAGGAACTGATCGCGCGAATAGTGGCACGCCTGAACCGGGGTGGGTATCTCATCATCAGTCATACCGAAACCCTGAATGGTATAGATCACGGGCTGAAGTTTATGTGCCCATCGGTTTATTATAAAAATTAACAGGAGTACCCCAGTGCTGTCCCGTTAACAAAATCTTGTTGTTGTGCAAACGCGCCAAAATACAGGTGCATGGCATCATTGCTGCTATTGGAGACATGAAATTTTGACAAGCTCTCCCGTCATTTTAGCGAAAGAGGCTGTGTGAAAAGTCATCGTCACTCCATAGGCCGGAGTCCAGAAGACACGTATCAATAAAATCAACGAGATATAGATACCGGCCTGCGCCGGTATGACAGCAAATAGGTTTATAGCTCGGCGGCTGGTACTGCTGATGATTTTTCTTAAAGTAGAAAATGGTTGACAAGTTTGTGTGATAAGTTGCAAAAATTCGGCAGTCAGCAGACGAACGTGTCAATAAATATGACGAGCGCACCGATAAACGCGACGAACGCGCTAATAAATATCGGGGGGTGTGAACCAGAATGGCATAAAATAGGGGTATTCTTTAGTGTGATCAAGTAGCGGTTGACTGAAATCATTCGTAGATCAATGACAAGAATTCGCAGACACCGATGGCTTAGCTTTATCTGGCTGCTCAGTGGCTTGGCTGTTCCAGGCTTACTTTTGGCCAAGGAAATCCTGGTACTGAATACGACCTTTACTCCTCCCTTATCCAATGATGAGCAGACCGGTTTTGTTGACGTGGTTGTTAAACAGGCATTGGGGCGCATCGGTTTCGGGATGGAATCGGTTCGGCTGCCCGCTGAAAGGGCGCTGATTAATGCCAATGCCGGGATTGACGACGGTGATTTGCTCAGGATTGCGGGTTTACAGAGGACCTACCCGAATTTAATCCAGGTACCGGAAAAGATTATCGATCTGGAGTTCGTTGTATTTGCCAAAAATGTGAGTTTCCCGGTAACCGGCTGGGGCAGCCTTAAGCCCTATTCGGTGGCCATGGTCACCGGCTGGAAGATACTGGAGCGTAATATCCCCAAGTCAGCCGAAATCACCATGGTCAAAAATGCCAATCAACTCTTCACCCTGCTGATAAAAGATCGGGTAGATGTGCTCGTCTATTCACGCTGGGTCGGACTCGGCTACCTCAATCGACACCGCATCCAGGGGGTAAAGGTATTGAAGCCGCCTTTGGCACGCCGGGCCATGTATGTGTACCTGCACAAGAAACACCGGCATTTGGTGCCAAAACTTGCCGCTGCTTTGCGTGCCATGAAGGCCGATGGCAGTTATCAACGGGTCTTTCAGCGGATTCTGGCACCGATTACTGGAAAATGAGCTATGACAGGTCCCGATCGGAAAACCCATAAGACCGGCATCGCCCGCCGCCTTATCATTTATGTGGTGTTATTCAGTTCCTTTATCACTCTATTTGTCACCGCCATTCAATTGTATCGTGACTACGACGATGATATCGAATTGATCGAAGACCAGTTGCAGCAGATCCGGGATGTGCATCTGAAGACCCTCACCTCTGCCCTGTGGGCCTCGGATAAAAAGGAACTCAGGACTCACCTGGAGGGGATCTTCAACCGTCGTGATATGCAGTTCCTGGAGGTTCGGGATCAGGACAAGGTGTGGGTGTCCGTGGGTACCCCACAAACCAGGGATGTGATATCCCGTCAATACACCATGATTTATCCCCACCGTGGGCGGGATATTGAAATCGGCTTGTTGACTGTTACCGCCAGTTTAACCGGGGTGTATCAACGCCTGCTCAAAAAGGTTTGGGTGATTCTTGTCAGTAATGCCATTCAGATTTTTCTGGTGGCGGGCTTTATCCTGATAATTTTTCATACTTTGATTGCCCGCCATTTGAGCCGCATCGCCAATTTTACCCACAACCTGGACATCAACAGTCTGGATAAGCCCCTGGTTCTGGATCGCGAAGATACCCCACAGCGAAAGGTGGATGAGCTCGGTCTGGTGGTCAGTGCTATCAACCAGATGCAGGAAAATATCAAGCAATCTTTTGCAGCCCTGAAACAAAGTGAGGCACA
The DNA here is from genome assembly GCA_013152415.1 of Gammaproteobacteria bacterium. GTDB lineage: Bacteria > Pseudomonadota > Gammaproteobacteria > HyVt-429 > HyVt-429 > HyVt-429. Next base: position 49,276 of record JAADGI010000019.1, on the reverse strand, counting down.
CTTTCATGTCCTGGCCAAGGCCGCACCGGTGGGTATCTTTAGTGCCGACGCGCAAGGTCGGTGCGTCTACGTAAATGAACGCTGGTGTGAGTTGGCTGGTATGAGTCAAACGGAGGCGCTGGGCGAGGGCTGGGCCCAGGCACTACACCCTGATGACCGGCAACGGGTATTTACTGAGTGGCAACAGTCTGCGCTAGACAAGGTCCCGTTCCACTCCGAATACCGTTATCAACGTCCCGACGCTAAGGTCACCTGGCTGTTGGGGTCAGCGGAAGCAGAGTGTGACAGCAGTGGCCAGGTGGTGGGTTACGTCGGTACCGTTACCGACATCACCGAGCGCAGACGGGCGGAGCAGGTGCTGGCTCGCAGTAAGGCTGAGTTTGAGGCCATGTTCAATGCCATTTCGGATGGGGTGGCCTTTGCCGACACGGAACGCCGGATCGTAATGTGCAACCCGGCGGTTTACGAGATGTTTGGTTACAGCGATCAGGAGTTGATCGGCAGGACCACGGAAATGCTATACGCGGACCGAAAGGATTTTCTGGAGCAGGGACGCCGTCGTTATCGTACCGAGCCTGTTAAGCAACAAGGTGCCCCTTATGAAGTCAGATACAAACGCAAGGACGGCACGGTGTTCTGGACCGAAACCATTGGTACCCAGGTCAAGGATGTAAACGCTAAGACTATCGGTTTTATTGCCCTGTTCCGTGACATCACCGAACGTAAGCGGGCCGAGGAAAGGGAGATCAGCCTGGGCCGGATACTGGATGGTTCTTTGAACGAGGTCTACATATTTAACGCCGAGACATTTCGGTTTATTCAGGTTAACCGGGTGGCAATGGAGAACCTGGGGTATTCTGCAGAGGAGCTCCAAAAGCTTACCCCGCTGGATTTAAAACCGTATATGACGCACAGGACTTTTGTAAAACTGCTCACGCCTCTGCGCAACGGTACCAAGGAGAAAGTTCGCTTCAATACCACTCACCAGCGTAAAGACGGGTCTTTGTATCCCGTCGAGGTCCAGGTCCAGCTATCGACCTTTGGATCTGTTTTAGCTTTTGCCGCCATTATTCTCGATATTACTGAACGTCTACAGTCTGAAGAGGCCTTACGCCGTTCACAAAAAATGGAAGCCGTGGGTCAACTTGCCGGTGGTATTGCCCATGACTTCAATAATCAGCTAGGGGTCATTATCGGTTATCTGGATTACCTGAAAACTTATGTTGCCAATAGTGAGGGACCACGCCAGTGGGTGGATACCGCCAGTAAGGCCACGCTGCGTTGTATGGATCTGACCCGGCAACTGCTGACCTTTACCCGTCGCCAGAGCAACAAAAAAACGGTGGTGGATATCAATGCCAGCTTTAAGACGCTGGAGGCGATGATTGACCGTTCGGTTACCCCGGCCATAGATGTTCAATATCATTTATCTGACAAGTTATGGCTTACTGAAATAGACCCCGGTGAATTTCAGGACGCCACCCTGAATCTGGTGATCAATGCCCGCGACGCCATGCCGGGTGGTGGCAAGCTGTTGATTGAGACCAGTAACAAAACCCTGGATGCAGACTCTATTCTACTGAGCCCCGATGCCCAGGTGGGTGATTATGTGCAGTTAATGTTGAGCGATACCGGTATGGGTATGGACAAAGAGACCCTGGAACACATCTTCGAGCCTTTTTTCACCACCAAACCCGAAGGCAAGGGCACCGGATTGGGTATGGCGATGGTGTACGGTTTTGTCAAACGCTACGGGGGTTACATTAAGGTATATTCAGAGCTTGGTGTGGGGACCACCATGCGTTTGTATCTGCCGCGTTCCGCGGCTCTAAAATCTACCACCGCTACGGTTGAAGAGGTTGAATTACCCACTGGCAGTGAAGCTATCCTGATTGTCGATGATGAAGTTGATTTGCTGGAATTGGCCAATCAGTATTTGAGCAGTCTGGGATACCGCACCCGTACGGCCGTTGATGGTGTGCAGGCCTTGGCGATACTGGCAGAAGATGAGCAGTTTGATCTGCTGTTCACTGATGTGGTGATGCCCGGTGGGATGGACGGCTATGAACTGGCCCAACAGGCGACCCAGCAGCGTCCCAAGCTTAGGGTGTTGTTGACTTCGGGTTTCACCTCAAAGGCCATTTCCCATAATGGCCTGGATCGATTTTCAACCCATTTTTTGGGTAAGCCCTATCGCAAGGGTGATTTAGCGCAACGTGTTCGACTCGTGCTTGATGAAGAATGGGGCCACGCGGGAAAATTGTTGGATACAGCCGACACAAAAGAGGGTCTCGCTGGCCGTACCATATTGATCGTTGATGATGAAGAGGACGTGCGGGATTTGTTTAAACTTAACCTGGAGGGCTTGGGTTGCAAGACCGTCCAGGCCGGAAATGCTGATGAGGCCATCACTCTTTACCGGCGATCAATGCAGGGTGATGATCCCATTGATCTTATTATTTTGGATATTACCCTCCCCGGTGGCTTGGGAGGCAAAGAGATTGCGGACAAAATACACACCATGGACCCGTATGTCCGAATAATTGTTGCCAGTGGTCATACCCAGGCCCCGGAGATGACCCACTTTCGAGACCATGGTTTCAGCGGTGCGCTTGAGAAGGATTTTAATCGGGAAAAAATAAAACAGGTACTCGAGCAGGTGTTAGGGATAGGTTGATTGTAAGTATTACATTGCCATGCTTAGAACCTTAGCGTAGTACTTAGCTTCATCCAGACCAGCATGGACCGTCCGCTACGCCTGGCAGGGGCCTGGGATTAGCTATCCAGTCCCCGAACTTTGTTCAGGGGGATGTCGTTGGCGGTAGCCTCGGCTTCGGCGAGTTCCTGGTCGATCTCCTGCATGACGTAAAGTTCATAGAGGATATCCTCCCAGCTCACCTCTTCCGGGAGGCGATCAATGATCTCTTTAGCCATTTGTTTTGGGGTAGACATGGCCCGTTCTCCGCTATTGTGGCCGGTATGCGCTTAACTGACGACAAGTATCCTCTATTAAAGTTGTTTGTAAAGGCACTTTAGGAATAAAACGATAACTATCTGATTAACAATGAAATTAATCAGATAGAGTAGGGTTGGGGGTAGCCCGAAAGGGTATGAGTTTGCTGTAAAAGCAGGCTGTTTGCCACTTTCCTGGGGCCAGAGCTGTTCGCCCCCTGGAATTGTTCTGAGCTAATCGTTATGCTCTGCTCCAAGAGTGCAATATAACTTATTGTTTTTATGGAATTAATTCGCGGTCTTCACAATCTACAACCCCGTCATCATGGCTGTGTGGCCACCATTGGCAATTTCGATGGTGTGCATCTGGGGCACCAGGCGGTGATCGGTCAGTTGGCAGAACAGGCGGACCACTTTGGGGTCCCGTCCACGGTGATGATATTTGAGCCCCAGCCCCAGGAATTTTTTGCCCCGGATCAGGCCCCGGCGCGGTTGACGCGGCTGCGGGAAAAGCTCCTGGCCTTGCGCCGCTATTCCGTAGATCGGGTCTTGTGTGCCCGTTTCGACAGTCGGTTTTCCGGGATGGTGGCGGAGAACTTTATTCACGATATTCTTTTTAAGGGTTTGGGGGTGAAGTATCTGGTGGTGGGGGATGATTTTCGGTTTGGCCACGATCGCCGTGGTGACTTTGCCATGTTACAGCGGGTTGGAGGGGACCACGGTTTTCAGGTGGTCAATATGCACAGTTTTACGGTAGATGGGGAGCGGGTCTCCAGTACCCGTATCCGTAAGGCCCTGGCGGCCGGGGACCTGGTGGTGGCCGAGAAGTTGCTCGGTCGGCCTTATCGAATGTGTGGTCGGGTGGCCCATGGCGACAAGCGCGGTCGCACTATTGGCTTTCCCACTGCCAATATCCACCTGCATCGCAAAAATGTCCCGTTGCGGGGAGTGTTTGCGGTAGAGCTGTTTGGGATCGAGGGGGAGCCGGTGGCCGGGGTGGCCAATGTGGGGACCCGGCCCACCGTAGACGGGACCCGGACCTTACTGGAAGTCCACTTATTTGATTTTGATAAGGACATCTATGGTCACTATGTGAATGTGAACTTTAAGCACAAGTTGCGTGATGAGCGACGATTCGATGACTTTGAGGCCCTAAAGGCCCAGATTGATGCGGATGTGGTTGAGGCCAGGGAATACTTTGGACGGTAGTGATTGTCTCCAAACACCTTTTTCCAGCTCAACGTACTGATGAGTTCAATTTAGTTGCCCGACATCGCTATCGGCGGGACGCGGTCAATACGTCCCTGTACGCTTGACGGCAGCGTCCATGCCGCCGACACCCGTTGATAGCGATGTCGGGTAACTCCCGCTTTCCCTGGTTCACGGGAATCCAGGTAGCATGCCAGATGGAGTGCCCCGGATTCCGGGTCTCCACTTCCTTACGGAATGACGGGGAACGGAACTAACCTAAGAATATTTCCATAAACCTTTGCCAATAATTCGTGTTGCCTCTACTATGTGCAGCTTTGGTTTTTTGCAATTTGAATTCAAAGTATGACTGACTATAAAGATACCCTGAATCTGCCACAGACGGATTTTCCCATGCGTGCCAACCTGGCCAATCGGGAGCCGGAGATAATCAAGCGCTGGGATGAGATTGGCCTCTATAAAAAGCTGCGCGAGGCCGGGGCCGGTCGTCCCAAGTATGTGCTTCACGATGGCCCCCCCTATGCCAATGGCGATATCCACTTGGGCCATGCGGTCAACAAGGTGCTCAAAGACATCATCGTCAAGTCCAAAACCCTGAGTGGCTTTGATGCCCCCTATGTGCCGGGGTGGGACTGCCACGGCCTGCCCATTGAACTCCAGGTAGAAAAGAAGATCGGCAAGGCCGGTCACAAGGTGGACGCCCAGACCTTTCGTAAAGCCTGTAGGGAATACGCCAACAAACAGGTGGCCGGGCAGAAGGCGGATTTTATTCGTTTGGGTGTAGTAGGGGACTGGGATGATCCCTACCTCACCATGGACCCGATGTTCGAGGCCAATATTGTCCGCGCTCTGGGCGAGGTGTTCAAGAACGGTCACCTCTATCACGGTGCCATGCCGGTGCATTGGTGTAGCGATTGTGGATCGGCCCTGGCCGAGGCCGAGGTGGAGTACCAGGACAAGGCTTCCCCCGCCATCGATGTACGATTCAGGGCGGTGGACGCGGAGAAATTCATGGATCGCTGTGTGGCGACAGTGCAGGGACCGGGTGGCGGTGCCATCAGCGTGATCATCTGGACCACCACACCTTGGACCCTGCCGGCCAATCGGGCTGTGGCCCTGCATCCCGAGCTGGAATACGTGGTGGTGCAATGTGACTTGGGCCAGGGGCCCGAACGTGTGCTGGTGGCCGAGGCACTTTTAAGCTCAGTTTTACAACGTTATGGCATCGAGGATCATCAGGTGGTGGCCCATTGCAGTGGCAGTCGCCTGGATGGATTGTCCTTGCATCATCCCTTTTATGATCGCCAAGTCCCGGTAATTCTGGGCCAACACGTCACCACCGAGGCGGGTACCGGTGCCGTGCATACCGCCCCCGGTCATGGCCAGGACGATTACATCGTGGGTCGTGAATACGGCCTGGAAGTCGATAACCCGGTGGGGGGGAACGGTTGCTTTTTCGATGATACGCCATTGTTTGGGGGTGAGCATGTCTTTAAGGCCAATGACCATGTGATCGAGGTGCTGCGGGAAAAGGGCACTCTGGTGCATGCGGAAAAACTACAGCACAGTTATCCCCACTGCTGGCGGCATAAGACACCGATTATTTTTCGCGCCACCCCCCAATGGTTTATCGGCATGGATCGGGAGGGTCTGCGCGCCAAGGGGCTTGAACAAATCAAAAAGGTTCGGTGGATTCCCCAATGGGGTGAGGCCCGTATCGAGTCCATGGTGGCCGGTCGCCCCGACTGGTGTGTGTCGCGCCAGCGTAGTTGGGGCACACCCATTACCTTGTTCATACACAAACGCGACAATAGCCCCCATCCCGACAGTGTCCGCCTCATCGAGGAAGTGGCCCAGCGGGTGGAACAAGGCGGTGTTGAGGCCTGGTTTGATTTAGATCCCAGTGAACTGATCGGGGCTGACGCCGCCGATTACGAAAAGGTCACCGACATTCTGGATGTGTGGTTCGATTCCGGGGTGACCCATGCCTGTGTGTTGAAGCCACGGGAGGAATTGACCTTTCCGGCGGACCTCTATCTGGAGGGCTCGGATCAGCACCGGGGCTGGTTTCAGTCTGCCCTGCTCTCGGCCATAGCGATGGAGGGGTCGGCCCCCTACAAGACCGCCCTGACCCATGGTTTTACCGTGGACTCGAAGGGTAAAAAGATGTCCAAGTCCCTGGGCAATACCATCTTGCCGCAAAAGATTATCAAGGCCCAGGGTGCCGATGTCTTGCGGCTGTGGGTGGCGGCCACGGATTATCGTAGCGAGATGAGTATTTCCGATGAAATTTTAAAGCGCGTCGCCGACACCTATCGCCGGGTGCGCAATACTACACGCTTCTTGCTGGGTAACCTGGCCGACTTTGATCCGGCAAAAGACCCGTTGGACGTGAATGAATTGTTAGAGGTTGAGCAATGGGCCCTGGCCCGGGCTGCCCAGGTTCAGGGGCGCATTCTGGAGGCCTATGAGGACTTTAATTTTCATCAAATCTACCAGTTGGTGCACCAATTCTGCATCATGGACATGGGTGGGTTTTATCTGGACGTCTTGAAGGACCGTTTGTATACCACACCCAAAGACAGTCGATCACGGCGTTCGGCCCAGACCGCCATGTTCCATATCCTGGAGGCCATGACCCGCTGGTTGGCACCTATTTTGAGTTTTACTGCCGAGGAGATCTGGCGTTACATGCCCGGTGAGCGCGATGACAGTGTGTTTCTTGCTGCCTGGTATGATATTCCGTTGGCCAAGGATGCCGATAAGATGTTGACCCGCTGGCAGCTCATCGCCAATGTCAGGATAGCCCTGGGCGCTGAGTTGGAAAAACTGCGTGCGGACAAGACCATCGGTTCGTCTTTAGACGCGGAAGTGGAATTCTACTGCGAAGGTGAGACACTCAAGGTGTTAAAGAGCCTGGACGATGAGGCCCGGTTTGCCTTCATCACCTCTTATGCCCGGGTTTTTCCCTACGCGGATCGGCCAACAGACACCCTGGACCTGGGGACAGGCTGGTGCAAAGGGACGACTGAGAATCTGGCCTTGGTGGTCAACGCCAGTGGCCACGAGAAGTGCATACGTTGTTGGCACCACCGCGAGGATGTGGGTGCCAACAGCAGCCATCCGCAGATTTGTGGGCGCTGTGTGGATAACACTACAGGCGGCGGTGAACTGAGGCATTTTGTCTAATGGGCGCTTCCTTTAATGTTTTTGCCCAAATGTCCCTTCATTTTCACCTTCTCCCGGAGAGAGAAGGGGCCAACAAATTAGCAGAAGTGCCCTTGTGTTAAAGTTAACCTGGATCGCGGTGGTGGTGCTGATGCTCGACCAGATCACCAAGCATATTGCAGTGTCGGCCTTACTCGGGCAGGCCCCCATGGAGATCACGCCATTCTTCAACTTTGTTCTGGTCTATAACACCGGTGCGGCATTTGGGTTTTTAAACAGCGCCAGCGGATGGCAAAACCTGTTTTTTGTAACCGTAGCCATAGGGATTTCGGTGTTTATCTTAATCTATCTCAGGGGGCTTGGCCGGAAGGATATTCAGGTCGCCATCGCCTTATTATTAGTGCTGGGCGGTGCCCTGGGAAATGTTACTGATCGCCTGATGTTGGGACATGTGGTGGATTTTGTTGATTTGCATTATGCGGGTTGGCATTGGCCTGCCTTTAATGTGGCCGACTCGGCCATTTTTATAGGTGCGGCCTTGCTGATATTGGATGCCTTCGGGATTAGATGGGGTACGACAGGGGACTGATGTCATGACGGAAGTAATCAAACACGGTTCCAAGGTGAACCTGCACCTACGCTTGAAACTCAAAGACGGTAAGGAGTTCGACTCAACCTTTGATGATGAGCCTTTAACCCTGGTGCTGGGTGGTGGTGAGTTGGTGGAGCCCCTGGAGTTTTTGTTGATGGGCCTTAAGGCCGGTGATCACGAGACCTATGATGTGTCGGCCGATCAAGAGGTGTTTGGTTACTATGACGAGGATCTGGTGCACGATATCGACCTGATCGATTTTCCCGAAGCCATGCAAGTGGATGTGGGCACGGTATACGGTTTTACTACACCAGCGGGGGATGACGTGCCGGGGGTGGTGCAATCCATACAAGACAACAAGGCCTCGGTGGATTTCAATCATCCCTTGATCGGGCATGACTTTGATTTTGAGATTAAAATTCTGGATGTGGAGAGATCTAAAGATTTAGAGTGATTTGCCGCAAAGACGCTAAGACGCAAAGTAAAGTGACACCATTCCGGGCTTGACCCGGAATCGAGTATATAAAAAGATTGCTGGATTCCGGATTTCCGCTGTGTTCCATCCGGAATGACGGTGCGATTGGTTTAAGTTGGTGTCATTTGGGCAGATTGGGGTTGTCAGAATTATCTTCTCTTTGCGCCTTAGCATCTTTGCGGCAAAGCGGTGATAAGATACTTACTTAAATTACGGAACCACCATGAAAGTTATTCTTGCCAATCCTCGGGGCTTTTGTGCCGGTGTGGACCGGGCTATCGAAATCGTTGAGCGTGCCCTGGAACTCTTTGGTCCACCCATCTATGTGCGCCATGAAGTGGTGCACAATCGTTTTGTGGTGGACCGTCTGCGTCGTGATGGCGCGGTTTTCGTGGATGAGTTATCCGATATACCGGATGGTGCCACGGTGATCTTCAGTGCCCATGGGGTGTCAAAAAAGGTCAGGAGTGAGGCCGATGAGCGTGACCTTAAGGTTTTTGATGCCACCTGTCCGTTGGTGACTAAAGTTCATATGGAAGTGATGCGGCATCGCAAGGACGGTGATGAAGTGGTTTTGATCGGCCATGCGGGCCACCCGGAAGTCGAGGGTACCTTGGGTCAGGCGGAGGAGGGCATGTACCTGGTGGAGACTACTGAAGATGTGTCGATTCTCGAAGTTGATACTCCCCAGGCACTTTCCTATGTCACCCAGACCACTTTATCTATGGACGATACCGCGCGCGTTATCGACGCATTGCGCAAACGCTTCCCTCATATTCGTGGTCCACGCAAGGAAGATATTTGTTATGCCACCCAGAATCGCCAGGATGCGGTGAAGAATCTGGCATCCCAGTGTAATGTGGTTTTGGTTGTAGGTTCAGTAAACAGTTCCAACTCCAATCGACTCAAAGAGATTGCCTTGAAGATGGGTGTGTCCGCCTATCTCATTGATGGTGCCCAAGATATTCGACAGGAATGGATTGAAGGTTGTGAGCAGGTCGGTGTCACCGCCGGTGCCTCGGCACCCGAGATCCTGGTGGAACAGGTGATCACCAGACTGAAGGATTGGGGCGCGAAGCAAGTATCACAGATTGATGGGCGCCCGGAAAATGTGGCCTTCTCTTTACCTGTCGAATTACGCCATCAATGACGGATAGTGGCCTACCATCGTTACCCATACCTGTGGGCGTAATGATGATCTTATCAAAGAGCAGTGATTGTCACCCAGGCAAGCTTATTATTGTCCTGCCGCCCAACAGCCGGTGCTGACGCCGTCACTCGAGTTGGTCGAGGCCTTGACCCCAGTGTCCGTCAGGGTGAAAGTTTTGCAATTGGTATCGTTAACCTGGTCTTTGGCAGGATTGGCCTGGGCCGTCAGGGTAAATCCAGGGGGTGCCACGTTGAGGTTGCTTACCGACAAGGTATAAAAGCCACCTGCAGCTGAAGTGGTACTGTAGGGGAGTGCGGTCATGTCATTGGTGTAGGCGAAGTTGTCTGCAAAAAAGAGTTCCTGACGATTGGCCATTTCCACCAAGGCGATTTGTGCTGCAGAACGGCGACTTTTGCGAACTTGATCGGTATAGGTTGGTACGGCCACTGCCGCAAGTATCGCAATGATTGCGACGACTATCATCAACTCTATCAGCGTAAAGCCGGCATGCAGTTTATGTCCATGGCGATGGTGCATGCCAGAATAACTAATATTCAACGATAGCATCATAAATTACACCTTAAAAAGGGCAAGAATAGATTGCCCTGTCTGGTTAAGTTAAGTCTTATTTTTCCTGGAACCAGAATGTTTTCTCTCTGGGCACGCCAATCTTGAGATCAATGGCCACGGCACCGGAACTGGTGCCGACAATACCAATGACCCCACTCATGTTTGTGCCGTTTGTGCCACTCGTTCCCCTGTCCCTAAGGAATACGGGCACGACTTCGGAGGGTATACCACCCCCCAGTTCCTGAAAACGATCGGTGCCTAACAGGTTATTACCACCACCTGATGAGTTCCCGCTATTGTCTAGATCCAGGACTGCCGCCCCAGTATAGACACTTACCGCATAGACTCGGCCACTTCCCTCACTGCCCTGACAGGCATTGGTGGCCTGTGTGGGGATAAAGGTAGTGAACAGCAATTTTCCCGCCAGGGTGATGGCCCGCGATAATCCTTTCTCACCGATCCAGGTGCCGTTTGACTCAACGAGATCAAAATACCAACCATTGGATCTTTTGTATGCCAGTTGGGCAGCAGCCTGATCTGTTGCAATCCCTTCCTGAATGGTGTTTGCGGTTGCGTCGTAAAGGTCGCTACCGGTGCCCGTAACGGTAAGAGGTTTAGCTGGGTTACAGGTCTCAGCAAGCTCCGTGGTGGTGTTGATACACTGGGGATAATTATTGGGTACGCCACCGGTCATCTGAATGATATCGCCATCGCCCACAAAGTAGTCACGGAAGGCATACACTCGGTTCTGTACGTCCAGGTCCAGAGGGTGGGAACGGTTGCCGCTGACAACCGGGATAATGTCGTATTTTTTGACATAGGAGTATTGAGTTTCTGATGCCTGCACCACATCGACCGCGTAGAAGAACTTACGCTTGTCGGTTTCGGCTGGTGTGGCCCCGTTGTCAGAAATCTGGGCGAGGCGTCCACCGGTGGCCTTATCGTTGCCACCGCCCTGGCCCAGAGTGGCGGGCAGGTCAATACGCCACACCTGACCGCCCACATCGGTGGCGTAGAGGCGGTCGGTTTCACCATCATCATCAGAATCGTAGGACACCACGTCAGCGGGAATGCTGTATTTCATGTTGTCTAACACCAGATCGGCCCCGGAGCCCGTACCACTGGCCCACCAGATCCGTGATCCATTTGCGGGGTCTATGATATAGATGGCGTTACCCATAGCATCGGTACCGAAGGCGACCTCGTCACCATCCACTGTGGTAGTGCTGATTGATTGGGCATCCTGATTGGTGTCGTAGCCACCACCGGTAATAATAACGGTCCTGCTTTGGGTGTCGTCGGCGTTACCCCCCGATTTGAATTCACGGATGTCGGTAACCGTGGGTTTAGACCAGGTTTGTCCCAGGCTGCCAAAGTTGCCCGTGCCACCCAATATGCGCCACATAAATTTGGGTGTAATCGAGCTGGTATCGGCCTTGTTTGTCAGTATTGTGCTGGGTGTGATGTCGAGGGCGTAGAGATTGCGTCCGCCCCGGCGCATGCCAAAGATGACGCGCACGAAGTCGCCGATACTGGGGTCGATGACACCGTCAGGGATGTCTTCAATGTTGCCAGCGGTGCCACTCTTGTCCTGTTTCCATATCGACATGCTGCCATCCAGGCCGTAAAGGTGGGCACCGGCAAGGTTGTCCATAAGATCTTTCTGGTTGGTCAATACGGCGCGGGGGTAAAATACCCACTCTTCCTTTCCACCATAACCCGTATTGGCAGGGTCATCATCGGCATTGATCATGCGCAGGGCACCATCATTGGTCATGACCAGGAGCTTGAGGACAGCCTCGTCGGCATCACGGTCAACACCTGCTATTAACCCATCACAGGCCTTGCCGGGGGCGACGACGATATCGCCGGTGGTACCCGCGCAGAAGGGTGCCCCGTAGGTGATGGGTATGGGGCGGCTGTGCAAGGGGTCGTGGTAGGTCCAGCGATCATCGGTGGTAGTGCCACTGCCGTTTTCGTCCTTGACGTCCTGGCCACGCATCCAATTGATGACTTCGGCCACATTGGCGGTGGTGGCGGCGCTTGGCAGGCCGAGCAGGGTCGGGTCAAGCACCATGGTATCGTAGAAGGTTTGTCCCGCTGTGGTATTGACTGCGTGCTCACCCAGGCTCAGATCGACATAGCCGGTCGGTGAGTCATCGACTCCGGTGTAGGAATAAATATTTCTACTGCTATAGATCGGGACTTCTTCACCGGCACCGCCCTCCTCAATTTCTGCACCATCTACAGTAGCGCTCCAATAGCTTTGGGCGGTGGATTTGATTTTGGAGTCGGTACCAATGGCCGGTTGGGCATTGGCATCCAGGATTTCACCGAAGGTACAGTTATCGGAGTTGTCGCACAAATGGTATTTTTTGACGTTACCATGCCAGGCGACCTCATTCTCGGGCTTGAACAGGGCGAGAAAGACTTCGTTGCGGTTAAACAGCCGGTTAAAGGCATTGACTGACAGGGCCGGCGCGGTGAATGAAGACGGTACATTGAGAATATCGGCAATAATATTCTGGAAGACTGTGGCCAACTCAGCGGCGCTATTGGCGGCGAAGAAGGAGCCCCCACCCTTTGCCGCCAGGTTGGTCAGAAACTGGGTATCACCGGCGATGTTAAAGCCGATGGTATAAGTCGTAATGGTCTGTTTGCCACTGAGGCTACATTGGTCGGCTGTGTTCATGGCCTGGACCAGATCCTCGGCGCAACTGTCGTGGGTGCCACAGGTGCTGGTGGGTACGATGCTCTTGACGTGTTGGATGGGTTCATAGATGCCCGTTTCGGCACTGGAGATGTAGCCCTGGCCATCGGACAACAGGATCATATAACTGGACTGACACTCGCTGGTAATGGGGGTCTGGTAGACCGGCGTACCCTGAATATTTTCGCTCTTGCAGGCCGTACTGTTGGGATTGTCGGCGCTACAGGGAGGGGTACGGTCTACACCAAACGGTGGATAGCCGGTGGTATTGGCCCCCGGACAGGTGACATTGCCTGCGATATCCTTGATGCAGTAGGACAGAAAGTGGCTGACCCGGGTAAATTCCGAGCGGCTGCCCGCATCGCCCCGTTGCTTGCCGTAGAGCACCTCTTCACCGCGAAAATAACGGGCCGCCTCCACCAGGGTGGACAAAATGGGGGTGCCGGTTTTGTATTGCAGTTCATCGACAATATTCTTGAGTCGGCTGCGCACGGTGGTCAGTGTGGAGGTGCCCGTACCGGTCCCGCCTTGTATCATGACGCGCAACCGGGGGGCGTTGGCGGCGTCGCCATTAAAGGACTCGGCGACGCGTTTGCCGGAGCCTTTAATCACAAAGACCATGTTGTTACCAGGTTGCCATGTGCCTAAATTGACAACGTCTTGCACGATGGACGCGAGATTGGGTGTGGTTTGGTTTGGACCGGATTCGCCTACTACGTTCCAGGCTGGAATATTATTCCAGGTTACCCCTGCCGTTAGGGGGCGAGGGTCACTCGCAGTACCTGCTGTTATATTAGAATTTGCAGTGGTGAATGCAAGAGCATCTCCCGTATATTGTGCGTATATATCCAGGTTGGTGGCGACAGAGCTGGTCTCATCGGTGGTGAAGGTGATGTCGGCACTGATGACAGTGGCGCCCTGGGGGATTGTGAGGTTGCGGAAACGGATGCCCACCTTTTGGGTACTCGCCTCCTGGACGAGCTCCAGGTCGGTGCTGGTGAGGTTCATGGCCCCGGTTACACTTTCTTCGGCATCATCACTGCCGGTCGAGACCCGGGCGGTGATGGTCTGATTGATGCAGCCAGTAGCGGTGGCCGGGGGGTTGGTATTGTCAAAATTGACACGCAACAGGGGGGCCTTGGTGGCTATGGACTCAAAGGAGTAGCCCGAGCGTTTGCCGACTGATCCTGATGACGGGACTTTGATGATAAAGCTCATGGCGTTGCCGCCGCACCAGTTGGTATTATCGACCATTTCCTGGACAACGGTTTTCAGGTCCGGGCTCGTGTGGGTTGTGTCTGTGGCGGTCCAGGAGGCCAGCAGGGGTGTGGATGCGTTGTCCCAATGCACATCAGCGGTTGTGAGGGTACGGTTGCTGATGTCATTGGTTGCGGTGCTGAAGGTGTTGGAGTTGCCACTCGCATCGTTCTCACCGTAGATTCGCAACTTGGTGGCATCGGTGTCGATATTACCGGCGGTAAATTCCAGGGAGGCGCTGGTGATGGTGGCCCCCTGGGGGATTTCGACACTGGCAAAGCGTACCCCCACGGTCTGGTTTCCGGCAGCACCGCTGGCGTAGGTGATCCGCAGCAGGGGTGCAGCGGTCGATTCACCACCGTATGATTCCAGCTCGCGAAAACCTGTTGCCGCACTTAACGGGTCTTTTTCGAAGATAAACACCATGGAATTGCCATCGGCCCAACCGCCTGCACCGCCCAAGTCGACAATCTCTTGAACAATGCTGGTCAGGTCCGGGGTGGTGAGCTTGGAGTTCCGGGCTGGTGAGGCCAGATCGTTCCAATCCACCTTACTGGTCTTGGTGCGGGTGCTGACCTTTTTCTTGGTGGCCGTTTCCGCGCTGGCGTTTTTGGTGAATGCCAGGGCATTGCCGGAGAGATCGCCCCAGATATCCATATCGACCACGCCGGTTTTGTATTGATCCACTTCAAATTCGATGGAGGCACTGGTGACGGTGGCCCCGGCGGGGATAGCGACACCATTGAAACGAACACCGACAATCTGTTGGGTGCTGCCGTCTCTGGGGAGTTCCAGGTCTGAGCTGTTCCAATACACATAGGCATCGCTGACACGCTCCTCCACATCGTCTGCATCGCTATTAACCCGCACCGAGATGGTGGTTCCGCTGCCTGCGGCAACTTCCCCCATGTCCAGCTTGTCGCTGGCCAACTGCACCGTGCCACTGACGTCTTCTTCGGCATCGTCGCTGCCGCTGCTGACGCGTTCGACCACGTCCGCATCCGGTGTGGAGGTGTTGCCCTCCAGCTCATTGGCGTCGGCGTCGATGTAGGACACGGGGTATAATACTGGGCCTCCCATGCGGTGAAAGCGCATCAGCCCCACATTGATATTGTTGGAGCTATCCAGGATAGAGTTCAGGGCGGTCTTCATACGGTCCAGGCGGGTGATGCCGGTACCGTCGGTGTTGTTCATGCTGCTGGAGGTGTCGAGCACAAACAGCACATTGGGGCGCACTGCATTGGCGGTGGCGGCAATGCCCCCAAAGTAGATTTCGATATCTTCGGCGATGCCACTGCCAGACACCAGCATACCGCTAAGTAATAAACTGGCCAAAAAGTTTTTGAGCTTTACCATGGTCTGGATTCTCCGCGCGTTACTTTTACTTGGGTGTGATTTGATATGCACCCTGATGAACGATGGCCTCTGCCCCTGTAGTGGTGGCACCCTTGCCCTTACTGGTTGAATTAAAATGGGCAGCGCCAATAGGCCCGGTGGCGCTGTAACCGCTGCCCCTGGGGGGCATGGACCAGCCTTCAAACTGTGTGACGACTTCGGCTTTGGAATAGGCCCCAAAATCGAAATTTTGTGGGGGTGAAGACGACAGACTAAACCCGCTTGTTGTGTTGAAGACCCTTGTCAGGCCTGATTCGGCGGCCTGGAATGCACGCTGGGATTCTTGTACACCAATGGCCATTTTTTGTTGTTGATTTGTTGTTGTGAGTGAGGCCATGCCGATGATGGTCAGTACCAGCAATATGACCAGACTGGTCACCAAGGCAGCACCTTGCTGAGGGTTTGCCAAAGCGGGGAGTATTAAACGGGCTGAATCGGTCATTGGCTGTTCCTTATTTGTACGGTCGAGGTGAAGATACGGCGTTTACGATTTCCGGTTTGGCCGGTGGTTTTGTCGGCGGCGGCATCCGCAAAGCCGAGGTCATAATTTTTTAGCGAATCGTCGGCACCGGTACCGTATTCACCTGCGCTTGTCGCTGAGGAGATGGAAAAGGCCAGCAGGGTGATCCTCACGGCCACCACGTTGTCCCAGTTGGTCCCCACATTGGTGGCATTGACATAGGTATCCGGTACCCCATCATTGTTGCTGGTATCTATGCCATAAAGGATCTGCATGTTCTCAATGCCGTCTACCAGTTCATCCACCTGGGGCGCGGCGGCACCGCTTGATACTTTTATGCTGTCGCGAAACAGTGCCGGATAACCGCTGGCACCGGTACCGATAAAGAAGCGGACTGACTTGATTTTGATAATTTTTGAATTTTCTTCATAGGACTTGCTTAGATTTTGAGTGGCATTGCCTGGCGATACCCCTGCACCGGTATTGTGATTGATGGTGCCGGCGATATCCGGGTCTTGAGGACCGGTGATTTGAAAGATATCCGCACTGGCGCAGTCGGTAACGACAACGATTTCCCCTACTTCCAGACCATTGCCCGCAGCAATTTGCAGTGCGGCAGAGGGTTGCGGCATATAAGGCTCTTCAACTGGAATGCGGTTGCTACCGTCGGCAAAGCGTATGGTGATGGCGTCTGTATTGTTGTAGATTTCATTTACCCGTAAGGTGGAATCAGAAGGCTTCCAGGTGTCAGCCCCTTGCTCAAAACCTTCCAGGGGGACACTCGAATCAAAGAGTGAACCCGCACCCCCGTTGTTGACGTGATCGGTTACGGCGTCAATATCATTCATGCAACCGTAGTAACCGGCCATGCGCAAGTCGCGCACGATATAATTGAGCGCGAAGCGTGCATTTTCCTGCAGGCGCGCCAAGCTGTCTTGAGTGACGTAGTTTTTCTTCGAGTTAACCAGTACTGTAAGCACAGAGCCGAGGACGATCAGGCCCACGGTCATGGCGACCATCAGTTCCGTCAGGGTAAAACCACGATGTCTGCGATCTAAGTTCATAGTTCCACCACCCAGATTTGCTCTTTGAATCCACACTTAAATTTATTGGAATTACCCGCGCTACCGCTACAGTCCAGGCTGGCGTTTTCTGAGTTTAATTGTTCCATCCAGCGAATCGTAACCGTCACTTGATTGTTGATGAATGTCATCGTTGATAGACGATCGTTGTTCTGGGGCAACAGGTCTTTCTGAATATCGTACCAGGTGCCCAGGTCATAGTTGGCCAGCGTTGCAACATCACAATTTGTCCCGTTACAAGAGGTATAGGTTGCGGCGGCTACGGTTTTGGCCGCAGCCTCTGTGGCAACGATGTTGTAATTACCCGCAGCAACACCGGCAGGATTGGCGCGCATGCGATCAATGATGTCATAGGCCAGCAAGTTGGCCTGGGTGCGACTGTAGGCGCTGGTGTTGAACTTGAGGCTTTGTCCTTGCATCAGGGCCAGGCCAAGTAGCCCAAAGGACAGTATGATCAGGGCGACCATGACCTCGATCATGGTAAAGCCACGGACCTGGGGGAGGCCTGCGGGATGTATTGAGAATGGTTTTTTGTTGGCTATCATCAGTATGAACAACTCAAGCTATAGTTACTTACATTTGGGCGCCCCACCAACGACACGGTGATCCCACGTCCAGTCGACCCTGCCTTCCCGCAAACCTGGTAGGTCGCTTCCCCGGTCTCGTCCAGGGACCCATCGGGGTTAAATGCCAGCCAGCGGTTGCCGTTGGTGTTTGAGAGGATGGTGATATTTTCAGTAGGGGGGCCGACCGCTATCAATGTATCGGGAAGTAAATCGGGTAAAACTGCGGTGTCGCGGTAGTCTCGCTGGTTCGCTACACCCGGAAGGGCATAGATCAGCCAGCCCTCAGACCAGGTATTGGCGGTACCGCCACATGTTGGTGCCGCCGTTGTGGATGAATCGCTGCGGCACAGGATGACATTGACGCCACGCTTGATGGCCTCAACACGGGCCAAATTCATTGCGCCGATGAAGTTATTGGTTGTGCTGCTTATTCGGCTGTTACGTACAAATTCACCCCAATTCGGCACGGCCAAGGTGGCGAGTATGCCCACGATGGCCAGGGTGACCATCACCTCCATCAGGGTAAACCCTTGTTGCTGGCCCGCATGTGAATTCAGATGCGAGGGTATGGGTTTGGGGCGCAAGCTGGGGACAGGCGTTAGCATTCTCCCGATAAACGGACCGATAGAGGGTAGATTATAGGTGAACAACGGTAGATTGGAGCCGACAAACGGTAGATGGGGACTCGAGGTCCGATGAGCTTTTATGTCGATTCTTGTCCCGCTTGATAATTTCATTGATATAACAGGCCTTGATTACACTGTAGTTTCCCGTTCCTATAGAAATAGTCTAGCGAAACGGGCATTTGTTGCAAAACCTCGAGTTGAGATCGGCCACCGTTAATGTGACCGTTGGTCGGTCTTTTTGTACCGCTGGCTGGTAGGCCCAAAAACCGCTCAATATTGGCTCTTGCAAAGGTACCAAGTCCGCAAAGAATGATTGGATTTATTCAACTGTCGGTTTACGGTGCACATAGATGTGTGCGGCTGGATTTAAATTGGGCATGCTAACGATCTGCTTGGGTCCAGATCGAACACCGGTGGCTCTGGTATAGTTAACCGGTCTCTATGTGCGATTTATCCCTCTTGTCACACTCTTTGGACGGGCTTGCTGCCCTGCTACCAGGGTTGTTGCCCGCAGGGCTGAGATAGGTGAGTCATCGTCCACTGTCCCGGTCAACACCTCTGTACATCATCGGTGGTGGGGTTATTGGCTTGCTTAGCGCCTACGAACTGGTGCAGGCCGGACGCTCGGTGGTGGTGCTCGAGCAAGGCCAGGTGGGCCGTGAGTCTTCCTGGGCTGGGGGTGGGATTCTGTCCCCACTGTATCCCTGGCGCTATGCCGATCCGGTCAACCTTCTGGCTGGCCTCAGTCAGCAAGCCTATCCGGCGCTGATTACAAGCTTGCGCAAACAGACCGGTGTGGATCCGGAATGGGTGCGCAGTGGTCTGTTGATTCTGGACGGGTCGGAGGGGGCCCGTGCCCAGGCCTGGGCGACGACCGTGGGAGAGAGAGGCATTGTCGCGCCTGCCCCCCAGATTGAGTTGCTGAAAGGCACACAGGTAAACGAGCTGGAGCCGGCACTCGGATCGGTTTCCGATCAAGCGATCTGGATGCCGCAAATCGCCCAGGTCAGAAATCCCAGCTTGATGACGGCCTTGCGCCAGTGGTTGCTTGGCCGTGGGGTGGAAATTCGTGAGGGGGTTCAGGTGCAGGGATTTAGGCAATGCAACGGACGCTTAGTGGGTCTTAAAGTACGCGGTGGAGAGATCGAGGCATCACACTGTTTGCTGGCGGCCGGGGCATGGAGTGGCCAACTATTAGAATCCGTTGGGATGTCTTTAGCGGTGGAACCCGTGAAGGGTCAGGTCTTGTTGTTAGGTGCACGACCGGGCCAATTGTCTCGTATTATTTTACACAAAGGCCGCTACCTCATTCCCCGTCGTGATGGGCGTGTGCTGGTGGGGAGTACCGTGGAGTATGCCGGATTTGATAAGACGGTGACCCAGGCTGCACGAGATGATTTACATCAGGTAGCGATTAGCCTGGTCCCTGGATTGGCCGACTGCCCCACGGAGCGGCAATGGGCGGGATTGCGGCCAGGGTCCCCCCATGGCGTACCCTTTATCGACAATCACATAGAAATTGAGGGGCTTTATATCTGTACTGGCCATTACCGCAATGGCTTTGTCTTGGGTCCGGCCTCGGCACGTTTGGTGGTGGACCTCATCCTGGGACGGCAAGCGCAGTTAAATCCCAGGCCCTACAGTATCAAGACGGCGCGGGCGGGGGACGCTGCGTAAATTTGGGCCACATAGACTTGCAAGAGACCCATGATTATACTGGGCCGATGGTAGAGTCTTTGCAAATCATGTCCAGAGATCGATGCGTCAAGCTTTTGCGGGAGCACGGTATTACGCCCACGACGCAACGGGTGGATATTGGTTTTGCGGTGCTGTCGGGCTGTGAGCACCTTTCTGCCGAAGACGTGTTTGCCAGCGTCAATACCGGACACTTGCGGGTATCCAAGGCCACGGTCTATAACACCTTGGGCTTGTTTGTAGAGAAGGGATTGATTCGAGAAGTTATCGCCGATCCCAGCAAGACCTTTTATGATCCCAATACGAGCCCGCACCATCATTTTTACGATGTCAGTGCCGGTAAATTAACCGATATTGATGGCACCCATATCACAATTGTCGGCCTGCCTCCCTTGCCGAAAGGCAAAAAAATGGCGGGGGTGGATGTGGTCGTACGCCTCTGCGATACGGCATAAAAACAGGATCAAAGCCGAAGGTATTTCTCTGACGAGAAATTAAAGCCTTTGCCGGAATAGCTCAGTTGGGTGATGCGGATAAGAGTTTGCTCCGGTGGAGCAAACTCCCGCAGAACGCTCGGCCAGGGAGGGTCGAGCCGGTATATCCAGGTGGTACATCGTATCGCCAGGGAAGGCGGGTAATTTTTTATATATGCCGGAATAGCTCAGTTGGTAGAGCAGCGCATTCGTAATGCGAAGGTCGGGGGTTCGACTCCTCTTTCCGGCACCATTTTTATTGCGATTTAGCTTATCCCCACTGCATCTGTGTCGAGTTCCTGCCTTAAGCAGGGGTACCTTGCTGCTTCCTTGTGACGCTCAATCCTTGTATTTCCAAATGATGATGGCGTTGTCGGTGCCGCCGGATACGATGCGGCGGCCATCCGGAGCGAAATCTACTGAAGGGACCCAGTCCTGATGGCCTAGCAGGAGTCCGAGTTGTTTGCCGGTTTTGGTGTCCCATATCCGTATGGTCTTGTCAGAACTTCCCGATGCCAGCCAGCGTCCATCGGGAGAGAAGGAGACAGAGTGGACGGCCTGTTGGTGGCCAAAAATGGTCTTAATGTGTTTGCCGGTCGCTGCATCCCACAAGCGTATGGTCTCATCTGCGCTGGCGCTGGCGAGGGTTTTGCCGTCTTTGGATATGGCAATGCTATTGATAGAATCGGCATGGCCTTTCAATGTGTTGATCAAGGCACCGGTGCTACTATCCCATACCCGGATAGTTTGATCCCAGCTTCCGGAATATAGGCGTTTGCTGTCGGTGGAAAAGACCAGGGTACGCACACGTTGTTGGTGCCCGGTCAGTGTCCGAAGCAGCTTCCCGGTTTCGGGGTCCCACAGCATAATGGTTTTATCAGAGCTACCGGAGGCCAGGAGTTTTCCATCGGGGGAGAAGGCTACCGCGCGGACCCAGTTTCTATGGCCGCGAAAAGTTCGAATCTGAGCGCCACTTTGGGTGTCCCACAGTTTGACAGTTTTGTCCCAGCTGGCGGAGGCGATACGTTTGCCGTCGGGAGAGAAGGTGATATCCGGTACCCAGTTTTGGTGGCCGGTGAGGGTGTGCAGCAGGACACCTTTGTTGGCATCCCATATCTTGACAGTGCGGTCTTTGCTGCCCGAGGCCACCCGTTTGCCATCAGGGGAAAAGCTCACAGAATAGACCCAATTACTATGCCCCCGTAGCACTTTGTATTGACTAAAGACGAGTTTGGAGGAGGTTTTTTTGGCAGTCTTTGTTGCTGTTTTTCCCTTCTTTGGGACGGACCTTTTTTTGGTGGCATGGGCTTTTTTAGCCCCTTTTTTTTGCTTACCCGTATGGCGCAGGAGCTGGATCTTGAGGCGGGCAATCTCTTGTGTGGCCTCGGTGTGTCGTTTTGCCAATTTCCGGGTTTTCTCTGTTAGCCGGGCGTAGTCCTCTTTTGATGTACCGCTGCCAGGGGCTGATGATATCTGCGCCTTCAGGGTCTTAATTTGCTCGTATAATTTTTGGAGCTCTATCTGGTAGTCGGCCTTTAATTTGGCCTCGACCTCTAGCGCGGTTTTGAGGCGGATTTCTTCGGCATCAATCTTGAATTGGGCCTTGAGATCCTCGATCTTTTTGGAATCAGATTTTTTCCCCTTGCTAAGTTTTGCGAGCTCCGATTTTTGTAACTCAAGCTCTGTGATTAACATGCCTTTGGCAGAGTAGGCCTGCCACAGTAATACGCTGATACTGGTAATGATGATGAGTACAAGGGTAGCGGCCAACCATCCCCACATATTGCCGATGAGCAGATTGCGGATTACATTGGATATGGCGCCAAATCGGCCACGAGGCTTGTCGGCATCAATGTCGATATCCTTTGTGGCCAGGTCGCCGGGCTCATCTGCGCCTGCGTCGAGTAAGGGTGCGTTGTCGGCGACTTCCAGCACAGCGTTGCAATGCACGCAAAATAGCGCACCATCCGGGTTTTCTTTGCTACAGCTAGGGCA
This sequence comes from Gammaproteobacteria bacterium, assembly GCA_013152415.1. Taxonomy (GTDB): domain Bacteria; phylum Pseudomonadota; class Gammaproteobacteria; order HyVt-429; family HyVt-429; genus HyVt-429. The sequence continues at coordinate 26,901 of JAADGI010000019.1, read as the reverse complement.
ATTCATCGTGTCGTTACCAAAAGGGTATTTGCTGAGTAAGGGTATCCATGCATGGGCTGGGTAGACATGATGCGAGACAACTGTTTGTATTGTAAATCCGTTTGTTCCTGCCGGTGATGTTTCTTTTTACTTGAACATACATACCATATATCCGAGAATTATAGCTTAATTATGGGGTATCCGCCTGGGTAACCGAATGATGAGGGCCAGTTAACGTGTTGAATCGAACTGAAACAGAAAATAAACGCGATTACTTCCGTATGTCGATGGATTGCACTTTAAATTTTAGTCATATCGGATCACCAGAAGTGTATGCCGGTCGATGCAAAAACCTTAGTGGCCAGGGTATTCTGTTTACTGTTGATGAGGTCGTGGCGGTGGGAACAGAACTGGATATCAAGATTGCCTCAGATCGTGCAACGGTCGCACCATTGGAGGTGCGTATTGAAGTACTTCGGGTCGAGGTGACGGAAGACAATAAGGGCTATAACATAGCCGGTCGAATCCTGCTAAGTGACGCGTAGTCCATATCCAGATCTATGGCATCCTGGGTAATGCGGGTTAAGGTTTTTTTATACCGGCAAGGGTCTGGATGTCACCCATGCGACGTACCCAAGGTGAGGTTCGGCGTAGTGAGGGTGGTAATGAGTTTATGGCTTGGCGGGCGCTAGCCTTGGACGCAAATGCGCCATAGACCAAGGTAAACCATACTTGCCCACCTCGCAGACTCTCGAAGTGCCCGACCTGGCCCCCCAGGCTGTGTTCCTCTATATATTGTTGTATAGCACCTTGTTTGCGGCTTGCCAGTAACTGAATGGTGTAGTGCTCGGGGTTTTGTGCCTGTAGCCAATTGGCCCTGGTGGCGGGGTCTGAGGGTGCCGTTGATGACGTAGGCATGACCCCTTCGACCTTCACCGGTTCCGAGGCCACCAGACCGGTGGTAGTGGCGGTGGCAGCAGGAATATTGTCAGAATATTTGATTGCTGTGCCCTGGATGGTATAGACCACCCCTCGTTTGGCTACCGTGGTGGTTTCATTGGTGACAATGATGGCATCGGCACCGATGGTTTTGGCCTCGTTGCCCAATTTTCTGAGTACCCCGGTCTTGTCATTGGGTAATGTGGGTAGGGCGGATCCCGTTGCCTCAAGCCTGGCAAGGGCCTCGTATTGACGATTCGGTGGGGCCTCTAAAATTTGAACTGATTCGGTGCGCGGATAGGACTTTCTGGTGTCGGTGACGGTGACATTGGTACTCGCACAGGCGCTTAGTATTAATGCAGCCAACAGCGTTGAGATGGTGGTAGTCTTGAACGTTGAGCGATACAGTCGCAGCATAATCCGAAGCTCCCCCGTGTGTTGTTCCGTACATTCTACTGCATCCATGATAAAAAATACCAGTACAGGTGGGGATATATTGTTTTCTTTTTATACGGTGTGGGTTGTGCCTAGTCCTCGATGGTAAATTTATAGATATAGGGTGAGCTGGGTGTCCCAATAATAATCACGGTGCCGGGTAAGAGGGGGCAGTCGCCACCTTGATCTCTGCCTCCCACGGAGTTATTTCCCACCTGTGTGCCACAAGCACTGCCGCGGTCGACCAGTTTGTAGCCACCATTGCCGTCTTTCTCGATGAGGAAATGTTCACGGGATATGTTCAGTGGTTTCCCGTGATCAATAAGATAGATGTCATTATTGGGTGAGTGATCAAGCTTGCGTCTTTCCTTTATCACCAGATTACCCTTATCCATCCCTAGCCGGGCTTCACGCCCTACCCGGAATGGCAGGTTGTTTATGGGGATCGATTGTGTTCCAGAGGCTTGTTCCGCCTCGGGTGTCATGGCTTGTAATGTGGCCCTGGGTTGCGTCATGTCGGTTCCAAGCTGAATAACGGGTATATTTCTATCTATATAGCAGCTAAGGCAGGCCGGGGCCAGGATGTGATTCGGGCCTTCTTCTTCTCTTTTCTCTTTGCGAGAGTATTATCCCTATAATGTCTAAAGAGAATCTTACAATCGATGCCAAGACTGGCCTCGTAGATACGGTACGCTTTATGGCGTCCCCTAATGCGGATGATCGGCCCCAGGGGGTGGAGGTGGATCTGTTGGTGATTCATGCCATTAGCCTGCCCCCAGAAGAATTCGGTGGTGACGATATCGAGGCATTGTTCTGCAATCGTCTCGATCCTGATGCCCATCCTTATTACACCGGTATTCACCAACTACGGGTGTCGGCCCATTTTTTGATTCGTCGTGATGGCGAGCTGCTTCAGTTTGTACCGGTACAGCGGCGTGCCTGGCATGCCGGGGAGTCCAGTTTTCAAGGACGCAATCGAGTCAATGACTTTTCCATTGGTGTGGAACTTGAGGGCAGCGATAATACCACCTTTACCGATACCCAATATGACACCCTGATAGTCTTGACCCGGGCACTGATGACACGATTTCCCACGCTTGCTCCAAATCGCATTACTGGACATTCGGATATTGCCCCCGGCCGCAAGACCGACCCTGGGCCTTATTTCCAATGGGATCGTTTTCGGGCTGGGTTGGGTTGATGAGCAGACTGATCTTTGCCTTCACAGGAGAATTTGTGAATAAAGTTCGGCGCCGCTAAACGACCAAGTGTATGATTTGAGAGCGGATACTCTCGCCAAGGCGCCAAGTGCGTCCAAGTGTATAAAGTTAAATAAATTCAATCATTCTTTGCGGGCTTGGCGCCTTGGCGAGAACCTACATATATTTATTCGAATGACCCACAAATTATTCTGGAGAACTTGATTTTTAGGGGCCTTATAAGTGGACGGTTTGCCGGACTGGTGACACTGTTGTGGATGCTCAGTCTGCCGGTATGGGCTTTGGAGCTCATTGATGATCGTGGCCATCGCCTGAATTTTGATCGTTCCCCCCAACGGGTAGTGAGCCTGGCTCCCCATGCCACGGAGCTGATCTATGCCATAGGTGCGGGGGCCAAATTGGTTGCGGTCTCGGCCTATAGCGATTACCCCGCCGCTGCCACAAAGCTGCCGGTGGTGACCGATGCGGGCCATGTGGATATCGAGCAGATACTTGCACTCAAGGCCGATGTGGCGGTGGCGTGGGGCAGCGGTAACCGCAGTGCCGACATCGAACGCTTAGAGTCATTAGGTATCCCGGTGTATGTCAGTGAACTTAGGCATATTGGTGATATTGGACGCACACTGACCCAGTTGGGACGGCTGTTGGAATCCAGTGTCCTGGCCCAGCAGGTGCGACGGGATGTTGAGACATCCTTGACCCGTTTAGCTAAAAAATTTCACACACGATCCCCGGTGCGGGTTTTTTTTCAGATAGAAAGTCGACCGCTGATGACCTTGGGTGGACCCCACCTCTTTGGGGAATTGCTGGAGGTGTGTGGGGGCATCAATCTATTTGCCGATCTGACCACGCTTGCACCCGTGGTGGGCATAGAAGATGTAATTCAGCGTGATCCACAGCTTATACTGGTGAGTGATCGCCTGACCGATTTGCCAACCCTAATGGAGGCTTGGCAGACCTACAGCACGATGACCGCAATAAAATACGGACATCTTTATGATGTCCCCGCAGATTTGATCGTGCGCCCCACGCCTCGCATTGTCGCCGGGGTGGAAAAGATTTGTGAACTGGTGGACCGCGCCCGGAGGGATTGAAGTTTTACCCATCAGGCTGATAGGTATTTATGCCTACTCTCGCAAAGACGCCAAGCACGCAAAGGGAAAGGCGGCTAATGGCAGGAAATGAGACCAGAAAATAGATTGTTGATATTGAATTTCAGTAATCCCTGGTAAACAAGGGCATCGCCTGCAGGAAAACAGGTGAGAGGCGCAAGCACTAGTGCATGGAGGAGCGGAAGCTTCACCCGCGTCATCAACCGGCTTATCAAGCAAGATCGATAACTTCTTGGCGTGCTTGGCGTCTTTGCGAGAGTCAATAATGAGCGTGAGTCATCCACAGAATTTTTTCTGAAGAGCCTTAAAACTAAGAATGATGCGGCATAGCCTCCTCGGTGTTCTGCGTACCTCTGTGGCAAAAACAATGGGTTTTTTGTGGCGACTTAACTTTCCGGTGGTTCGTGTTTCCAGAGCACGTCGGTACAACCCTGTTTTTGATTCAGCGAGCGGGCGATAACGAAAAGCAGATCGGATAATCGATTTAGATAACGCAGGCTGACGGCAGTGACCTCTGAAGATCGAGACAGGGTGTAGAGGCGACGCTCGGCACGGCGGCACACCGAGCGGGCCAGGTGGCAGAGTGCGGCGCTACGGTGACCGCCAGGCAGGATGAAATCTTTGAGAGCCCCCAAGGGCTTGTTGAGTTTATCAAGCTGCTGTTCCATGGCCTCCACCCAGTTTTCCTGGAGTAAGGTTTTGCCCGGCAAGCTCAATTCGCCACCGAGTTCAAACAATTGATGCTGAATAGCCGTCAATATCTTTTTAATGGATTCATCGCCGGTTTCCGAGAGCAGCAAACCAATCAGGCTATTGAGTTCATCGACCGTGCCCAGGGCCTCAACCCGGTCATCGTCCTTGCTCACGCGCTGGCCATCCCCCAGCCCGGTGTCACCCTGGTCGCCGGTGCGAGTGTATATTTTTGTCAGACGTTGTCCCATGTGCGTGTTATTTTCGGGAGAGGGTCTAAAAAGACTAACACAATAATTTTAATATCCTCCTTAACATGTTCAAGAGCCTTGGGTCAGCCGATAGATGACCGGCAGTTCGAAGTCATAATCCTGTCCCCCCAACCACTGTGAGGCCGGAGGGATGGGGGGGACAGCGCCAATCTGTTGCAGAGTATACACCGCGTCATCATCCAGTATCGCGTAACCGGATGAACGTGAGACCCGGATGTTATGTAATTGCCCATCGGCGCCCAGGCGAGCATTAAGGCGGACTTCACCTTGCCAGCCGTATTTGCGGGCCAGGGGGGGGTAGGTGAAGTATCGGTCGAGGGCAAGTCTTAGCAGGGCGATGAGTTGATTATGGTATTGCGCCCTTTGTTTTTTGTGGGTCTCGTTGTTGCTGGGGCGACTCACATCCTTGCTGTCATCCTTTTTTGCCTGTGTTTGCCCCCCAGTGATAGCCGGTAGTGATTTTGCAGAAACTGTGGGCCTCTTTTTGCTTGCGCTACCCTGATGGCGCGTGTTTTGTGAGCTCACCTTATTTTGGGTGTATAGCGTTACGCTAAGAGATGGCGCCGCAAGTTGTAGTGTCGCCGGTGGCGGTCGGCCCATGGCCCACGCCAAGGCGAGGCCATGGAAGACTGCCGACAATAACAAGAAGCGGACGATCATTAGCCGTCTTTGCCCTGCTTGTACTGAATCTCAATAAACGCGGCGCGGCCCCGGGTGTTAAATTGGTCCGCCAGGGTATAGTTCTGGTCGAATAGGTTTTCTATGCGGCCCCTTAACCACCAGCCTGGCGTGAGTTTTTTTTCTGCATAGAAATTGATTAGGGTGTACCCGCTATTGACCGTGTTGCTGAAATCAGAATCAGGCCGTTCGCTGGTAACCAGGGCATCAAAGCCGGTTCGATAATGACGGCCTGAGTAAGCGGTGTTTACAGTCAGGCTTTGTTTGGCGCGACGTGCCAATTGATTGCCGGTATTTCGGTTCTCAGGGTCCTGGAGTGTGGCCTGAATATTGAGTTTCCAGGGGTGGCGATCAAGGCTGTAGCGCGCTTCGATCCCCCGGATACGCGCCCTATCAATATTTTTATTGCGCCCAGGTATGGGGCCCAGGAAACCATCAGGATCATCGAAGGTGATGAGTTGATCCAGATTGTTCTGGTAGGCACTGAGTGTAAAAGTCTGCCCCACACCCATTTGGTAACGCGCTACCCATTCAATATTGCGTGAGGTCTCGGGCTCCAGGTCTGGGTTGCCGCCAAAACCAAATCGATCGGTGCTGTCGGGGGCGCGGAAGCCAGTACCCACCATGGCGGACAATAACAAGGCGGGTGTGGCCTGATAAGCGTATCCGGTGTCCCATGTGGTGTAGCTGCCGAAGGCATCATGATTGTTGGCGCGGATGCCCAGAGTGAGTTGGTGGCGGCCACGCTGTGATTGTAATTGGGCATAGGCGGCATTTTCATCAATATCCTCGCCCAAGGTGCTGCCAAAGGAGGCGGCACGGGTGCTTTGCCGGGACAGCAGGGCACCCACGGTCACCAGGTTATTGGCATTTAGTTGGAAGTCATTCTGCCAATCGAATACGCTGCGCCGGGTGGTGGCAAAATCATCTCCCTGGTTCTGGGTGATGCGGTCCACCATGTGACTGAGTTTAAGGGTTGTCCCCCAACGTTTATTGATTGCGCCTTTTACGGTGAATGCGCTGACTGCATTTTGGTAGTCCTGGTCAAGGGGGTCGAGAAAAAAACCAAAATACTCTGTATTGCCACGGCTTTGCCAATGGCTGAGTTCCGTGGTGAAGCGTTTGCCACGGTGGCCGATACGGGCGTTGATGCTTGTATTACTGTAGCCGCTATCGGTGGTGGCCCCCCTGCGCGTTGGAAAACCGTTGGTGTCAAGCAGACTCAGGTCGACGCCGCCATAAAAGCGGCCATTATCGTGTCGTACCGCAGCGGACAGAGTACGGGTCTGCTCACTACCCATGCTCAGTTTGATTTGTGATGATGTGCCTTTGCCACCACGCCGAGTAAAGATATGGATCACACCGCCGATGGCATCCGATCCATACAGGGTGGAGCGTGGACCCTTTACGATCTCGATTCGCTCCACCATATCCAGGTTGATTTGTTGCAAGGCGGCACCGCCAATGGTACCGGGATTGATTTCGACACCATCAACCAGGACCAGAGTTTGGTTGCTTTCGGTGCCGCGAATAAAGAGGCTGCTGGCTTGTCCGGGGCCCCCATTGCGGGCGATATCCAGTCCAGCCTGAAACTGCAAAAGTTGGGTCAGGTCCTGGGCCTGGCTCAGTTCGATATCAGAGCGATTGATAACAAGGGTCGGGGTGATACCACTGCCGCTGACAATGGGTGTGCGTGTTGCGGTGACCACCACAGGGGCGGAGTTTGCGGCAAAGCTTTGCTGTGATAAAACCAGTCCACAGATCACAGACTGCATAAAGGATAAGGCGGTGTTAAATCGATAGCTCATGACACTCTCCTGTGCACCCGCCGTGCACGTAGGCGATTAATGGGTGCCGATATTGGGAGAGTTTGGGGGACGCGGACCAGCAATAGGACCGGCCCGTTGCCCACCGCAACATTGGCTGTTGATGGTCAGCAGGCCGGTCTCCGGGCTTACGAGCGTTTGTTCACCGAATGAATCGCCTTCCCACATCGAAAACATCTGACGCAGTGGCTAAATGATTCATTCTTGCTCGATCACCGTTGCGGGGGCAGCATCGGAATGACTTGCGCCTATGAAAGTATCTGCATAGGGGCAGGCGTACCGATTTCCCGTTTCACTCCAAAAAAAGAACAGAATCGATTTTTTTAAAACTCGAGTTCGACTCTCTTTTTAAGAGCACCTGTGACGTGCGGCGACTGTAGCAAAGAACGGGATCAGAGTCGAATTGATTCAATCAATGGGGCTAAGTTGCGGGAAGATATGCGGTTCCGTTGCTATCTTGCAGTTTACGTATCGGGCACTGATATAATTTTTCCAGACGTGCTGTGCTGATGACCTTGGCAAGGGGTCCATGCTCAATGACACCATGTCCATATAGCAGCATGGCGTGACTACAATAACGCAGGGCCAGATTAACATCGTGCAGCACCATGATATTGAGATGTCCAGGTTGTTGGCTGCGTGTGCTGAAATGGGCCAGGACGTCCAGTTGATGACGTATGTCCAGATGATTGGTGGGTTCATCCAATAGACAAACAGGTGGGTCCTGGGTGAGTAGGCAGGCGATGGCCACACGGCGTCGTTCACCACCGGACAGGGTGTCGAGTTGGCGCTGTTTAAATTTTTCGAGGCCCACTGCCGCCAGTGAGGCGGTGGCGAGGTCCCGATCGTCTTGATCTTCCCAGCGCCAGGGATTGATGTGGGGATGGCGACCCATCATAACGGTGTCGATAACAGTGGATGGGAAGGTATCATCGGTGCCCTGGAATAAGATGCCGAGTTGACGGGCCCGCTCTCGTATGGGCAGATGGGCAATCGCTTGATCGTTTAACCGTACTTGCCCTTTCTGTGCCGAATGCAGACCCGCCAGGGTCATCAGCAGGGTGGTTTTGCCGCTGCCATTTGGTCCTAGAATGGCCCAGTTCTGGCCCGATTCAAAATTAATGCTGAGATGGTTGCTGATCCATGTCTCACCTATGGTGAGACAAAGTTCTTTGGTGCGGAGCTTAGTCATTTATGGGGGGGTCTCGTTTGCCGCCAGGACGACATCCCGCAGTTGTTGTGCAGCTGATTCGGGGCTGACGGTGTTGGCGAACAGCCCCGATCCAAGTTCAAAGCCGGATGGGATGCTGGTGCGTGGACAGATTTCAATATGCCAGTGGTAACTCGCGGCATGGTGGTGGTCGTCTGCACTATGGGGTGCACTGTGTAAAAAGAAATTGTATTGCACACCGTCGAGAACGGCATCCAGCCGTTGCATGACGCGCTTCATTACGGTGGCAAGATCCTGTAAATCGTCATCAGGGGTGGCGACAAAATCGTGATGATGGTTTTGGGGCAGGATATGGATTTCCCAGGCATAGCGGCTGGCGAAGGGTTTGATGGCAATGAAGCGGCGGCCGCGTTCGACCACATATTGTCCCACATCGATCTTGCGCAGTTGCTCTCCGGAATGTTGGTCATAAAATGTGGCTTCGAGGCTGAGGGCCTCATCTATCAGGGCGCAAAAAATACATTGCCGGTGAGTCTGGAAGTACTGCAGACTGTGATCGAGTTCTGCGTTGATATTGTGGGGTATAACCGGCATGGCAATGATTTGGCTGTGGGTGTGGGGGATGCTGGCGCCTGCGGCAGGGCCAAAGTTTTTGAATACCAACACATATTTGATCCGCTCATCGGTGGCGTAGAGTTGGGCCATGCGGTCACGGTAGCTTCGAAACAGGCGTTCCAGGTGCGATTCACTCATCTCATGCAGCGCGACACCATGGTGATGATGATCAATGATGACCTCGTGGCGGCCATAGCCATCAATGGTTTGTTGCAGGCCGAATTGCAGGCTCGAAGGGCGGAGCTCATCTCCCAGCATCGGGTAGAGATTGTTGACGATACGAATGGCCCAGGGGCCGTTTTCGGGGACGCAGACGATGGCCTCCGGGGTGCGTGATTCATTTCCGGGGCAAAATGGACAGTCTGCCACCCACTCGCGGTCATCGTGGGGGATGCCCGTTTCGGCTTTTTTGGGGCGTAGGCTTCTTTCGGTCGCCACCAAAACGGATTCGGTGGGGACAATGGGGTTGATACGGATCTCCCGTATGGCGCCGTCGTTGTTGGCCATTGCGACTCCTGCTCAGTATCCAAGAGCCTGCATCATACGGATACCCCAGGTGGTGTCCATCTTGTTATTCCGTATACGAAAACGTACTATTCCCGCTCGCAACTGAGTGCTCCACGGACAATAAAATATGTTTCACGGCAGTATGGTGGCGTTAGTGACTCCAATGTTGGCAGATGGGTCGCTGGATGACGCCGGATTAAAAAAACTCGTTGATTTTCATGTGGATAGTGGCACCCATGCCATTGTCTCTGTGGGTACGACGGGGGAATCTGCGACCCTGGATTTTGACGAGCACTGCCAGGTGATGGCGCGTACGGTGGAATATGCCGCTGGGCGCATCCCCATTATTGGTGGCACCGGTTCAAACTCGACTCGTGAAGCCATTGCGCTGACTCGCTGTGCCCTTGAGGCCGGCGTTGCGGCCTGTCTGTTGGTCACTCCCTACTATAATAAGCCCACCCAGGAAGGCTTATATCGGCATCATGCTGCGGTGGCCGAGGCCGTATCCATGCCACAGATACTATATAATGTGCCTGGGCGAACCGCTTGCGATATGCTTACCGAGACCGTGGTGCGCCTTAGCGAGCATGACAATATTATCGGCATTAAAGATGCCACGGGTGACATGCACCGGGCCCGGGAGATACTGGACCAGTGCAATGACCACTTTTCGCTTTATTCGGGTGATGATGCCACGGGGTTGGAGTTGATGTTGTTGGGTGGCAAAGGGGTCATTTCGGTTACTGCGAACGTTGCACCGCTGGCGATGTCGAAGATGTGTGCCGCGGCCACGACGGGGCAGCGGAGTGTGGCTGAACAAATAGATGCAGGCCTTTCGGGTTTGCACGAAAAACTGTTTGTCGAAGCGAACCCCATTCCCGTGAAATGGGCATTACAAGAAATGGGTATAATCGATTCAGGTATCAGGTTGCCCTTGACGCCATTGTCGTCAGGGTTTCACGACATCGTTCGCCAGGCCATGCGGCAGGCGGGCGTCACCAAGTGAGGCAAAGAAGGTTGTTATCAATATGAAAACAAATCATAAACTCAGAGTAGTCATCACCATGATGCTGGCCGCCACACTCGTCGGTGGCTGTGGCTACATCAAAAAGAAGGTGGGAAAGAAAGATATCAACTATCAGTCGACGAAGAATGTGCAGCCTTTGGAGGTGCCTCCTGATCTGAGTTCAAGCTCAATTCGTGATGAGTTACTCATACCGGGCAGGATGAGTAGTGCCAGCTACTCGGATTATCAGAATAAACAGTCTCGTCCCGGGGCTCAATCCAGCAGTGTATTGCCCTCACAAAATGGTGTCCGTTTGGAGGGCAGTGGTGGACAGCGCTGGTTGGTGATGAACGGTACGCCGGAACAAATATGGCCCAGGGTACGTGAATTTTGGTTGAAAAATGGATTCCTGATTGCCAAAGAGAATGCACGCACCGGTATTATGGAGACGGATTGGACCGAGAGCCGGGCTAAAGTCAAAAGTGATTTTGTCACCAATTTTTTCAATAAATTTTTAAGTGGACTCTATTCCAACGGATTAAGGGACAAGTTTCGGGTTCGCCTGGAACGCGGTAAAGAAGCGGCCACAACCGAGTTGTATCTTACCCATCGCGGTATGATGGAACGTGCCACCGATCTGACCGGTGGAGAAGTGGTTGAAACCGTGTGGGAGGCTCGTCCTGCTGATCCTGAGCTGGAAGCAGAAATGATGCGTGAATTGATGGTGTATATGGGCGTGGATATGGGTCGCGCAAAAACCATCGTCGCCGGTGCAGGTTCATCGGCACAGCATCAGCAACGTGCTCGTCTCGAAAGTGGCACAGATAGTGCCAAGGTGTTGCATCTTAATGGTGGTTTCGATGATGCCTGGCGGCGTCTGGGTCTGAGCCTGGATCGAATAGGTTTTACGGTGGTTGATCGTAACCGCAGCGAAGGCATTTATTATGTGCGCTATATCGATACCGACGAAGGCACCAAAAAGAAAAAGGGATTCTTGAAACGGATATTCTCCCGTGGGGGTAAAAAGACAATTGGCCAGGATGAGTACCAGGTCAAGCTCGAAGCCAGTGGCGAGACGTCACAGGTAACGGTGCGTGACAAACAGGGTACGACTGAAAAATCGAAAACGGGAGCCAGGATACTCAAGCTCCTCTATGAGCAATTACGTTGAGATGACCGATAGCGTGTCTGGGCAAGGCAGGCCATGCGGTTTGCATCCATAGGTAGTGGTAGCAACGGAAACGGTACGCTAATCAAGGGGGCTGGGGCGTGTCTATTGGTCGATTGTGGCTTTTCCCTAAAGGAGACTCGCAAACGTTTGGCGCGTCTGGAATTGGAAGGCGAAGACCTTACTGGCCTGTTGGTGACCCATGGTCACCGAGACCATATCAGTGGCATCGGTGTACTGGCACGGGCCTATGATCTGCCCGTGTGGATGACCGTTGGTACCCAAAAAGAGTGCCGACAGGCCAATATTGGGCCTTTGCCAGAGGTGCAGCTATTTTGTAGCAGCACAGCATTTGCCATTGATGGCCTGAAAATAGAACCGTTTCCCGTTCCCCATGATGCCAGGGAACCGAGTCAATTCGTATTTAGCGATGATTCATTTCGGGTTGGCTTGCTGACGGATACCGGCTCCAGCACAAAACACATTGAGCGTGTGTTGAGTGGATGTGACGCGCTTTTGTTGGAGTGTAATCATGACGTTGATTTGTTGATGGAGGGTGACTATCCGTTGGTGCTTAAACAGCGTGTCAGCAGTCGGTATGGTCATCTGGATAATGTTACTGCTGGACAGATATTATCTAAAATTGATTGTTCGAGATTGCAGCATTTGGTGGCCATGCATTTGAGCCAGAAAAACAATCGCCCGGAATTGGCGTGTGATGCCCTTAGTGGGGCGATGGAATGTGAACAGTGGTGGATAAAAGTGGCTGACCAGGATACCGGTTTGGCATGGTGTGAACTCAGTTAAAAAAGGTTAATGATCAATGAAGCGTGGCGAACATCTGTATACGGGTAAGGCAAAATCGGCCTACCTCACTGAGGACCCGGACAAGATCATTCTGCATTTTCGGGATGATACCTCGGCCTTTGATGGTGAGAAGATCGAGCAACTCGCCAGGAAGGGCATGACCAATAACAAATTTAATGCCTTTATCATGCAAAAGCTGGAGGCCGCCGGGGTACGCACCCACTTTATCGAGTTGTTGACCAACGAAGAGTCCGTTGTTCGGCGTCTCGATATGTTGCCCATTGAGTGTGTGATCCGCAACATTGCCGCAGGCTCTATCTGCAAACGTCTGGGCGTCAAAGAAGGGATTGATCTGGACCCACCCATATTTGAATTTTTTCTAAAAAACGACAGTTTGCACGATCCGATGATCAACGAATCCCATATCGTGGGATTCGGTTGGGCCAGTGAGCAGGAAATTGAGGATATGAAAATCCTGACGATCAAGGTCAACCAGATTCTGCTAAAGCTTTTTGCCAATGCCGACTTGTTGCTGGTGGATTTTAAGATCGAATTTGGCCGATTCAATGGCCAATTGTTGCTGGGCGACGAGTTTACCCCGGACGGTTGCCGTTTGTGGGATGCCAACACCCGCGAGAAGCTGGACAAAGACCGGTTTCGGCGGGGCATGGGCGGTGTGGTCGAAGCCTATGAAGAAGTGGCACATCGCCTTGGGGTGGAGCTGGATTGACACCAGTGCCCATGGACAGTCGCGAACTGGGACTGTTGCTGGCGCGACAACTGTTCAATCTGGATGACCTCCACTTTGGTATGTGGGACGAGGGATTGGAGGTCCGGCTCAGTAATATCCCGCTGGCGCAACAGCGCTTTAGTGATTATCTGATTGATAAAATGCCCTCTTTGGATGAGGGCGGTCCCTTGCGTGTGTTGGATGTGGGCTGTGGTACCGGGCAGCTACTGTGCCGTTTGCTCGAACGCGGTTATCGGGCCGATGGGGTGTCGCCTTCCCACACCCTTAATCGTGTGATACTCGAACGGCTCAAGGGTATGGCGACTGTAGGACATAAAGCCCAACTTTTTCCATGCCGATTTGAAGACCTGGATACATCGTCCCTGACGGGCTTGTACGATATTGTCCTATTTAGCGAGAGTTTTCAGTTCATCAAGATCCACCGTGCATTGGAAAAACTGGGTAGTGTGTTAAAACCCAACGGACTGGTTTTGATCTGTGATACCTTTAGTCTGACAGGCCCCCGGCAAGACCCCATACGCAGTGGCCACAGCCTGGAAAAGTTTTTTCGACTCATCGATGGGTCCCCCCTTAGGCAGGTGGCGGATGAAGACATTACCCAACGGGTCAGCCCCACCATTGCCTTGCTCGAGGACGTGATGCAAAACCGAGTAAAACCTGCCCTGGACAGTGCCCACCACTATTTACGCGGCAGGCATCCCGTCATGACTCGTCTGGCCAAGGCCCTTTGGGGACGGCGTTTTAGGCGTACCTGTGACCGCCATTGTGGCGGTGACTACACCCAGCAGACCTTCGAGGCCACCAAGTCTTACCGGTTTTTCGCCTACACCTTGGGCCCTGGCAAGGGCAGTGAGCGGGTGGCGGCATCATGAGCGGTGCTGACAGTGGCACCGGGGTGTTAACCCTGCGGGGCACACCGGCCTTATCCACATTCCGCAGTCAGCGCCATCTCCAGGATTTGAAACGCTGCGTTGCCAGTGTCGAACACATATACGCCGAGTATGTGCATTTTGCCGACCTAAGTGATGCCCTGACCCCATCGGACCACGAAAAACTCGAACGCCTGCTGCACTACGGTCCGGGTGTCCAAGCCAACTCCCCCCCTGAATTGTCCCAGGGTCAATTGTTTCTGGTGGTGCCCCGGCCCGGCACCCTGTCGCCCTGGTCATCCAAGGCCACCGATATTGCCCGGCGCTGTGGACTCGAGCAGATCAAGCGTCTCGAGCGCGGCGTTGCCTGGTATCTTGCTGCCGACCCGGCCCAGACCTTTAGCAGACAACAGCGTGAGGCCCTGAGTCATCACCTGCATGACCGTATGGTTGAGGTGGTGTTGAGCGACTTCGACCAGGCCATGCAACTGTTTCAGGATGCCGACCCCATCCCCCCAGCCTGTGTGGATGTGCTGGCCGGGGGCCAGGCTGCCCTTGAGGTTGCCAATGAAGATTTGGGTCTGGCCCTGTCCGTCGACGAGATGGACTATCTGGTCAAACATTTTGTTGATATCGGTCGCAACCCCACCGACGTGGAGTTGATGATGTTCGCCCAGGTCAATTCCGAACACTGCCGCCATAAGATATTTAACGCCGAGTGGGAGATCGATGGGCGGTCCCGGGAGCGTTCCCTGTTTGCCATGATCCGCAATACTCACGAGCAACATCCGGGCGACACCTTGTCGGCCTATGATGACAATGCCGCAGTGAGTCGTGGTGCCCTGGGGGGGCGGTTTTTTGCGGACCCGGAAACCGGTCACTACACGTATCACGACGAAGAAATCAATCTGGTCATCAAGGTGGAGACCCATAACCATCCCACCGCCATCGCCCCTTTCCCTGGGGCCGCCACCGGATCGGGTGGGGAGATTCGAGACGAAGGCGCCACCGGCCGGGGCGGCAAACCCAAGGCCGGGGTGTGCGGTTTTTCCGTATCGAACCTGCGTCTGCCTGGCGCTATACAGCCCTGGGAGACGGACCATGGCCGTCCGGACCGCATCAGCAGCGCCCTGGAGATTATGTTGCAGGGTCCTGTGGGCGGCGCGTCCTTCAACAATGAATTTGGCCGCCCCAATCTGGCAGGCTATTTTCGCTGTTTTGAAGAAGTCATCCCCGCTTCGGGGGGTGACGAGGTGCGCGGTTATCACAAGCCCATCATGTTGGCCGGGGGTGTGGGCAATATTCGTGGCCCCCATGTGCAAAAGCGGGGCATTCCGGTAGGGGCCAAACTGGTGGTCATCGGCGGTCCGGCCATGCTCATTGGTCTGGGCGGCGGGGCGGCCTCGAGCATGTCCAGCGGGGCCAGTGCCGAGAACCTGGATTTTGCCTCGGTACAGCGCAGCAACCCGGAGATGCAACGCCGTTGTCAGGAAGTCATTGACCAGTGTTGGGCCCTGGGGGATGCCAATCCAATATTGTCTATCCATGATATTGGTGCCGGGGGCCTGTCCAACGGCCTGCCGGAACTGGTTGACGGTGCCGGGCGTGGTGGTCACTTTAATCTGCGCAGCATACCGAACGATGACCCCGGCATGTCCCCCATGCAGATCTGGTGCAACGAGTCCCAGGAACGTTACGTGATGGCTATTGCCCCCGAAAGCATGGACCGGTTTATGGCCCTGTGTGCGCGTGAGCGTTGTCTGGTGGCGGTGGTGGGTGAGGCCACTGCGGAGCGGCAACTTTGTTTGGACGATCATCACTTTGCAGATCACCCGGTGAGCGGTCACTGCGAACGCTATGACCGCCCCATCGACATGGATCTGGCGGTGTTGTTGGGTAAGCCCCCCAAGATGCGCCGGACGGTCAAACATATTGATCGCAGTCAGCCACCCCTGCGTGTTGAAGCCATCGACCTGGCCGAGGCGGTGCAACGGGTGCTGCATTTGCCCACAGTGGCGGACAAGACTTTTCTGATCACCATAGGCGACCGCAGCGTGACCGGTTTGGTGGTGCGGGATCAAATGGTGGGACCCTGGCAGGTGCCGGTGGCTGACGTGGCGGTAACCGCTTCCGGTTACCAGGGGCATAGCGGTGAGGCCATGGCCATGGGGGAACGCACCCCGGTGGCACTGTTGAACCCCGCAGCCAGTGCGCGCATGGCGGTGGGGGAGGCCCTGAGTAATTTGGCGGCGGCCCAGATCGGCAGCCTGGAGCAGGTGAAATTATCCGCCAACTGGATGGCCGCTGCCGGGCACCCTGGGGAAGACGCCGGTCTATACGATGCGGTCCACGCAGTGGGTATGGAGCTGTGTCCGGCATTGGGCATCTGCATCCCCGTGGGCAAGGATTCCATGTCCATGAAGACCGTATGGCAAAACGAGCAGGGCAAAGAACAGGCGGTGACCGCACCCCTGTCCTTGATCATCACCGCCTTCAGTGCGGTGCAGGATATTCGGCAGACCCTCACCCCGCAACTGCGCACCGATCGGGGAGACAGTGATCTGTTTCTCATTGACCTGGGTCAGGGCCGCAACCGCCTGGGGGGGTCGGCCCTGTGCCAGGTTTATAAACAACTCGGTCACGACGCTCCTGATCTGGATCAGCCGCAACAGTTCAAGGCCTTCTTTGCCCTCATCCAACAACTTGGCCGGGAAGAGATACTGTGGGCCTACCATGATCGTTCCGACGGCGGACTGTTTGTCACCCTGTGCGAAATGGCCTTTGCCGGTCACTGTGGTGTGACTATTGAACTGGATACTTTGAACCCCACCACCTCGGCACAGGTCCTGGCCTGTCTGTTCAACGAAGAATTGGGCGCGGTCATACAGACCCCCGCCGCCCAACGCCAACATATCGTTGATGCCTTTACCTCGGTTGGGTTGGAGGACGCACTGCATCGCCTGGGCAGCGTGTCCAATGACGATTTCGTGTGCATCCAAAACAAAGGCGAAACAATATTTAAACAGCCCCGCCAGGATTTGCACCGTGCCTGGTCTGAGACCAGTTGGCGTATGCAATCCCTGCGGGACAATGCCGACTGCGCCCAGGAGGCATTCGACCGGCTTTTGGATGCTGACGATCCCGGTTTGCAGGTCAAACCCAGGTTCGATCCCGATGAAGACATCGCCGCGCCTTTTTTAAACCTGGAGACAAAACCGGCAGTGGCCATCCTCCGTGAGCAAGGCGTCAACGGACAAGTGGAAATGGCGGCGGCTTTTGATCGCGCCGGTTTTAAATCCATCGACGTCACCATGAGCGATATCCTCGATGGCCGCGTCTCCCTTAAGCCGTTTGCCGGACTGGTAGCCTGCGGCGGCTTTTCCTTTGGCGATGTCCTGGGGGCGGGGGAGGGCTGGGCCAAGTCCATCCTATTTAATAGTCAGGCCCGGGATGAGTTTGCCGCTTTTTTTGAACGCAACGACAGCTTTGCCCTGGGGGTGTGCAACGGCTGTCAGATGCTGTCCAACCTGCGCGAACTGATTCCCCAGAGTGACCACTGGCCCCATTTCGTGCGCAATCGTTCGGAACAATTTGAGGCCCGCTATGTGATGGTGGACATCCCGGAAAACCCCTCCCTGTTTTTTACCGGCATGGCAGGGTCCCGCTTGCCTATCGCCGTGGCCCATGGAGAAGGCCGCGCCGAATTTCACCAAGCCCATGATGATCAACACTTGCTGGACAAGCAGCGGGTGGTGATGCGCTATATCGACAACAGCGGCGACACCGCCACGACCTATCCCCACAACCCCAATGGTTCAAACCAGGGTATCACCGGCCTCACCACCGGCGATGGCCGGGTCACCATCATGATGCCCCACCCCGAGCGCCTATTACGTACCGTCAACCATTCCTGGTATCCCGATAGCCACGGTGAAGATGGGCCTTGGTTGCGGCTGTTTCGTAATGCCAGGGTGTGGGTGGGTTAAAGGGTCCCTTGTAGGGTACCTACTTAAGCCCCCTCTCCCTCCGGGAGAGGGTTGGGTGAGGGGATAAATTAACAATATCTGCTTTTTTCTAGTTATTGTTTTCCTCATCCTAACCTTCTCTCTGAGGGAGAAGGGACTAGAAAGCACTATATCAGCTTAAGTAAGTACCGCTCGACTCCAACCCCATTTTTTACAGGCTCGTCAGCCTATAAAGTGTAAAAAATTTGCTACAATGCCTGAAGGGATCGAGGTTATTAAACATGAGAAAAGTAGAAGAAATCGAGCAAGATATTGAAAAGCTCAGCAAAAATGAGCTAAAGAGCTTCAGGCAATGGTTTGTTGAATATGACGCCGAAGCGTGGGATGCGCAATTCCGGGCTGATGTTGAGACAGGTAATCTTGATGATTACGCTGACGAAGCAATTAAGGGGTATCGCGAGGGTAAAGTGAGCGAGCTTTGAAGCATTTTGCTTCACCCAGATTTTGGGAATGCTACCGTTCCCTTCCTCAGCCTATTCAGTCAGTGGCTGACAAAAACTTCGAACTTCTTAAAGAGAATCCAAAACACCCCTCTCTTCACTTTAAGAAAGTAGGTCGATTCTGGTCAATCCGAGTAGGACTCGCTTATCGAGCCCTTGCAGTCGAAATAGAGGGTGACATCTTGTGGTTTTGGGTTGGCAATCACAATGATTACGATAAGATCCTAGGTTAACAATACAGATATGAGGCCTCCGGTCTATCAAGAGGCATGGCAAAACTGGGGTCAGGAATCTACTTTCCAGAACACTAAAAACGTACAGGTTAACTGATGACCAAAATAATCAACATAATTTTGTTGCTAACGGTGCTCTGCATCGTTTTCGATTCTCAAGTCGTCGTCGCCCAGGATCGGGCGGCCCGATCACTGTATGTGATCTTTGACGGCTCCAATTCGATGTGGGGCGAGTTACCAGACAAGTCACGCAAGATTAAGGTCGCCAGGGATGTCTTCAATCGATTGGATGCCTCTTTGTTCGCCGGTCGGGATGTGGCGTTAAGGTTGTATGGCCACCGTCGTGCCGGAGATTGCAGTGACACGGAACTGGCAGTACCCTTTGGCCCCGCTGATAGTACCCTGTCAAAAATATCCAAGCAGGTAAACGCTGTCAGTCCACGAGGTAAGACACCGATTACCCGGAGCCTGCAGGCAGCGCTCACTGATTTCGGTGATCGGGCCGGGGATATATTGCTTATTTCCGATGGAATCGAGACCTGCGATGCCGATCCCTGCGAACTGGTGCGAACATGGCGTGAGACCAAGGTCAATGTGCGGGTCCACGTGGTCGGTCTCGGTCTGACCGATATGGCACGGGATGCGATGCAATGTATTGCCGATGCGTCAGGAACCCAGTACCTCGATGCCAACTCGGATATGGAGTTGGCCAGTGCGATTAAACAGACCGCCGCCAGCAAAGCCCCTGCGGCCAGAAAACCCGATCCGCAACCGCAATCCGCCAGACTGGAATTCAAGCTCAGCGGTGTGGATAAAAAAGGTCATTATCTACCGGTCAAAGGAACCCTGACGAATGCCTCAGGTAAAGTGGTTGAAGTAAAGAGTAACCACCGTTATGTGTTTGATGGCGGTGCCTATACCCTTAAGGCAGGGGTACCGACACTGAACGGCAAGACTTTCCAGCCTGTGAGCAAAAAGATCAAAATAAAAAAGCAGGGGAGTACTGTTATTCAGGTAGTGGTGCCCAGGCCAGCGCAAATTGTGACGCGTTTCTTCGCAAAGGGTAAAGAGATTCGTGGCGTCAATGCCACGGCCTATCAGAAGGGTCAGAAATTATTCAATGTACGGCCTGGTGAAGATCATTTTGTGCTGCCCGGTACCTATGATTTTGCTGCATCCTTGAACAAGGATAACCAGCTGAAGACAACTGCAACAGTTGCTGCGGGCGAAGATAAGGTGATTGAATTTCAGGCCGTCGAGACAGTACGGGCTGTTTTCAAGGTGATGGCAAAAGGCCAGGACAAGCCAATTCGCCAACACCAGGAGTTGTTACGCGACGGTAAGGTCATGTACAAAATTCACTGGAACAATGGTGCCGATGTTCAGCCGGGTGTCTACACCTTGAGATCAGATGGGTCATTAACGCCCTATCAAATTGATAACGTTAAAGTGGTGAGTGGCGGCAAACAGGTCATTGCACTCACTGTGCCCTTTGCAACAGTCAAACCACGCTATGTGTTTAAGACTAAATCGCCGTCGAAAGATTATCGATGTTGGTTGGTGCGCATAGATGCGAATGGCAAAACGGTTGCGACGAGCAAGGCCAAGCAATGCGATGGTCGTGAGATAACCGTAGTCGAGGGACGATATAAAATAAGGGTATGGTCACGCCTGGGTAAATTTGAACCGACCGAATTCAGCGCCGTCACCGGCCAGACGAGCGAGGTTTTAATTCAGGAAAAATAAAGAAACCAGGCCAGGGGGCAATTGTTGCCAATATTCGGAGAATATTGCTCTCTGACCCGGTTTTCGCCCAGCTACTGCCGTAGCGCCCACGCTGGGCCATGCGTGTGGTTTGGTAAGTGGATTTCGGGGTAAATTAGCGTTAGGTTGGATAAAACAGGATGCAAGAAGGATTGCACACATTGCCAACAAGGATATGAACCATCCTATCGACATGCCGGTGTACGCACAAACGACCGCACTGCGCCGATCCGCACAATACATTTCCCTTTATTAAGATTGCGTGCCAATCCGATGGGCGGCTTAGTCCAACAGACATTTATACATCATGCTGCGCACGACGGATAAATGCTTATAAGTTATATTGCTAAAAATGGAGAGAGTTATGGCTGGCCATCCAATTGAATTACCGAGTATACAATTCAAGTCAAAAAAAGATGCAACAGAGTTTTTTAAAAAAATGCTTCATAGCTATGCTGATGGTGATGGAATAAATCAACTTGATGATAAATATTTATTTGAAGTAATACAACGTCACCCAGAAGTTAAAGAGAAAATTGGTGTTGGAATAAAGAGGTTCTACCGCGAGAAATCTAACTCTCATCCTACAAGTTGCTTTCATTTAGAACGGTATGATGGAAGTACAACAGATTTTTCAATTCCTTCATGTATATCTAGTAAAGAGCCAACTGTGGAACAAGGGTTTTACAGTGCATGTCGAGAAGCGGTGTCTGATAAATTGATTTCGGAAAAAGAAAAAATATTTAGAAATGGAAATGTGAAGTGCTTTAAAACAGGTGAGATTGTAAGCATAAACGAATCTGAATATCGACATACTACTCCACGATTTAGAGATATAGTGAGAGATTTTATTTCTGAAAATGAAATAAAGGTTACTAGTTCATTGTTGGTAGAAAGTGAAGATATGCAATATAGCTCAGAGCTATCAGACTCTAGTATGAAATCTGAGTTTAAGGCTTTCCATGCTAATGTTGCAAACCTTGAAATATTCAAAAAGTATGAACGGTAATGTAGAGTTCTGCATACGCAATATAACAAAGGCAATCAACTCGGACATTTTACAGCGTTGTTTTAGCTGTGCTAAAAAAGCCTAGCACAGCTAAAACAACGCTGTAAAATCCCGGTTATTGCCGACGTTGAGGCTGTAGAAAAAGTCAAAAAAGCCCTGAATATATTGATATAATGGCTTAACACCACAAGGAGTTGTGTCGATGCCCAAATTCATCCCGTATGATCCGAGCCAAAGCAAGATGGTGGTTGTTAGCTATGCCGATCAATTGCAACCCGGTACCTTTGAGCATGCCATCCATTTTTTAATCGAGCAAAAGCTCGATTTATCCATCTTTCATCCCAGCTTTAAGAACGACGAAACAGGCCGACCGGCTTATGATCCGGCGATTTTGTTAAAGATCATCCTGTTTGCCTACTCAAAAGGGATCACCTCCAGTCGTGAAATTCAATGGAGTTGCGAAACCAACATCATTTTCAAGGCCTTGTCCTGCGACACAGTGCCGCATTACACGACCATTGCAAACTTTGTCAGTGGTTACAGCGAAGAAATAGAAACCCTGTTTGAGCAGGTTTTGCTCATCTGTGATGAACAAGGTCTATTGGGTAAAGAACTGTTTGCCCTGGACGGTTGCAAAATGTCTTCGAATGCTGCGAAGGAATGGTCGGGGACATTTAAAGAGTTAGAGAAAAAGCGCGATAAAATTCAACGTCAGATTCACTACCATATAACAGAACACAAACGACTCGACGAAAATGAGTCTCGCGATGATGAACGACGAGCGCGGAGCGAACAGGCGATCGAAACATTAACCAAGGCGCATGAGAAGATTGGCAGATTCCTAAAAACAGCCAGTCCACGGATGGGCAAAGGTAAAATAAAAAAGGAAGTTAAAAGTAACATCACCGACAATGAAAGTGCCAAGATGACCACCAGCAAAGGCACCCTCCAGGGCTACAATGGCATTGCCACCGTCGACAAAAAACATCAAATCATTGTCGATGCCCAGGCCTTTGGTGAAGGCCAGGAACATCACACCTTACAGCCTGTACTCAACGCTGTCCATGAACGATTTAAACGGCTCGGCATTGAACTAGACGATCCAATCATTACCGCCGATACCGGCTACGCCAATGAAGCCAACATGCAATACCTGCACGAAAATAACATTAATGGTTATATCCCGGACAACAAATTCAGAAGCCGAGACCCAAAGTTTACCGAACAAAAAGAGAACCACAGCAAGCGACGTCCCATCACTGGCAAAAAGAAAGCCACATCGAGTGTGATTGCAGCCAGTGAGTTTGAATTTGATCCGGTCAACAAGACCTGTGTATGTCCTGCAAAAGAACAAATGTGGCTACGCAGCGAATTTGTTGACCGGCTCGGTCACGAAAAGATATTTTTTGAAGGCCGATTAACAAAATGTCGGGCATGTGAATTAAAGCATCGTTGTATGCATAATCCCGATTCAGCCAATACCCGCAAAGGTCATGGCCGACAAGTTTCTTTCATCATTAACAAAGGCCAACGTGCACCCAATTTCACAGACTGGATGAAGCGCCGAGTCGACTCAGACAGAGGCAAGCTAATATACAGTCACCGTATGTCGGTAGTCGAACCGGTATTTGGCAACATTGGAACAAATAAACGCTTGAATCGATTTAGTTTGAGAGGAAAAAAGAAGGTCCAGGGGCAATGGCAATTATATTGTATGGTACACAATATAGAGAAGATAAAGAATTACGGAAAATGGGCCGCATAAAGAAGCAAAGGATGCTCGGGGCTGGCTTGAAAAACAAATTATATCAGAGCAAAGTAGACAAATATTAAATTTAAAAATAGGACTGTAGAATAGCGCTTTTAGAAACGGGTTTTTCTACAGCCTCGTTAGCTGGTTCAAGGACAGTTCTCTATAGGTGCAAAATATGGTGAAAATAAATAAATCATGGTGGGAGCATTTGGCTCCAAAGCCATTGATTTCGCGCCGTGGTGAAATAGAAGTTCTGTTGAACAATTTCATACGGTCATCAAGCTAAAAAAAGGAAAAAGGGGTCAAGTCGCTTGCTTCATAATACTTGATAATCTACACTTCCCCCCCCCATGCCCAGACCACCACGCATTGAATACGAAAACGCCTTTTATCATGTCATGAATCGGGGCCGGGCAAGGCAGACAATTTTTCATGATGAACGTTATTACCGGGCATTTCTTGATACGCTGTCTGAGGTCCATAGACGATTTCACTGTATCGTTCATGCCTATTGCCTGTTGGGCAATCATTATCATCTGTTACTGGAAACACCCCATGCCAATCTGAGCCGTATCATGCGGCATATTAACGGGGTCTATACACAGCGCTATAATCGACTGAAGAAGACCGATGGCCCTTTGTTTCGGGGACGTTATAAAGCCTTACTGGTGGATAAAGAGGCCTATCTTCTGCAACTATCGCGCTATATACACCGCAATCCCATCGACATGAAGCGACCCATGGTCAAGGATTTAGCCGCCTACCCCTGGTCCAGTTATCCTGCCTACATCAACAAAGCCAAAGCGCCTGATTGGCTGTATCGGGACAAGGTCTATCAGATGCTAGGACACAAACAGCGTTATCAAGGTTATGCCCGCTATATGAGCCAGGGTGTAGATGAGGATACTTTAAAGTTTTATCAGCGAGGGAATCAGGCCTCAATTATCGGAGGAGAAGCCTTTCGCTCCTGGGTGTATGACAACCTACTGCCCGAACTGGAAGCACAAGAGAAGGGGCGGCTTATTCGGCCTGATATGACAATGGCGCTGATTGTAAAAGGTGTGGCTCGGTTCTTTGATACAAAGCCTGAAATACTGAGGAAAGTCATCAAAGGGCCGCAAAAAGGGAATGAGCCACGAAAAATCGCTATGTATCTGTGTCAGGAAATGGCAGATGTAAAGCTCAAGGACATTGCGGAATACTTCAATTTAAATCATATAGGCTCAGTGAGTTTTATTACGCATCAGCTCAGGAAAAGACAGGACAGGGGGTTTACTCGCACAGTCGATGCAGTGGTGGAGAGTATTATGAAGCAAGTGACTTGACCCCATATTGATTGAGTGACTTGACCCCATATTGATTGTGACCCCATATTGATGCTATTTAAGGTAGCATGAAAATAGACACAAGAGGCAAGAATTATCTGAAGGATTGATCGTGACTCATCAATCGATTCAGGTATTTGTCGAGAGCACAATTCGACTTTAGTTTTTCTGAAAATCAAGAGAGATGCTGGAAATGAGGCAGGTAGAGAGAACGGTTCGGGATTTATTGGCACTGGCAGAGATACAGATCGACGGACCAAATCCCTGGGATATTCAGGTCAAAAATGAACAATTCTATGGGCGGATTCTGTCTGACGCGGCGCTTGGGTTGGGCGAATCCTATATGGATGGGTGGTGGGACTGTGAGCGTCTGGATACCCTGGTCCATAAGCTGTTGCGTTCCGGTATAGAAGAAAAGGTTCAACCCATAAAAATGATCCTACCGATTTTGGCGACCAAGCTATTTAATCGTCAGAAAGTATCGCGTGCCTATCAAGTGGCCGAAAAACATTACGACACCAGTAACGATATGTTCAAATTGATGCTCGACCAACGAATGGTCTATACCTGTGCGTATTGGAAAGACGCCAAAGACCTGGAGGCGGCCCAAGAGGCCAAGCTGGATTTGGTTTGTCGAAAGATAGGCTTGCAAAAAGGTATGCGTGTGTTGGATATCGGTTGCGGTTGGGGCAGCTTTGCAAAATTTGCTGCCCAGAACTACGGTGCCAGCGTGGTCGGGGTCAGTGTCTCCAGAGAGCAGACCGAGCTGGGCAGAAAAATGTGTGAAGGTCTGGATGTGGATCTGCGTTTAGAAGATTATCGCAGCATTAATGAGGTGTTTGATCGGGTGGTATCCATAGGCATGTTCGAGGCCGTGGGTCCCAAGAATTTTCGTACCTACATGAAGGTCGTAGACCGCTGTTTAAGCGCAGACGGCATTTTCCTGCTGCACACCATTGGCACCCATAGCACTGCCACCGCGACAGATCCCTGGTCTGAGAAGTATATTTTTCCTAATGGGGCCTTACCGACGCCACTCCAGTTGACTAAATCGATAGATGGGATATTCCAGATTGAGGACTGGCATAACCTGAACACAAATTACAGTAAAACCCTACTGGCCTGGATGGATCGTTTTGACAAAAATTGGGAAAAAATTGAGGCGCTCGGATTCGATCAGCGCTTCTATCGCATGTGGCGATATTTCCTGCTCACCGCTGCCGGTACCTTTACCGCAAGGCGCAGTCACCTATGGCAGGTGGTGTATTCAAAAAAAGGCATAGAAGGTGGCTATGATGCAATTCGTTAATGTGGGGGCATGACTATCTTGGCTTCTTGCGTACTGTATTATTGCCTTCATTCGTTTCAGGTTGCGAGCTCTCAAAATCAGCATGCAAACTGATGGTGTAGTTACCGGGTTGATTTGCTGTGACGGCAAAGCCCCACTGATTCCAGCTGCATGTATTTCTATTAGAAAAACAGAGGACAGGGGGTTACTCAAACGGTCGATGCAGTGGTGGGGAGTATTAATATCAGGGGTTGAAGAATTTCAGGTCATCTGAAATTATATCTATGCCACTTTTTGCGCACTGTTCATCAATTTCTCCACTAGGCGCACCACTAACGCCGATTGCGCCGACAATTGTGCCAGCTGCTTCTATTGGTAATCCACCACTGGCAAATAAAAGATTTTTTTCTGTTGCGAGGATTTTGCTGACCTTACGTTGCGCAAGCATGGAGGTTGGTTGCGCAAAACTAAGTGCTGTTATTGCCTTTTTATGGCTGATTGATAATGCGATTTCTGGAACTAGATCGTTGCGTAAAACTACTTTTACAATGCCGGCTTTATTTACTACCGTTACGGCGACTTGATATTTCTGTCTATGGCATAGCTTAACAGCTGCTGTTGCTGCCTTGGTTGCTGCATCCAGTGATATGTTATAGCTTCCTATGACAGGTTGACTATTATGCTCATCAGCGTCAACAACAGCAATTAATACCAGGTTGGATATTATAATCAATAACTGAATATAATAATTTCGCCTGAAGAACTGATGTCGGTCAAAAATTGTACTCACCGTGCCATTCTCCGTTTTTCAGGTCGATGATCAATTGCCGGGGTATTTTTTGGTTCGTGGGTGCGGATAGAGGCTGGTTTGATTTTGTGCGATTAGATTCACTGGTGTCACAATGCTCATTTATGACTGTGCTCCAGGCAACAAAAAAATTCTCGGTTACCGAGGCAATCATGCCGCTCTCTGGCACGCTATTCAGAAAAGTAACGACTTTTGTGGGCATACACCGGTA
>JAADGI010000002.1 GCA_013152415.1 Gammaproteobacteria bacterium | reverse complement strand
GGCGGGATCACATGCATCTGTACTTTCGCCTCCACCCCGATACCAACATCAACGCCGTATTGATCATCGCCTTCTTGCGCCAACTCCACCAACAGCTCGATCCTCATCCCATCGTGCTCGTCTGGGATCGGCTTAGAGCTCATCGGGCTAAATCCGTTATGGCATTCCTGCGCGATACCCGCACGATTTATCCCGTCCTCTTGCCGCCCTATGCACCGGAACTGAACCCCATCGAATACGCCTGGGGTTATCTCAAACAAAATCCTTTGGCCAACTACGCCTGTTTCGACACCGAAGAACTGGCTGACACCGCGCGCCACTACGCTCGCGCCTTGCAACGTAAACAACACCTGTTACGTTCCTTTGTCAATCACAGCCCTCTTTCTTTACGTCTACGATAGGACATTATTAATGCAGGGGTCAATAACAAACACATTATGAGGGCCGCAGAGCTGGATCATGTTGCGGGCTTGGTGGTGTGTCCCTCCCGGAAAATGCCTGCCTCAATGAATTCGGATATGGACGAGAATGTGGCCTATTTTTGTGTGCTGGGCCATAAGAAATATTGGAGGAAGAAGCATAAAAAATGTCCGGATTGGCAGTTATCTATCCCAAGTAGCCGGTTACGCTTGGGGGATAATTTGGGTGTTCACTACGCGCGCCTAAACGCACGGATTGCAAATCGACTTACTGTTCTTGCGATAGTTGTGGCTGTTGTTGGTTTTGTCGTATCCGTGTTTGCCCAGGGAGGTGAATGATGAACGGATGGGGTCGGAGTAAGTGTTCCGGGTACAGTATATTTAATTTTTACCCCGTCTCGTTTTCGGCCCGTACTTCTGCGTTATACTAGGGCATACATCTCTGTGTATCAATTGAATATACTGTCCCGTCTTTACAAGACGTAAGGAGGATATCGAAATGAGCCCAAGTTTCAATGATAGTTCTTGTCCCTTTTGTGGGGTATCTGCACAAACAACAAAAATCTCTCATGGGGATAGAGATGTGTTCCTCTGCTCCAACTCAGAATGCGGTGATTCGGAGATTTCGAGGACGGCAATGAAACGGATCAAAGACTCATTCGATATTCGTTCGGAGTATCAGGGAAAGGTGAAATTATGCAAAGCCGACAATAAAGTATTGGAAATAACTGTTAGTTCAAACAACGAACTTCAATCTGCGTGTATTGAACGTCGGTAATCTGTTGGATAATTCACGTATAAATCGGATAACCGGGGTCTCCAAATCGATTCCGCGACATCTTTCAATTCAAGACAGAAGCGCTATCTGGTATTTTGGCATCAGCGAGCAGCGGTTAACCTGGGGAGAATCTGCATACACTACCCCATTTCCACTATTTTTGGGGGTGCGAGATACCTCGCTATAGTGGACAATGAACGTTGGCTCAGGTAATAGCTTAGAGCAAGAACATGTAGTGCCGTTCTAACCCAAAATCAGAACAACGAGAGAAAGTCGATAAATGGCTGCTACTGCAATATCTTTTATCAACATTAAGGGTGGAGTCGGCAAGACTGCTTGCGTAGTCAATATTGGTGCTATCCTTGCCAAAAAGCACAAAAAGAAAGTCCTCATCGTAGACCTGGACCCACAGTCTAGTTCGAGTTTATGGCTTCTGAATCCAAAGCAGTATATAAAACATACCCAAAACAATTGTCTTTCTGTCAAAATTCTTTTTGATGATCGTATAAATGGGAATCACAACTTCCAGTTTGATAAGATAGCAATCAAGGGAGTGCCTATATCATTAGAAGGCAATCCACATATCCCGAATCTTCACCTACTCCCCGCCTCACCTAGGCTCTTTATTACAGAAGATGAGATCTATCGAAATAAAGAATCCCTCTACTTTGAGTACCTGTATCTAGGGCTCCAGCCATACTACAACAAATATGACTACATTCTATTTGACTGCCCGCCAAATATGTATTCGATCACAAAAAATGCGATTTTTGCTTCTGAACATTGCATTGTTCCTTCTGTTCCAGATTTTCTATCATTGGCAGGCATTAAAATTTTAGCAAATCTACTTCGAGACTTTACATCATCGGTAAATACTGAGTATTCTGGCAGGCCCGTCACGACAATTTCTGCCGCTATCATCAGTCACTACCGGTCAAATGTTATTGACCAAGGGACTCAAATCGGAGAGCTTAAATCCAAGTTTTTACAGCTTAAAGACAAGCGCCTTATTTCTCCCAATGCGCCTGTATTAGAGCCATCTATTAGACTATGTGCAGCAGTTGCAGCTTCTACAAGCGAACACTTACCCGTTATCCTGCACAAGCCTAGAGCAAATGGGGCGATAGATTACCAGAAGTTGACCGCTGATTTTCTAAAATATTTTTAGGTGAAACCATGAGCTATAGAAATCTAATTTTGGACCTAGATCATCTAGGTAAACTCCTCAAAGAAAACATAAACGAGGTTGAGGGACTGACTGACTCAAAGCTTGAGAGAGCTGAGTCTAAACTTTCTAAAGATATATCTCTATATATTAGCAAAGTTGAAGCAGCATTAGAGAGGGCATCCTCTGGTATTGAATTGGCGAAGGAAGTATTAAACACCGAAGATGCCAAGAAGCTTCTCAAAAAGGCTGCTTTACGCGTAATATTCACAAAGGCAGTGGGAAGCACGCCGAAGGGTAATACAGTTGCGCAAATACGAAAGGAATTATTGGAAGAAGTCGAAGAACTTAGAAATGGAGAGCAGGTAA
Organism: Gammaproteobacteria bacterium; assembly: GCA_013152415.1. Taxonomy (GTDB): domain Bacteria; phylum Pseudomonadota; class Gammaproteobacteria; order HyVt-429; family HyVt-429; genus HyVt-429. The sequence goes on along the minus strand of JAADGI010000002.1, from coordinate 23,677 downwards.
AATATTTAGTACTTGAATATATAAACAAATCAAAGAAACCTGTAAAACTAGATACAGATGATGAGGATGAATTACGAAGGCGGTTTATCGACCTTGGATCATTGTCCGATGAAGAATTTGAGTACGAGCTGGATCGAAATTTCAAGACCATTCCTGCCATGAAGAAGCTTGCCAAAACAAACGGTATGCACATAAAGCCAAAAACAACTAAAAATGCGCTTATTAAGGAGATTAGGCACTACTCCAAGCGTGCTTACGAGAATATGCTTTAGAATATGCACAGAACGGAAAGACAGATCGAGGACTATCTCTCCGACTATCCATATCTAATATCGCCAGAATTTGAAGAGGTTGAGAGACAGGTCAGGCTTGAGAAGGACCAAATCGCCGATTTAGTCTATAAAGATGATCAAAGAATCGTTGTTATCGAGCTTAAAAAGGATAGAGCCAACAAACGCGATGTCGAGCAGATTGTTGGCTACTGTAAGTATTACCAAGGTGGCCCCAGGAAAGTAAGTGGAATATTAGTCGCAAGATCGATCATAGAATCTGCAAGGACTCTCTTAGATAAGGAGAATACAAAGAATCCGTTCCATATGGAGTTTAAGGCCATCGGTAGCGATATTCCAAGAGATATAACAGTATGCGAGGAATGTGGTAGAGCACGAGGAGTTGAAGAAGATTGTAAGACTCTAGGGTGCAATTAGGGATAAATTGGGTAAACTTTCACTCAACCTGAGAAGTGGATTAATCGTTCTTGAAAATATCTTTTTGCAAAACTACAAAAACCAATATTTGGGATCACAATATTTGAGGTAAAAACCCAAATATTTAATTAACCACAACCACACCGATAATGGAATTCTTTTTCTCCGCGCCTTTGCGGCCTCTGTGTTCTTTTAGAGCGGCTTTACCGGTTATCAGATCAAAACGGCTTCCTGCGCGGAGAGACACAGATTTTATTTGTTCCGCCAAATAAGTGCGATTTGCAATTGTTCACTATTTATAGAACAAACGCTTTTCAATTTTAAGTGACTTTTTGTCTATCCAGTATTTCATCGAGAGCCCGTAAGTCACGCCCATCACCCCTGTGGGTTTGCCGTCAACAATGTTGGGCAACATCAGGCCACCCAGATGAATAATGTAGTGGTCGGCATCTTCGGTAAACCCGACACGATAGTGTTTAAGTTGTTTTTGGCTGTCGTTGAGTTCTTCTGTCTCTAAAAAATCCCTATAGGCAGAGGCCCAGGCCTGCAGATAGGGACCGGGCACCAGTATGCGATTGTTATTGGGGCGCAGAAAGTCGTCTTCTTCTGGGTTTAGACAGACGTAGCCGTCTGTTAAGGTGCATTCTTCATTCAGCTGGGAAACGAATTCTTTGCTTATCCTTACCGATTCTTGTTCAGCCATGACGACGCCACCGTAAATGACAATTAGAAATGCTATCCATTTTTGTGAGCACATTGGCCTAGATAGCAATGGTGCCTATTTGGCTTATTTCACCGGTGAGGCGGTTGTGAAATAAAAGTTTTGCCCCTGGTGTGCCAAGATAGCCATCGACGCCCTGGAGGTTATCTATGTTTATGTCTGTAGGTGAAAAAGACTCATTTATAAATCTGGGGTCTGGCCCAGCGTGGGTATGATAACTGGCCGATGCCGTGGTATTTGGAGGAACACTGGTTACAGGGTCGCCAATATTGACGCTGGCTACTTCTCCGGCAACCGGGGTGGTGGAGGAAAAGCTGCCATCACCGATGCGATAGATCCAGCCACCGTATTCACGATTCTCCGCTACGGAGGTAGGATTGATGCCGTTTAAGACAAAAAAGGCTGCACCGTTCTGGGTGGGGAAGCCACCCGGTGCCCCATCTCCGTTTCCAGACGAAGATCCTGCCGCTGCGGCCAGGACAGCTACGCCACCTACTACCATCGCGGTGGTATTAAAGCCACCTTGTCCTGGGGCACCTTCCTCGCCTGTTTTGTTTTCTTTTTCGGCGGCATGATAAATGCCGGGTGTTCGATTTCTTATTTTATAAGAAATCAAAAATCGGTTATCCCGTATTCCGGTGAACGGGCTTGTTCCTGATTCCAGGTTAAAGGCATAGTCGCCCCTCTTGCCGTTTGAGAGTTCAAGTTGGATACGGCGCAGGGTGAAGCCCCTGAAGTTTTTGTATTCGTTATAGCGGGTCTTGATTGGCCCGGCAGAATAGGACAGTTGCATGCCGTTGGCGAGGGTAAACCCGTTGCGTTGAATGGCCGAAAAATGACCTGAAAGCCGTTTGTAAGAGAAAGAGGCATAGTAGGCATAGGGATCGATTCGACCATTGAGGCGAATCCGGCTACCACCGGTGTTGAGATAAAGATCGGGTGTCACCTGATAGGCCAGGCTTAACCCGGTGTAGCTGTGGGGTGCGGGTTGAAACCCATTCTTGTAACTATTGTTAAACCCGTACAGGGTGTTGGTTTTCCATGACGTGGACGAACCTTCACCAGTGGACACCACGATTGTAGATCGTCCAGAGGTGATACCTACGTTGATATTTTGTTCATCGTTAGACTGTAGGCCGGAAAAGTGCCAAGCCTGTTTGCCACTGGCATAGCTGTAGCTTAATCGGGTTGAGACATTTGATCGCCCTGAAATACTGGCACCGTTTACGGTGTAGCTGTTGTAGGTACGTGTAAGCTCACCGAAGCTTTTTCTATGGTCACCAAAGCGGGCAATGATGGCGCCGTCTTTTAAGACCATGGTTGATGACGACGATAGATTATAATGGGATACAGAGCCTGCAGCCCGGTGGGGAGTCAGGGTGTCGGCAGATACCGGACTGAGGGTGATGAGCCCACTTAGTTGCAGGGCAGTGACAATAGGTATGATGTGCAATTTCTTGGACGGTAGTTTGGCCATAGATCTTTCCTTTGCTCCAGGTTTATCTTTTTTGTCTATTGTGAATTTCTACTGCATACCGAAGGGACTGGTAGTCCGCTGGGCTTCTCCTCGATGTCATGCTGTGCCCTGGTAAATCTATATTGTAGAGATCCTGAATGGGTGATGATTCTATTTTATATGGATACTATTCTTGTAGTCGATACTGGCAAACAGGTCAAGCGGTGACCCTTGGATATAATTCTGGTGAGCCAACAAGAGTTTATCCACTGCAGCCCTGTAGGTGGGATGGTCTCACCTGCGCTCACCCGGTAGAATGGTGGTGGGGCCAAGGCAGTGTGGATGGCCCCACGACAATCAACACAACAAGACGATGATAGGCTATGGTAAGAAAAACCACTAAGGCAAAAGCCAAAACCAGGCGCTCACCTGCAAAACGAGGCAAGCCAAAGCCACGCTCGCCGCTCATTGAGATAGAGCGCCTACCCTTAGCTACCTTCGCCGAGAAGGCCTACCTGGATTATTCCATGTATGTCATTTTGGATCGTGCCTTGCCTCATGTGGGGGATGGGCTCAAGCCGGTTCAGCGGCGTATAGTCTATGCCATGTCCGAATTGGGGCTGTCGGCGGCCGCCAAGTTCAAAAAATCAGCCCGAACTATCGGTGATGTGCTGGGCAAGTTTCACCCCCATGGCGACAGTGCCTGCTATGAGGCCATGGTGTTGATGGCTCAGTCTTTTAGTTACCGTTACCCCTTGGTGGACGGCCAGGGAAACTGGGGGTCCATTGATGACCCCAAGTCTTTCGCTGCCATGCGTTACACTGAAGCCCGCTTGACGCGCTATGCACAATCTTTGCTGGCCGAGTTGGGTCAAGGCACGGTGGACTGGGGGGCCAATTTTGACGGTACCTTGGAAGAGCCACACCTGCTCCCGGCGCGCCTGCCCAATGTGCTGCTCAATGGAGGGTCTGGGATCGCCGTTGGAATGGCCACGGATATCCCCCCCCACAATGTCCGTGAAGTTGCTGCGGCCTGCATCCGTTTGTTGGAAGACCAAAAAACGACAGTGGCGCAGTTATGCAAACACATCAAAGGTCCAGACTATCCCACCGACGCAGAAATCATCACCCCACCCCAGGAGCTTCGTGAAATCTACAATAGTGGTAATGGCTCCATCAGAATGCGTGCGACCTGGGAAAAAGAAGACACGGACATCATTGTTACTGCTTTGCCCTATCAGGCTTCAGGCTCAAAGGTGATGGAGCAGATAGCCGCACAGATGCAGGCCAAAAAATTGCCCTTGATCGAAGACCTGCGTGATGAATCTGATCACGAGAATCCCACACGATTGCTGATAGTGCCACGGTCCAACAGAGTCGATTGTGAACAATTGATGGCGCATTTGTTTGCCACCACCGATTTGGAACGGACCTATCGGGTCAATATGAACATGATCGGCCTCAATGGTCGACCGCGCCTGTTTAATCTAAAAGACATATTGCTGGAGTGGTTGAAGTTTCGTATCAACACCGTTCGGCGTCGACTGCAGTTTCGGTTTGATCGTGTTAGCGAACGCTTGCACATACTCGATGGCCTGCTTGCGGCGTTTCTGAATATTGACGAGGTGATCCGTATTATTCGCAAGAGTGATGAGCCCAAACCCTTGTTGATAAAAAAGTTTAAGTTATCTGATACTCAGGCGGAGGCCATTTTAGACCTTAAATTGCGTCACTTGGCCAAGCTCGAGGAAATGAAAATTCGTGGTGAGCAGGAAAAGCTGGCCAAGGAGCGGGATGTTCTTGAGAAGACCCTGAAGTCCAGGTTGCGATTGAAAAAATTGGTGCGTGAAGAAATCGGTGAAGCAGCGGAAGATTTTGGTGACCCCAGGCGTTCGCCTATCGTTGTCAGGGAGGTCGCCAAGGCTATCGATCAGCAGTCTCTAATACCCTCCGAACCTATCACGGTGGTGATGTCAGAGAAAGGTTGGGTGCGAGCCGCCAAGGGGCATGAGGCAGATCCACGTGCGCTGAATTATAAATCAGGCGATGCATATGCCCATGCCACCCAGGGACGCAGTAATCAACGGCTCATCACCCTTGACTCAACCGGGCGTGCCTATGCGGTGGCGGCACATAAATTACCGTCAGCCCGTAGCCAAGGCGAACCCTTGAGCAGCATGTTAAGTGCACCGCCGGGGGCCAGTTTTGCCGGTATCATCATGGGGGCAGATGAAGACAAGGTGTTGTTGTCCACCAATGCCGGTTATGGCTTTGTGGCCACCCTGGCGGATATCTATACCAAGAACAAGACTGGCAAGACCGTGTTAAAGGTACCCAAAGGTGCCAAGGTCTTGCCGCCTCAGGCCGTGAGTGACTTTGATGAAGATTGGGTGGCCCTGGTAACGAATACCGGCCGGTTTATGGTTTTTATGGTAGGTGAGTTGCCGCTATTGGCGAAGGGTAAAGGGGTTAAGATGCTGAATATATCCACGAAGAAATTTTCTAGTCGTGAGGAGTATATTGCCGGTGTGGTGGTATTTAGCGAGGGTGATCGCATCATGGTCTACTCTGGAAAACGACATCTCAATATGAAACCGGCCGAAATCGACCACTATATCGGCGAACGGGCCTTGCGCGGCATGTTGCTGCCCAAGGGGTTCCGGCAAGTCCAGGGGATTGAGGTGGTGAAGAGGTAATCCCAGCCCTATTGCTTTGGAAAAAACGCAGTGGCCGCGAAGGCGCAGACCTCGGTGCCTCCTTGTGGGGCAGGAAAAGAAGGTTTAGCTTTCTAAATCGTGGTCTGGCTCAAACACTTAAAAAATATCGTCATTCCGGGCTATGATGCCCATTTAAGATTTAGTTTTCGATTTTTACCCGCGCAATCTCGAAGATAAAGATTGATCAGATTCTGGTAGGGTATACCCGTTTCTTCTGACATCTTTTTAAAATAACCAATAGTATCTTCATCAAGGCGAATAGTGATTTGTTTCTTCACCTTCTTCGCGTAGGGATTTTTAAAAGATTTTGAAAAATCATAATTTTTTCGCATGACGGAAATCTCGATATTGTTTGGTTTCAGCTTTATCTGCCTTTCTGGCAGAAATGATTCTTATGACACCCCCTTTTTCTCGATAACAATGGCAAACCATCAAAAGCCGGACCTGGTTGCTTAGCCCCAAAAGAATAAATCGACCCTCGTCTTCTGAATGGTCAGGATCAGGGATTAATCTGCCATAGTCGTCAGCAAAAACAGATTGAGCTTCCTCGAAGCTAACCCCATGTTTCTCCTGATTGGTTACGCTCTTTTTCTCATCCCATGAGAAAACAATGCCGTCCATAATTATATTATAATTAGTATGTAGTTATAGTCAAGGTGGGGACCTGTCTGATGATGGGGTAACCCAGCAATACGAATTAAGCTTTAGCGCAGACACTTCGTGAAAAAATAGTTTTGTTTATAAAGACCAACCTTGCCGCAAAGGCGCAAAGACACAGAGGGAAAGAAGGTTTCTCTTGTTAAATCGTGGTCTGTCCCGAAGAATGAACTCGAGCGGCTAGACCTGTTCACCGTCAATCAGCACAGGCTCTGAGATGTCACCAAATAGTTTGTCGATAGCTTCACCGGCCCACTCTTCTATCAGTCCTTCCATTCCACTGAAAAACTCCCCCATCTGACGGTAGTCGTCAAAGAGACCGTGTAGACGCTGCTCAGTCATGTAGGCGTAGCCAGCAGGTTGGAAGCGCCAAGCATAGATCATGGTGAACTTAAGAGGTCCAATAACGCCACCGCTGAGGGCGGTAGCGCGTTCTTCAAGAGTCTTGGTGGTGTAGCCAATTTTCACCTGATCGAACAGTGGCTCTCCAGTTTCAATGTCACGGTACTCACCGATGTAGACAAAACCCTCAACAGGCCCTTTTTCAACGGCACCACTATTGAGAAGCTCCAACAGTTTATTGGCAACCACGGTGGCGGGAGAGCAGCCCTATTGAACGGCCGCAATCAACTCATCTCGGAACTCAGCCATTCCAGTGCTAGAGACGGGAAAATCCTTTTTAATTCCGTCCCAGAAATCGAAAAACAACTCTTTGGCGTCATCGTAGGTACGCTTCTTTGGTTTCTTCTCTTGAGCTTTTTGTGCCACTTTGGTTTTTTTGATGTGTTTCTTAAAACCAATATCTACGGTAGACCAGTCAAAGGATCTCACTTTCTTCCGCTCTGCAACTGGGTCAAGAAATTTGGTGACGCCCTTGCCGCATTCTCTAGTATCCTGGTTGATTACAAGGGTACCAATGTGAGGGCAACCATGTTTCTCGGTGAATTGCCAGATTGTTCCAAGTCTGCGGCCTATGTGGCGGTGATGAAGTCGCTTAACCTCAGGAATATCAGGGTGACGTTCTTTTATGGACTCAACCACTTCTTTGTAGGTGATGGTTTTACCACTTGGAGCAAGCTCTACCAGAATCGGATATATCAGCTCGGCCATTTGCAGGTCAAGGTCAGTGATGCGTGGGTAGTGGATATATGGGTAAATAGTTTTGTCTGTCATTTTAAGAGAAAACTGAGAAGATTGTGTCAGAGAACAATTGTTCCTAATAATTGGTGTCATTGAAGACAAGAGCCAATCAGCTCTTATTGATTTTAATATCCCCTCATCCTCACCTTCTCCCGGAGGGAGAAGGGACTATAGGAGTGCCCATAAGGATTATTGCTCTCTGATCCGGTTTCTCTGGTTTGCCTTAAGACTTTTTCTCTCTGCGCCTTCGCGCCTCTGCGGCCACTGCGTTATTTCCAGGGCAATAGGGCTCGGCTTCGAGCTTAATTGACAGCTGATGGCTTGGGCTTAACCTTCAATAACAAAGCCGCCAGTGCGGGTAGCAGAATAACGGCGGCGAGCATGTTGACCAAAAACATAAAAGTCAGCAGTATGCCCATGTCGGCCTGAAACTTGAGATCAGAGAATATCCAGGTACCCACTCCGATGGCCAATGTAATGCCGGTAAACAATACAGCGTTACCGGCGATTTGCAGTGTCATCAGATAGGCAGTCTCAATGCTGTCATCCACTTTGAGTCGTTCTTGCAGGCGGCTATAAATATAAATACCGTAGTCCACACCGATGCCGACTCCCAGGGCCACTACAGGCAAGGTGGACACCTTGAGGCCGATTTCCAGATAGGCCATAAGTGCATAGGCCAGTGCCGATACCAGGGCCAGGGGTGCAACGATACAGATTGTCGCCCGTATAGATCGAAAGGTAAGAATGCAAAGGGCGATGATGGCGGCGTAGACGTAGATCAGCATGGGAAACTGGGCGGCATCGACGGCTTCGTTGGTGGCGGCCATGACCCCGACGTTCCCCGTAGCCAGCTTGAAGTGAAGGTCATCACGATCATTCTCTTTGGCGAAGTTTTTTACTGCAGTTACGATACGGGTGATGGTCTCTGCCTTGTGATCACTGGTAAATATCAGTACAGGCATGGCGGTGCAGTTGTTGTTAAGCAGGCCGGTCGAGGTGTCCACGGGGGTGATGGCCTGCACCATGACTTGCTGGTTACGGGGCAGGATACGCCACTTTAGGTTGCCCTCATTCCAACCCGCGTTGATAATTTTTGCCACGCTCGGTAGTGTGATGACCGAGTGTACGCCCTCCACATTACGCATGGTCCAACTGAAGCGATCAATGGTCTCCATAATATCGTAGTCAATACAGCCGTCCGGTTTGGTTTCGGCGATAACGGATAAGATATCCACGCCTATAGAGAATCGATCGGTAATGATGGCGGTATCTTTATTGTAGCGTGAGTCTGCACGTAGTTCGGGTACGCCTTGGTGCAGGTCACCAATTCTAACTTGAGTGGCCTGCCATAAGCTGAACACAAACAGGCCGCCACAAATGGCCACCGTAATGAGGGCCACACGGGGTTTGGCAAATCGATATAACAGTCCCCATAGGGGGTTCAGAAGTTCGGCCCGCTTTACCACTGTATCGCGATATTTCTTGTCGAGTTTAACGTAGGACAACAATAGCGGTAGCAGGATGAGATTGGTGAGGATGATGACTGCCACACCCAGGCTTGCGGTAATCGCGGTTTCCTGGATGATCTCAATATCGATGAGCAGGATGGTTAAAAAACCAATGGTGTCACTGATCAGAGCCACTCCACCGGGGATCAAGAGGCGCCTAAAACTGTTACGTGCCGCATCTTGGCTGGGGGTGCCTAAAAAGATTTCACCACGTACCGCGTTGATCATCTGTACACCGTGACTGACACCGATGGCGAAAACCAAAAAGGGCACCAGTATGGACATAGGGTCGATACCAAAGCCAATGATAGTCAGAAGACCCAATTGCCAGGTTACTGCGATCAGGGAACAGAACAGGGGTAGAAAGGTTAATACTGCAGATAGTGAATAGAGATAGACCAGGATCGCAGTAATAACAAAGGCGATGAGAAAAAATACGATAACACCGGCAGCACCCTCGGCCACATCACCAATAACCTTGGCAAATCCAATGATGTGAATATCAAGCTGGATATTCTGGGTTTCAAATTTTTTACGGATTTCTTCCAGTTTCTTGGAAATCTCGATAGGATTTAAGCGCTTGCCCGTGGTGGGGTGTATCTCAAGAAGATTGGCGCTAATCATGGCCCCGGAAAAATCCTTGGCAACCAGACGACCCACTTGGCCCGCCTTGATGATGTTGGTGCGTACTCGACTCAATCCCTCTGGAGTAGGCTGAAAGTCGGCGGGCACCACGTCACCACCAGCAAAACCATCTTCTACTATCTCAATAAAACGAACGTTGGGCGTAAATAGTGATTTGACTTGGGCGCGGTCGACACCGGGTATAAAAAATACTTCATCGGTTACCGCCTTTAGGGTCTTGAAAAATTCGGGGGTGAAGATGTCCCCTTCCTTTGTCATCAGAGCAATCAATATGCGATTGGCTCCGCCAAATTCCTCTTTGTACTTTACGAAGGTCTTCATGTAGGGGTGTTGCAGGGGGAGTAGCTTTGAAAACCCCGCATCTACACGTAGTTGGCTGGCAAAATACCCCATTAACAAAGTCAGTATGGCAAAGCTTACCAGCAAGAGTTTGCGGTTCCCAAATACCAGGGACTCGGCCTTGTCAATGAGTCGTTCCAGGTTCACCTTTTTGCTCCATCTTTATGGGGTTCAACGCCCATCTCGCCGAAGGTCAATAAATCCCCGCGGGGTGATTGCAGGATGGTTGATAGACCAATGCGGTCGGGGCGGGTATAGAGGGCAAAGCTTTGACCTGCGTCAGTACTTTTCAGGATGACACCACCCAGGCCGACAATAAATACGCGACCATCTCTTAATACCGTGCCACCCATGAGTGAGGCTTCGGTGTGACTCTGAATCTCTGTCCAGATGTTTCCCTGATCGGTGGACCGATAAATTTTTCCACGCAATCCGAATATGATGAGTATGTTGTCTTCGAGGGCCAATATACCGAAGAAAGAGCCCTTGTAAGGAGACTTGAGTTTGTTCCATCCCTGGGTCGGGTCGCTGCTATGGTACAGGCTTCCCGCCTCTCCAGCGACATACAACTGGCCATCGGTGGTGCTGGTGACGCTGTTAAAATGAAAGTCTTCTTCGCTGTTGATGGTCCTGGCGATCCAGGATTGCCCCCCGTCATGAGTGACTAAGTAGAGCCCATAGGCACCAAAGGCATAACCCTCATTTTGGTTACGGAACCAAATGTCCAATAACGGTTGTTGGTCTTGGGGTGCCTGGTTTTGTAAGGTCCAGGTGTTACCGGCGTCGCTGCTATGCAGGATGGTCGCGTCATGACCTACTGCCCAACCGTGTTGGGTATCAACGAAATAGACAGCAGTGAGTGTGGCCTGGGTAGGCACCGGGACCTGGTGCCATTGAACCCCATCATCGTCTGAGACCACGATGTGTCCTCTTTCACCCACGGCAATGATGCGGTTTCCAGCGACTCCTGCGTCGAGCAGCAGCGCCTGGGCCGCTAGCCTGGCCATTATTGCGGGTCGGGTTTGTTCCTGTTCTGCGCTAGCACCAACGGAAGAAAGGCACACTGTCAAGTACAGCAAGGCCTGTAAGATTCTGCGCTTGGAAGATGGGTATAATGTCACGCGCATTAAGGACCCATTCAATTGGGTCATCGGGTTGTGGGTGGAGTGATTTTTATTATTACCGATTTTGCTTAAAGGCGAAGCGGTGACCGTCCAGATTGGTCACCGCCAGGCTTTCTTTGCAGCTAAAGTTAACGTTTACCCGCTCGGCGCAAGGCTGCCGGGGTGTAGTCGGCATTACTGCGCTTAAAGTTAAAGTCATACATTTTAGACTCGTTATCCAGGCCAATGGCAAGGTACCGACCTGCCTGCAGATCGTAGTGAGTCTCTAGTGTGGTCCAAAAGGTAGGCACATCGTAGTAATTGATAGAGTGCCCTTCCGAGACTCGCCACAGTTGGCCACGGCCATCGTATTGGTCCACTAATAGTATTTGCCAGCTATCCTCGTCTATATAAAAAGTGCGCCGGGCATAGATGTGTCTGGCGCCTTTCTTGAGCGTGGCATCGACCACCCATACCCGATGCAGTTCATAGCGGGTGTAGTCCTGGTTGATATGCAGAGGTTTCAGGATATCGGTGTACTTGAGTGAGTCGCTGTGCAGCTTGTACGAATTGTAGGGAACATAAAGTTCTTTGCGGCCGACCAGTTTCCAGTTATACCGATCAGGTGAACCGTTGAACATATCAAACTGATCACTGGTGCGCATGGCATCTGATGCAGTACCAGGGTTGTCATAGGCCACATTGGGTGCACGGCGTACGCGGCGCTGCCCGGTATTGTAGACCCAGGCCTTGCGAGGCTCTTTCACCTGGTTCATGGTCTCATGTACCAGCAGAATACCGCCTGCCAGGCGAGCCGGGGCAATAACCTTTTGTTTGAACAAAATGATTTGGTTATTCAGTTTGGCAAATGTGGCACCGGGCTTGCTGTAGCTAAAGTCAAATTCATCCTCAAACTTGACCAAGGTATACTTGCCGCTCCGGGTGGGTGCGGCTTGGGCAATAAAACGCGCTGCCCCGTCACCACGGTAACGCAGGATATGATTCCAGATGGCCTCAATGCCTGACGTCGGCACCGGAAATGGAATACCCTGGATGGCATCCCCTACACCATTGCCATCGTCCACTATTTTGGCAGTGGAGGCGTTGGCCAGGGTGGCATCGTAAATCCGTTTTGGGAAAGAGGCGCTACGGTGGGTCTTATATACCGGCATTTTATAGCTGGAGTAGGTCTTGAGCATGGCCAATTGACCCGGTGCCAGCTTGTCCTTGTACTGATCCGCATTTTTCCCGGTAATAGTGAACAGCACCTTGTCAGTGGCAAAGGGGTCGGGGTGATGGTCTCCGGGCTTATATCCCGCTGGCGGTGATTTAATGCCACCGGTCCATGCGGGGATTGAGCCACTTTTGTTGCCCATCTTGATAGCACCCATTGGTGTCAGGCTCTTGCCAAGTTGCCCCTTATCGGTGGCTGACTCGGCAGGTACCGTGACTAGGAGCACAGCCAGACTGACAATTTTTGTTACGCGTTTAATTGTTGACATCGCCATATCTCCGTCCTGGTTTATTTAGACCATCTAACGTTTAAGGAAATAAAATCCCGGTCATGTATGAGATTAAAGTTACCGCCACCGAAGTAGCGTGTGTAACCAATGTCAGCTGACCAGGTATTTTGATAATCTGCGCCGATTCCAATGCTCAGGGCCTTGCGGTCCTGGACAAAGTTGCCGAGTGGCAAGGGTGTCGTACCCACCACATCATGTGAAAAGGCAACGCGAGGGGACAGATTGATCGAGTTGACAACATTGTTGTAATCAAGGCGAGCCAGGACCCGATAGCCCATGGAAAAGTCATCGGCAAAGCCACCGCGTTGGGTCGCCGGTTGGGCGCCACCAAGGGTGGCGATATCGGTGCCACTGGTACTGGTGCCGGGGCCATCGAAGCGCAGCTTGTTTCTGCTGGGCATGTCATGGACCTTGGTGAAGGCTCCCTCGGCGAGCAGTACCACCTGGTCGGCACCCATCATGGGGCCGAACAACTTGGTTAGAGTCGCCTGCGCCTGGGTGACATTGAGGCGTTTATATCCGGAAATTTCGGTACCGAAACCCACCGACCCCATTTGCGAGAGTCCACCCAGGGCGCTACTAATGGGGCTTAGGGCCGTGAACAGCAGCTCTACATCGTCCACTTGCAGGGGTTGATCCCGTCGATGGGCGACTTCACCCTGGAGAGAAATACCGGTGTTGCCCAGGTCCATATTAAAGCTGGCACCAAATAATTTAATGTTCTCAGGATATTCAACAAAATAATTGGCACTGCTGGCATAGTCGCCGCCGAATAGACCCGTCGGGGTGCCCGAAGTGGCACTGATCAGCGGTAGTCGACTGTGGTAGTTGATGTAGTAAAAGCCCAACTCGGTATCGTTGAGTTGTGGCAAGATCCAACTTAGGGCAACACCGTATTGCCCTGAGTTGCTGGGTCTGCGATCCGCTGCCCTGGGTATCGCGACCCCTCCGGGGCCACCGACTCCTCTGCCAACGGGCACGGTGTCGGGTACCGAGCCGAATCCCAGATAGACCGTATCACCACCGCGGCTGGCAAAATCGTTGGTGCTGAAATAGCTGCCCGCAGGATCGATAATGATTTCCTCCCATTTGGCCTGGTAGAAACCCTCAATACTGATATTCTCTGTCACCCCCAAAGAGCCCCACAACATGGGGACCGGTAAAAAGGCCTCTTTGAGTGCTGCACCGGGGCTACGTAGACGCGCCACATCCACCGGGTTGATGATATTGATACCATTAGGGATGAAGGTGCTTTCACCCCAGCTCACGACCTGATTGCCGACGCGGATAGTTAAGGGTTTGCCCTGGACATCAAAGTTGGCGCTCACGTAGGCGTCCAAGAGGCGAAAATCACTGCCCACTCTCTCCTTGGCCGCAGAACTGAGAGGGGACCTGGCGCGGTTGCCCTCCTCGTTTTCGATGTCGTAGAAGTAGTAGCCACGGACAAAGGCAGTGATATTGCGATAGTTTAATTCCAGTTCATGGGATATCGTCAAGGAACTGGAGAATAGGCCCTTGTCATAGTTGAGGTTACCGTCGTCACCGTTGACCGAAAAGGCGGTGCCACCGTTGGCGCGCCCGATAAGCCCCGGATCACGATTTTCAACCCGCCAACCGAGACCCGCTGAAACCGTGGTATCAAAACTGCCGTTGATTTCGCCGCTCGTGAACTGAACGGCTTGGGATGTGAGTGGGGAAAGTAGTGTTGCTGCGACAGCGATGGCCGTGAGTCTTTTGACAGGCACGACGTGCGCAAGTCGGCGATGGTGTTCTTCGTTCATAGTGCCTCCCGCATCGTTGATTCGGTAGTGGGGCACCGCACGCACTTTGAGGTTAGGTTGACCCCAACCAACTCCCTGGGTCATCAAAACCGATACGTAGGGCGTCCTCCATCCCGGCCACTGTATAACAATACGTATGCAATTCCAATCCGGGAAAGAGTAAATAACGCAGGGTATTGGGGTCCCTGAACTTGCTAAGTCTGTTAATCACTGCTACCGCATTTTTGATGTGTGGTGATCTTGTTAAATCAAGCTGGCGCACAGGGTAAGAAATGGAAGAATGGGGCCCAGCTGTAGTTTGGGCTTTAGTTCAAACGGCCGGGATGCTTAGTCGTTGCCGTTTCGGGTTGGCTTTTTATATCCCCGGGGGCGTATGGCCACAGTATTGTGGATGGCCGTGCACAGGGAGCCGTCACTGAGATAATAGCCAAACTCAAATGTGGGTGTGCTACGGCCTTTTTGTTCCAACTCCTTGCCAATTTTTTGTTCAATTTTTGGATCGAACTCAAAGCGCAACTCCAGGTCAGTGCGCCCTTCTGACCGGAAGTCCAGTTTGAGACTCCGCGTCCACACCGAGTAGCCAGGGAATATCCGGGTGCAGGCGAGGGCAGGTATAGGGTCAGCCAGAGAGGCTTGAAAACCGCCGAACATATTGCCTCCAGCATTGCGGGAGATCATGGTCAGGGGTAATTTAATCCGCACTCGACGCCAGTCATTTGAAATTTCCAGCACCTTAACCCCCATCATCCAAAAGGGTGGAAACCACTCCAGGCGTTTGTTTGTCGATAAAAATCGAGCGCGGGTGATGAGGCGCATAAGATTAAAATGGCGTGTCTGAGTCATTGGAAGAAGGTGACGATCGGCTTCAGACTCAAGATTTTTTCACCTTCGCCATATTGATGGCGTGGCTGAGAAAGTCCATGCGGTCTACCCCCCAAAAGAGCTCAGGTTTTGCGCCGCAGTATAAAAGGAAGGTTGGGGCGCCAAACGCACCGAGCCGATAGGCAGTCACCGTGCTGTCTTTGAGTTCGGCCATGAGTTGGTCTGGATGCTCGGGTTGTGCCCATTCGATGGGCAGTTTGTGATCTGTCATGATTTCGTCAAGCCACCGGGGGTGATCCGGCTGGACACCACCTGACCACAGACCTTTGAATACCTCCAGGCTAAAGGAGCTTCGTTTGCCATTGTTCAGGGCCTGGGCACCGAGCAGGGCAGGGCGGGAATCGAAGAAGGATGGGTTTTGCATCTTAAAGGGCACATCAAGATGCTCGGCCCAACGCTTTAGGTCGCGATACAGATACAAGGCCTTTCGTCGCACACTTGAGGGCGGGGTGTTGCCGGACATCTTGATCAGTTGTGGCAGCAGAA
This sequence comes from Gammaproteobacteria bacterium, assembly GCA_013152415.1. Classification (GTDB taxonomy): domain Bacteria; phylum Pseudomonadota; class Gammaproteobacteria; order HyVt-429; family HyVt-429; genus HyVt-429. The sequence continues at coordinate 8,009 of JAADGI010000002.1, read as the reverse complement.
AGGGTTTCCAGTGAATATTGATCTGGTGCTGGATGGCAAACTCGGGGACACGAAGGGCTGCCAAGTAACTGTAGGGACTGACAAAGTCATAGTAAAAGTCGACATGCATGGAGTATAACGCCTGTTCTAAGGTGAACGTTGTCTGTATGGAGTTATCGGTTCGCTTAAAGGCGAAGGTCTCTGTGTTTTTCGGTGAGCACCAGAATCATTATAGCAAGGGCTGGCAGTGTGCTGATATCTACAGATAGCCGGGAGTCGCATGGGTATTATTGTATTGGATTACAGGCCGAGGCATCGTATTGGTATGCGATCTTTAATCTTTTGAGTTCTTTGATGAGTTCCGCGCCGCGAATAGACCAGAAGGTTCCCTGAGTGAAGGGGGGTACGAATACCGATTGATTGATGCCGATCACTCGATTGCACGGATCAAGCAGGGGGCCGCCGCTATTGTCAGGGTTGACTACTGCAGTGTGATTGAAGAGCCGGGCGCGGACGCCCTTTCTGTGTCTATTTTTATTGTTATATCTTGAAATTACGCCGTCGTGGCGAACGGTGTCCAGGGTATAGGTCTGGACTTGAGCGTTGATGGCAGCGGGTGAGTAGAAGAATCCTGTCTCGTCAAACACTTTTTTTGTGTTGGGTTTGCCGGTGTCGGGTGATTCGGGATGCCCCGAGGACCAGACTTTGGTTCCTTTAACGAGTCTTGCTTGGTCGGTCTTGGTCAAAATCATGGGTACCCGTGTGTTATCAAGATCTTTGGCGCGCAGTATGGCCAAGTCCTTTTTGTGGGATATCCATCTGAGCGTTGTGTTGCGCCAGTGGGATTTATCCAGGCCGCCATCAAGGATATAGCTTTGGTATTGGATCAGGCTGGGTTTGCCGAGATCGACATAAAGGGAATGCAAAAAATTAATTGGGGCAAATTTTCCGGGGTATTTTCTTTGGAATTTTTTTGCGAATTTCTGAACTTCTTTTTTCTTGTCTTTTATGGCCTCTTTGATTTCAGCGATATGGGCGTTGGTGGCAATATCGCCCTGAGTGTTTAATAAAATACCGCTACCACTGCTGATACTAATGACCTTGCCGGCAAATCGGCCGCCGGAAAATTTAGCAATGGTTATGATGCGCACCACACCGGTTTCGAGTCGGGCCTGGTCAATATCGATATCGGCGGCGATGGGGGTGGGAGAGTTAAATGCCAAGGTCAGGAGCAGAGGCATCATCAGTATATGTTTATACTTTCTGGGTTTGTTGTGCATGGTTGTTGTTCCCGTTGTACGGTGTGTCCTTTTTTGATGGCACTGTCCTGAGTTTTTGGTGGAGTGTGAAATTAAAGCACATTCCCAAATGCTATTGATTATCGAGTTTGAGGCGTTCATAAAATTATCGCTATTTTCCACCAATCTGTAGGTGTGGTGGGAGTTCTTGGCCATGGTGTGGCTTGGTGGTTTGTGGGGAGTCACTGGGTTATCGCCGATAGCCCAGAGATCGACGGTATCTGGTCTGCAAAGAACCATGTTGCCAGTATGGCAATTAGCAAAAGTAATGCGAGATACAGACGCCAACCACCGGGCAAAGATGGGGCCACATGACCCTGTTTTTCAAACAAATCCACTACCACGACTTGGGTGTTATCTTGGCCTGCTTTTTGGTGGGCCTCAACCGTATCGGTCAGTGCCTGTGCGAAATTTTGTGCATCGGTGTGTTGTTGGCTGATTTGAACCACGGTGTCCATAGCCAGTGTATTGAGTCCATCGGTGGCCAACACCAGGCGGTCATCTCTTTCCAGGATGATTGAGCGTTGCGACAGATCCACCTCATTTAGGGTTTCGCCCATGATACAGCTAAGCAGTATATTGCGACGGGGGTTTTGGGTGGCCTCTTCGGGTGTGATATTGCCTGCCTCGACCTCCCTGTTGAGCATCGCACCGATACTGTGATCGGCATTGAGTTTGGTCATTAGACCCTTGCGGAGTAAATACAAGTGACTATCGCCCACGCTGACCCACCAAAGCTTATTGCTATCGATTAGCACCGCAACCAGGGTGCTGGCCATGCCGTGCAAAGAGGGGTGTTGTCGGCTGGCATCGCGCACCGCCTCATTGGCCAGTACCAGACTATTGTGGAGCACGTTGGGCCAAGGCTCGTTGTCTGGTCGTGATTGGATTGCTTTGCTGAAAACAGTGACTACGGTTTGGCTGGCTATATTGCCTGCGGCTTCACCGCCAACACCATCGGCCACTGCCGCCGATAGACTATCGATATCTTCAAAGGCTGCGTTGCTACCGTTGGGGTCACACACCGCGTAGCTATCTTCCTGATAGTCGCGGGCACCCTGTATGTCGGACGTACCGACCTTAAAGCCCAGGCTTACTCGTTGTCCCATGAGAATTGATCGCCGCAGAAGGGAACGAATATCAAGGTGGTATTGCCCATTGTGATTTGATCATAGGCAGTCAGCGTGGTCAGCTCTAAAACCGGTTTATCATTGAGGTATGTAAGGTTTTTACCCGTACCATGCTGTAGATAAAATAGTTTGCCCTTTGGATCGAAGGTCAGGCGTGCCTGTTCTCTGCGGGCAATTTCTGCATCACCTACATCATTGAAATTGAGTGAAAGGGTCTCGTTGGGGTCGCGGCCAATGGTATTCACCCCATGGTGTATAGGCAGGCTGGCACCCTTGCCCTCACCCTCGGTCACGACCAACCAACCGGTGACCGGTTCACGACCACGGGTCCTTAGGATCTGGGTGGCCTCACCTATATCTGAAGCACTCTTTATTGCTGGTGTGGGGCGGGCGGCTTTACGGTCATTGGGTTTGGCGTCATCAAAATTGACCCCCAATGGTGTGCATTTGGGGCAGGCGCTGTAGCGATCAGTATCGTATTGATGGAGTCCGGCCGGACATCGGACCATGCTAGACATTTTGCCTCCTTAAATTCTGTCTTAAAATATCAAAGTCGGTTAAATTAGATCGTTTAAACAGGTTGCCGACCGGCTGAAATATTGTTTGGATGGGCGTTCCCATTTTTTGCCAATAACATTTAGGCCCGGCTCTGTGTGCAGTTTGCCCCAGTATGCTGAGATTTGCGTTATCGCTATTATAGTAACGTATCGCGGCTAGGCAATAATTTAACAAATCATATGCTGCTTTGGGCCTAACATTGTTGCGGTGCTGACCATCGTGGCCCAGCGGAGATGTCAGTGGCGGTATGGGTATGGTAAGAAAAGGTGACACTTGTCCGTTGGCCTATTTGTTGCTTATGGCGCAAATATTCGTTTCCGGGTGGCTGGCTACGGTTGCCGATATGACCCAGGCTGGGAGCCGGGCCAGTTTGGACAAACAAGTTTTACCCCTATTAGAAATGTAGGTTTGATGTTGCCGGATAGTCCGGCCAGTTAAATTTCCTGTTGATGCCGGCCTGAGCATGAAAGGGCTACTGATCAAGCTGCGGTGGCCTAAGAAGTTAAACAAGACCAGATAAAGGCGTATTTAATGAGTCAGGAATTGGAGTTTGCTGAGGTAAGCCATATTGGCAAGCGAAAAGAGAATCAAGATTACTATGGCCACCTGCTGACGGATCACGGGGGTCTGTTTGTGGTGGCTGATGGTATGGGTGGGCATAGTGGTGGCGCATTGGCCTCACAAACCTTCGTAAGTGTTCTTTTGCAAAAGGCTGATCAACGCCGTAGCGGGTTGTCTTCACGTCCCAGGTTGGCTTTAAACGATCTGATCCGGCTGGCCGGTGGCTATACGTCATATACCCTGAACGAGAAATATCCCGACCTTGATCCACGCACGACGTGTGTGATGGTCTGGATCAGCCATGATCGATTGGTAGCCGCCCACGCCGGTGATTCACGCCTCTATATTTTAGAAAAATCCGGTATTGTTTATCAATCTCGGGACCACTCCATTGTGCAATTGCTGGTGGAACAGGGTGAAGTCGATGAGGCTGATGCGGGTAGCCACCCGGATCAATCACGGGTGTATAGGAGTATCGGTGGTAACAAAAAACCAAAACCCTCCATCCGTAATATCGATGCCCTGAAATCGGGTCAGATGATATTGTTGTGTACTGACGGTTTCTGGGAACATGTGGCCCGGGAAGATATGTGCCTGCTGGTTGACAGCCAGAATCTGGAGGAAGATTTGAAAGAAATGATTAAAAAGGCCGTGATCAAAGGTGGCAAGAATTGCGATAATGTGACCGCCAGTGCAATCCGGTTTAAATAACGTTGACTGGGTGAATCCGGCTTGGCAAGTCAATGTAGATGCAAATCTATCGATTCCTGATTTAACCCCATTTCTAAGCATTTGGTGCGGACCGCAAGCCTCAATTTTTCCACAATAGCCGAACAAGAAGCGAAGCAAAATTTCGTTGCTCCGCTATTTGGAATGGTACCCCAGGTTTCTCGCCCTGTACCACACCATTTGTAGAGGCACAATTGAATAGGCCCTGTCATAGGCGTATTGTGATGCCGACTAGACAATGGAGGTGGCCCGATGTTTCTTGATAAATTTAAACCACAATCCTATGCCCTGTTCAGGATTATGACGGGATTTCTGTTCTTTTGGCACGGAGCGCAAAAATTATTCAGTTTTCCAGAGGCCTTTTCTTACAAGTTACCCGCATTTATAGTTTACGGTGCCGGTCCCATTGAATTGGTGGGCGGGGTTTTGGTTATGTTTGGGCTTTTTACCCGGTATGCTGCGTTTCTTTGCAGTGGCCTGTCCGCTGCGGCCTATTGGATAGCCCATGGGACCAAGGCTTTTCTACCGCTTTTAAACGGTGGTGAATTAGCCGTTCTGTACAGCTTCGCTTTTTTGTGTATTGCGACTCACGGAGCAGGTATTTGGAGTGTTGATCATGACAGATGAAGCAAGCATGACAGTGTTGGGGGGTTGAATCATGCAGCAATTGCTGACCAAATTATTGTTACTGGCTGTAATTTCTGGGTTCAGTTTGTTGGGGTCCCAGAATTCATGGGCAGGTGACAAACCGACCCTTTTGAAATGCAGGTCCAACGCGAAGACCAATCGGGATTTTCTTTTTAATAGATTGCAATGGGTGGATGCTAAAGATAAGCCCGCCGTTACCTTTATTACCCATTTGGATGACCTGACCATGGAATTGCGTGATAAGGTATTTGCGCGTATCGATACCGATAAACCCACTGTTCGAAGTATTGCCCGTGGCAGATTGTTTGGTGATAAAGATGAGTTTATCGATTTTAAGGGGACTGTTATATCCAGGACCGATGATATGTTAGTTATTGGTTGGCAAAATCCCCAGAGGAATAAGTTATGGACGGCGGCGATTCAATTGAAAAATGAAATTGCCATCGTTACCCAATATTATAATGGGATGACTTCGTTTGGTGTTACCGTGGAGACTTTGACCTGTAGGTAATTTGATTTACCGTGTCGTGTTTCTATAATCTTGGTGTACTAGTGTTGTCGGCCCGTTGAATTTTGGTGTATTGGTTATAGGCTATGAGTAAACCCATCAAGTTGTCCTATTATTCTGATTTGCTTTGTGTGTGGGCTTATGTTTCCCAAATTCGGTTGGATGAGCTGATAAAGCAACATGGATCAAAGCTCCAGATCGAGTATCACTTCGTGTCGATTTATGGGAGTACTGAACAGCGTATTACCAAGGGTTGGCAACAGCGAGGAGGGATAGAGGCCTACGCCGACTGGGTGTTGGCCATGAAAGAGAACTATCCTCATGTGCTTATTCACCCCGGCGTGTGGCGGGAATGTATGCCGAAAACTTCATCAATGGGGCATCTGTTTTTGAAGGCGGTGCAAATATTGGAACAACGAGGGTTGATTCCCACCGCACAATCATCCGAGTGTAAAAAATCAATATTCGAAGATCTAATGTGGCGTATTCGGTGTGCCTTCTTTGAAAAGGCGCAAGATATAGGGGAGTTGATGGTTCTTTATGAGTTGGCAGAAAGTATGAACCTGCCTGTTTCTGAATTACAAAGACTTATTAACGATGGGTCTGCCATGGCGGCACTTAGCGAAGATATGGCACTTAAGGAGCGACATCAAATTGAAGGCAGTCCATCCTACTTGTTGAATGATGGTAGACAGAAGCTTTATGGAAATGTGGGTTATCGAGTCATTGAGGCCAATGTGTTGGAGTTGTTAGAAAATCCTGAGGGACAGGCCAGTTGGTGTTGATGTTTAGGTGTTGATGCGCAGGATTAGAATAAAGATTCTTGATATCACCGATCTGTCGGGCGCATAATCCTTCGGTACATGATGTTTACTGCTGCTGTGTATTGTAGGTGGCAAGGTAAGAGGTGCTGTGGCATTGGCATGGGATGACCGTTGTTCTGTATATTTCAATGTTGCATTAAGTGGCTGCTTTTCGGATAGGAGATAAAGAAATGAGATTGATCCGTACCCTAACAACTGTAACCAGTATTGTGCTGGCACTGATTATGAACAGTGCTTCCATGACCGCTAGTGCCGCCGATGATAGTGTAAAAGAATTACTGGAAGGCATCGTCAGTGATGCCTTGCACAAGAAGGGATTAAAGCCCCCCAAACAAATATCACCCACCGATTTTCAGCAGTTTACCCACTATCCCAGACAGTTGACCTTGATCTGGGAAGGGTCTAGCAAAAGAAGTTACGATGTGGAGATCGATTGCAATGGTTGTCGCCAGTCCGGGCAGTGGGATAGCGATGGGGGTTCGCCCTTACACAGTGCCAAGAATATAAAAGCGGTAAAGTATGACTTCGTGTTTGTTGGTGATAACCAGGGTCGTTGGCGGGTACGGGCAATTAAAGGTGATAAACAGGGTAAGTGGAGCCCTTGGTCCCACTTTAAGTTTAATACTGCTGCAGGTTCCGGTTCTGATACGAACTACAATCCCCAGGGAGACTATGACCAGGGGGGTACACCACCCCCGGATTATGGGAATGGTTCAGGTCAGTCCGGTGGCTACCCACCACAAGATGGAAGCTATCCTCCAGCGGGACCAGGACAGGCCGCGGTTCCCGGTGGCAGTGGAGGTTCTTCAGGGTATGAACAGCCCTATCCGGGGGGCGGTGAGTCGGGAAATTATCCAGGCGAGACCGGTTACCCTGGTGGGCAGGGCGATCCTAATTATGATCCAAACCAGGGGTCTGGCTATGATCCTAATTATGACCCAAATCAAGGCTCTGGCTATGATCCCAATCAGGGTTCCGGCTATGACCCTCAACCTGATCCAGACCAGGGTTCCGGTTATGACCCTCAATATGACCCAAACTACGACCCAAACCAGGGTGCTGGCCAGGATCCCAATGCAGGGGGTCAGGCCCCGGGAGATTCTGGTGGGTCTCAGTTTGGGGTGACCAGGGTGGCCCCCACGCTCGGTGTATTTGTGGTCAAAGAAGATTGTGTATCGTTCAATCCCCAGTCGGCCAAGGTGGCCAAGCGTAAAGGCCGCTGGAAGATTGTAGATGGTAAACAGTGGGTTTTTGATTTTAACAAGAAAAAGAAAGAGGCCAATCGATCTTTAAAGATCATTAAGTATTATGGGGTCAACCAATCCTGTTTCGTAGGTCGGCCGGGACCCTCTTTTCGTTATTTGTTGAAATCCGGGAAATCCCCCAGCGGCAAGATGAGCAAAGAGGACTGTACCTCGTTCAAGCTCGACAATATCAAAGTGGCCAAGCGCAAGGGCCGTTGGAAGATCGTGGATGGTAAGCGTTGGGTATTTGATTTTGGTGGCAAACAAAAAGAGGCCAACAAAGCTTTAGCCATAATCAAGCGCCACAAATTCAGCCGTTCTTGTTTTGTGGGCCGACCGGGACCGAGCCTGTCGTATCTGCGGCGTTAGTATTATGTAGTACATAACTTATTTTCGGGGCTCTGTTACAGAGCCCCGTTGAGTTAAAAAGGGTCAGAGCCGAATGGCACTTACTTAAGCTTTTTTGGGTGTCCATTTTTCCGAACCTCCTCTCTCGCAAGTTGCCGTGATTGAGTGAGCAAAGAGTACGG
>JAADGI010000033.1 GCA_013152415.1 Gammaproteobacteria bacterium | reverse complement strand
GCAGCCTAATGGCATCGTCACTGATGGTCGGGGCGATGATGACCTCCACAAACTGTCTGTCGATGATGGTCTTGGCGGTGTGGGCGTCCAGGGGACGGTTAAAGGCGATGATGCCACCAAAGGCGGAGGTGGGGTCGGTGGCATAGGCCCGGTCATAGGCCACTGTGATGTCGTCGGCCTCGGCCACCCCGCAGGGGTTGGCATGTTTGACGATGACACAGGTGGCACCTTGGTATTGTTTGACACACTCCAGGGCCGCATCGGTGTCGGCGATGTTGTTGTAGGACAATGCCTTGCCCTGGAGTTGGTTGGCGCTGGCGATACTGGCGGGGTTGGGTCGGGCTTCGGTATAAAACGCCGCCGCTTGATGCGGGTTTTCCCCGTAGCGCATGTCCTGGAGCTTGCTAAATTGTACGGTGTAACTTTGCGGCAGCAGTGCATGTTCACCGTCAGCGTTGAGTGCGCTGAGATAATTACTGATAGCGGCGTCGTAGGCGGCGGTGTGGGTGAAGGTTTTGACCGCCAGTTGAAAGCGCAGTGCTGCCGGGACAGTTTGGTTTTGCTTGATGGCGTCCAGTACCTCGGCATAGTCGGCACTATCCACTACTACGGTGACCGCCACGTGATTTTTTGCGGCGGCACGCAGCATGGTGGGGCCACCGATGTCGATGTTTTCGATGGCCTGTTCGAGGGTGCAGTCTGGTTTGGCCACGGTCTGTTCGAAGGGGTAGAGATTGACCGCCACCAGGTCGATGGCGGGGATGTCATGGGCCACCATGTCGGCATCATCAATCCCCCTCCTGCCCAGCAGTCCACCGTGTACCTTGGGGTGTAGGGTCTTGAGGCGGCCATCCATCATCTCGGCGAAACCGGTGTAGTCCGACACCTCAATGACATGGATACCGGCCTGCCGGAGGGTGGCGGCGGTGCCGCCCGTTGAAATAATTTCGATCCCGTTATTGGCGAGGCCTTGGGCAAATTCCACGATCCCGGTCTTGTCCGAGACGCTGATTAGGGCACGTTTGATTGTCATAGTTTGTTACAGGTGTATAAAAAAGAGGTTTTTATAGAAACGCCCTTATTCTAGGTTGTACAGATTCTGTGGGTGTATCCTTGTCTTTATTAGTTATATGGACGGTCTAATCCAGGCCGTGCATTTTGAGCTTTTTGCGCAGGGTGTTGCGGTTGATGCCGAGTAATTCTGCGGCCTGACTTTGGTTGCTGCGGGTATGGCGCATGACCATTTCCAGAAAAGGCCGTTCGACTTCTTGCATCACCATCTTGTAAAGACCCAAGGGCCGGTGTCCATTGAGGTCTTCCAGGTAGCGGGCCAGGGCAGCCTCGATACAGGCACCAAAAGGCTCACAGCGGCGTTCGGTACCTTTATGCTTGCCCAGGTGGTCTGATTTATTCACAGCGGAGTGGGCCATTTTCATGCCGCCAGCTCCTTGACCCGGCGGTCGACACTCAGGGGTGGTGCCCTTTCACCCTCGACACTGACCAGTTGGTCGAAATAGGATTTTACCCCGTGCAACTGATCCTCACAGGTTTTTACGCGATTGATCATTTGCCGAAAACTGCTGCCGGCACGTTGGCCCTTGCTGTACCAGGAAATGTGTTTACGGGCGACACGCACCCCGGTGAATTCACCATAAAAGCTATAGAGATTCTCCAGGTGACCGATGAGCAAATCACGAATTTCGGCAGCTCCAGGTGGGGCTAAGTGCTCACCGGTGGCCAGGAAGTGATTGATTTCACGGAAGATCCAGGGCCGACCCTGGGCGGCCCGGCCAATCATCAGGCCGTCAGCACCTGTGTAATCAAGGACCTGCTTGGCCTCGATGGGGGTGGTGATATCGCCATTGGCAATCACCGGAATGGCCACCTGTTGTTTGATTGCTCTGATGGTGTCGTATTCGGCCTTACCCTTATAGCCACAGGCCCGTGTTCGGCCATGGACGGATAAAGCCCGTATTCCGGCTTGCTCGGCAATGTGGGCGATACGTAGTCCATTACGATTTGCGGTATCCCAGCCAGTCCGAATCTTGAGCGTGACCGGTACGTCGACTGCGGTCACCACTGCATTGAGAATTTGTTTGACCAACTGTTCGTCTTTGAGTAATGCCGAACCGGCCTGCACGTTACAAATTTTCTTTGCCGGACAGCCCATATTGATATCGATGATTTGGGCACCGTTGCCGGCGTTGAATTGGGCGGCCTGAGCCATCATTTTGGGGTCGGCCCCCGCAATTTGCACAGACTTGGGTTCCGGTTCACCATCATGATCGGCCCGGCGCAAGGTCTTTTCGCTGCCCCACAGCAATGAGTTGGATGACACCATCTCCGAGACCGCCAAGCCTGCACCCAGGCGTCGGCATAACTGCCTAAAAGGCCGATCGGTGACCCCAGCCATGGGTGCCAAGACAAGATTATTGGCAAGTTGGTAGTGTGCGATTCTCATCGTCGCGGCCACATCCTTATTAGTATCCACGGGGAAAGGTTGCGAATGATAACTCTAGTTGAGGTCACTAAGAAAGGGCTAGGGGACAGTTGGCTAGTGAAACGGGATGGATGGTGGTGTGTGTCATTCAGTTTTGTAATGGTGATTAAAATTCTGTGTTTAGTTTCAATGCACTGAGTAAGGGTTGTGCAGAGACTTATGAAAAGGCCCTCGTAATTTCCATTGTGGTTGAATGGGGGTGACGCATCTTATTGCCTTAGGCAAATCCGCATTATCCCCTCCCTTTTTTCGCACATCGTGATGCACCGAGGCACTATTTACGTCATTGCGGCGTAAATTTTAAGAAAGGATGGGGTTTGATCGACGAAAAAGGCTTTAGCCGACCAGATCGGCCAGTCGTTGTAACAATGCCCCCACCAGCTGCGACAGGGTTGATGCGAAACGGCTAAAGGGGTTGGATTCGTTAAACTGTGATGGCCCCAGGCGATGGGCCGTGACCTCGGGAAGAAGCTGTATCTCGTAACCCACGGTGCTGTCGTCGGGTCTGGCCACGGTTAAGTTCAAGGTGGTGGTGACACCCGGTGTCATATCACGACTCTTGGTGTTGGTGTAAGGCAGGTATTCGTCGGGGCCATAGGTTCGACGGGCCACGGTCTGGCCATGACGGTTGGTGAGGCTGGCCTCCACCAGGGGCAGGGGCTGGAAGTAGTCTGCCCGGTTGACCAGCTCGGCGTGGATTTGCAGCATTTGTGGCTGTTCAGGGTGGTAGGCAATCTTGGTCTTGACCAGATCGATGAGCGAGACATCCTGGCGTGGGGGCAGGCTACACCCCAGATAGCTACAGACCCAGGTCACATAGGGGCGGGTAGTGGCCGTTTGTGCAAGGTCATAAAAATAAAAATAACTGATTTGGGTGACAAGCAGCAGCGTTGCTAACAGACTGCCGATGGACCAGGCTACCACGTTGTATCTACGAGGTGAGGGGTTTTTTTGCGGTCGCAGGCGTCGTCGTGGTGGCATGCGGTAGTCGTGGACTGGTGCCGTTGCCTGTGAGGTTATTTGCGGAACCCCCTGTGTGCTTAAGGATGAGTCGGTACTGATATGAAATTCATCGACATCAATAACACTGGAAGTTTCATTGAGTTCGTCAGGCCTTTCTTTTTCCATGGGGGGCTGTTCCACAGAATCAGGGTCGGTGTTCAAAAAGGCCTGTGCCTGTAGATTGTCGGTTTCCCCCGGCAGACCACTGGCGTCGAGTACAATCTCTTCATCCGGTGCTGTGGCAATCAGTTCATCGAGAGTCGGGGGTATAATGCTGATGGGCTCATCACGCTCCATAGCAACAGCACTTGTATCTTCATCCAGGCTGGGTTCTTGTCTGGATTTTAGGGTGTTATCGTTTTCATTTTTGTTCTCGTCACGGGGGACGCTCCAACTCCACTCGCTGGTGGAAGGTATGTCAACCTCGTCGTCATCCAGTAGCGAGAAACGTGAGTCAAAGGGCAATGCATCCGGGTCGGAAGAAGGGAGCCTTTTTTCTCTGGTGGGGGGTGGCGGGGTCGGTGCGGCCGCGACCGCAGGGTCGGTAGTGTGGCCGGTAGGCAGGTCAACCAGGTTCCAACTGGCATTAAAAACCTGGGTGCAGTGCCCACAACGCACCAGACCTTCTTTGGCCGATAATTGCAGTTCGGTAACCGCAAAGGTGGTATGGCAGGTTGGGCAGCGTGTGAACACCGTGGTATATGTGTATGGTAATGGACTGACCAGTATAGCGGTTTCACAAGAGCAAACTCTAGCGGACGACAACTCAGGCTGGTTTTTTGCTACAGGGCGGGGCGCGTGAATGGTGGAGGATCTATAGAAATACTGTTCAATATCAAAGGCTTGTCGATTTTTGGTTTGTTGTTCCGTTAGCGGCGTAAGGGCACTAAGCGCACAGGCGGAGAGGGTTGAGCCTGTTTCCGTTTTCCTGCCCCTTATTTTTATTTCGCTCCACCCCCTGAGCCCTGCTGATCAGCATCTCAACATTATTCGTCGAAACGGCTGCCCAAACGAGCAGCCGTCCTTTACGAATTACTTCATTTTTCGGTGGTCATGCCGCTTCTGGGTTTTCTTCACAGCGGCCTGCTGGTTCCCCGTTACGCCGGCTTGTTTCATCATGGGTTTTTCACCGTGCACGACGGTGGACCCCTGAGCGGTGTTGATTGAAGAATAGGGGTGATGGGCCTTGTGATCCAGTCCACCCCCAGCCCCGGAGGCCAATACGATACCGGAACTCATTAACAGTGCAGTCATAACCGTCATGGTTTTCGCTTTCATTTGCCTTTCTCCTCTTCAAAACTCAAGTCAATATCGAAGTCCTTGAATCAGGATACTTGCAAGCACCCGCAATCCATTACGAGCTACCTTCAAATTAAGCGTAGACCTGTATCTTACGCATAGGTCAAGGTGCTTTTGTCCTCAGTCTGTCTCGGGTTTTATATCAGGCATACCCCTTGCGGGAGGGGGTCAAAGTCCGCGCTCTTCACGCTGGGATTCTCGCCAAGGCACCAAGTACGCAGAGAGTGAGCTTCGTACACTGAATGTCTTTCCTTGGCGAGAGTTTCTGTTCTTCTGAAGAACCCATAAATTTTTCTGGAGGGCCTGTATTTTTCTTTCCTCTACTATTTGCTCAAGTCTTTGGTGTGGCGATCAACAGCGACCAGTCTTCTCGCTGTTGGCGCTGGATGTTAAAGCGGTGGTCAAAGTGGGCGATGAGCTGATCTGCCTGTTCATTGAGGATGCCGGATAGGAGTAAGGTCCCACCAGGGTTGACCCTCGCCATCAGTTGTGGAGCCAGGGAGATCAAAGTCTGAGCGAGGATATTGGCCACCACCACGTCTACTTTAAGTGTCGGCTCGAGTTCGTCGGGGGGGCACAGATCGAGATAGTTGGCGACTTGATTGGTCCGTGCGTTATCCCGGCTGGCAGCCAGGGCCTGGGGATCGACATCCACCCCCCAGGCCTGTTGGCAACCCAGTTTGAGGGCGGCGACGGCCAGTATTCCGGAGCCACAACCGTAATCGAGCAGGGTTTGCTGGGCCAGTGAGTGGCTGGCGAGCCAGGTCAGGCAAAGTTGGGTGGTTGGGTGGGTGCCGCTGCCGAAGGCCAGTCCTGGGTCGAGAATGACATTGATCCCATTCGGCTGGGGGGGTGACTGCCAACTGGGGCAGATCCACAGTTTGCCCTTAATGTGTATGGCTTGGTAGCGATCCATCCACACCCGCTCCCAGTCCTGATCCGCCAGGCGTTCAATACGATGGGCCGGTAGGGTGGCCACAGCACTATGTTCGGTGAGGGATTGGAGCAGGTCTTCGATGTCGGTGGGGTCTTCAAATAGACCGCTGACGCTGACAGTGGCCCAGTGGGCGGGTTCGGCATCGGGTTCGTCGAATATCGGGGTATCGGGATCACCGCTGAGGGTAACGGCGACGGCACCGAGGGCTTCAAAACCGGCACTGATTTTTTCGGCAAGGGCCGGTTCGGCCTCCAGGGTGATACGTAACCATGCCATAGTGGCTTCGTCGCCTGCTTGTACCCTACAGCCCCAATTTCCTTTCCAGGTAGTGAATATTGACCCCACCACGGCGAAATTCAGAGTCAGTCATGATGTCTTGGTGCAGGGGGATGTTGGTCTTGATGCCTTCGATCACCATCTCACTGAGGGCGATTTGCATGCGCGTCATGGCCTCGTCCCGGGTTTCACCGTAGGCGATCAGTTTGCCGATCATGGAGTCATAGTATGGCGGGACAGTATAGCCATTGAAGATATGGGTATCGACCCGGATACCGGGGCCCCCGGCGGGGTGATATTGGGTGATCCGGCCCGGTGAGGGCATGAATTTGACCGGGTCCTCAGCATTAATGCGGCACTCAAAGGCGTGGCCGTTGATGCTGATGTCAGTTTGTTTGTAACCCAGGGTTTGGCCGGCGGCGATGAGAATCTGCTGCTTGACGATATCCACACCAGTGATCATTTCGGTAACCGGGTGTTCCACCTGGACCCGGGTATTCATTTCAATGAAGTAGAACTCACCATCCTGGTAGAGGAATTCAAAGGTTCCGGCGCCGCGGTAACCGATCTTTTTACAGGCCTCGGCACAGCGTTCGCCGATGGTGTCTCGCTGTTGGACGGTGATGCCGGGGGCCGGTGCCTCTTCCACTACCTTTTGGTGTCGGCGTTGCAGCGAGCAGTCCCGTTCACCCAGGTGGATGGCATTACCATGTTCATCTGCCAGCATCTGGAATTCCACGTGACGTGGGTTTTCCAGAAATTTTTCCATGTAGACGATGCCGTTGTTGAATGCGGCCAGGGCCTCGGCCTTGGTGAGTGAAATGGAGTTGAGCAGATTGGCTTCGGTGTGCACCACCCGCATGCCCTTGCCACCACCACCGCCGGAGGCCTTGATGATGACGGGTAAGCCAATCTCACGGGCGAGGCGTAGATTTTCCTCGTCATTTTCTCCCAGGGGGCCATCGGAGCCCGGCACACAGGGTACTCCAGATTCTTTCATGGCACGGATGGCAGCGACCTTGTCCCCCATGATGCGGATGGTTTCGGCGCGGGGGCCAATGAAGATAAAGCCGCTTTGTTCCACCCGTTCGGCGAAGTCGGCGTTCTCCGACAAGAAGCCATAACCGGGATGGATGGCGTCGGCATCGGTGACTTCGGCGGCACTCACTACTGCGGGGATATTGAGATAGCTTAGGGTAGCTTGGGCGGGACCAATACACACCGACTCATCCGCCAGGCGTACATATTTGGCGTCGCGGTCGGCCTCGGAATGCAGGGCCACGGTGCGGATACCCAGCAGTCGGCAGGCACGCTGAATACGCAGGGCGATCTCGCCACGATTGGCAATAACAATTTTGTCGATCATATCTTCTTTAAAGTTAAAGTGGTGGCCGGTGGGCCCTTAGTCGATGTAAAAGAGTGCTTCACCAAACTCCACGGGATCGCCATTTTGTTTCATGATGGCGCGGATAGTGCCGGCCTTGTCGGCCTCAATCTCGTTGAACAATTTCATTGCCTCGATAATGCACAAGGTGTCGCCTACCGCGACCTGGCTGCCTACCTCCACGAAAGCCTTGGTGTCCGGAGAAGGGGAAGAATAAAAGGAGCCGACCATGGGGGAGACCACGGCATGCCCGGAAGGGGTGTCGCTAGGTTCAGGGCTGGCTGCGGCGGCGACGGGGGGTGCAGCGGCCAACACCGGTGCAGCGGCGGGGGCAAAGGCCGTGGGCACTGAACTCGAGCGGCTGATGCGGATCGACTCCTCACCCTCTTTGACCTCGATCTCGGCGAGATCAGAGCCTTCGAGCAGTTCGATCAGTTTTTTTATCTTGCGTATGTCCATGGTGCTGAAACCTTTAGGTCTGTAGATGTTGGTTGGCTGCCATCAAGGCGAGTTCGTAGCCATAGGCCCCGAGCCCGCTGATGACACCGACGGCAATATCGGAAAAATAGGATTGCTGCCGAAAATCTTCTCGTGCGTGGATATTGGATAGATGCACCTCAATGAAGGGGGTGCCACTGGCAGCGAGGGCATCACGCAGGGCCACGCTGGTGTGGGTGAAGGCTGCCGGATTGATAATGATAAAGTCAGTGCCATCGGAGACCGTTTTCTGGATAGCTTGCACCAACTCATGCTCGGCATTGCTCTGTAGACAGGTAATTTGGTGGCCGGCTTGTCTTGCGGTTTCCCCCAGGCGTTGATCAATATCGGCCAGGGTGGCGCGACCATAGTGCTCTGGTTCGCGGCTGCCGAGCAGATTGAGGTTGGGGCCGTGGACGACCAGCAGTTTTGCCATATTTATTAAGGGGGTGTCCCGGCTAGGATTATGGGCTCGATCAAGCGGTACTGTATCAATACTACGCCCGTCCCCCAGAGTATGCCCAACCTCAGGCCTATTGTCCAGTTAGGCGAAATTAGCCCTTATTTCGCCTTATTAGCGTGGAGATCGAAGCAAGTTTTCTCCATCATCCGGGGTAGGGGGTGTTATAGCAGAGCCCTGATCATGGGTTCCAGCTCTGCCCGGGTATAGGCCCCCAGTTTACGGTTCTGGATCTTGCCGTCGCGGTCTATGATCACGCTATAGGGCAGCACCCCGGCATAGTTGCCGTATTGACGCATGATGGTCATCACCTCCCGTTCACCGATGAGGATGGGATAACTGATGAGCAAGGTGTCCCGGTAATCCTCCACCGCATCCCGTTGATCGATGGCCACCCCGATAATTCGCAGGCCCTTGTCTTTGTAATCTTCATGCAGGGCCATAAACATGGGAATCTCTTCCCGACAGGGGGGGCACCATGTGGCCCAGAAGTTGATCACAAGGACTTGCCCCCGCCACTCCTCAAGGTTGCGCTTGTTGCCTTCCATGTCCGGCAGGGAAAACGGAATGAGCGTCTCGGACAGGGCCTGGGGTTTAGTTGCCACAGTGCTAATGGCCACAGTGGCGGTGATGGATGGCGGTTTGGCCAGCCTGTTTTTTGCCACCCACACACCGGCTACAGTGGCGGTGATAGCCACGGCGGCAATGATAATCTTATTCATGTTTACAGCGACGCTGGTCTAAGTTTGGAGTGAAAGGGTGATCATTTTTCTGCCAGCACTTTTTCAAGGGTTTGGATAAAATCTTGTGCATTTTTGTAGCCATAAAAGTTATGGTCCTTGAGTTCACGGCCACTGGCAGACAGGAATATGGTGGCGGGGGGGCCAAAGACCCTGAATCGTTTTTTCATGGGGCTTACATTGGGGTTTTCAGTATCGGTTACGTCTATTTTGAGCAACACAAAATTATCCCTCAACATTTGTTGAACACTGGGATTGGCAAACGTAGTGTTTTCCATGCGCACGCAGTCGTTACACCAGTCGGCATAATAATCGACCATCACCGGTTTGTCGGCGGCCTTGGCATCAGTAAGCAATCGGTCTATCTCTTGCACTGACTTAGTTTTATTGAATAACTTACTTGCAGGGACAACACTACTTCGTGTGCCAGAGTTGAGTTGGCCACCACCTATTTGATTCAGGGCAAGTGGGCGGGTGATGTCGTAGTTACCAGACATGCCGCCGAGCAGCGCCAGTATTCCCCAGATCAGTATCAGCAGGCCCAAGCCTTTGGAAAAATAACGCCAACCGCCAGTGCCTTCGGGCAGGCTTTGAAATGCACCCAGATAGACTGAGGAGACGATCAATAGTGCGGCCCACAGATACATGGCCGTTTCGCGGGCGACGACGCCGATAAGATAGATGGCGACACCCAGCAACAATACGCCAAAGATGTACTTGATTCGATCCATCCAGATACCGGCCTTGGGCATCAGGAATCCGGCACCCATGCCGAGGCCTACAAGAATAACACCCATGCCCATGGCCATGGAAAACATGATGGCACCACCTAACACCAGGTCCTGGCTGACGATGGCAACCCCGAGTGCCGCCATGAGTAATGGTGACACGCAGGCACCGACAATGAGGGCGGAGACCAGACCCATGACAAAAACACCGGCGAAGGTGCCGCCACGAATTTTTTGTGTCTGGGATTGTAAGCGGGACTGAATAAACGAGGGCATTTGGATTTCGTAAAAGCCAAACATGGATAGGGCCAGTAATACCAAGATTGCGCTGAAGACACCGATAGCCCAGGCATTTTGAAAATAGGCCTGGAGTTGATCACCCGAATAGCCTGCAAATATCCCGGCGGCAGTGTAAGTGACCGCAGTGCCGAGGACGTAGACGAGTGCCAGGGTTCCGCCTCGTGTTTTGGAGACTTGTTTGCCGCTTTGGCCGACAACAATGCTAGACAGGATCGGTATCATCGGCAGTACGCAGGGGGTGAAAGTGAGTAACAGGCCGGTGATAAAGGCGCTGAAGATCGCGACTAAATAGATTTTGGTTTTACTTTCTCCTGCCGGTGTTGAGGTAGTGGCTGTGCCAGCATCGGTGGATTGTTCGTTGCTACCTGAGTCGGTCTGGCTGGAGATTTTGCCGCTACTGATTGCAGTTACCGCCGGTAGTTTTAGGCTGACTTTTTTGTTGATAGGTGGGTAACAAATGCCCTCATCAGCGCAGCCCTGATAACTGGCCAGCAATTCTGCACTTAGGGCGCTGTTCTTGGACCGTTGTATGGGCAGGCTCAGATTGAGTACTTGGGTAAAGACCTGGGTTTTACCGAAGAACTCATCGACCTTTTCCTTACCTGCGGGCAGGTTCACGGTTCCCAGCCGGGCACCCTCGGCACTGAGTTGGAATCGAGTCTTGTCGCGGTATAAATAGTAGCCGTCGGCGATGACAATACTGGCTCGCACCATTGTACCGTCCACCACTTCAGTGGTGAGCCGGAAGGCCTTGTCAGGGTCCAGGAATTCACCACCACCGGCCTGTTGGTCAATGAAAGCACTTAACGACGACAGGGTATTGGGTTTGCTTCGGTTGGTGTTGGCTAGGGGCGGCAGGGTCAATTTGACCTTCTGGGTCTGGGGCGGATAACACACCCCGATGGGCTCATTACAACCCTGTGAATTGGCCACCAAAGTGATGTTGCGGCTGGCACCCGCCGCACGTTGCAGGGGCAGATTGATCTTCACGGCCTTGGTGTATATTTCCACTTCACCAAAAAAATCATCCTTTTTCTTTTTACCCGCCGGTAATTTATATTGGCCGAGACTGACACCCTCGCCTGTGATCTCCAGGCTGATTTTGCCGCGGTACATATAATAGCCCTTGGCGATCTTCCAACGGGCTTCGAGAGTATTGGCGTCCGTGACCTGGGCGCTAAAGGCGAAGGCCTCTTTTGGGTCCAGCGGCTCGTCGAATTGGGCCCAACTGGTGGGACTCATCAGTACCAAAAGGGTACCCAATGTGGTGTATAAGTGCTTCATGGTGTTGCTTTACTCCGGCTTGTTGAGCCAATCGAGATAGGCCGATAGGCCTCCGCTGATTGGGACCGCGATGATCTCGGGAAGTTCGTAGGGGTGTAAGTCCAGAATACGTTGCTGAATCTGTGAATATTGCCGCTGGGTTGACTTGATTAAGAGCATATATTCCGAATCCCGGTTGATCTTGCCCTGCCATCGATAGATGGATTCCACCTTATCAAGCACATTGACGCAGGCCGCCAGGCCTTCCTCTATGAGGGTATCGGCCAGTTTTCGTGCGCTCGCCTGATCCGGGGCGGTGGTGATGACGATTTGGCAGCCAGTATCGGTCAATGGAGTCTTCTAAACTATTTGTAAGGTTATTTTGTGGTGTACGGGCCTTGGGCTCGAGGAAAACCGTGAATGTTAAAGGTTCTCTAAGGGCTGGGCCATCATCTTGCAGCACTATCCAGTCTTGGCCAACCCTGAAAGGGACAATTAATGGCTTTTTTGCAGCGATTTCAACGTGAGCACTTGATCACAGGCTGATTTGGCCGTATGTAAGTAGGGGTTGAGGAGAATCATGACCCCGTTTCAGTTGCTGTTTCTTGTTTTTCTTTTGATCCCGCTGGTGGAGATCTATCTGCTGATTCAGGTCGGCAGTGTGATCGGTGCCCCGTGGACCATATTCTTCGTGGTATTTACTGCCGTCGTGGGGGCGGGTTTGGTCCGCGCCCAGGGCTTGGCCACCTTGATCAAGGCTCAATCGGCGTTGGGTCAGGGTGAGTTACCGGCGGTGGAGATGATTGAGGGTCTGGCGATTTTGATTGCCGGGGCTCTACTGCTTACTCCAGGGTTTTTCACCGATGCCGTCGGTTTTGCTTGCCTCGTCCCCCCATTTCGACGCTCGGTGATCTATTGGTTCATCCGTCGGGGTCTGCTTCGCAGCGCCCGGTTTCATGTGAGTCCGGGCAGTGGGGCAACGGACCCAAACGCACCACCTGCGTCACCTTCGGCCCGGGTCATCGAGGGCCAATCCCGGCGAATGGACGACTGATAAGCTTTTCTTTTTGACGGTTGTATTGATCAGGCTCCATCCCGTATAGCCGAGGTACTTTGTCCTAATTTGGGCAAGCAAAGAAAATGGACCCGTCGAACGGGCGTGGAAGCTCGTTAGTAAAACCCCGGTTGAGCTGGATTTTCGGTCCTGACGGGCCAGTAAATCCCACCAAAAACAGCCCAAGACTTGAAAACCTGTATAGGAATACCCATTTAGCTCAGGGTCGCGGCCTTGACATGGGGTGCCGTGCGATTATGATTAGCACTCACCGCACTAGAGTGCTAACAATTTCAGTATGAAAAATTGTAAGTAACTGAATTTATTAACTTAAGGAGATTTTTGTATGAATATTCGTCCGCTGCACGATCGCGTGATCGTCCGTCGCCTCGAGGATGAGCGTACCAGCCCAGGCGGGATTGTGATCCCGGACACCGTTGCCGAAAAGCCCATGCAGGGTGAGGTGGTGGCGGCAGGTAAGGGTAAGCTGTTGGAAAATGGCGACATCCGTCCCTTGGATGTGAAGTCAGGAGATAAGGTGTTATTCGGTAAATATTCCGGCACCGAAGTCAAAGTGAACGGCGAAGACCTGTTGGTGATGCGTGAAGACGACATCATGGGTATTGTCGAAGCTTAAAGAACTCACGACTGCTTGCATTGAGCGCAAGCGTCAAATATTTATTTAAGAGGAAGTCATTATGTCAGCTAAAGATGTGTTGTTCGGGGAAGCCGCCCGAGCCAAGAAGCTAGCCGGTGTTAACATACTCGCCGATGCCGTAAAGATCACCCTCGGCCCCAAGGGTCGTAACGTGGTGCTGGAGAAGTCGTTTGGTGCCCCCACCGTGACCAAAGACGGCGTCAGTGTCGCCAAAGAGATCGAGCTTGCCGACAGGTTTGAGAATATGGGGGCGCAGATGGTCAAAGAGGTTGCCTCCAAGACCTCCGATGTGGCCGGTGATGGCACTACTACGGCAACGGTTCTGGCCCAAGGCCTGTTACGCGAAGGTTTTAAATCTGTCGCTGCCGGTATGAACCCCATGGATTTGAAGCGGGGCATCGACAAGGCAGTAACAGCCGCAGTGGAGTCCCTGAAGAATCTATCCAAACCTTGCGCCGACCATAAGGAAATTGCCCAGGTGGGTACGGTATCGGCCAATTCCGATAACGCCATCGGTGATATTATTGCCGAGGCCATGGAAAAGGTCGGTAAGGAAGGCGTGATCACGGTTGAAGAGGGTCAAGGTCTGGACAATGAACTCGACATCGTCGAGGGCATGCAATTTGACCGCGGTTACCTGTCGCCGTATTTTATTAACAAGCAGGAAAGCATGAGTGTGGAGCTGGAAAATCCCTACATCCTCATTCACGACAAGAAAATCTCCAACATCCGTGACATGTTGCCAACCTTAGAAGGGGTGGCCAAGTCCGGTCGTCCGTTGATGATTGTGGCCGAAGATGTGGATGGTGAAGCCCTTGCTACTTTGGTGGTCAACAATATTCGTGGCATCGTCAAGGTGTGCGCCGTGAAGGCCCCGGGTTTTGGCGATCGTCGCAAAGCCATGTTGCAGGATATCGCCATCCTCACGGGTGGCCAGGTGATTTCTGAGGAAGTCGGCATGTCCCTGGAAAGTGCCAGCCTGGATGTTTTGGGTTCTGCCAAACGTGTGCAAATAACCAAGGAAAATACCACAGTCATTGACGGTGGTGGTGATGAAGACGAGATCAAGGGACGGGTCGAGCAGATTCGTGCCCAGATCGAAGAGGCCACCTCTGATTATGACAAAGAGAAAATGCAAGAGCGTGTCGCCAAGTTGGCCGGTGGTGTGGCCGTCATCAAAGTGGGTGCTGCCACTGAGATCGAGATGAAGGAAAAGAAGGCTCGGGTCGAAGATGCCCTGCATGCGACTCGTGCCGCAGTGGAAGAAGGTGTGGTCCCCGGTGGTGGTGTGGCCTTGGTACGGGCCCTGGCCAGCATCCAGGATATCAAGGGTGACAACCAGGATCAGGACGTCGGCATCAAGATTGCCCGTCGCGCCCTGGAAGAGCCTTTGCGCCAGATCGTCACCAACGCCGGTGAAGATGCCTCGGTGATCTTAAATAAGGTACGCGAGGGCGAAGGTAATTTTGGTTACAACGCCGCCAGCGGTGAATATGGCGACATGATCGCCATGGGCATCCTGGACCCCACCAAAGTCACGCGCACGGCCCTGCAAAATGCAGCCAGTATCGCCGGTCTGATGATCACCACCGAAGCCATGGTGGCGGAACATCCGGAAGACAAGGCCAGTGCACCTGCGGGTATGGGTGATATGGGCGGCATGGGTGGTATGGGAGGCATGGGCGGCATGATGTAATGCCCCTGCTTTTCCGGCCCCTGGAATGTATCCGTGGGGCTGGCCTATGTAGCTTGAGTAAATAAAACCCCGCTTGAAAAAGCGGGGTTTTTTTATGGAATGCGGGGGAGGTATAGTCCTCTCCATTCTCGGAATTGCCGTTGGCTAAGGAGATAAGCTTGATCAGGGCTGGTATGTGGATTATTCTAGCTATAGAAGTCCACATTATGGAGGTGTGTAATTGAAAACGGTTCAGATGACCCTTGACGACGAGCTTGTCAAAGAGGTCGACCGGGTTGTGAAGCGGCTCCACACCAGCCGTTCCGCATTCACACGAAATGCACTTCGTGAAGCTCTCGCCCATTTCAGCATTGCACAACTGGAACGGAAACACCGCCAGGGGTACGAGAGTCATCCTGTCGTTGCCGACGAATTCTCCGATTGGGAAAGGGAGCAGGCCTGGGGTGATGAATGAACCGCGGCGAAATTCGTTGGTACAAGTTCGCCCCGCCAGACAAGAAAAGACCCGTTCTTATCCTGACGCGTGATTCTGTTTTGGAATACCTCGGTGAAGTCACTATAGCCCCCATCACCAGTACTGTCCGTGATATTCCGTCTGAAGTCTTTCTCTCAAAGGATGACGCTATGCTTCGAGATTGCGCGATCAATTGTGACCACTTGCAGACAGTCTCGAAAAACAAGATCGGTACACTTATCACCTCTTTGCCTGCGGTAAGGATGGCTGCCGTCGGACGGGCAATTCGCTTTGCACTCGCCATCTGACTCGGCGACGGCCAATCGGGGGCCTTTAACCCCCCAGTCTTCACACTACCCTGCCAACCCCCGGCGATCTTGAGCCAGGTGCTGAGCATCGTCTACCGTGTCATCGAGAAGATTCTCACCCACCTGGAGAACCAAAAGGGTCGATTGAAATAATCCTGATGCTATATCTACGCACTCGAACCCTGAGGCGGGGCGGCGGTCACAAAAGAGGTGCTTTTCGTGGCAGCGAAGACTCTAGGAATTCGTAAGTTGATCAGAGGCCCCCTAGAACAGGTCTTGCTCCATCTCCAGGTAGACAAAATTGGCGTTGGGGCGGTGGTTTAATTCGTACAATCGCACTTTGCGCCATTCGGGAAAATCCATTTGGTCTACCGTCTCCTGCAGGCTCAGGCCATCTTGCATTGCTTTGGTGGTGAAGCTGCGCAGTCGCTTCATGTAGTCCTGGGTCTTGCGTACCATGGGAAACGGTGGGCGCTGGGCGCTGCCATGTCCCGGCACCATCAAGCGTGCACCGGCGAACTTCTTGAGCAACCAATCCTGGACCTCGACGGCACGCTTGCTGTTGCCGTCCCCCATGTAGGTGACTCGCTGGTTAAAGGCCAGGTCAGAAATCCAGACGATGCCGTCTTCTTGCTGGAGCACTATCAGATCACCGAACGAGTGATGATCGCTGACGTTATAGATGTCGAACGTCCGTCCGCCGAGTCTGATGGTGTGTTTGGAGTAGAGGCGTCCGTCCACCAGTACGTCGGGGTGCACGGGCTTGAACCCAGCCATGTCATCAGGGATGAAGCTGCGCCGGTAATCTACTGACCGTTCCAGGCGCTCGGACTCGAGGTAGCGCAGCATCCCTTTGTGGCCGATAACAGTGATTCCGTCCAGTTGCCGGAACGCGATCGCCCCGTAGGCATGGTCAGGATGGTTGTGGGTGAGGATCAGGTAGCGTATCGGCTGGTTGGTCACCATGCGGATCGTGCTGATCATCCGCCGACCCAGCTTGGGTGAGCCCAGGGCGTCAATGACCACCACTCCCTCCCGGGTCACTATGAATCCAGCGTTGCCATTGAAGCCACGGTTATAGCGATCCACTTCGGCAACGTTACCGAAAAACATGTAGGTATCGGGTCCGATGCGAAAATAGGGCAGCGGATCGCTCCCCCGGGCGTTTGCCTTGAGCACGATATTCGGTGGGCGTGATGCATTGATGGCGCTGTCGGGAAGATTGTTTCGAGCAGGATCGGTGCCGAACCGGGGGTCCTGACGCGTATCGGTTTTTGTCGGCGACGTCTGGGCAATAGCCACACCGGCCAGGAGGTTTGACAGTACTATAAGGCCAACACCCATTTTGAAATACATCGGCATCTCTAGTACGGATTGGACCGTTGTGATGTGCGAAGTGATACCCCCATTATAGCCCATCCTGGGTGAGCAGTAGGGCATTGAGGATGCGGGGACAGTAATGCAAGACCTGGCTATGCCCGTGGAGGCTATCTGCTATCTAACTACGATCTCCACGGTATTTCCACAGCCAAAAATCTTCCGTCCGTGTGAAAGGCAGACGGTGTAGCGGTAACGCCCTGAGGTGGAGGGGGTTTCCAGCTCCACTCTGTATCCAGGGGTGGCCCCCGTTTCTAATAACATTCCACCTTTGTACACTACCTCACCCTTCGTGAATCGTTGCGGTGTCGGTGTTGTATTTTCTTCTGCATTTGTCCTGAGACGTCGGAATAGAGGTAGTTTTTTGCGATAGACCACATTGCCACCTTTGAACTGGACAGATTCACCATTACGAATATCTGCGATAAGCGTAACAGGCGTTGAGGGAGAAAGTGCATCTCGCTCCATCTGTAGGCGTTCAATGTAGACCGATGGCAGTGATGACGGTGTGGAATTGGTTGTTTTAATTTCTAACGCAGAAGAGCAGTTGTTGTCACGCCGCTGCTCTCCACCTGTGTATGTCCCCACACTAGTGGACACAATCCAGCCGGCACCATCCACACAGCCTGTATAGTATGTAGTACGTGCCTGATTTTGGGTGCTGATTTGGAATCGTTTAGTGGTCCGTTCCCCCGGGTTTAGCGCAGCTACTTCCATGCTTGCGACATCAATGCGGTTGCTGCTGTCTGCAATTGGGAATGCCGATTTACGAAGTCGTACCCGTGTCGGACTGGAGGCACCGTTGCCTATATTGCGCACGATGACACTCATGGAAACCGTTTCACTTGTTTGATACTCCGACTTGGATGGCCGCACTTGAGGGCGCCCTAATACAGTCAGGTCGGGTTCTGGTCTGGCCCTTACGTTAACCGTCAGTGGTTTGCTGCAACTAAAGTTATTGCCTGAGCTTGTAGTAGGAAAAACTTTACCCTCTTTGTCACGTAAAGTTGGCAGGCAGGCACTCACATAGTAAAGGGCCGGTTCCAGAGGCGCAGAAAGACCTACAGATATCCTCTGTTTGTCATTGCAACTGAAACTGAATTTTCTGGTCCGCAGCAGCAGGTCACCGTCTCGCCGGATAGCCGCATAATCAGTGTTTGATCTTAGATTAAAAGGGTGACCGAGTGATTCTTCGCTAATGGTGTAAAAGTACACGCTTGTTTTAATGTTACGAAAGGAACACCACACCGTTACGTCCACATCCATGCTAAAACCATCACCGGCTAATCGGTCATAAAAGTAAGCCGAATTACCGGCCCCGAGTTGCACCGCCACGTAGCCGGCCATCGCAGGAGAGGATATACCCAGGAGTAGGCTGACCGGGAGCCACCGCAATGGCTGGATATAGTGTTTGAGGCTGAGTAGCATGACCTTCTCCCTGAGAGGTTAGGAACCGCAACAGATTATCCTTATTGGCAAGGCGGGGGAGAGTAGAGGCTTCCTCTCTTAAAGTCCATATTTATTATAGTGATTTATCTTGCTTTTCTTAAATCAAAGGTGGGGTGAGAAGAAATAAAAAAGGCGCCGACCTGCGGCACCTCCTCTATCCAGTTCATGGTCACCCATGATCATAATAATTCAGAAAGCATTTCCAGGTTTGGCGCCTATCGATTTCAGTATTGAAGCCAGTGGGCAGAAGCGGGTAAACGCTGATTGAAATAAATTTGCCCCGACAAACACCGTCAACCACACCCAATTCGGGTTGTGGTAGTGGGTTAGTGCAACACTAATAAGAATTACAGCGCCTGCGAAGGCGAAAACCAGTCTATCAATGCTCATATTTATTGCTCCTGAGAACTTAAGTTGCCAGCCAAAGCCAGGCTGGTGATGTTGTGGGTACATTCCTTGGAGAATGCGGGGTCATTGTTGAAGATGTTACATTCCTGTTGCAACAGAGACTCTTAATTATTGCAGAGTTACCGCCAGCAAGAAAGAAGAAAGGGGTCCAAGTTGACCCCCTCTCTCTCTGTTTTATGGGCGCCCTGACAAAGAGCTAGTGATCGTTATCCCGATGCAATCTATCCATCATCTTGTTGGTGT
Source organism: Gammaproteobacteria bacterium (assembly GCA_013152415.1). Taxonomy (GTDB): domain Bacteria; phylum Pseudomonadota; class Gammaproteobacteria; order HyVt-429; family HyVt-429; genus HyVt-429. The sequence continues at coordinate 7,655 of JAADGI010000033.1, read as the reverse complement.
AGCAGCTAATAACATAAGGAGACTTTAGCATGCGTAAAACACACAGCAATAAAGGCCACTACCCCTGTGGATATTCTTGTTCAAGATTACGGAGGTGTCTTTAGCGGTTAACACTAAAGTTCAGATCTCCCATTCCAGTAGACTCTTGATCACCAGGTCGTCGCTGGCATCGGTAAGCCCTACGGCTGCCCCCACATTCCATTTCAAGTGTTTGCTGAACTTGTATGTTATAGCCGGTACTACGTAATGTTTTTGTTCGTCCCGGGGTTTGATGTTCGACAATTCCCCCAGGCTGCCATAAATTTCCAGCCCCCATTGCAATTTTGTTGTCCACGGCCCATAAAGGCTGGCACCATATTCAAATTCCAGCCCTTCATTCACATCAGGCCCACTGGTGACTTTCTCCAGTTTGGGGTTGATACGCAGGGTTTTGTCGTTGATCTTTTTCTCCAGAATAAGACGTGCCTCAATCTTTTCTTTGGCCTTGCCTTGGTAATTCTGTTTGGGGAAGTAGTATTCCACATAAAGGGCTGTATCAAAGTAACGTTTGCCCGCTTCACCAAAGCGATAACGTGCCGCTACGACACGGGTCTGGATATATTTGAAATCCTCACCGGATGGCTTTTCGAAGTCCGCATAGGCGGCGACAGTGAAACGGTCGGTCAAGCCATATTCGAGCTCCAGGGTTTGGCTCCACAACCCTTTGCGTTTTACGCCGGTTTTGCCAAAATAGTTCATGGTCGTGTCCGACTTGGCCACGTAGTCGGTCCAATATACCAGTTCTACTTCGCCAGCCTTCGGCGTGCCATAGCCATAGACCTTGAAGTGACGGGCCTGGGCCAAGCCAGAGGTCAAGGCCAGAATCAGCACAGCAAATAATATTTTTTTCATCGTATCTCCCTCTGAACAGTAGAAGGATAGTTTCGGGGAGTTAGTGACAGGGGTCAAGGATATTAGGCTGGATCGTGAAGAAAAAAGGACTAGTCGTCGGCATCCGTCAGCGGTACTGTAAAGCGTGTTGCCCAGGGGCTGGATGTCATGAAGTGAAGAAAGCCATCTGGTGAAAGAGGTCGGCTGACCAGGTAGCCCTGCACCATGTCGCAGTTCAATGTGCGCAGTTGTTCCAGTGTCTGTTTATCTTCAACCCCCTCGGCCACCGTATTCAGGCCAAGATTGTGCGCCAGTTCGATGATGGATCGGACAATCATGGCATCATCCTCATTCTTCGCCATGTCCTTGATGAAGGAGCGGTCGATTTTTAATTGATTTAGCGGCAGCCGTTTCAGGTAGTTTAACGAAGAATAGCCTGTGCCAAAATCGTCCACGGATAGTTTTAGCCCCATTTCGTCCAGGTGTTTGAGCATTCCAAGGCTGTGTTTAGGATTGTGCATGATGGCGCTTTCGGTGATTTCCAGTATCATTTGTTGGCAGTTAAAGCTGTAGCGGCTGATGATTTCGCTGATCTGTTCGGGAAACTTATCGTCACGTAAGTTACGAATAGACAGGTTAACCGCTACCTTAAGTTCCATGTCATGTTGTTGGCAATACATGCAGTATTCGATGGTCTTTTCCAGGATTTGCAGGGTGAAGGCTTTAATCAGCCCGGTTTGCTCCAGTATCGGGATAAATTCATAGGGCGGAATATCACCCATTTCCGGGTGATGCCAACGCGCAAGTGCTTCCATGCCGGTAACGGTATCATTGTGCAAATCAAATATTGGTTGAAAGGCAACACTTATTTCACCTTGCCGGATAGCCTCTCGCAAGTCATGCAATAACGAAAAGTGATCTGGGTTGTAGGCATCATATTCCGGTTGATAAACGGAAAATTCATTGCGTGTGCGCTTGGCGACGTACATGGCGATATCGGCGCTACGCAGCAAGCTGGAAGGATCCGAACCGTGATCCGGATAAATGGAAATACCAATACTGACGGCGATCGAGAAACTATTTTGGTCGATATCAATCGGGTGTTGCAGTGCATCTCGTAATTTCTCAGCCACAATAAGCGCATCTTTCTGATTGGCGCGGGGGAGTACCACGGCAAATTCATCACCCCCGAGCCGCCCCAAGGTATCCGGTTCTCTCAAGCTGTTTTGAAATCGCTCACCAACACATATAAGCAGCTTATCTCCGACAAGGTGCCCCAAGGTATCGTTGACTTCCTTGAAATGGTCCAGGTCAAGCATCAGTAGCGCCATGGGCTTCTGGTTGCGGCGTGCTGTCAGGATGGCTTGTTGTACGCGATCAATAACCAGCGATCGATTGGGAAGTCCGGTTAACGGATCATGCAGGGCCAGATGTTCCAAATCTTCGTTAGTCTTCGCCAGTTGTTGAATGCTCTGCTCAAGTTGTTTCCGGTAGGCCTCCATACGCTCGGTGGTGATCTGTAACTCCTCGACGTACATTGCATTCTCAACCGCGAGTCCGATTTGTCGCGAGAACATAACGAGCAGTTCAAGGTCGTGTTCGGTAAAGTTGCTATCGTCCTGTTTATCGATGGCGGCGATACCGCCAAGGAAATGACGTTTTCCAACCAGGGGTACCAGAATGATATTGCCAGCCTTTTTTTCCCAGTAGTTGCGTTCGTTTTCTTCAAGACTTTCCAGTGTTCCCCGCCACCATGGTTTGCGGTGGCGCAATACCCAGCCACACAAACCAACTTCAATGGGCAACTCGGCGCCTGTAAGTTCTTCGGCATTCAGGCCTGCTGCGGCCCGATAGGTGTAGCTGGTTTGGTCAGGTGAAAGCAGGGGGATGGTGACTGTTTTGGCATCAAGCTGCGCCCGTGCCCGTTCGGCTATAATGGCAAACGCGGTATCGAGGCCTTCCTCATTGGCGACGATTTCAGCAATTTCGGTCAGCAGTGCAAGCTGGGCCTCCTTCTGATGAAGCAGGTCTTCGAGTCCCCGAATTTGGTTTCGGGTATTGCTGTCCAGGGGTGGGTGCATATTCACTTCAAGCTACCAGACTGGAATGTTCCCAGGATCATACTTAAAGGATAGGCCGATCTGCGCGAGACTTAAATAGCGGCGGTGAGGTTTATGCCTACATCAACAACGATTTTCGAGTCGTAAAATTAAGCCATGATGGCTCATTTTCGTGCACATGCCCTGGATGGTTCGGTTAACACCATCAGGACAGACCCTGGCAGTGAGTAATACGTCACGATGCTGGAAAAGGAAAACATCATATAACTGGAGCTATGCGTATCAACAATGCCAGGTTTTATCGCTTCCCGTGGTACACAGCATATCTTGTGTCTAGGGCGTGCTGATTTCTCTGTAGGCACTGGCGGCTATAACTTCACCGGTTTTGTTGATGGCAACAATGCGCCACCGGTACCTGCGTCCTGGTGATAGATATTCATAGGTCAGACGGGAGAAATTGGTCTCACGTTGGCTGGCAGGCACAGCCAATCCGGCCACCAGGCGACTGTCACCGGTTTTAGAACCCAGTTGTGGGTGTACCTCTATTTGATAAAAGGCCGCACCGGTTACCGGTTGCCATGCAAAGCGGACCCCGGTTGTGAGGAGGGTGTCTTTGTCTGGAGTGATAATTTTGACTTCATGTTGGGTGCGGGGGCGCGATACCGTTACAAAATAGCTGATAGTGGGAGAGCCGCTACCCATTGCCGGTGTATTGATACGGAGACGTACCACGTATTGACCCGCTGATGTTGTCGGCAGCGTCGGGCTCTCCAGTCGCACTTGGCCAAATCCACTAAGGTACTTACGGACCAGCTTGAGGCTACGAAAGATGAGTACGCCCCCGCTGCTGGTTGGGGTGGCGATTTCCCAGTCGGCGTCCAGACGGCCACTGCCGCCATAGGTGATGTCCGCGATCACTTGTAAGCGTTCTCGCCGGTTGACGACTCGCAGTCGTTGACCATCCTTGTGCAACAGTGCGACACGGTTGAGGGTGAATGCGCCACTGCTGCCACCGGCGATGTGCAGGGTCACCTTGGCCGTGACCATGCTGATACCGTCGCTGAATTGACGCGTGAGGAGCAGACTGCTGGCACCCTGTTTCTGGGCGCGATATACCACATCCCGTGGGACCTGAATGGTTTCATTGAAGGTCACGCTGGTTCCAATCGCCAGCCTGGACAGGTTGCCGGAAATATTACCGAGTGGTACGCCCGTGGGGCTGATGAACTGACCGCTGGTGGAACGAACCGTGATTCCACCGCTGATAGAACCGGCCAGTTTTGCAACCCAGCGGATTGTCACGGCCGAGGACCGCCCCAGGGTGACCCGCGCCTGCGTCGGTGTTGCGCTGACGCCTGTGAGCAAGCCCTTAATGTCCAGGGTCAAAAAGGCTTCATACTCGCTGCCGTCGATCAGGAAGGTGCGGACATAGCGCATTTTTTTGGCGCCCCGGTTCAGAGCGGTGACCACCACCGACGCGGGCACTGACAGACTCTCATTCAGGCGTTTGCTGGTGGTGGCAGTGGTGGACAAAGTAGTGGGGACAGTGACGCCAAGGCGTGCCCCAGAGGCTGTAATGAATTCGCCAGTTTTAGACACGATGGAAACCAGTTTTCCGGAGGTGAGATCCACTTTCCAGCTTACGGGAATTACCGTGGTCATGCCCGGTGTCACGGTTGCTACAGAGGGCGACACACTAATCTTGCTGACGCTTGCCAGATCTAGTGTGGCTGAGACCGTTAATGATGCAACAGGATTGGTGCCTGTAAACGTCCTTTTATAGAGGATCTGTGTTGCACCAGCTGTTGCCGCAGCCGTAATGACGGATGTGGGTACGGTGATGGTTTCCGGGAAGGGGATCACAGTGTCTGCTGCTATGGTGGTGCTTAATAGTACGGAGACGGTACCCAATACGGTGCCAGACGGTGTGACGTAGGTGCCCGTAGGGGAGGACACTGTTGATGGTCCAGATTCTCCAATAGACCAAGTCAAAGATACCGTGTTGGAGGTGGTGGTGATGGCCGTGGCTGAGGGTGCGACCGAAGCACTTGTTAGCGACCAGGCAGATTCGGCACGTAGCAGGCCCAGTGCGGCGAACATGACGACAGCCAACGTTTTTATGAAATGTTTCATGGCCTGATCCTCTTAATAAAACATGGTGCGGGTGGCTGACCAGGATACCGTGGCTCCCAGAAATACCTGATAGGGGCTGATGTTCTGGCTGATGTTTATGCGGTCTTCGATGTCCTGATACTGGCCCTGGAGCCACAGCGAGATCCCCGGGCGATTCTGCTGGGCTCGACGGGCTTGCCAAGTCAGGTTGAAATCCACTGTTTGTGTGACCCGATCACTGCTTTGATCGGAGGTCGAATCGCTCGAATTTGTGTAGCTCAGGGTACCGGTAAGTTTTTTGGGTATGAGTATTACGGACGTGTTCAAGTTCGTAAGCCAACTGGTGGTGTCGAGGTTGTTGTCCAGGTCATTGACGACATTTTTCTGTACTTGCATACCCACGTTAACGCGGCTACCCGCTTGAAAGGTGACACCGAGTGTGGCCATGTCATTTCGTGCATCAGGGCTGACATTGGTGGCATCGTCCTGCCAGCCAGTATAATAGTTGGCAAACCAGTTCCATGTGGTGTGGTTAAAATTGGCCGAGAGCTGTACTTCACGGGTGCTTGAGTCTATCAGCCCTCCTTGATAAGTGGTGGGCATATAGATCGTTTTGTCGCGTACCGACTGGACAGACACAGCATAGGTGGGTGTGCCCAGCACTCGATACCAGACCGATTTCGCCTGGTCTTCTGGTTTACCTTGTGTGCTGTTTGGGATGGGGGTATAGCTTGTCGTCAATAGTGCCTGTTCCTTGCGCGTCCGGGACAGGGTGCTGATGTTGTTGACGTTATCTTCTTCGCGCCCGAATGAGGCCTGGACATTCAACCCTGCCCAGTTGGCTGTACCAAAGACTCTCTTGAGATCTTTGTCCGACGGCAACCCAGGATTTGCCAGGCTGCGAAAGAAGGTGCCGATTTTTTTGTACTCTACGCCAAGTTGTAAGCCTAATGGCTGGTTTTTGATCATCTTTCCCACCCAGGGTTGGTAGACGACCAGCATAGCTTGGGCATTGTCGGATTCTTTTCCAAAGCCCTGGTTGGGGCCATCGAAATCGAAACGGGTTTGGGCGTATTCTCCGCGTATACGCAGGCGTTTGGAGAGCAACAAGCTTTCAGCCGCCACCCCCCAGGCATCTCCCTTGCCCACCGTGGTGTCGCCAGCCACTGAGGAACCGGCCTGGTCCTGACCCTGACCCTGGAGATAAGTCGCTGAAACGGTGAGTGCCTCCGGTCTGGTGGAGAGAGGTTTTGCGCTGAACATGGTACCGGCAATTCTATTATCCGGGTCTGAGATGCCCAGTCCGTAGCGGAATCCGACGATGGGTTCTGTGCGCGTGATAAAACCGGTGCCATAAAACCGGTTGTCGGTAGAGCGTGTATTCACCGAAAGGCCACGTCGGTAGAACTGCTGCATGATGAGGCTGTCGGCCCCAACGGCGTGTTGGCCCAGATTGATAGAACCCATTTTATTTCGACCGGTAAACAGAAACTCACCCAACTCCAGCTCATTTGATGCCGCTGTGTTGGTGCCCGCACTGTTCTGTTCCCCAGGAAGTTGGGGCAGGCTGTTGTAGATGAGTTCCGCCTTGCCGGAGAGTTGCCAGTCCTGGCCTTGGGTTCTGGCGGCAAGCTGCGCCGTTCCCGTTCCCTGTAGTTTTTCTGGGAGCCCGGATTTTGCGATGTCTCCGTCTGAGATGCGGTAGGAGGGGTTAATGGAAATATTGCTTGTCACGCTGAGCTGTCGTCCTGACTGTGCCTTGCTGACCTGGAAGCGCCAGGTACCACGTTCGATGGTCCCTCCGTCAGGACGTTTCTGTACAAGGCGCAATTGGTGGTCGCCCGGTTGCAAGGGCTGCGGGGGCACCAGTATTACGGTAGAACCTTCCAGGGTGACAAGGGCGCTGACATCAACAGAGTCCAGCACCAGAGCCAGCCAGGAGATAACCTCGTTATCCAGTCCTTCAGGCAGAGCGACGCGCAGAGATGCGCGGGGTGTTAGTTGGCCGCTGGCAGGGGTATTGAACTGAGCTTGCCAATGGGTATTGGCATGGGCGGGCAGTACCGTGCCGAAGACGACAATCAGTGTCGAAACCACCCAATTTATACGTGGTGAAAACTTTGTCATGATTGCCCTCCCAAACTATTTTTATTTTTAAGATTTTTGTTGTTGTATGTCTTGTTGCTCAAGCACGTGGTGGTGTTTGGGCCGTGAGCACTTACAAAGGTCTGTTCATTATCAGTCACCACGATACTATATATTGTGTATTATTTCACAGTATTGGGTCGATTGAGTGGGTATATTGTTACCGATAGCCTAACATCAGGAAGGCACAATTTTTAGCCATCGGTGGGCGGGGTTAAGGGCGACTCACTCTTGGTCCTTGCATAAAAATACGCCATCGGTCGTGAGGCCGGTAGCTTAACATTAGGAAAAACTTGTCATGAATGCATCCGTTAGAGCGATACTATCATTTTGTTTGTGGATTATAGTTTTGGGTGTGGCCCAAGCCCAAATGATTGAACAGGAGTCCGCTGCCCCGATGGTACTCGAAGGGACGGGGGAGACGGTGCTGCAACCGATCAATCCTGGTTCGGCAGGAAAAGGTGCTGC
>JAADGI010000036.1 GCA_013152415.1 Gammaproteobacteria bacterium | reverse complement strand
TGTATTTTAAATGATTGACTGAATCTTGTTCCCATTCTTAGGGCCCTCTAACTGATAAATTAGAGGCGACAACTATCCTGACACAGGGGGCAACCGGGAGATACATCGGAGAAGGATTCGACGATGCACGCCTGGACACCCTATTCCTCACACTGCCGGTGTCCTGGAAAGGAACACTCGTTCAGTACGCCGGACGGCTACATCGACTGCACCCTGGCAAACACGAAGTACGAATCGTCGACTACGTTGACGGCAAAGTGCCGATGCTCGCGAAAATGTTTGAGAAACGACGTGTCGGTTATCGCGCCATGGGGTACCGGGAAGACAACAATGGGATTTTCCTTCAATAACCAACAACACAGGCCAGCCACCGACCCGCAGGGGCTCTTGTGTCATTTGGTATAAAGTGGTGGGCAGCGCGGCAGCTTTCCCAGAATCGAGACTATCCGGCTTCTCCGGCCGTTGCTCTAAGTAACGTTGATCAAGGACCCGGTGTAGGCAGTGTCGATGAGTGGCACCACTTAGGTGGTGCTGCGCCCTTGCAGGGTGACGGCGTCGGTCTTGCCCAGCATGTTAATGATATTATGCTTTCTACTTTGGTATTGATGGGGATTTTTAAGTGAAACCGCTTCGTGTTGACCGATCAAAGGTGGTCGATTACCTACTGAACCCGGCAAAAAGCCACGGAAAGGCTGCATTTTTTCTCCGGATGGGTTTTCAACCCGAGAGATGGGAGGTTCTGGCGCAAGCATTAAAAGCTCAAGCGGTTTCCGGTGGTGTTGTAGCTGTTATTGAATCCCTCCATGGGATCCGCTACAGTGTCGACGGGGAACTGGAAACACCTGATAGTCGTTCTCCCGGACCACGAATTCGAACTGTCTGGATTGAAGAGCTAGGATCGGATGAGTGGCGGTTGATAACATCACACCCAGCGTGAGCAATCAGCAGTGATTCAGGAACATGACAACATCGTACTAACTATTGATCTGCCATCCGCAGGACTGGAGGCGGGTGATGTCGGTGTGGTGATACATGTTCACCAGCAGGGTAAAGCCTTCGAGGTGGAGTTTCTGACCCTTGATGGCAATACAATTACCGTAGAGACCCTTGAACCAAACCACATCCGCCCCATTCGTGAGAGGGAGATCCCCCACGTACGCGAGATAATAGCCGCCTAACCCTCCTACTACTATTACCGCGATAAGAACAAGAATCACCCCAGTGGGGCACACAGATGGAGCATACCGGCTGGGCCTTCACCACCAAAACCCGTAGTAGGCTTATCAAAGATGAGGCCCCCGATGCGGGAAATAAGACCGTTAAGTACCGGGGGGAAATGCCGGCAAAAAGCTGGCATTTGGTACACCAAATGGGATCAAAAGAGTAGCAACATCTTGAAACACAGGATTTTTATATTTTATTTCAATTAGTTACAAATAATGTTTGGCGGAGAGGGAGGGATTCGAACCCTCGGTACGGGTTAACGTACACACACTTTCCAGGCGTGCGCCTTCAACCGCTCGGCCACCTCTCCTAATATTCTTACCACCGCCGCTGTGCTCAGTACCTCCCTGTGTCCTAAACCGCTTCCACGATCCGCACTCGTACATACCTACATCCTGGCAGGCGCGCAAGGGTAAACTAGTCACCCGCCCGGCGCAACGAAGAATACATCCCCGCTAGCCAGGACCTCTAATTTTTAGGGAAGCTCTTACATGGGCACCGCCCACTTGCCAAGTAAATTCTGACGAAGAGGATTGATTGCAGTCTTACATCCGGCCTGTTAATGGAGATTGATCTCCTGGCCCCCATGGTATACGCCGATGGAGCCCTATCTGATTAACTAGGTTATTGCCTCAAGAGCTTCTAGGTTATTGCCTCAAGAGCTTCCCTCTAGTGGAATATGGCGGAGAGGGTGGGATTCGAACCCACGTGGGACATAAAGCCCCCAACAGATTTCGAGTCTGCGCCGTTATGGCCACTTCGGTACCTCTCCAGGGTGAGCTATCGTCGGTGATCTAACATACCTCTAGGACTAAGTGCCGACAGCCCCCGTATTAGACACTAAAACCATATTCATTTAAAACCTGGAGCTAAATAGGGCGCTGTCCAGGCGGCTATTCATAGCCTATCGCTGGCACTGACAATCAGGTCATCGCCTGGCGGTTCCGTAAAAGGGCCGACACCCAGAATAATCAAGGGCCTCATCAACCCCATGGCTTCCAAGTCAGGGCAGATACTGCCTGTGAATAACATCAAGTGGTGTTATACGGACCCTCCGGAGTAAGTTCAGGCCCCGTCTGAGGGTGTCATTCATTCCGCACTTACGTTAGGTTTAACCCATGCACCTACTACCAAAATACATCCAGGCCAACCGGGTGACACTGGAATGGATATGGCTGGGTCTGCTGTCTGCAGCACTATTATTGCTGCCCGCATCACTGGTGCAGCTAAACCGCCTGGACGCTGTCAAGGCCTCTGGAACACTTCGGGTGCTTACTCTCAATGGCCCCACCTCGTTCTACGGGGGACCCGACGGCAATGTGGGCTTTGAGTACGATCTCGCAGGTGCCTTTGCCAAATCCCTGGGTGTGAATCTGGAGATGGTGGTCGTAGACAACTTCAAGGACATGCTGCCCCGCATCGCCAGTGGTGATGGTGACTTCGCTGCCGCAGGGATTACAATTACGGAACAACGTAAATCACTGGTGCGCTTCTCCCCCCCTTACCAGGAAATTCGGCAACAGGTTGTCTATCGACGCGGTACTGAAAAACCTTACAATGTTAAGGAACTCACCAAACACCACCCCACTATTGTCGCTGGAACCAGTTTTAGTGAACGACTCAACGAGCTAAAAAAAAGATACCCTAAACTGGAATGGTCCGAGGTTGATGACCAAGGTCCTGAAGATTTATTGATAGAAGTTTGGGAGGGCCTGCAAGAAGTCACCATTGCCGATTCCAACCTGGTGGCCGTAGTACAACAGTTCTACCCTGAACTCAGCGTAGCCTTTAATATCCAACGCCCGGAGCAACTGGCTTGGGCATTTCCACTCAGCGACGACCGCTCACTCTATGATGCAGCCGCTGAATTTATAAAAAAAACACAATCCACGGGAGAACTCAGTCAAATCATAGACCGCTACTATGGACCTGCAAGCCGTTCAACATATCCAAATCTCGCCGCTCTTCAGCGTCGTATCGAGAGCATACTGCCGGAATATCAATCGATGTTTGAAAAGGCAGGTGCCGAACATGGGTTGGATTGGCGCCTGCTTGCGGCCCAGGCCTACCAGGAATCCTTGTGGGATCCAGAGGCGGTCTCCCCTACTGGGGTACGTGGCATCATGATGCTGACTCAACGCACTGCACGCTTTCTTAACGTCAATGATCGCGTTGATCCCTACGAAAGCATTAACGGTGGCGCCCTGTATCTGCGTGACCTTATAGACCGGGTGCCGGCTACTGTAGAGGAACCCGACCGTACCTGGATGGCCCTGGCGGCCTACAATGTTGGCATGGCCCATCTTGAAGATGCCCGAATCATTACCGCAAAGCAGGGGGGCAACCCCAATGTCTGGAGAGACGTGAGCGAACGTTTACCCCTTCTCGCCAAGCCCGCCTGGTACCGCCAGACCCGCCACGGCTATGCCCGCGGATACGAACCTGTACAGTACGTGCGCCGTATCCGCACCTACTACGACATCCTGGTCAAGGTCGACGAAGATATAAAGGCGACGACTTTTACCGAGGCCATAAAAGTCGAACCACCAGCCCTGTAAACAATTCAGCTGAAAAAAGAGAATCAAACCACAACCCGGCACAATCCACCCGATCATTGACCCAAGATGCAGCTCTGTCTTGCCAGAACTGCCCTAATGAACAATCCCCTGGAAACAGAAAACCACCTCAACTAATTGGGTTCATTAGTTGCCCCACCTTGGATGATACGAGACCCGCGACACCGGGGCTCAAGCCCACATTGATCAATATCAATGAACACGCGACAGAACAGGGGCAGAATGTCCGCCTTGCTCCGGCCATCGATATATCAGTTTTCAACAACCACCTGGGAGAGACGCATCGTGCGTTATCGCCACACTCGTTTAAAATATCCAATTATTGCCCTTCTGGTGTTGTCTGGGTCACCCTTGGGCCACCTTTGGGCGCAGGAATCGATTAGCCAGTCGACACAACCACTGGTAGAAAAATATCGCATCCTCCAAAAGAACCCGCTTGCACGCAACCGTGCAATTATGCAGGGCAAGCAGCAGGCCTTTTTATGCGCATACTGTCACGGCAAAGATGGCAACAGCACCAAACCAAGGTTCCCCAGTCTTGCCAGCCAAAACCCCGTTTATCTTCTGGAACAATTCGAACGATTCCGTGCCGGGGTGCGGGAAGATTTTACCGGTGTAATGCAAGGCTTGGTCGAAAACATGCCAGCTGATGACAAGGTTGCGCTGGCAGTGTACTACGCAAACAATCCTCTGACACCCATCACATCAAGCCCCCTCTTGGCGAAGAAGGGTAAACCCCTGTACGAGAAATACTGCAAACAGTGTCATGGTAAAAATGGCCAGGGGACCAAGGGCTATGCACGCATCGCCGGACAACAGACCGTATATCTGCTTGAGACTCTTGATCTGTTCAAAGATGATAGCCGCAGCAATCTACGCTCACGCCATTCCGATATCATGACTGCCTTGAGCCGATTATTAACCCAGGAGGAAGCGCTAAGCATAACCCACTATCTGACCAGCCTGTCCGTAAAACCGCCGTCCGTTGGTGGCAACTACGCAACGGACATGAAATAAAACGATTCGCGGCAATGCCCCTGCACAGATAGGCCCAACACATTGATCGGGAAATACATCTCCTCTTATGCCCTACCGCCTCTCCCGAAAAAATGCCTTGAGTATTTGCCCACACTCACCCCCTAACACACCGCCCTCAACCAGAGACTGATGATTCATGCTATCCGACTGCAAGAGGTTAAATACGGAACCGGCGGCACCGGCAAGTGGGTCATGGGCACCGAATACCACCCGTGTCACCCGCGCATGGACAATCGCGCCGGCACACATGGCACAGGGTTCAAGGGTGACGTAGAGTGTGGAGCCAACAAGGCGATAATTGTTGATTTTTTTCGCCGCAGCCCGTAGTGCGATGATCTCTGCGTGGGCGCTGGGATCGCTCTGACTGATGGGTCGGTTCCACCCTTCCCCCAGAACCTCACCCTCTTTGACCACTATTGCGCCAACGGGAACCTCACCGGCATCGGCAGCGCGCTGCGCCAACACCAGAGCCTGGCGCATATAATCAATATCAATCGTATTCAAGATTACGGGTAACTTTCATTTTCCTTGGGTCATTCATTCCCATTCTATGGTGGCTGGGGGCTTACCCGAAATATCATAGGTCACCCGGCTCACACCACGTACTTCGTTAATAATACGATTAGAAATGATGGACAAGACTTCGTAGGGTATGTGGACCCAGTTGGCGGTCATAAAATCCACAGTCTGGACCGCCCGTAAGGCGATGACATACTCATAGGCCCGGGCGTCACCCACAACCCCTACAGATTTAATCGGTAAAAATACCGCCAAGGCCTGGCTAATATCATCGTATAAATCGTGACGATAGAGCTCTTCGATAAAGATCGCATCGGCCTGCCTGAGAATATTGGCGTATTCCTTTTTGACCTCACCAAGTATGCGTACACCCAGGCCCGGCCCTGGAAAAGGATGCCGATAAACCATCTTATGAGGCAGACCCAATTCCACGCCGATCCGGCGTACTTCATCTTTAAACAATTCCCGCAAGGGTTCGACCAACTTCAACTTCATATCATCGGGAAGGCCACCCACGTTATGATGAGATTTGATGACATGGGCCTTACCCGATTTGGCACCAGCAGACTCGATAACATCAGGATAAATGGTCCCCTGAGCAAGCCACTCGGTACCTTCAATCTTGGCCGCTTCTTCCTCAAATACATCGATAAAAATACCACCGATAATTTTGCGCTTCTTCTCCGGATCATCGACACCGGCCAGGGCGTTTAGAAAGCGATCTTCTGCATCGACACGTATCACCTTCACCCCCATGTGTTGAGCAAAGGTGGACATCACCTGATCACCTTCGTCGAGACGCAACAGACCATTGTCCACAAACAGACAGGTGAGTTGATCGCCGATGGCCTTATGTAATAGCGCAGCGACAACAGATGAATCCACACCACCGGACAGGCCCAACAGGACTTGATCATCGCCCACCTTGGCCCGAACCTCATCCACCATGTCATCAATAATATTCCCTGAGGTCCACAGTGAATCGCAGGCACAAATGTCGTGCACAAAGCGACGCAGGATATCCTGGCCCTGCTTGGTGTGGGTGACCTCCGGATGGAATTGAAATCCATAAAACCGACGCCTCTCATCGGCGATGGCGGCCAGAGGTGCACTGGAAGTGCAGGCGATGACCTTAAATCCATCAGGTATGGCCTGCACCCTATCGCCATGACTCATCCACACGTCTAACAAGACTTCCCCATTGGCAGTGGTATGATCGATGAGATCAGCCAAAAGGGGCGATGAGCCAATCACCTGAACCTGGGCATAACCAAATTCACGGTGATCGGAGGTCTCCACGGCACCCCCCAATTGCGCAGCCATGGCCTGCATGCCGTAACAAATACCCAATACCGGCACGCCCAACTCAAATACCTGCGCGGCCACCCGTGGTGTATGGGCTGCCGTGACCGTTTCCGGCCCACCGGAAAGAATGATGCCCTTGGGAGCGAACACCTCGATATCCCCTATGGGCATATCGTAGGGATGGAGCTCGCAATACACCCCGGCCTCACGCACCCGGCGTGCGATCAACTGGGCGTACTGAGACCCAAAATCGAGAATTAAAATGGGTTGTGAGTGGGGGTCAATCATTAGCGCTCCATTTGGTAATTGGGCGCTTCCTTAACGATGGTGACATCGTGTACGTGACTTTCCCGTATCCCGGCGTTGGTGATACGTACGAAGTGGGGCTCAGTGCGCATGGCCTCAATCGTGCCGCAACCGGTATAGCCCATACTGGCACGTATACCGCCCATGAGTTGGTGCACGATATTCAACATCGGACCCTTAAAGGGGACCCGCCCTTCGATACCTTCGGGGACCAGCTTGTCCGGGCTTTGGGTCTTTTCTTGAAAATAGCGGTCCTTCGAACCCTCCTGCATCGCCCCCAATGACCCCATGCCCCGATAGGTCTTGTAGGAACGGCCCTGATACAACTCAATCTCACCGGGGGCCTCCTCGGTGCCCGCCAATAAGCCCCCCACCATGATCGAATGGGCTCCGGCGGCGATGGCCTTGGCCAAGTCGCCAGAGAATCGAATACCCCCATCGGCGATAAGCGGTACACCGGTCTTCTTCAATGCCTCAGCGACATTGAACACTGCAGAAACCTGGGGCACACCCACCCCTGCGACCATACGGGTGGTACAGATGGAGCCTGGCCCGATCCCTACCTTCACCGCATCGGCACCGGCAGCGGCCAAATCTGCAGCCGCCTGGCCGGTGGCGATGTTACCGGCGATCACCTGCACATCTGGAAAATGTTGTTTCACCCAACGTACCCGGTCCAACACACCCTGGGAGTGGCCATGGGCAGTATCGATGACGATCACGTCCACCTGAGCCTCCACCAAAGCGGTAATACGTTCTTCCGTGCCCTCACCAACACCGACTGCTGCCCCCACCAAAAGCCGCCCAGTGCTGTCCTTGCAGGATTGCGGGTTCTCGGTCGATTTCTGGATGTCCTTCACGGTGACCAGCCCAGCCAAACCAAACTTGTCGTTGATAACCAGGACCTTCTCAATACGATGCTGGTGCAGTAATCGCCGCACCTCTTCCTTGGAGGCCCCCTCCTTGACCGTTATTAATTTGTCCTGGGGGGTCATGACCGTACTGATGGGTTCATTAAAGCGGGTCTCGAAACGTAGATCACGGCTGGTAACGATACCCACCAGTTTCCCTTGCTCGGTCACCGGTACCCCGGAAATCTTATTGGCCCGGGTCAGGTCAATGACCTCCTGGACCGTGGCATGGGGGGACACGGTAATAGGATCGGTAATGACACCGCTCTCGAACTTCTTGACCCTGCGGACCTCTGCAGCCTGTAACGACGGCACCATATTGCGATGGATGACCCCCAAGCCTCCCTCTTGGGCCATGGCAATGGCCATTTCCGCCCCGGTGACCGTGTCCATGGCCGCCGAAAGCAGTGGTATATTGAGGCTTAAATCCCGGGTCAGGACCGTTTTCAGCTCGACATCACGAGGCAAAACGGTGGAATGGGCGGGGATGAGCAGGACATCATCGAATGTTAAAGCTTCTTCTAATATTCTCATCGCGCGATTATAAGGATTGACACCAGTAGCGTAAACCGGCTAAGTTGCTAAACAAGTAGCCAGCCAGCCTGGGGAATTCGGCAGAATCGAGAAAAAACAAGATCGAACCCTTTCCCTGGATTGCGGCCACACTCAAGCTAAGGTGCCCTTTCCGCGTTGTGGCAGGTACCCGTGATTTGACGAGGGGCTTAAATCCCTCAATTATGTGCGCATAATAAATTTGTTTAAACCTCCGGAGGAGTAACATGAAAAAGATCATCTTGACCGCAATATCTGTAGCCTTCATTAGTTTGGCGGGTTGTGCTGGCACCGATACTGGACCTTCCTACAAAGAACTCCTGGCTCAGGCGAAAACAGAAATGGCCAAGGCCAAAAAGGTGGATCATCTGTGGCGTGATACGGGCAAACTGGTAAAGAAAGCCAAAGCGGCCCGTGCCGACTCCAATACGCCCAAGGCCAAGAAGCTGCTGAAAAAGGCCATTACCCAGGCCAAACTGGCCCAGAAGCAGGCAAAAGATCAAGCCAATGCAGGGGTTAGCTATAAATAGACAACGCTAACGGTAGTTAAAAAAGCCGGGCCTATGGCCCGGCTTTTTTTGTTGCCGCCAATCTTTAAAATTAATATCCTAAGATTGGCTAAGTACCCATGACCGACGACCCGTACCGCAACCCTGATCATGAACAGCAGACCGCACTTACGGTCTCCCAGCTCAATCAATCGGCCAAGGCCCTGCTGGAAACCCATTTTTCCTTAGTTTGGGTGTCCGGTGAAATATCTAACCTGGCCCAACCGGCCTCCGGTCACACCTATTTTTCCCTCAAGGATGGCCATGCCCAAATCCGCTGTGCCCTGTTTCGTGGCCAGCGCCGCCACTTGGCCTGCGACCCCCAGGATGGCATGCAGGTCCTGCTACGGGCCCGGGTGACACTGTACGAAGCGAGGGGCGACTACCAACTCATCGTCCATCAACTGCAAGAGGCCGGCGAAGGGGCCTTACGCCGGGCCTTCGAGGCACTGAAAAAACGCTTATCCAGTGAGGGCCTGTTTGATCAAGACCACAAACAGGCGCTACCCAGCTTACCGCGTCGTATCGGTGTCATCAGTTCCCCTACCGGGGCCGCCATACAAGACATCGTGAGCACCTTGAAACGCCGTTTCCCGGCCATCCCGGTGCTGCTTTATCCGGTACCGGTACAGGGCCAGGGGGCCGCTGAGGAGATTGCCCAGGCCATTGGATTGGCGGCCAAACGAGGTGACTGTGATGTCCTCATATTGGCCCGCGGGGGTGGCTCTCTGGAAGACCTATGGGCCTTTAACGAAGAAGTCCTGGCCGGGGCCATCTACACTTGTCCCATCCCCCTGGTCTGCGGGGTCGGCCATGAAGTTGATTTCACCATCGCCGACCTGGTGGCGGACCAGCGGGCCCCGACCCCTACCGCCGCCGCAGAATTAGTCAGTCCTGACCAACAGGCCTGGGCCCATACCCTGGCCCACCTTGGGTACAGATTAGAGCGCCATATGGGCAACAGGCTGTCGGATCTGGCGCAACGCCTGGATGGGTTGAGCGGACGCATCGTCCATCCGTCACAGCGTATCGTGATCCATCAACAACGCCTGGCTGAGCTGACCAGGCGATTGAGAGTGGCAACCCATTTCGGCCTACATCAACGCATCGGTGTAAGCCTCGGTCTTAGTAGTCGATTGCGAGAATGTACCCCCGGCCATCGCCTGCGTAGCTTATCGGTGGCGGTCCACAACTTTAGCCAACGACTGCATCGTGCCATGAGGGTCCAATTGGAGCGGGCCCGGTATCGTGCCGAGACAAAGCTCTCCCGCCTCAACGACGTCAGTCCCCTGGCCACCTTGCAGCGGGGCTATGCGGTGCTGCAAGATACCCAGCGGCGGCCGATTACCCGATCGGCTCAAATCAAACCAGGTGATCAAATAGAGGCCCGCTTGGCGAAGGGCAGGCTGTGGTGCACCGTTGATCGATGCAAAGATGATTAAAGTCCTGGGTAACATGGCCACGCTGTGGCTGTTTCTTGTACCCAGCATAACCTGGGCCGCTGGGTCAGAATACAGCCTGCCCCGCACCAACG
The DNA here is from genome assembly GCA_013152415.1 of Gammaproteobacteria bacterium. Classification (GTDB taxonomy): domain Bacteria; phylum Pseudomonadota; class Gammaproteobacteria; order HyVt-429; family HyVt-429; genus HyVt-429. The sequence continues at coordinate 16,933 of JAADGI010000036.1, read as the reverse complement.
CAGTACCCGGCGGCATCGTGATCCTACCCTTGGCAGCGACCACGTCACCACGGCCCGTGGCCCACCTCCAGAATCGACGCTTGATGGTGATTCCCCATCAAGGCCAGTGGACAGCCTTGGTTGGCCTGGCCCTCAGCACCACACCAGGGCAATACCACATCCGGGTCCAACAGCGCGGACGTAATGATTACCATGTCGCCTTCTCAATTCAAGACAAGCGTTACCGTACTCAACGCCTGCGCATAAAAAATAAACGCTTTGTGGATCCCAGCGCAAAAGACCTCAAGCGTATCTGGAAAGAGAAGGCCCTGATTCAGTCCTATTTTCGCCACTACACGGAACCGGATCGCTCACTGCAGGCGTTTGTTCGCCCTACCCCAGGTCGGCGCTCAAGCAGTTTCGGATTACGCCGCATCTTCAATGGAAAGGCCCGCAAGCCCCATAGCGGTATGGATATTGCCGCTGCCACCGGTACCCCGGTCCAGGCCCCCGCCGCCGGTACCGTCATCGCTGTCGGCGACTATTTTTTTAATGGACGCAGCGTGTTCATCGACCATGGCCAGGGCCTGGTCTCCATGTTCTGTCACTTGAGTAAGATCACCGTCCAACCGGGGCAAACTGTTCAAAGGCTGGACCAAGTCGGCAAGGTGGGTGCCACTGGGAGGGTGACCGGCCCCCACCTGCACTGGTCCCTCAGCCTCAACGACGCCCGGGTGGATCCGGCGCTATTCTTGGACACCACCAGAAACGTAAGCAGGGAGTAATACATTTTCCATGATCCACGGCCGCTGTCTAAATGATCTCTACCAACTGAATCAGTCCGATTCTTCCTCACTACCCTTCAAATTGTGACAAATCCCATGGCCAAGGGCCTAAAGTCAGGCCATGCCTAGACTATCAGCAATTTTATTGCGATTATGGGCCAATCCAGTAGGGGGGCAAACAACCCATGTAGGTCTTCAAAGTATCCCAACCCTTTTAGTCGCTTACATTCAACGATCCAAAAAATAAGATCTTCAAAAATATAAAGGACACCACCTTGAGAATACCTACTTATCGCTTGATCAACACCCTCGGACTGTCCGTATGTGTTACTGCTATGCTATTTGCCGTTCTCTTCTTACAAGGTACCCTCAAGCTCGAACCCTGCCCTTTATGTATCGTTGATCGAATTATCATTATGGCCATTGGCCTGGTTTTCTTCATCGCCATCGTGCAAAACCCCAAACGAACCGGCCAGCGAATTTATTCAGGAATCAACCTTGCGCTGGTGTCTCTCGGGCTTGCAGTGGGGGCACGGCATGTATGGCTACAACACCTGCCTGCCGATCAGGTGCCCCAATGTGGACCTGGCCTCGACTATATGCTCGATGTCTTTCCCCTTTCCAAGACACTAAAAATGGTCTTTAGCGGCTCAGGTGAATGTGCCGAAATACAATGGCAATTCTTGGGCTTAAGTATTCCTGAGCAAACATTACTATTATTTCTTGCCCTCACCGGCCTGGTACTTGTGCAATTTATCAGAAAGGCCTAGATCTACGAAGAACTCAGGGTTCCACCAAAATCATCAACGTATTCCAAGAAAGTCAGCAAATAGCCTATCATGGTGGCGTGCGCTGATTTAGCATAAGCCAATGGGAATTTCGCAAGTGTCGCATTTTTTTCGCATAGTCATAGCAACCGTTCTACTCGCTTATTTGTCGGCCTGCGCCACTCTCATCAATTCGGCGACCACCACGATGGCGACTAACTTGTCGCGTGCCATACTCAACTCAGATGATCCCCAGACTGTCGCCGATGGGGCACCCGCCTATCTTCTGCTATTAGATAGCATGCTACGCAGTGAGCCCAACAAGCCCCAACTGCTACGCTCTGCTGCCACGCTCTATAGCGCCTATGCCAGTGTATTTGTTAAAGACAAACAACGAGCTCAGCGCATGTCAAAGCATGCCCTAAACTATGCGCTGAGAGCAGTGTGTGTGGAAAATAAAACTGCCTGCCACCTACGCCGAATGAATTTTACAGACTATCAGAACCTGCTGGTTACACTCTCCCGAAAAGATGTGCCAGGATGGTACATTCTCGGCACTACCTGGGCAGGATGGATAGATGCCAACCGCCAGGATTGGAGTGCCATGGCCGAACTGCCGCGTGTTGAGGCCATCATGGCTCGACTGACAAGCCTGGACGGCAATTATAAACAAGGTGGTCCGCACCTCTATTTAGGCATCTTATCCACATTATTACCCCCCGCACTAGGCGGAAAACCCGCAGTGGGGCGTCGACACTTTGAAAAGGCAGATAAAATAGCCAAAGGGAGGAATCTTATGGTCAAGCTGATGTTCGCCGAGAAGTATGCCCGCTTGGTCTTTGATCAAAACCTGCACGATTCACTCTTGAATGAGGTAATATCTGCCAACCCGACAGCCCCGGATCTCACCCTAATGAATACCCTGGCGCAACAACGTGCCCGTGAGCTCTTGAACACAAGTCAGGATTACTTCTAACTCAGACCGACTAAACAGGAAAAACTTATGAGACTAACAAAAACGGGCATTCTTTTAGTAATGGTGCTCGTAACACTACCTACCCAGGCATCGACATTTAAGATAGCTGCGCTGTTTCCAGATGGCTCGAGTTGGATGCAAAAAATGCGTGCGGGTGCCGATGAAATTAAAGAAAAAACTCAGGGTCGAGTAAAATTCAAATTCTATCCTGGCGGTGTCATGGGTGACGATAAGGCTGTCATCCGTAAAATGAAAATTGGCCAATTGCAGGGTGGGGCACTCACGGGCGGTAGCCTGATCCAGGCCTACTCTGAAAACCAAGTTTACAGCCTGGTCCTAAAATACCAATCCCAGAAAGAAATTGAATATGTACGAGGCTTTGTCGATCCACTCATTATGCAAGGCCTGGAAAAAGGTGGGTACGTATCTTTTGGGCTGATGGGCTCAGGATTCTCCTACATCATGTCAACAAAGAGCCCAGTTGCGAACGTATCTGAACTCAGAAAATTAAAGACATGGATACCCGCCAATGATGAATCAGCCTTGGAAGCGGTAAAAGCATTTGAGGTTAAACCGATCACCTTACCACTTGGGGATGTACTTGCCGGCCTGCAAACTGGACTGATCAATACTGTCGCCATATCCCCCATTGGGGCTATCGTTCTACAATGGCATACCCAGATAAAATTCATTACTGAATTGCCCATTTTGTACTCTTTTGGGACTTTAGTGCTAAACAAAAAAGACTTCAATAAAATCAGTTCTGCTGATCAGAAAATTATTCGCACAGTATTATCAAACATCACCAAAGCAGCAGACAAGCAAAACATAAAAGACAATGAAGCAGCATTAGCCACCCTGCGTAACCAAGGGATAAAGTTTATTCAGCCTAACGTAACTGAGCTAAATGAATGGAAAAAATATGCTGCCGAATCAGAAAAAAGAATGTTGAGTGCCGGTATTATCAGCAACAAGATCATCGGCATCGTTAACGGACATATCAAAACATTTCGCAAAAATAAATAACCCGGCACATGCACAGCCTGCTTGCCCTACGTACCAGGATATTACAGCTCGAAGATATTCTATTGGTTGGGTTTTTAATACTCGCCATGGTATTGGCGTGTCTACAAATAGTACTGCGCAATTTTTTCGGTACCGGTATCATATGGGGTGATAGTTTTCTACGTATTGCCGTACTTTGGATTGGTATGTTGGGGGCGATGTATGCCAGCCGCGACGATCATCATATTAGCATCGATATCGGCATGCGCTTTCTGCCACAACACATCAAGCCTTTTGTACAATCCGTAGTCTTTATTTTTACCGCCGCTATTTGCATCACCGTATCCTGGTATAGCCTGCAACTGGTGCTGCTTGAACTCGAGGATAACCAATATGGCTTTGCCAAGGTGCCTGTATGGTTATGTGAGGCCATCATCCCCTTTGCCTTTCTGATCATTGCCATACGCTATTTCATTGCTGCATTGCTGACTTTACACAACAGGCCATGATCCTGATCCTCACTATTGTTGCCCTGTTGGTATTGGCCTACTTTGGGGCACCCCTGTTCAGTCTGATCCTGGCTGTGGCCATGTTAGGATTTTACTATCAGGACATCAGCCTGATGGTTATCCCCATTGAGCTGTATCGCATCACCAATACGCCTTTGTTACTCGCTCTGCCCTTGTTCACCTTCGCTGGCTATCTATTGAGTGAAAGCAACACCTCACAGCGCCTGGTTCGAGTATCACGGGCCATGCTAGGCTGGTTCCCTACCGAACTATCCGTTGTAACAGTAGTAGTGTGTGCCTTTTTCACCGCCTTCACCGGTGCCACTGGGATCACTATTGTCGCTTTGGGGGCTTTGTTGTACCCAGCACTCACACAATCCGGCTATCCGAAAGACTACAGTCTTGGCTTGGTCACTACTTCAGGCAGTATGGGGCTGCTGCTGCCTCCTTCTCTACCCCTCATACTGTACGTCATCATCGTACAACAAATGAACCTGGGACAGTCCATCACTATCGAACAGGTTTTCTTAGCCGGTATTCTTCCCACCCTACTGATGTTTATCATGCTTTTCGCTTGGGGCCTGTGGGTAACCCGCGCCAAACCCATCGCACTTATTCCATTTAACTTTGCTGAATTGCGTCACTCCTTGCGCGAGGCGATATGGGAAATCCCCCTACCGTTCTTTGTGCTCGGAGGTATCTATAGTGGCATTTTCGCGATATCCGAGGCCGCCGCAGTCACAGCACTCTATGTCCTGGTAGTAGAAGTCTTCATTTACAAAGAGATTGGCCTTAAAAAACTAGTTAAGGTTATACAGGACTCAATGACCATGGTGGGGGGCATTTTGCTTATCCTGGGTGTGGCCCTGGCACTGACAAACTATCTAATAGATGCCGAGGTACCTACTAAACTCTTTGAGTGGATCAAACAGCACATCGACAGCAAATTTACCTTTCTGATATTGCTAAATTTGTTTTTGCTGGTGCTGGGTATGATTCTGGACATTTTTTCCGCCATCGTCATTATGGTACCCCTCATCGTGCCGGTGGCGATGGGCTATGGGATACACCCCGTACACCTGGGCATTATCTTTCTCGCCAATATGCAATTGGGTTATCTGACACCCCCGGTAGGTATGAACCTGTTTATTGCCAGTTACCGATTCAAAAAACCCATCACCGAAATATATCGCTCCACCATACCCCTTATGTTGCTGTTATTAGTGAGCGTATTGATCATCACTTACTGGCCCAGCTTGAGCCTCGTATTTATAAGCAATTAAAACCATCACTGGACACTGGCATATTTGTCACAATAGCTGTCTAAAAAAGGTTCGGCGTCGATACGGATGCTGTTATCGTTCAACTCTACTTCTACATGCCCGGAATAACCATTAACATAAACAGGAATGGCATTTCTAGAAAACCAGTTACGAATACGTTTGCTCCGTTTGCTGCACCACAATCTGGTCGGTGCAGGTATAAAGGCATACTGTGGATTAACCCGCTCAAAGAAACGATTTGGCGCCACACTCTCTGTGCCATGGTGTGGAACTTTTAGCAACCCAGCAGAAATATTATCAACCTTGTCTGCCAAATAACCGCCTATGGCTTTATTTATATCACCCGTAAAAAGTACTTTGTGATTTTGGTACTTCAAGAGTATAACAAATGAAAGATCATTAACATCTGTTGCCCCAACTGGGGTTGTCACACCATCAAAAGCGTACAAAAGACTCAGTTTTGCGCCGCCCCCTAAATCAAATTTCTGGCCCTGCATGCCACGATGTACCGGTATACCCTGCTGCCGGAAAGTATCATGATAGCTTGCAACCTCTTTGTAGGAGCAACCCCAAGGAATTTCCTTGTCACACAATTTTTTATCCGGGATATTAAAGTATATTTCCCCAATTTTTATCCCTGATTTTATGATCTCGCTAACCCCCTCATAGTGATCACGATGAGGATGAGTAATAAACACGACATCAATCAATTTAATTTTCTTTCCAAGCAAATAAGGTATGAGCTGGTCACGTGCCGGTCCACGGTAACCCGCATCAATTAAGATTGTTTTTCCGCCCTTGACCTGAATAAGATGGGCATCACCCTGTAACCCAGTATTATTAACGTTTACCATTGTCCAGGTTACAACGGGCTTACGAAAGACATATAACTCATACACTCCGACCACTAACAGCATAATGGTTAGCGCAACGAGAACCAACTTTGTTGCTATTTTTATGGCCCTATTTTGCATATAGGAGCATACAATACAGACAAAATACGAAAATCTTTAATCACCCAGGTTTCTCAACATTATAGAACGTTAAAATTCACAACCTACGCCACTTACCCCAATCTGTTCTTTGGAGAAACACTTTCATTTCGTAGCGCATAAACTATACCCCCAACTACACCCTGTGTGATCACAAAACCAAAGCTGATCCAGGCAAAGGCTACGGCATCGACCTGAGCTACCCCATAGGTACCAAGAAAGAAAACAAACACACTTTCACGTATACCAATACCATTGATAGTGACCGGCAACATCATGATCACAATGGCAATGGGAATAATGACGAAAAAGGCCAGCATGGGTACCGATAATTGTAACGCGTAGCCGATAAGATAAAAATGAATAATGACGTTAACCTGAAGCAATATTGACAAACCCAGGGCTTTTACTGCCACATCGTGGCGGCCATGAAATGCCTGTACCACATCCGTAAGTTTCTCACCCAACTTACGCAATATTGTTACTGGCGCATTAGCCAACCCTTTTAGCAATAGACGCGATAGCTTATCCGTAAAAAATATCACACCCACCACCACCATCAAGCCAGCAAGTGTGAGGCCCAACCACCAATACAGGTTGGGGGCAATCTTCGCCACATCCTCAGACATCATGGCAGCCAGGGTCGCAATCACCATCAAGGCTAACATACCAAAAATACGATCGGTAAACACCACAGCAACAGCACGAGTCTTACTGCCGCCAAATCGCCAACTATCATAAACCCGCATGGCATCCCCACCGACAGTGGAGGGCAAAAAGTTGTTAAAAAACAGCGCTACCATAAAGGATTGGATTAACTTTAATAACGGCACATCAATGCCTTGGGTCCGCAACAACAAACGCCAGCGAATCGCGGTAATACAATAACCAACAAAGTACAGAAGGAATGCGACCATCAGAATACCAGGGTGGGCACTTGCCATGGACGCGAACACTTCATCTAACGAAACACTATTTAATATCCAATAGATCAACGCAGAAGAAACAAGAATCTTTATCAGAATAAAGAAGAGTTTTTTATTCACGGCTTAGTCTATGTGGGCTTACAACGCTTTTTGCATCCTGGCTGATACACCATTGAGATCAACAACAATCAAAACCGTCGACACCCACCTCCCGATTAAAAGTGGGCATTCTAGCACGGCAATCTCTCAGTGCACCCAAGGGGCACTGTTACCGGCCACAGACCCCACTCATTGAGCAGCATGCTGTGATAAAATGCGAAGACCATCTAAATTCACAATCACAGGAACTGCCTTGCTCTATCTGGATTGCCACGTTCATATCTACCCCAACTTTGACCTGGCCACACTATTGGATGCTGCCGTCGCAAATTTTAGCCGCTGGGGTGCCGACCCCAGCCCATCCAATGGGATACAAGGGGCTTTATTCTTGACCCTAACGGCCAAGGACCAAAGCTATGAGCAAATTCTGGACTGTGCCCTCAAAGGCCTGGGACCCTGGGAAATGCCGTCCCCGAACTCAGACGGTAGGCTTGGTCTGCATAACGGTAACAGCCACCTTAGCCTGATTCCAGGTCAACAGCTTGCGACCACAGAGGGTCTGGAGGTTCATGCCCTCGGCACCCAACAACACTTCGAGGATGGCCTCTCCATCACCAAGACTATAGAAACCATCAATACCCATGGCACCCTGGCCGTCATCCCCTGGGGCGCTGGCAAGTGGTTGGGCAGCCGGGGGAAGCTCTTGGCTCAATTGATCCGGACACCCGGGCTGGATTTTATGCTTTCAGACTCAGGGTTACGGCCACGACTGTGGCCACGGTCCAGGCTGTTTGATCTCGCCCAGCAATACGGACGCGGGGTGATCGCCGGTACTGACCCACTCCCCTTGGCGAATGAAGTTGGCCGCGTGGGTAGCTTCGGTATCACATTAGACACACATGACGCTATATTAACCAGCACCAATGAACTGCTCACCCATCTTCGCAACAACTTAAAATCCCAATCTCCCATGGGCCAGGGTCGTGCCTTAGCCCCCTTTCTATATGACCAGATTCGTATCCGGTGTTGATTTATGTAAACGAATATATAATCGTGTTCTTACGACTGCCATCGCTTCATCTCGCCTTTCAGAAACTTGTTCATTCTGCACGAATAGCAGCAATTCTTATATAAATGAGGATTAAGGGAAAATTTAACATTGATGTACACCGATGAAATTCAAAGACAATCTAATAAAACAAGAATTGCAGTGTATATCATTAACAAAATATCCAATCCTTTTTTTGCAGGACCAACACTGAGTAACTCCAAAAACACGAGTAGCCTTAGCCCAAGAGGATAGTATTTTCAGAATTTCGGTGTCAGTTTTCTGAACCATAATCTGGCACAGATGCAGATCTTCATCGCGACTCTTGAGCCTAATATAGGTGATTTTTATGGCTTTCAGGCGTAATATCGTACTCAGCGACCTCAAAGGTGCTCACGGGGCTTTACTCTATTGACATCGACATAGAGGAAATGTAGGTCCGTGCCTGTATTTTAATTCAAATCATTGCGTCAGATAATACTAAAATAACAACTAGGAAGTTCGCTGGGAAACCTGGATAGACCCTTTATATTTATCGTTGGAGCTAGTCAAAACATGTCTTTGCTAATAAGAATAAGCTTTATTGCTGCCTGCGTGGCGCTGGTGGTCTTCGATCTGCATATGATTAACACCTACTTTGTAAACGTTCCCATCCTGGACAATTGGTCGTTCCTGGAATTATACGAAAAAGTTCACAACAACACTGCTACCTTTTGGGACTTTACTCATCGGCACAATGAACACAGAATTGTAACCTTGAGGCTTATCTTTGCACCACTGGCATTATTGACAGGCTGGGATCTCACTTACGAAGCCTACGCTATTATTATTGCTTTGGTGATTATGTTTATTGCCTTGATAAAAATCACTTTTTATCAGCAATCAAATTATCAGTCGAATACTTTAACTATTTTGGCGCCCTTGTCAGCGCTGGTTACGGGCGCCTTTTTATTCTCGAATATCCAATACGGTAGCGTACTATTTCCCATCAACCTCCTTTGGTACATTATAATTTCGAGCGCAAGCATAGGTATTTTCCTATTTGTATGGCCTAATGAAAGACTCCGCCTATTAAGATTTAGTTTGGCGGCTGCCGTATGCCTGGTAGCCACGTATTCAGCAGCGAGTGGGATGTCAGTATGGCTGGCTTTATTGCCTTCAGTTTTCGTCTTCGCACGGAAATCTAAATACAAGATACACTGGATTGCTTCCTGGCTTATACTTTTTGCCGTCTCATCAGCTGTATATCTGATAGGTTATGAGAATCCAGGTGGGCATCCTAATGTCATGGCAGCTCTGTATGACCCACTTTCTGCGATAAGATACTTTCTCATCCTGCTGGGTAGGCCTTTGGCGCCTTGGGGAACAATCCCCCCAATGTTGGTCATCGGTGGCATATTGACTGCCGCTTACCTTTATTTCACCATTGCCTATATCCGCCATTTCGGAACCCGCCTGTCTGATCAATATGCTCCATGGCTAAGCCTGGGTCTGGTAGCCCTCTTTTACGCATTTTTGGTGACAATCGGGCGAATGGGTGCAGGTGAAGAAAGCGCAATAACATCCGATCGATACATGGCAACTACGATGTTGCTGGCCATTTCCCTCACTCATCTGATCCGCTTGTTTGTGTGTGAACGCCGCACCTCATCACAGGCAACAGCTCAGCGACACAAACCTGCGTATGCTATAATTTTTGTATATGGAATACTGTTGGCCCATCTAATAGACGATTCAGTTGCAACCAATAAGAGGATTGAAGCCTGGTCAGTCAAAACAAAACAGTATGAACAGTGTCTGGAACTGCTTCACTACGCCCCCAGATCCTGTTTAAGGGAGATATTTCCCGCATGGAGAATCATAAAAGAACGCTCACTCATTATTGAGCGACTCAATTTCAGGCAGTTTGCGAAAAACCTGGCGTTTGTGGACCCTGGGCCTGAGGGACTCCATCATGGCCACATTAATCTTGGTGAGCTACTCACAGCTCCTATATCACTAAATAAAGCTAACCAATTTGAATTAACAGGGTGGGTCGTGCGACCATCAATGCTCAAACCATTTATGGTTCTGTTCTCTTATGGCGAGGAACATCCCAAATTCTTTACCAGCACCAGAGTGGGAACAAAAATTAGCGCTAGAGTGGGCACAGAAATCATTCCAAATCTCACAGCATCAAAATGGGGATATTCACCATGGTCCGTAAAAATACACGAAAAGAATTTACCTGATGGTAAACACATAATTCGGGCCTGGATCTATGACCGAGAAGGACAACGTTTCGTAAAACTCAGTGGTGAAATTCCAATTATTGTTTCTAACTGAATACTTGAGTAAGATTTTAAACATGTTTATGACGTATTCGGGGGCAAAGCCATCCAACAATGTGTAATGTACGCCGCGTCAGCTCAAACAGATTTGAGCTGATCTTTCACAAAATCCTGCAACCAGGACACATAAAATCGGGATGACTCATGGGGCTGTCTTATCTTTTTTCTTTATGTAACGTACCACATACTGCGGTGTGCCCGTACTATCCAAAAATAAACGCCCCAGATATTCACCGATAGTGCCGAGTATAATCAGTTGTATCCCCGCAAAAAATAATATAGTAACCAATATCGAGGGAATTCCCAAAGGAATATCGGGATTGATCCACCATTTCTCAACAAAAACTGAAATCATAAAAATAACACTGATAAACGAAGTTACAATACCCACAATAGATGATATCCGTAACGGAATAATGGAATAGCTCAAAAACATATTCATCCATAATTTAATGAGCTTTCTCCATGTATAGTTCGAACCCCCACTCTCACGCCCCCGATGCTCCACATCAATCTGACCAATGTTAGCGGTGGAACGAAATACCAAGCCATCAATATAGGGGAAGGCCCCACGGTATTGAGTTACCTCGTCAACAACAAATCGATTCATCACCTTAAAACTGGATAAATATAAATCCTTTGGTTTTTTGAGCATGATATTGGCCATCTTGCCATTAAACCAACTTCCCAGGTTGCGGAGCCAACTATGCTGTTTGATGAGGTAGTGCCCATACACCACGTCATAATGTTCTGACTGGCATACTGCCAACATCTTCAATATTTCCTCCGGGGGGTTCTGTCCATCATCATCCAGAACAGCCACATACTGGCCTACAGCGTGATTCATACCCGCCAACACAGCATTGTGCTCACCAAAATTACGACTTAAATGAATAAAGGTGACGGTATCGGGGTACTTCTCTTGTAAATCCAGACAAACCGCTTCGCTGTCATCACTGGAACTGTCATTGATGAGAACAATTTCAAAGTGCAGATGCCTATAAATATGGTGAATATGATCGACCAGCCTGCCAATACTATTGGCCCCGTTAAAAACAGGTATGACCAGTGAGAGTTCAAGATTATTATCCATTGCGCGCTGCCGGGGTTTTCGGAACAGAGATCTTAACTTGGTTGCAAAAAGGATTATATAGCCTAACTAAGAAGGTGGAATATGGTGCGTGTGGCTAGTCTTAAGCTACCAATAGAATCGAGCCACAAATTTCAAGCCTGCACCCCTTTTCCAACTGGCGGGCTCTAAATCACCTTCAGTCCTTCACAACGCACTACCGATACTCTGCACCGGTGTGCCCATTGTAAATATTTAATCTTAGTGATCGGGTTAAACGCCCATTCAATTGACCCAATCCACGAGCAAGCCTGCTATCCTTACACCGTAAGAATCCACACAGCCGTGCCATAACAGCACCATACAGAAGACACCACCTAAGTGGTGGCAAACAGGGTGCGGAGCAGGCATTTTATAACAGTTTGAAGGTGAGGGTCGAGGAGTATAGGCCCGACATCAGCTCACTTAGCGGCCCGAGGCGTAGCAATTCGCCTTGATCTCTCTATCTGGTATTGTCAGGAACAGACAATCAACACAGAGGCCTATCCGCCAATCACTTACTATTTACATAGGTATTTCCTGGCAACCCCTGTTAATCTGACAACCCCCCATTAATATGCTATAAAACCGCGCCTTGGATAGGTAAAAATAATCTAAATTGACGCCGCAGCGTGCCTGCACAGTCGGCCGGTAGGCAGCAGCAGGATCATTGTGCTCAGATGACCGGTTTGTGGGTTATGACTCAGCACCCGCCAATAACATTGATAGTCAGTTTAATACCAAGAAATATAACCTTTGGGAGTACAGATAGATGATGTTTCGTAAGTCTTCGCTTGCCATAAGCCTTGCGTTAACTTTGACTACAGTCACCAGTCAAACAGTTGCCGCCCCCACAGTCGCGATGATAGACCTTGGTTTCCCTGCTGACCCTGGCCTGAATGGTAGGATTTTACCAGGCAGTTTTAATTTTCTTGATAATAATGCTGACGTAAGTGATGCAGACAATCACGGCACCATCACCTCATTGATCGTTGCCAATGGTGCGCCTAGTGCCGATCTATTACAGTACAAAGTCGGAACAGTTGTCACGGGTAGCCAGGCCATCAGTGACGCCGCTGTGCTCGCCGCAGCGGCCCGATCAGATGTACGCATCATAAACAAGAGCGACGGTGCAGTCGCAAGTTTAGGGGCATTACAGGCGGCCGCGAGTGCCGGAAAAATTTTTATTACCAAGTCAGGTAATGACTCTGCTTCGAACCCCACCGGTGATGCTGTATTTGTCCCAAGTTTAGGCGGCCTCGGCATTATCGCAGGTGCCGTAAATCGAAATGGCACCATATTGAGTATCAGCAATCGTGCCGGAAGTCTTGCACAGTTCTTCGTGGTTGCCCCAGGCTACACAAATGGACTTCCGACCAGCCGGGAAGGCACATCATTTGCCGCACCCGTTGTATCCTCTATCGCGGCACAAATACTCGCAGTATCGCCATTCTTAACCGGTGCCCAGGTAGTTGAAATCATTCTCAACTCGGCCATTGACCTGGGGGATCCAGGTACTGATGGAATCTACGGGCGAGGCCTCGCGGATCTCGCTTCAGCACTCGCAGCAACGGGTCAAGTTAGCATTGGCACCGGTAGTACTGCCGGTGGCGGTGGATCATCCATAGCCGGTGGTGCACTGGTATTGGCGGCAGCGGTCGCCGTCGCACTCGTCACCAAAAGCAAAAATATTGACAAGACATTGGTGCTGGACGAATATCAGAGGAGCTACCAACTCGATCTCACCAAGCTCATCACCACACGTAGCGATACTTCCGAAAAACTTAGATCCATTTTCAGCCAGCTAAAATCCAATACCCGTGTCGTGCCTTTTGGAAAATCGGCTAACACATCATCCTATGCGGTACTATCTGCATTTGAAAATCGCCATGACCGTGCCGTAGAACTGCTTGACCCATTTTCATATCAGGATGACCGCAACCCAACGGACTACGCATTATCCATTTTTGGCAAACCAAATGCTAACAGCAGCTATGAATTCGGGCTCAACACAAACTCGCAACGTAGATTTGGTGCACTGGCATCGTTATCCGCCCAGACTACGACCACATCATTTTTAACCAGTAAAACTTTCTCTGCACCCTATTTTGGTTTTTCTGATGCTGGCTTTAGCGGTAAAATCAATTTCAATGAGAGCCAGCGTTTTGGCCTGAGTCTTGGATTGGCCAATACCGATGAACGCCGGGACTTCGGCCTGCAAAGTAATGCGGCATTGGTCGAAGGTACATTCAAGCTAAATAATCGTAGCACAATCAGTCTACAGGGAGGCCAGCTTCTGGAATCCGGCAGCCTTTTTGGTGGCTCTTCCGGTGGTGCATTTAGCGTAAATAACAGCAATACCCTGTCATTCGGCATCTCCGGTACCTATAAACTTAACAACGCAGCCACGTTGATTGGTCATTACAGCGAAGGCTACACCAAAGTCAACCAGAGAGAAAATAGCCTATTACACAACTTTTCAGATATTCGCAGTAATGCCTTTGGTGTTGGTCTCATCATAGATGAACCCTTTTCCAAACATGATCAAGCAGGTATCGCATTCTCTCAACCACTACGTATTACCCAAGGTAGCGTTAGTCTTGATACCCCCTTTGGAAGAGATTTTGATGGCAACATATACACGAACTCAGAAATTATCGACCTGGCACCCGATGGTACTGAACACACATTTGAGGCTTATTACAGATTTAACATCAAAAAGAAAACGGACGTATTTACATACATTATGTATCAACACCAGCCCGAAAATAACAACAGGGCAGGTAATGCTGCAACTGTGTATATGACGCTAAAGCATCAGTTCTAAGGCTTATACTTATCACACACAACCAAACTTGCTTGGCTGCTAACTCTCACAGCTCAGGCGATTGATCTGATACCCTAATGCCAACTCTGACGTTAGAATAAAACAAATCAATTGTTTTGTGCTGACGATTTCGAATAATGAAGAATTTCTTAGCTATTCAAAATAGATAAGCCCTGTCAACTTGCGCAAAAAGATGCTTGATCGTACGGAAGAATACATCAAAATGGCAGAGGTGGAACGAGAGTTGTGGTGGTATCGCATTCTCCATAACCTGGTTCACTCCGTACTCAAGACCGTCTTTATAGACCGAAATCCAGCCATCCTCGACGCTGGCTGCGGTACAGGTGGATTGCTGCTATTTTTACGAGAAAGAGGTTATAACAAACTTCGTGGTTTTGATCTCTCAGAGATTGCTGTGGAAATCTGCCAATCTCAATCACTAGATGTATTCCAGTCAGATCTGTGTGACCTGAGTGATAATTTCAAACAACGAAGTCTTGATGTCATTGTTAGCAATGACACGCTCTACCACCTCACAAAATTAGAGCGACGGGCGTTCTTTGATGCATGCGGAGAATTGTTACGGCCAGGTGGTCTGGTCGTATGTAACACTCCCGCTATTAAATATTTTTCAGGGATTCATGACCAAGCTGTGGGGGTCAACTATCGATTTACCAGACAAGATATACCGTCAGTATTTGATCCGGAACAGTATACTATTTTACAACAAACCTATTGGCCGTTTTTTCTGTCACCTGTTATTTTCACGATCAGGGCAGTGCAACGACTACGTCTCAATATGGGTTTAGTTAAGGAGATCCGCTCTGACATTGACCTGCCTGTTTCTTGGTTAAATACGGCATTATACAAAATTTGTTCGCTCGAGAATAAGATAACAAGCAACAAACCATTCGGCAGCTCATTGTTCACTGTTTTACAGCGAAGAATCTAGCTAAAAAGTGTATCACACAAAGCCCCATCAGTTGCGGACATTTACACCACCCACCTGCATGATAGGAAGCTTTGTCTGACGTTGCCCGAGGCGCTTAAATTAAACCGGCATAAGCATCTATAGTGATATAGAATCACCCAAAATTTCGGATAAAGCAGAACAGACAACATCCTGCTGTTCAAATCTCAAGGTTGTATACATAGGCAGAGAAAATATTTCTTTTGAGGCCTTTTCAGTGTTTGGTAGATCGCCTTCCTGGTAGCCCAGATAAGAATAGCCTCTCATCGTATGTATTGGCCACGGGTAACTGACATTAAGGAATATATCTTTTTTCTTAAGCTCACTTATAATACGGTCTCTTTCTTTATGTCTAGCCACATATAGATAATATACATGTTCGTTAAAAACTGATTTTACAGGCAATTTTAACGATGTTGTCCCAAGAACCTCGTCATAGCGCTTTGCTAAAGCCCTTCTTTTATCGTTACTTGCATCAAGCTTAATGAGTTTCTTAAGAAGAATGGCAGCATGTACTTCGTCCAGCCTTGCGTTGTAACCATGCTCTTCAGCATAGTATGTTTTTTCCATCCCATAAAACCGTAGTCTTTTCATTTTATCTCTTAAATCTTTATTACTGGTGAGAACCATTCCACCATCACCAAAACCACCTAATGGTTTAGTAGGGTAAAATGAAAAAACAGCCAGGTCCGACATTGAGCCTGCGGGCTTACCCTTGTATTTAGCACCATGGGCTTGGGAACAATCCTCCACAATATAAAGCGAACGTTCCCTTGCAATCTGTATTATTGGGTCCATGTCAACACATTGGCCATAAAGATGAACGGGTAAAATGCACTTAGTGGATGGGGTTATGGCTTCTTCCAATAAGGAAGTATTTAGTTGATATGTATCATCATCAATATCTACAAAAATGGGTGTGGCCCCTGCGCTGACTATCGCGCTTATAGTTGGCACAGCAGTGTTAGACACACTAATAACCTCATCACCCTTGCCAATCCCCAGTGCCTTGAGGGCCAAAAATAGCCCATTAGTAGCATTGTCTACACCAATTCCATATTCAGCGGAACAATAGGAAGAAAAATTCTCCTCAAATGATTTAACTGCATCTCCTAAGATCAACCAACCAGACGAAAAAACCTCATCAACAGTTTTTAATATTTCGTCTTTGTTTTCCTTATACTCTTCAATGTAATCCCAGACTTTGATTGTCATTTTATTTTTCACTCTTCTGATGCGACGCTTCTAATAAGTTTTCGAATAGTACTGCATCATCTAATAATATTTGGTTAAACTTCATGTAGGTATTATTTTCAACTGAATCCACGG
>JAADGI010000001.1 GCA_013152415.1 Gammaproteobacteria bacterium | reverse complement strand
ACGACAACGGTGGCAACGACAACGGTGGCAACGACAACGGTGGCAATGACAACGGTGGCAATGACAACGGTGGCAATGACAACGGTGGCAATGACAACGGTGGCAATGACAACGGTGGCAACGACAACGGTGGCAATGACAACGGTGACAATGACAACGGTGGCAATGACAACGGTGACAATGACAACGGTGGCAATGACAACGGTGACAATGACAACGGCGGCAATGACAACGGTTGTGACTTGATCGCCAGCTTCCACACCAGTTGCTCCGAGCCCATTGGACCGGGATCCACCAGTGGTGACTTCGAGGTTACAGAAGGCTCCAGCCGAAAAGGTGGTCCTCTGCCTCCCCTATTCTGCCAAGTAACACCACCGAACGATTGTCCAGAGGGCAGCCGGTGTTCTGATGACAATGACAACGGTGACAACGACAACGACAACGGTGGCAACGACAACGGTGGCAACGACAACGGTGGCAATGACAACGGTGGCAATGACAACGGTGGCAATGACAACGGTGGCAACGACAACGGTGGCAACGACAACGGTGGCAACGACAACGCCAGCAACCATGGTGGTGGCAACGACAATGCCAGTAACCACGATAGTGGCAATGACAACGGTGCCAATGACGCCAATACTGCTGGCGCATGCGACGGAAAAGTCACCGAACTCACTCTGCAATACGTGGGCGCCGGTACGGTAAACGTAAAAGTAGACATGAAAAAAGGTGGCACTGTGGCCAATGCAACAGTAAGCACCGGAGACACCTTTACTGTTATCGGTGCCGACAAAAAAGGGACCCTGGGAACCGAGATCACTATCCTGGTTAATGGCTCCCTTGACTCGAAGATCCATACCAGTTGCTCGGTACCGATTGGCCCAGGACTGATAACCAGCAGCGGTAACTTCGTTGTCATATCCGGCAGTAGCCGTAATGGAGGCGAATTACCACCGCTCTAAGACAACAACAATAAATATATTTCGTTTAGCTTTTTCTCTATTGTAAAGGCGCGGTGGGGTGTCACCGCGCCTTTTTTATGCCCTGTAACTCCCCTTTACGTCTATCCATGAAATGAGTGGTATTTGCGGACAGGTCAATTTTGACGGTACGCCGGTTGATCCCCAACTACTGAGGAAAATGACCCAGGCCGCTATTCACCGCGGCCCAGATGGTGTCCACTATTCAATTCAGAACCATGTTGGCCTTGCCCACCTAAGCGTGCACACAACGCCCGAATCCGTAACAGAACAGCAACCCATTTGGAGCAAAAATAAAAAATACTGTATCACCGCCGATGCACGGATTGATAATCGCGAGGAACTGATCAAGCCACTGCTAACAGACGGCGCATTATCCAATCCAACCCCCGGTGACGCAGAACTGATACTCGCCAGTTACCAGAAATGGGGAACCGCCTGCCCCGAGAAACTTGTTGGTGATTTTGCCTTTGCTATATGGGATATAAAGAAACAACAAATTTTCGCTGCCCGTGACCGCCTGGGTTGTCGTAGCTTCCACTACCACCACTCTGATCAGAAATTTTCCTGGGCAACCGAACCGAGTCAACTGCTTGCTAAGCCAAACTGTCCATTACAATTAAACCATCACTTGATCTTACAAGACTTGGCCTTACCTGGCGTCGGTGGGCGTTGTGACAGTTACTTCGACGGCATCTTCAAACTTGCACCTGGTGAACGGCTTGTAGTCAATCGTTCCGGCATCAATAAGGAGGTCTATTGGGACTTTGACCCAGACAAAGAAATTCACTACTCGGACGACCGGGACTACATTGATCACTTCCGGGAATTGTTTACTCAAGCGGTCAAGGTACGCCTACGCACCTACGGTTCAGTCGCCCTATTCATGAGCAGTGGCCTGGATTCAACACCGATCGCCGCTACAGCTGCCCAATTACACTCGGCCACACCTGGCGAGATACCTAAGCTCCAAATATTACATTGGACCTACGGACGCACTCCCAACGCTAATGAATTCCTGCTTGCTCGTGAGGTCGCCGCACAAACCGGATTAAGCTACCACGAGCAAAATGTAGATGACTTTTGGCCACTGTACGATTACCCACAACAGTTTCCCTTGGCCAGTGAACCCTTTTGCAGCCCAGCTTATGGATTCTACAAGGGCACCATCAACACATTATCAAAAAGTCAACGCCCTAAAGTCTGTATGACAGGCTTCAGTGGAGACTTCCTTATAGGTGGCCCAAATCCGTATTACATGCAGCAATTTATCAAAAGAGGACAAATTGCCAAATTAGCAAGAAAGATTCGCAGCCAAGCACATTTGACCGGGCTACCCCATCGAATGGGATGGTATGACTATTTTATCCAACCCCTGTATGTACAACCCCTGCGTGCCCAACTTGCCCGGCTCCTTGGTGGCTACCGTCAAAGACTACCAAAATATATTAACCCCGATCTGGCCCAATGCGTCAACCTATGGGCATGGAAACAAGCGAACACCGAACATCGCATAATCAATTTATTCGGTAGCGCACCGCAATGGACGGACCCAGCTCGAAATACGCGCTACCGTTCTATTACCCGTCATCAAAACGTTCGCTTTCGGGCATGGCAGGATAACTGTATGGCACACCTTGGCGCTGAGAACTGGGAACCCTGGGACGACATTAGACTGGCTGAGTTTGTTCTCGCCATCCCTCCAGAGCAACTTTGCCGGGGGCTGAATCAAAAGCTCATTATACGACAAGCCATGATTAATCACCTTCCCCGCAAGGTCCTCGAAAACCGCGGACTACGCACGGGGGGGCCTGATGTTAGGGCCGACATGCGACAAGCCTCTGCAGTGGTAGTCAATAAACTACTGCTCAAGCCAGTTTCCGAACAAATGGGTTTTATTACCGGTTCAGTGCTGCGGCAACATTTCAAGGAATTTGTTGCCGACAATAGCCATTGGGGGATGAATCTTTGGGGCGCCCTGTGCCTTGAGGCTTGGCTGAGAAAGTTCATTGATAGGCCTGCCTAAATATGCTACTTTCAGCCCCCAGATTTAGAATTAGGCCTATGTGGTTCTCTGCCTGATAGCTGAATGCCCACTGGCTGCCGACAGCAATCTTTAAGGATGGAGAAATAGACTTTTGAAAGAATCAATCATTGTGAACCAGAAGGTGGGCAATAACAGAAAGAAACAGTCTCGCAAAAAGCCCTACCAAGCACCAGTATTGGAGAAATACGGAAAACTCTCAGAATTGGTACAAGGTGGTGGTGGGTTCCCTCTTGACCTTGTGGTAAGTGGGGACCAACCTACTTGAATGTTTTGTTGAGTTTGGGACTGCGCCCTAACAATTGCGCCTCAAGTTTAGTTTGCCAACCATTTCCCCGACTAACGTAGAAACGCTCAGCCCTCACATTATGCAGCGCACGGGCAACACAACCTCGGGCGATCAATATTATACGCTCTATGGACAAACGCTAGTATCATCAGAGTCGCTAGACCATCATCTCCAAATTTCAGACCTAACGAAAGCACCACAGTTACGGTACTGTGTAGACTCTGAAAATACCCCTCCAAACCGCGACAGGTCATGGATAAAATTATTTGTCAGCACCTACTTGGTAGATGACGACACACCCCTGGTCAGTCTATGGAAGTCCAAACAAGGCTACCACTATCAATTGGCTACAGTAGCAAGCTACATAATAACGGAGGCATCGATAACTTGCTTTCCACATCCAAACAGTGACAATGAGACTTTATACGCTGCGCTGATCGGACCAGTAATGGCCATCTGGCTAGAACTAAATGATTTCAATGCATTCCATGCCTCAGCAATATGTAATGATCAGTCCTGTTACGCCTTTGCAGCCCGTAGCGGTGGTGGCAAAAGCAGTCTGTTAGGCAGCTTTCTACACAACACACAGTGCCAATTGGTAACTGATGATCTACTACCCGTTTTTAGCTGTGGATCTCGTTATTCTGTACATGGAGGTCACGGGGCTATCAGGCTCCACGAACAGCAAATAACAAAGCTTCTAAAAATAGATCCATCAAGCATACCCAGGTCATCTGTTACCGAAAAAATAATGGTGCCGATCCAACAGCTCGTAGCTAACCGTTTAACCGGAACTGCCCCTCTAAAACGAATATATCTCCTGGAGCGCTCGCCTGAGCCCAGCATACCAATAAGTATTACACGGCTTCATGGACGCGAAGCATTAATTGGATTGCTTCGCAATCAATACTCAATCAACATAATCGAAAAACTTGGAAAATTACCTGAGCGCATGAAACTTCTGGCCAGGTTGGCGAAAGATATCCCGGTCTGCCGCCTGATCTATCCCTCCGGATACGAACACCTACCGAATACTGTATCGCACATCATGCGTGATTTCTCCAAAAGCTATTAGCACCATGGAAAGGATCTCGATTACCCACTCAACTATTGTACAAAAGTCCGATGATGAAGCGATTCTGGTTAACCTGGAGTCGGGGACTTGTTTCGGACTCGACGAGATAGGCACAACAATTTTCGAACTTATATCCACACAAGGCACCCACGAAGGCATTCTTTCAGCCCTGACGGAACAATATGATGCCAGCCCAGAAGAACTTGCCCGGGACTTAGATGATTTTATAAGTGAATGCTTACAACTCGGCTTAGTGGAAGTACTAAAAAGATAAATTTAATGCGTACGTGTACTGCTGCAGCAACAAATTGACGACCTAGCGACTTCGTAATATTTTATCTACATCTTCATCCGAAAGTTGCTTTTTTAGATTAGCCCTAACCTGTTCACGTATGGGCTCGGCAGCATCAATCGCTGCCTGCTGCTCTTCGGGAGTCCTGTAGTAGGGATTGCGCCGTGTCTTGTTACTCCCCTGCTGCCCATCACCAACCTCGTTGGCTTTAGCTCTTGATTGAGTAGAATCAGTTAATGGCGGAAATGTCTGTTCCTTAGGTTTGAGCTGGGTACTCAGTTGCTTCGCCGTGCCCCCCTCGGGGCTAGATGGAGCGCTCAACTGCTGTGAGTTACCGCCCTCGGCACTGGACTCTGGGGCAGCCTTGATCACCACGTCTTCCAAAGGACCGCCTCGCTGACCACCTGTCGTCAACCATATTACAGCAATCGCCACAATTAGGCCGATGGCCACCAAGACTGGATTAAAACGGCCTCTATCTCTTGTCATCACATCCACACCTCATAGGTCAATTATTTAGGTATATTATGCCTATCCATACCAAAGACGCCAGTGGTGCGCCGGGCACAATCACCAATAGCAATTGGAGATTGTCTGTTAACATGCTGAATTGCTTATCTTGCTGGGATTTAGGGCACTGTATTGAAAATTTACTCTACACCTTTTGTGAGCAAATTGCGCATCGCCCTACACATGCCCACTACAGACCTGCGGCTGGCGGCACGAGCGTGGCTCGAGCTCGCCATGGCAGATCTATGTATTTCCCGGTTACCCTACCGGTGGTGGCGTCAGCGCTTACTCACCGCCCTAACCGCCAATGAGGATTTATCCGGCAACCCGGCTGAAAAAAACAGCCTGCGCCGTACACTTAAAATGTATCACCTAGCCCAACGTAATTATCCCTTTTCCACCAACTGCCTGCGCCGGGGACTCGCCCTACAACGCCTGCTCTCTAGCCAGAACGTCCCCAGCCGCTTGGTGACTGGTATTAAACTGTCTTTAGAACAAACAACCGGGCACGCATGGGTACAATACGGTGATCAGATCATCAATGATAGCCCAGCCGTGTCCAAGCATTATGTCTTGCTCGACAACTTCGAGAATATCAAGGAAATCCTCCCACACTTGGATAACAACACAGCAAACTGAGCAAATACCCAGCCAATCGAGATCACAAGATCTGATTTCATTGAGAAACAGCCTCCACAGGCGTGGACAATCTACAGATATCACTAACCCTTCCTACTGTAGGGCCCCGGCCATAAATATGGCACCTTAATGACACTAAAACACAAATATCCCATCACTATATGTAATGAATACCAAGCCCCCTACACCTCAGTTAGGTATTTAATGTGGCATTGAACAATATCGTCGCTAAATGGGCCTTATTCCCTCAAGTTCACCACCTTTTCTCCGATAACTGTCTATGTAGGATATCTTCACGGGACCCACTTGATTGTGAACAGAAAAAAAATCGTCAGTTGGACTTATGCCCTGGCCGGGAGCCTTGGCCTCACCGGAGCCATTTTCTTACTCATACCTCGGGTACCTACTCTGTGGGTGTTTCTGGCGGCTGCCATACTGGGGCTTATCATTGAAGCAGGACGCCGCGTCCAGTCTGGTGGCCGTGATGAAAGGAACGCCCTCGCCGATAGCGTGGATACCGCGGTAGGAAAGGAGCTCACTCTTGATCAGACACGCTACAAATTTTCTCCCTTACTGCACTTGGTTAAGGCACTCAACCGTTACGGTCACAGTATCCAGCAACTCATGGGGCAGACTGCCAACCAATCCAACGGCATTGTCCTGGTCAGTCGTTTTCTCACGGAGTCTTCACAAAGAATCATCGAACACGCTGAGACCCAGGCTGCAGAGGCCACTGCATTGGCCACCGCAGCAGAACAGATGACCGCCACCATACGGGACGTGGCCCGACACGCCAGTCAAACATCAGATGCCGCCTCTCGAATCAATGATGCGGGTAATCAGGGTGCAGAAAATATGCAAACTGTAAGTCAAGGTGTCGATGCCGTTTCCAGTCTTTTTTCTGAGGTGCAAAATGTTATGGTGCGCCTACGCCAAGCCTCAGATGAAATCGGCAAGGTTGTCGATGTCATCACGGGAATTGCCGAACAAACAAATTTGCTGGCCCTCAATGCGGCCATTGAAGCCGCCCGTGCTGGAGAGCAAGGCCGAGGCTTTGCGGTAGTAGCCGATGAGGTGCGTAATCTAGCTGAGAAAACTAAATCGTCCACCTTGGAGATATCAAGCTCCATCGTCCGCTATCAACAACTCACCGAAGAAGTCAGCGGTGCCATGCGCCAGGCCGAAGACAAGCTGGGCTTCAATGTGGATCAGTCCAAAACAGCAATGCAGGCGTTCCAGTTGGTGGCACAAGAAACTGAAAAAGTGAATGATATGATTCACCAAATTGCCACAGCCACTGAGCAGCAAGCGACAACTGTAGAGATGATGGCCCAAAATGTGGAACGGGTCGCCACCCTGTCCCAGGAGACTTTGACCAGCGTTAAGGTAGCCCATCATGCCAGCGTCGATTTGACCCAATACGCAAAAGATACGGAGACCCGGGTTGAACGCTTTAATCTGGTTTATTTTGGCCTTGTGCCCCTGGAGCAGGCGATCACCATGAACAAGAAATTCGGTCCATTATGTCAATATATCAGCGAACTGATGGACATAGATCTCTATATACGCCTTGGGCATGACTATGACGATGCAGTCAATGATGTTGGAACCGGTCGTGCCCTGGTTTCTTACCAAACTCCCAGCACCTATATTGATGCCCATCGTCAATTTGGAGTCGAACCACTGGTCGTACCCCTACAAAATGGACAACCCACCTATCAGTCGGCAATCGTGACGAGATCCGATTCTGGTATCAATACTCTAGAGGATATCAACGGGCGTCAATTCGCATTTGGCGATGAAAAATCTACCGGTAGCAAGGCCATGCCTGAGTCGATGCTACGGGATGCCGGGGTTAGCCTTAAAGACCTCTCTAATTATGATTTTTTGGGTAGCCACGATAATGTGGCCACTGCGGTGCTACAAAGGGAGTTTGCCGCCGGCGGTCTGATGCTATCTGTTGCACAGAAGTATAAAGATAAGGGGCTTAAGATACTGGCTACTTCAGACCCCATCCCCCAGTTTCCTATCTGTGCCGCAGCCTCTATGCCACAGGCAGACAAGCTCAAATTGACCGAGGCACTCGTTAATCTTAAAGATACCGACATTCTGGGTGCTATGGGCAGCGGTATAACCGGCTTTGCGCCTAGTCATGACAAAGATTATGACGGTGTGCGAAAAATGCTGGAGAAACTAGGCCATTAAAAACCTAGGCTAAAAACCAGGTCAAAGGATTGGGCCAAGACGAAGCCCTCCCAAACGTCGTTCCACCTGATGTCGGTAGTAAAAAGCCCCCGCACCAAAGCCAAGGGTGCCACTCAACACCAGGACAATGAACCAATAGATCAGCAAAGAAATAGAACTACTTTTCGATTCCACAGTCTTGGTAGAGACTGGGCTGAGCGCCACAGCTTGAGTACTCATCGCCTGCCCCAGTGCCTGTTTTGTCCTATCTAATTCCTCGCGAAGTTGAGCCAATTTATTCTCGTTTTCTTTTAATCTTATTTTGGCGGACGGCACGACATTTAAATATTTATCAAACACCCAGCCTAACTTGTTATCCATAGTACGCACCCGTACATAGCGATCTCGCCTCTCCAAAACCTCCAATTTGTCCCCGGACACGACCACCCCTATGGGTTGAGATGCCTGATCGGGCTGAGGGCGCAAATTAATCCGCATATAATCATCTATATAGGCAGTTTGGGTATAGCCAGCGTTGGGCAAGACTGCTAGCAAAAATAGTATTTTGGTCATGTACTTCATATTCGGTCCCTCTTATCGTAGGGGGAGAGTGAATCCACACTCTCTATCCTGAATTGCAAACACCTTAGCAAGGGTCGAAAAACAAAAACTCCGCCTCACGCACACGCCGCCAAACTATTGTCGCTCGGCATGGCCAAACCACGGCGTAACTGTGGCTCCTTTTAAGCATAGGTGCATATCCAGAGGTGTACAGCAATTTCGATGCCATCATTGCCGTGACTATAAACCTGCTTGGGTGGCCAGAAGCAAGTGTACAATAACCAATCCCAGGTTGGGTCCAGGACCCTCTCCCTGGGACGGTGTCCTCTTGAAGGGGCAGAAGAGACCAGAAAGGCACTCAATCAGCTGTAAGTATAGGGGTACTATTCGGCACGACCCCTGAAAGGTCTATTGGCGTAGCAGCCCCGGGTGTAGACCCTCGGGGGCAGAGCTAACATGGTCCAAATCCAGGGCCAACGGACCGGTAGGCCAACCACCACGCCGCTTTAAGATGTGTACGTCGGTATATTCACTGGCCGGCTCTATCAATAAACGCAGGGCCGCTGGTGAGGCCTGGTCAGCGGCTCCATAGGGGCGAAAAATCAGACCCAAAGAGCCTCCCGCCTCTGCTGCCAGCTGTAATCGGTGCAACCGCTTGGGGTCGATATTCTCTGACAGCCAAACCAATACCGCTCCCGAGGTGCCAGAACGTAAGGCCTGTTCCGCCGCCCAAAGAATATCGTGTTGTTTCTGGGCATGGACCAACATTACCCGTGACAAGTCAATTCCGGCCGCCGCCAGGGCAGGGGCGTAAGGAATATAAGGCGGTGCAATCCAGGCCAACCAGCGGTCTGCACCACTGAGTTGGGCCAATGCCGGTGTTAGCAAACGCAAGGCACCCACCCCCTCATGGGTGGTGATGATTTCGGTCAGCGCCCCCAGCGGCCACCCCCCTCCGGGGAGAAGCGGGTCCAGAGCGGTAAAACCGCTGGGAATGCTGTTCGGTTGCGGACTAATCGGTACCCCACTGCGCCAAATACCGGCACGGTGTGAGCCATGACCCAAGTTCATTGCAATCTTCCGTTACGCAGCACGCCTACGACCACACCTTCGATGGCCAAAGGCTGCTCCCGCAAATCAATTTCAATCGGATCAAAATCAGGATTTTCCGCTATGAGTTGTACCCGGTTACCCCGGCGGCGAAAGCGTTTCACAGTCACTTCGTTACCCAGCCGGGCAACGACAATCTGTTTACTTCTGACCTCGGTGGTGGCATGCACCGCCACCAAATCGCCGTTTAAAATACCCACATCGCGCATACTCATACCCCTGACACGCAGTAAATAATCGGCACGGGGATGAAACAGCGATGGATCGAGTTGATAGCGGTCTTCCACATGCTCTTCCGCCAGGATCGGACTGCCGGCCGCCACCCGGCCAATCACCGCCAAACCACTTTCTGCATCCGTAAGGCGGATACCACGGGAGGTACCCGGGGTCATCTCGATGGCACCCTTACGGGCCAGGGCACGCAGGTGCTCCTCTGCGGCATTGGCAGAACGAAAACCCAAGGCATCGGCGATCTCTGCCCGGGTGGGTGGCATACCAAAGTCCTCCACGAATTCTCGAATCATCTCCAGGATTTCGGCTTGGCGCTCCGTTAGTGCTTTCATGCTGTCTCCGTACTGTATAAAATAACAGGTACTGTGATTATATACAGCTTAACTAAAATGGCAAGTCTGCTCCCGCAGTCCGATTGGGCTTCGACCCTGAATAATGAATATTTAATTGAATATTCATTATTCAGGGTGTAGAGTGGGGCCTATGGAAAACACCGCCACCCGCCTGGACGATACCCGTAACCAGATCATGGCCGCCGCCGAAGCACGGTTTCGTACTTACGGCTTCACAAAGACCACCATGGTGGAGATCGCCGAAGACGTCGGTATGTCAGCAGCCAATCTGTATCGGTACTTTGAGAATAAACAGGACATCGCTGCCGTCTGCGCCAGCCGCTGTATGTCGGCACAAATCGACCTGCTGCGTGATGTCACCCAGCAACCCGGGCCAGCCGCAGGTGAACGCCTGGAATCCCTTGTCTTGACCATGCTGCGCCATACCCACGAACAGGCATCAGAATACCCAAAGATAGATGAATTGGTGGAAATCATCGCTAAGGAACGTCAACAACTGGTACACGAGAAAAACACAACGATCCGTAAGTTCATCGCTGAGATACTGACTCAAGGCAACAATAGTGGTGAATTCGATGTGGCAGATGTGGAAGACACGGCCCATGCCGTATACAGCGCCATTGCCTTATTTGGTATACCCCTGTTTATGTCACTCTACGCCCTGGATGAGTTTGAACAGCGCGTTAAATCAGTGGTAGAACTGCTCATACGTGGGCTTGCGACGCGACCTGGGTAAGGCTCAAACTATCAAACGTATTGTCCTTCACTACAACCATTGGGGCTCGAGTCATGCGGAAATTCGAAAAGGAATTTGGTTTCTGGGTTATTAAACATCGTTGGTGGATTATCGCTATCACCCTGATCCTGGTGGCCCTCGCCGCCAGTGGTGGCAGATATCTCAGTTTCACCACCAACTATCGCGTATTCTTCAGTGAGGACAACCCACAACTTCTCGCCTTCGAGGCCCTGGAGAATACCTACACCAAGAACGACAATATCATGTTCGCCCTGGCCCCAAAGGACGGCAAGGTCTTTACCCCCCAGACTCTGGCGGCAGTAGAGTGGCTAACCCGACAGGCCTGGCAAATTCCCTACTCCACCCGCGTGGGTTCCATTACCAACTTCCAACACACCCAGGCGACCAATGACGAACTGATCGTGCGTGACCTCATCACAGGTGCCGAAAAACTTAGTCGCGCTGAAATTGCGCGAGCAAAGTCCATCGCCCTGGCTGAGCCCTTACTGGCCAACCGCCTCATTTCCAGGACAGCCCACGTTACCGCCGTCAATGTCACCATCCAAATACCAGGGCTAAACCCTGCCACCGAAACCCCCGAGGTGGTGGCCTTCGCCCGCAAACTTGCAAAAAAATTACAGGCCCGCTATCCCCACATCAAGGTATACCTCACCGGCATGGTGATGATGAACAATGCCTTTTCCGAGGCATCAAAGAAAGATATAGCTTCTCTGGTGCCTATAAGTTTTATCTTGATGCTGATTATCCTCGGCCTGTTGCTGAGAGGATTTAGCGGTGCCGCTGCCACCTTGTTCGTCATCGCATTCTCCATACTGATCGCCATGGGTTTGGGGGGATATTTTCGTATTCCACTGACACCACCCTCAGCCACTGCCCCCACGGTAATACTCACCGTGGCCATCGCCAACTCGGTACACATACTCGTCAATTTTTTATACAACCTGCGTCACGGCATGGCCAGGAACGACGCCCTGGCAGAAAGCCTCAGGGTCAATCTACAACCGGTATTTCTCGCCAGCCTGACCACAGCCCTGGGCTTTTTGAGCATGAATTTTGCCGAGGTGCCACCGTTTCGCCATCTGGGCAATCTGGTCGCCATAGGTGTGGCCAGTTCCTTTTTACTCTCTGTCACATTCCTACCCGCACTCTTATCCTTACTGCCCCTACGAGAACGCCAACAAAAACAGGATGAGAAGGCCGGCATGGCCCGCCTGGGCGAATTTGTGGTCAGGCGCCGCAGACCTTTGCTTTGGAGTATGAGTATAGTGGTTGTCCTGCTGGTATCTCAGGTACCCCGTAATGAACTCAACGATGTGTTCTTACATTATTTCGACGACTCCATCACCTTTCGCACCGACACCGACTTTATCGTTGATAATCTCACTGGTATGTATCAGATCGAATACTCACTGGAATCAGGGCAATCTGGTGGAATCAGTGAGCCGGCTTTTTTAAAAGATGTAGAGGCCTTTGCCCAATGGTATCGCAATCAACCCGAGACCGTGCATGTCTCCACCCTCACCGATACCATGAAGCGTCTTAACAAAAACATGCACAATGATGACGCGTCCTACTACCGCTTGCCTGATGAGCGTAATCTTGCAGCACAATATCTTTTACTCTACGAGATGTCTTTGCCCTACGGGCTCGACCTCAATAATCAAATCAACGTGGACAAGTCCTCCACTCGCATGGTGATCAGTTTGGTCACATTGTCCACGGCACAATTGTTGCGCCTTGAGAAGCGCGCCAAAAATTGGCTTGCCACGAATATCACACATATCAAACAGGCGGAGGGCAGCGGCACAACATTGATGTTCGCTCATATTGGTAAGCGCAACATCATTACCATGCTTTTTGGTAGCTCAATCGCCTTGTTCATGATCTCACTACTGCTCATCTTTGCCTTACGTTCAATAAAAATGGGCCTGGCCAGCATGATCCCCAATCTGGTCCCTGCGGCCATGGGTTTTGGTGTCTGGGCCATCTTCGTGGGTGAGATCGGCCTGGCCTTATCAGTAGTGACAGGCATGACCCTGGGTATTGTGGTGGACGACACAGTCCATTTCCTGAGTAAGTATTTACGCGCACGTCGAGAGAAAAATTATTCACCGCAACAGGCAGTAGTCTACGCCTTTACCGTAGTTGGCCGAGCGTTGGTGGTAACCTCTATCGTTCTGGTGGCAGGGTTTCTGGTATTGGCCCTGTCCAGCTTTGAACTCAACGCTGGCATGGGATTGTTGACTGCAATAATCATCGCCTTTGCGCTAAGCGCAGATTTTCTGTTATTACCCCCTTTACTCATAAAATTTGAGGAGAAACAACATGCTCAAGCGGTTGCTATGGATACTGCTACTGACCCTACCTCTACATAGTGCCAACGCAAAAACAGCAGAAGAAAAAGGTCTGGCCATCGCTATCGAGGCTGACCGACGCGATACGGGCTGGATCAGTCAAACTGCCAACATGAAGATGGAACTGCGCAATAAACAGGGCCAGACAAGTATTCGAAAAATACGCTCACGTACCCTGGAGGTCCAAGGTGATGGCGACAAAGGCCTCAGTATTTTTGACACACCTGCTGATGTCAAAGGTACTGCCTTTCTCAGTTATACCCACGCCACCACAGCCGATGACCAGTGGCTGTATCTACCCGCCCTAAAACGGGTAAAACGGATCGCATCGGCCAACAAATCCGGGCCCTTCATGGGCAGCGAATTTGCCTACGAAGATATCACCTCCCAGGAAGTCGCACGTTATACCTACAAATACCTGCAGGATGAGAAAATTGAAGATCGTGACACCATGGTAATCGAACGCTACCCCACCTATAAGAACTCCGGCTACACCCGTCAAATCGTTTGGATAGACAAAAAGATGTGGCAACCGATCAAGGTCGAATTCTACGACCGGAAAAATGCCCGGCTCAAGACCCTCACCTTTCATAACTATCAACAGTATCTTGGTCAATACTGGCGCCCGGAGCGTATGGAGATGGTCAACCACCAAAGCGGCAAGGCTACCACTCTAACCTGGTCTAACTATAAATTTAAAACCGGACTAACGGATCGGGATTTTGATAAGAACAGCCTCAAGCGTATACGTTAAAGGCAAAAATCATACACTTGTACAGTGCCGTCCCGTTAACGCCACATTGTCATGCCGGACTTGTTCCGGCATCCAGGAAGCCGTTGAAACGACTGGATTCCGGCTTTCGAGGCTGTGTGAAAAGTCGTCGTCACTCCAGCGAAGGCCGGAGTCCAGATAAAATATACCAATAAAATCAAAGGATCATGGATACCGGCCCTCGCCGGTACGACGCCGAGTATGTTTATATTTGGGGTTTCTTGGCTTCCCACGCGGGAGTGCGGGAACGAGGTGCTAAATGGCCGTAATGACCCCCTATACAGCCTTCGTGATGACGACTATCTGTAGATAAAACTGGCCTATCATTTCTAAACCACCCCGCCCCACCCTTGCAATACCCGGCCTATTCTCATAGTCTTTTTATGCAGTGATCGGGAGTTTCTATTGTACGTCTCAACGAGGAGATTTTGCATTTGTGGTGCCCACCGCCTTATTCGCAACATTTTATTTGCAAGCAATTAACCAGAATAGCCTGCGCTGTCGCCATCTTATTCTGGGCACCCTCATCCATAGCTTTAGCAGACCCTGGCACAGGACAGAATGGAAAAACCTATAGTTTTGCTGCGGTGCCCCAATTTGAACAACGGCGACTATTTCGCATCTGGCGGCCAATATTGGATGAACTGGAAAAACAAACGGGGCTGAATTTTGAATTCATCGGCACTGCCAAGATAGCGGCCTTTGAACAAAGCTTTATGGCTGGGAAATTCGATTTTGTCTACATGAACCCTCTCCACATCATCAAAGCCAAAGATGATCAAGGCTACATCCCCCTGGTGCGCGATGGCAGCCGACAACTAAAGGGGGTTATGGTAGTACATCGCGGCAGCCCCATTCGCTCCATAGAAGAATTGCGTGGTGTCCAGGTTGACTTTCCAGCCCCCAACGCCCTCGGTGCATCGATTCTGAACCGGGCTGACTTCAGCAAGCGCAAAATTTCCATCATCCCTCGCTATGTCCAGACCCACAGCTCGGTCTACCTGCATGTTGCCAAGGGGATCAGTACCGCAGGTGGCGGGGTGGCCAGCACCTTACAGGCTCAGAAAAAGTCTGTCAGGGATCAACTACGCGTCATCCATACTACCCGGGGAATAGCACCGCATCCTTTTTCCGTCCATCCCAGAGTGCCGGCGGACCATCGCCGCAGTGTCGAGCTTGCATTACGAAAAATGGCCAGCACTCCCCAAGGACAACATCTGCTGGATGCCGTACCTATGAAGAAGCTGGTTCGTGCTAAACTGTCAGACTATCGTGCCATAAAAGACTGGAAGCTTGAGTCGTACTATATAAAACAATGAATCTACGCACCAAGCTATTTATCCCTTTAGTCTTCGCTAGCCTGGTGTTGAGTGCCTACGCCTATTTTTATGCCCTGCCGATTTACATTAAATACATCCATCAGGAAGACCAGGAACACCTGACCGCTCACCTGAGCAGCGTCGCCGAGGGGCTAGTGCCCCTGCTACTGGAAAATCAGTTAGCGACAATTTACGACAGCCTGGACAGACTATTAGAGAAAAACAAGGATTGGGTCTCCATCACACTGCTCAATAAAAACCAAAAACTGCTTTATCCCTTCCATGAACCGACCCAAACAAAACAACCCGAAGCCACCATCACACTGGAGCAAGATATCACCTTTCTTGGCCGCAGCCTTGGTCGCCTGAGACTAGCGGTTGACCAATCCAATGACGTTAACACCATCCATTTGTTTGCACGCAGATTTGTCCTCACCCTGTTAGGGCTACTCATAATCTTTGTGCTTGCAGTGGCCACCCTACTGGAATTTATCGTACGCCGACCCGTGCAACAACTTGCCGCTGCCTCAGACCGGATTGCCGATGGTGACTTTACAGCGACACTGCCCAGAACGGGTAGCGATGAAGTGGGTAAGCTTGTAAAGAGCTTCTCATCCATGCGGCTGTCTATTCGTCAATACCAATCGGACCTGAAACAGGAAATGCAGAACCACGTGCAAACTGCCAAGGCCCTGTTTGAAGAGAAGGAACGATTCTCCTATCACGCCCGCCATGACCCACTCACTGGCCTGCTCAATCGACGCGAATTTGAATCACGCACCCAACGAACCATCACAGATGCCAGCCACTATGGGGCACATCACGCCATGCTGTACATGGACCTGGACCAATTTAAAGTGGTCAACGACACCTGCGGACATGTAGCCGGTGACGAAATGCTAAAGCAAATCAGCCTCCTGCTCAGCGCTAAAATCCGCCAAGGTGACACCCTGGCGCGCCTGGGAGGTGATGAATTTGGACTGCTACTGGAGTACTGCCCTATTGAACAAGCAGTACATATTGCCGATACAATTCGCTCCGCCATTCAAGACTTTCGATTTAGTTGGCAGGGCAACGTGTTCTCGATTGGAGTGAGCACCGGAGTCGTCGCCATAGACGGCGAGACTGCCAGCATAAAAGATGTTTTTAGCACAGCCGATACCGCCTGCTATATGGCCAAAGACAAAGGCCGTAACCGAATCCATGTCTATGAGGCCGATGATGCCGAGGTGGAACAACGTCACGGTGAAATGCGCTGGGTAAGCAGACTCACCCGGGCCCTTGAAGATCAACGTTTCATACTTTTTTGCCAACCCATTGTTGCCATCAACGAACAACACACCGATGCCACTCACTACGAGATTCTGGTGCGCATGAAAGATGAGAGTGGCACCACTATCCTACCCGGGGCCTTCATCACTGCGGCAGAACGCTACAACCTGATGCCATCCATCGATCGTTGGGTCATAACAAAGTTATTTTCAAAACTTGCGGAAGCACAACGAAATGGTATTGAATTACCACACTGCTCCGTCAATCTATCTGGCACCTCTTTAAGTGATGACCATTTTACATCAACTGTTAGCCACCTGTTCGAAGAACTCGATATTCCTCCGGCTATAATATGTTTTGAGATCACCGAGACCGCAGCCATTGCCGATCTCACCGCAGCCATGCAGTTCGTCAATAAATTTAAACGCTTGGGCTGTGAGTTCTCACTCGATGACTTTGGCAGTGGTCTGTCATCTTTTGGGTACCTGAAAACCCTGCCTGTAGATTACCTGAAAATCGATGGGACATTTGTCAAAGATATCGCGAAAGATCCCATAGACCTGGCTATGGTCAAATCCATCAATGATATTGGCCACGTCATGGGTATGCGTACCATTGCGGAATTCGTTGAAGATGATGACATCCTGAGTCGACTTCGAGTCATTGGTGTGGACTATGCTCAGGGCTATGGGATACGCCACCCCTTTCCCCTGGAGGAACTCCTCAATGAGTTGACCACTACCCAAACAACTGCGGTCACGGCAGGAAAATAGAGATCACGATGTCTACTGATATAAATTCCGACACCCTACCCACCGACCGCGAACCCACCCTGCGGGTGGTGCCCCTGCCCCGAGACACCAATACCGCCGGCGATATCTTTGGTGGCTGGATCATGTCTCATGTGGACCTGGCGGGTAGTGTAGTAGCGTCCCGACGCGCCCAGGGACGAGTCGTCACAGTAGCTGTCAACGCCTTCAACTTTAAAAAACCCGTCTATACCGGTGACTGGGTGAGCTTTTATGCCGAGGTAACCAAGGTCGGTAACACCTCCCTTACCGTGGATGTGAAAGTCTATGCAGAACGGGGTTGGCGCAGCGGCAGCACTTTTACCGATTGCGTACGGGTAACCGAAGCGGTACTGACCTACGTGGCCATCGACTCGAAACGCCTGCCCCGATCGGTGCCGTCATAGAGACAAGAATGATAAACACAAATTGGCACAAAGTAGGAACCAACAAAATCCATGGATTTTCGACGCAGACCTCGGTACCCCTTGCAGGGTAGAAGTATAAGCCCACTATTTGTTTAAAGCAGTTCAGCGGTGTCTTGATAGGCTTGTATGCCTGGATGAGAAACAGCTTCCGGTTGTGGGGTATCACCCTCAGTGGTGCCGGTGCCGTCACTCTCAAGCTCCTGAGAGGTCTGTTGGGCCAAATTCAGAGATTGGATAAGAAGCCGGGCGCCGACATTAACCGACTGTTCCCCCAACACCCGCTCATTGATGGACGGTGTCACCACACCCCCCTGTCCCGCCTGACTCTGAGCACGATTATCGGTCTGGACCGAGTTGACCCGAAAGGCTGCACCGCTACCACTGCCCACCTCATGGGCAGATCCCACGGCGCTATTGGTCAATGGCTGCTGCGTCGTCTTAGCAACACTACTGTATATTCCGTTTGTCATAGGCACGCTGATGGCCGAAATTTCGTTGATATGTGGACACGCACTACCGCGCCTCGCATAGTTTATCGGCCCAACCAGCTAAAACTTTAGGAGAATGCCTGAATATGTAGCGTTTCTTTGAGTACTCCGACCATAAAACCACCTACATCTATCCGGGCTATTGAAGGGGGTCGAAAATACCCCAGGAAACTACTAGACTATGTCCTGACCAAGACCCACCAGGCAATCACCGGACTGGGTTACGGCCTTTGACGGTCTGTCTCATGGATGACCTTAAGCTTCGCCCTTTATAGACTTGATTAAGGCGGCTTGACCACACCCTGTCAGCGTACAATAAATTCA
Organism: Gammaproteobacteria bacterium; assembly: GCA_013152415.1. Classification (GTDB taxonomy): domain Bacteria; phylum Pseudomonadota; class Gammaproteobacteria; order HyVt-429; family HyVt-429; genus HyVt-429. The sequence continues at coordinate 10,298 of JAADGI010000001.1, read as the reverse complement.
GGCTCCCTCAAGAATCACCCAGGAAAAATCACCCAGACTGGGACAGGAAGACGATACCCCATGACAAATCATTCCACTCCCGTATTCGGGGAGACCTTATTTCACAGCCTGCAACAGGCCCCAGGGCTGGAGCATTTGGATGCCCAGTTCCTCGACTTTCTGTGCGCAAACGACCCGGCCCTGCACCAGCGGCTGACAGACTACCGCAACGGCACCGCATTGTCGGCGCTAGACACCAGTGTGTTGTTGCTCGAAGTTGCGGCGCCACTGGAAAAGTTTATCGTCCAGATGTTTGGGATCGAACCCCAAAGTGCAAGCCTGCAACAAAACACCCTGGCCAATAACCAGATATTGGCCTTTAAGAAACAATTTGTGCAGCGCCGCGCCCGCCGTTACCGGGGTGACCTGGACACCCCCATCGACAGCCTGGACCGCTGGCTCAGCGATCAATTAAGACAAAATGACATAGATACCGGTGATCGTGAACAGGACATCGCCGAATATGGCCTCGCACTGTTGGACACCGCCGACGGCCATGCCGATGACATAGAAAAACTTGTACAGTGGTGTGTCTTATGCCGCCAAGAGGCACGTGGCAAAGAACGGGTCAAAGGCTGGACCAGCTTTAAGCTACCAGAACCGGTGAACCACCAGGCCCTGGTCACCCTGGAACCTGCAGCGGGACAAATCAAGGGTCGTCTGCAATGTGATGACAAGACGCTCTACCGCCGCGACGGATTCACCCTCACCGACCCGCGCATGTCGGCACGGGAGGTACAAGGCGAAATCAACTACTGCATATACTGTCACGACCATGAAGGTGATTTCTGCTCCAAAGGCTTTCCCGAAAAAAAGGGTGAACCGGAACGTGGCCTGAAAACCAATCCCCTGGGCGTCACCCTCACCGGTTGCCCCCTGGAGGAAAAGGTATCCGAGATGCACAGTCTCAAACGAGACGGGCTGGGTATCGCTGCGCTGGCCATGGCCATGGTCAACAACCCCATGATCCCGGCCACCGGCCACCGTATCTGCAACGACTGCATGAAGGCCTGCATCTACCAGAAACAGGACCCGGTCGATATCCCCCAGGTCGAGACCCGGGTGCTCACCGACGTATTGGCACTGCCCTGGGGGGTGGAGATCTATCACCTGCTCACCCGCTGGAATCCCCTGCGCCAACGCCAGTACCTCATGAAGCCCTACAACGGGCGCAAGGTGCTCATCAGCGGCCAGGGACCCGCAGGCTTTACCCTGGCCCACCATCTCACCATGGAGGGCTGTGCGGTGGTGGCTGTCGACGGACTCAAGATCGAACCCCTGCCTGAAAGACTGCTCACACAACCCATACGTGACTACGCCGAACTGGAGGAATCCCTCGACACCCGTATCCTGGCAGGCTTTGGAGGGGTGGCCGAATACGGCATCACCGTCCGTTGGGACAAGAACTTTCTAAGGCTGATCTATCTCACCCTGGTGCGGCGACCGTTGTTTCAGATATTCGGTGGCGTACGCCTTGGTGGCACCCTCACCCTGGAGGACGCCAGCGAGTTGGGCTTTGACCACGTCTGTATCGCCAACGGTGCCGGTCTGCCCCGGGTCATCCCCATGGAAAACAGCCTCGCCCGGGGGATGCGTCAGGCCAATGATTTCTTGATGGCACTGCAACTCACCGGCGCCGCCAAGTCATCAAGCCTGGCCAATCTACAGGTGCGTATGCCCGCAGTGGTCATCGGCGGTGGCCTGACCGCCATTGATACCGCCACCGAGGTACAGGCCTACTACATCAAGCAGGTCGAAAAGACCTTGTATCGATTTGAACACCTGAGCCACGCCCACGGTGAAGATCATATTTTCGGCAAACTGGACGAAGAAAATAGAGGGATCTTAAATGAACTGCTGGCGCACGGCCGCGCCGTCAAGGCAGAACGGCAACGGGCCGCTGAAGGCAACGAAGACCCTGACTTCACCCCCCTGCTGAGACAGTGGGGTGGCGTCACCCTGACCTACCGCCGTGGACTCAACGAATCACCGGCCTACCTGCGCAATCATGAAGAGGTGGTCCAGGCCATGCGTGAAGGCATCTATTACCTGGAGGGCGCCGACCCCCTGCGTGCCGAACTGGATGAGTATGCTCATGTCTCAAGCCTCGTGCTGAACAAACGGATCAAACGAGATGGTCAGTGGCTGGCCAGCGGCGACACCATCACCTTGCCGGCACGCTCTATTTTTGTGGCCGCCGGGGCCTTTCCCAACACCATCTACGAACGCGAGTATCCAGGCACGTTTCGCACCGAGGAGAATCACTATACACCACACAACAACGTGGATGGTGCCCCCAAGGAAGTGGAGCTTGCTGCACACTGTAAATCTGAAGACTTTGGCCCGTTTACGTCTTATCAAAAAGACAAGCACTGGGTAAGCTTCATCGGTGACACCCACCCGGTGTTTCACGGCAGTGTGGTCAAGGCCATCGCCTCGGCTCAGCGTACCTATCCCGCCATCATGGAACAGCTCCAGCCCGGCAGCGGCGAGCCCCAGGAATACAGCCGCTTTCGCGAGCAGATCAGCGACCAGCTTAGCCCCCGGGTTACGGCAATACGCACCGATCACCCCGCCATCGTCGAGATGCACATTCGTGCACCGAGGGTGGCGCGCAACTTCAAGGCCGGGCAGTTCTTCAGATTGCAGACCTATGAATCCCTAAGCCCGATGGTCGACGGTACCCGTCTGCAAATCCCCTTGCAGACGGTAAGCGGTGCCGGGGTCGACGGTGATACGGTACGATTGCTGCTCCTGCGCATGGGCCCCAACCACCGTTTAGCAGAGCGCCTACAAGTGGGTGACCCCCTGGTGCTCATGGGCCCCACCGGTGCATCACTGGACGTGGGCCAGGGTAAAAATGTGCTGGTGATTGCGGGCAAGTGGGGGGCAGCGGTGATGTTGCACCTGGGTCCGACCCTGCGCGCCGCCGGTAACAAGGTATTCATGATCAATGCCTTCAGCCACAAGGACGAGGTCTATTACCAGGACGAACTGGAGGCAGGCTCGGATCAAATCCTCTGGGCCACCGCCAGTGATCAACTTATCGACACCCACCGCGACCAGGACATCAGCGTACAAAATGCCAATGTCATCGAATTGCTAAGACAATACGGTGACGGTGACATCAAGGCCAAAAAAGGCAGCGATACCCTCGCCCTGAAAGATGTGGATGAAATCTATATCATGGGGTCCACCGGACTGTTAAAGGGCCTGCAGTCTGCCTTAAAAAAAGAACTCAAGGACTACTTTCGGGACGACATCCACGTCACCGGCACCGTGGGCAGCCCCATGCAATGTATGCTCAAGGGCGTCTGTGGGCAATGTTTACAGTGGCAGATTGATCCGCATAGCGGCAAACGAACCCAAGCGGTATTTTCCTGCGCCGAACAGGATCAACCCCTGTTTGCCATCGACCTGGACAACCTGGCTGCCCGCCAATCCCAAAATCGCCTATCGGAGATACTCACCGGCCTGTGGCTCGACCACATACTCGATAAAGAATAATCTAACCTGAAGACCGGGTAGAAACAGTATCCACAGCCTCATTTAGGTTTAGGCACTTCTATTAATTGACAACCCCTTTACCCTACAGGGGGGTACCGAGATCCCTCCAGGAGAAGGGATCAATAGAAGTACCCTTTAAACATTCTCTGCCAAAAAACGCTTATAGTCTTTTGCGCTGACGATATGGGTGCCATCACAATTAAACTGCATGCGTATTGCATCCTGAATCATGCTGACACCGAAATTACGTAAATAGAAGTCTGGAATATCCCTAAGATCCTGTAGCTTGCGAAGAACACTGATAAGTTCCTCCTTCGTCACCGGCAGCCAATGATCGTAGGTTCGTTTAAAAATACTCCCCCAATGATCCGGGAGTTGATTGAAATGGGGATCATCCGAAATAAACCTATACACGCCTTTTATCAATTTCTCTTTTTCAACATAGGCCATTTTCGGGAAATGCCGGTCCAGATATCCATCATCGACCAGTTTATCCGCCGTATGGATATCCTCACAAAACGGATCGAACACAGAGCTGGTCCTCACCTCACCATTATTTAACCCGACAAAAATTCTATAAACACATCGATTGAGTAGCAGTTCTTCAAGATTCTGGACCAATTGTGGCAATAACTTGTCGATCACACTCGTATAACGTTCTCTTGTAAATGTTGTTTCCCTAAGTGATGGATCACCCTTGATACTGACATGTAGATTATCACCCTGGATGCCTACTGTATTGAGGATATTTTCCTTTAGGATAAGCTCTTCACTTCTTTGTCCAAGGAGTTGATGAATCTTGCTGGAAATTCTTGGATGTGAGGATAGAAATTCCAGGAAAGTATTCTTTTCAATGCTCAACAAGACAGTGTCCTCAGCAGCAATAGCTGAAGCCGTCCTCTTATGCTGGCTGAAAATTGCCATTTCACCAAAATAGTCTCCTGACCCTAGAGTGGATATCTCTTCTTTTTTCCCACATTTACCAATAACAATTGACACCTGACCAGATTCAATAATATAGAAGGCATCCACACGATCACCTTCTGAAAAAACCGTGTCGCCCTTTTTAAATATCTTTTTGGAGGCCTGAGCCTTGATCTCCTGAATATCCAAGCTTGAAAGATTATCTATTATCGAATAATGCTTTTTCATTTCTTTTCATTCCTTTATAGAAGACGAGTCAAATTTTATTTACTTTATCCAGCATAACTTGAAACAAGCATACTCATATCTAACCCTCCAGTTTTATCGCGACCAACTTTTCTGAAAGGCGGGCCCCATCGGTCCACTGGTATCCTCTATCCCCACTGCCCTCAATGCCCGGCTACCCACTTCCCCCCAACGGCCTCCATATTGAATAAAAGTCTGGCCGTTCATTGGATATGAGCGTTCGCCCACATTGACCACACTTTTCCAGGTCTGCCAACGGGGGCCGCCCTCATAGACGTGATCCTTTAAAGTACCCTTAAGATCAAATGGCCAAGTCCCGGCTGCCGGGTAGCTGGCGTGGCTCCCCGCCGCTGAATAAACAATAGCATGTGTCATATCGACAAACCGAATCCGGCGTTTGCCCTTGTAGGGATAAAACCGCTTGCCACCATTGTGCGCGGCATAAAGTGCCGAGTGAAACTGTAGACCCGCATCAAGGGTCACCGTCACCAACTCCCAGTCGCCTTCGTGGTTGAAGGTACCCATCGCCACCCTCGGGTCTGGGGAATTATTAAAGGGGTAAAAGAACCAGTATTGAATATCGACACCCCCCTTAAAAAAGGTGCTGGGCTTGGCATGGGCATAGGCCTTCCATTGGGATGCCTTGGCACCAAGATGGACACGGTTATCCGGCGGTTGTAGAAAAAATCGTTTGTCGGCACTACGGGAGTAGACACGCTTGTCTTTGTGACGGCATAGACTTTTATTTAGTTTGTGCGACTGGCGGTGAATATTGGCCTGTGACACCTTACCGCGACCCAAAATCTGATGGTCTTTGCAACTCTTATGATCAAACCGCATGTGGACCCTTCTAAGATACCAATCCACGTTTGCTGGCCGATTGCGGTCTTTGGAGACCGGGGCCAGCCTGACCTCCGGTGCAAAACGACGCACCAGTTCGTCTTCGTCACGATCCAGCAAACAGTCCCGATCTATATCGGCGGGGGGACGACACCGATTGTGGTTACGAATAAATATAACCGATGACCGTTGATCCCGTACCACGGGTTGTGCCCCCACCGACTGCCCTCGATGATCCCTGACTACTGGAGCAGATCGATGATCTCGCACCGTAGTGCCTGCCAGTACGCTCGAAAAGACTATCGGCAGCACCCACCCTGCTACGATTACACCTATAGAATGGCTCATTTGCATTTTCAATTTCCAATCTCCTTCGGAATCCGCCTACATACCCACACCATCACACTTTTGAAAACCACGGCCCCAACAACGATCGCGATAAGCCCCAATGTCTCCATGCCGTAAGAAGCCTCATAATCGACACCGAACTCAAACCCACTTTGTTGGCGAAAATGAAACCAAACGATCTGGATTAGGCCCAACAAATGGGGTCCATAAAAAACCAGCGCAAATTGGCAAAATTAAGTCCAGATCAGTTTTCCAGTGTGTTCTCATACTACGGAATCCTGATTCAGATGTTCACCCCGAATAGTCCGATAAAGAATTAGCTTTTCCCCGTCTACCAAACCCTGAGCTCTGCCCACGTCCATAACATCCTTGGCCGCATACCCGACACCCCACACACCCTCCGGGGCCTCGTCCATTTCCTGTGGATTCAGTACCCAGTCATCGAGATGCTCGTCTACGGTATCCACACACATCGCATTGTTCTTTGCCAACGCTTTGGCCTGTTTATGGATTCGCTTTAACTCCCCTTCCGTACACTGGCAAAACAGACGGTGATCAAATCGGGCCATGGCATGATACTGCTTGTCATGCACATGCACAGTGGGATAAAAGATGATATCGGGGTCTCGCCGCTTGAATATGAACGCCATGGGATGGATGGTCTCAGCTTGAGCGATATTGTCATTGTTAAATTTTGGCTTCAATTGGAATACCGCAAAACCGTAGTCGTGATAATCGGGCATAGCCGCCCATACATTTTCGGGTAACCTGAAACGAGGGTCCAAACGATCCCAGTTATGGGTCGAGGGCACAAAAGAGGCCTCATAATCCCCCACCTCATGGACCTTTAACATCGCAGGCTGCAGGTCCTCGTCATCACCAAAACTGACCATCATAATCGTGGGGATGGCCTGCTTCATGTCATCGAAAAAAGTGGGGTAGGCACTGAGGTCGATAAAGTCCAGATTATTCTCATCGCCATCCGGAGGAACCGGAAGCGGCAATATCATGGCGGCCTCGTTATCCGGGCGGATGGTCATGCTATAGACCAGGGCCTGACGCCCATTGGCCAATGAACGTGCAAAAATATTGGTATTGCTGACCTCAACCTCGACAACAAACTCCTCAACCACCTCTTTTCCATCGACAATGATGATACACATGGTAACACTCCCTTTTTAGAGGTTGTCTTGTTGAGCCTCGCTGCGCATGATCAACCTATACTGATCTGTCCCCCACGACACAATACGGAATTAATTTCCTTGGCGCCTTTGCGACTTTGCGGCAAAAACCCGTAATAGACGTTACGCCGTAATCAACTCCCGAACGGGTGTGCTACGACGTTGACGAAAATCGATCATCTTCTGTACCGATCTCAAGGCCTTCTGGCGAATCTGTTCGTCGATCGTAATTTCATTTTCTCCACTCTCCAGGATATCGGCCAAATTTTGTAGCCCATTCATTTCCATCCACGGGCAATGGGCGCAACTGATACAGGTTGCACCCTCTCCAGCAACGGGAGCCTCAATAAAAGTCTTGTGAGGGGCGGCCTGTTTCATCTTGTAGAAAATACCACGATCGGTGGCGACGATAAATTTAGTGGCATCCATAGACTGGGCGGCTTTAATAAGCGCAGTGGTCGACCCCACCACATCGGCTAGATCAATCACACCGGCGGGAGACTCCGGATGCACCAATACCCTGGCATCGGGATGCTTTTGCATAAGACGGATCATGGCATCTCCCTTAAAGGCCTCATGGACAATACAACTTCCCGGCCACAACAGCATATCGGCATCGGTCTGGCGCTGGATATAGGCACCCAGATGTCGGTCCGGGGCCCACAATATTTTTTCACCCTGACTGTGAAGATGGCGCACTACATCCAGGGCGATACCCGAGGTGACCACCCAATCTGCCCGAGCCTTGACCTCGGCGCTGGTGTTGGCATAGACCACCGACGTGCGCTCCGGATGGGCATCACAGTATTCGGCAAAGGCTTGGATGGGACAACTCAAATCCAAGGAACATTCGGCTGTGAGTTCCGGCATCAATACCCGTTTCTCCGGATTGAGGATCTTGGCGGTCTCACCCATAAAACGCACACCGGCGACCACCAATGTGGTGGCTGGGTGTTGGTGGCCAAATCGAGCCATCTCCAGGGAATCGGCCACAAAACCACCGCTCTCATCGGCCAGGGCCTGGAGACCCGCATCCACATAGTAGTGCGCCACCAAAACCGCATCCTTTTCCACCAACAGGGCCCTGGTCTTGTCCACCAAATCATGCCTTTCCTGTTCCGACAAGGGTGCCGGGGGATGGGCCGCCGCCATTGCATCAACAATACGGCGTTCGGGGGTAACAGCAATGGAGACTTTATTGTTCATTTTGTGTTCTTCAATTCGGGTTTGTGTTCTATAGGTGTTGGGCTATTTGATAATGGTCACTTGGCCGGGGTGAATCTTACGGTATAACCGTGCTGGGCGATGGGAACCATTGCGCCGGAATTTGTCGGTGGCCTCAATGTGGTGCAGACCCAGTACCTGTTTACGGAAATTACGTTTGTCGAGCTTCTCCCGGCGGATAATTTCATACACCGCCTGCAACTGACTCAAGGTGAATGACTCGGACATAAACTCGTAGGCGATAGTGGAATAGTCCAGCTTGGCCACCAATCTCTGTTGCGCAGCCTCCACCACCATAATCTGCTCCCGGCTCAAGGCGGGCAATTGGTCCATAGGGAACCATTGGGTATTAACATCGCCAGCAAGGCCCTGGAGACGATCCCAGGGGGTCAGGGCATAGAAGGCCACATGAATCACCCGGTCGCCCTGATCCGGATCCGGCCAATCAAAGGTATACAGTTGCTCCAGGTACACCCCACTGATGCCGGTATCCCGGGCCAGGGCCTCCAGGGCACAAAGCTGCAAATCCTGATCCGGGCCCATAAATCCGCCAGGAAACGCCCAAGCATTGTCCGCTCCATCCTGGCGACGCAATAACAACTGGAGTCGGTGCTCATTGATGGTGAAGATCACCACATCGGTGGTCACCCGTAGGGGGGTCGTCTCGGCTGGGGCCTTGGTATTCATAAGTGTACCTTATACACTAAGTATGTGATAGTGTATGTCTTACACTTATTCAATGCAAGCACTTTGTGGGTTTCTCCCATGACCATTAACCCCTGAAATAGCTCGACCCAGGGCTTCTGTGATAGCCTGCGCCGCCACATACTATGACCACGCCTGCCTACATACTCGATGCCCACCCGGAGGACTTCAATACCCTGGTGCTGGAAAACTCCCACAAGGGTCCGGTGATGGTCAATTTCTGGTCGGCCCAGGCTGGCCCCTGCATGATCCTCATACCCCGGCTCATCAAACTGGCCGAAGACTTTGGTGGTCGCTTTTTGCTGGTAAACCTGGATACGGCAGAGTACGGGCAATTCGCCCGCCAACAAGGCGTGATCAGCATCCCCCATGTAAAACTGTTCCGTGATGGCAAGGTCATTGACGAATTACGCAGCGCCGAGTCAGATGCTTCGCTCAGGCGATTCATAGACAAACACCTGCCCCACCCCACCAGCACCCCTCACCTACACGCCATCCGAACCCATAGCCAGGGTGATAGCGAGTCTGCCATCCGGCAGTTGGCCCAGGCGGCCATGGAGAATCCCAATGACACCGGCATCGTCGCAGACATGCTCAAGCTAATGATGCTGGAACACCAGTTCCAACGCGCCGCCGAAGTGGTCCATACCCTGCCCCTGGCGATCAAAAAGGATTCGCGGATTCGAGACCTGCGCACCCATCTGGATTTTATTCAAGCCGCAGAGGATGCGCCGGAAAAAGAGACCTTACAGGCTCGAATCACCGCTGATACCCAAGACCTGGAGGCACGCTATTTATTGGCTGCCAGTTGCCTGGTAGACAATGATTTTCGCCTGGCTCTGGATCAGCTTGCCGAGATACTGCAACGCGATCTGGAGTTTCGAGACCACATCGGTGAACGAGGCCTACGGGCGATCTTTGCCACCCTCAGGGATGAAGACGAACTGCTCGCACCCTATAGACGCCTGCTGCAAACGCAAACTCACAAATAATGCATTCAGAACAGATTATTGCACATGGCCGCACTGCACATGAATGCCGGATCGAGTCCGACATGACGATAAGAAATTAATGGGGCAGTGGGTCATGAGACATCCGCCAGCTAAGACTGTTTCGCGTCATTCCATAAAATGCGGTAGCATTTATCTGGAATCCACATTTAGTATCCCCTCATCCCAACCCTCTCCCGGAGGGACCTCGGTACCCCCTTGTATGTTTACATCTAGAGGATATAAGTCATTATACCTCAGTAAGAGAGTAAGAAGGTTTGGGACGTGATAGACC
>JAADGI010000032.1 GCA_013152415.1 Gammaproteobacteria bacterium | reverse complement strand
CTGCTGACCATACTCAATGTGATGGTTAAAAATGACACCCTTTGGCATCATGAAGACGCTACCACAGCTTGACATTAAACACAGTTGCTTGAGGGATAGAAGAGGTTATCAATTAATGGAAGTACCCATATTTTAAATCTTTCCGGTACGACGTTGAGAACATGCGCAAACAGACACCCAAGACCATTTATCTTAAAGACTACCGTCCACCTCAATATCTCATTGATCGGGTGGACCTGCTGTTTGTCATTGAGGATGAACACACCCGGGTCCGTTCCAGATTGTCAGTACGACGCACCCAATGGGTCCCTAAAGAGTCGCCCCTGATCCTGGACGGCCACAAGCTCAATCTGCAATCCATCACTGTCGATGGCCAGCCACTCAGCAAAGATCGTTATAGCCAGGATGAAGAAAGTCTAACGATCAACAAAGTACCCACCCATTTTACCCTGGAGATCGAAACTCTGTTACACCCCCAGGACAACACCGCTCTGGAGGGCCTGTATCAATCTGGCGCCCTGCTGTGCACCCAATGTGAGGCCCAGGGCTTCAGGCACATCACCTATTACCTGGACCGTCCCGATGTCATGGCCCATTTCACCACCCTGCTGGTGGCGGATCGGTCACGTTATCCCGTCCTCCTTGCCAATGGCAATAAACTCGACAGCGGTGAACTCCCCAACAACCGACACTGGGTAAAGTGGCAGGACCCCTTTAAGAAACCCAGCTATTTGTTTGCCCTTGTCGCCGGTGATCTGGCCCGCATTGAGGATCGATACCGCACCACCAGTGGTCGTGAGGTACAACTGCATCTCTACTCAGAGCCGGAAAATATTGATCAATGTGACCATGCCATGGCCTCCCTCAAACGCGCCATGCAATGGGATGAAGATCGCTTTGCTCTGGAATACGATCTCGACATCTACATGATCGTGGCCGTGGGCAGTTTCAATATGGGTGCCATGGAAAACAAGGGGCTCAATATTTTTAACACCTCTTGTGTGTTGGCCAGGGCCGATAGCGCCACCGATCAGGATTTTGAGCGGGTCGAGGCCGTTATCGGTCACGAATACTTTCACAACTGGACCGGCAACCGGGTCACCTGCCGGGACTGGTTCCAGCTCAGCCTGAAAGAAGGGCTCACCGTCTTTCGAGACCAGGAGTTCACCGCCGACCTGCATTCACGGGCGGTGAAGCGCATTACTGACGTACGCACCCTGCGCAATGTGCAGTTCCCCGAGGACGCCGGACCCATGGCCCATCCGGTGCGACCCCAATCCTATATGGAGATCAGCAACTTTTACACCGTCACCGTATATGAAAAAGGCGCCGAGGTGGTACGCATGATTCATTCCCTGGTGGGTGAAGAGGGATTTCGTCGTGGCCTAAAACTTTATCTTGAACGCCATGATGGTGATGGGGTCACCACCGATGAATTTGTAGCGGCCATGGCCGACGCCAACAACAAAGATCTCAAGCAATTTAAGCGTTGGTATGACCAAGCCGGTACCCCCAGACTTGAGGTAGACGGCATCTACGACGCCGACAAAAAGACCTACACCCTTGACGTCAAGCAGATCAATAGCGACACCTCAAAACCCTTGCACTTGCCCTTCGCAGTGGGGCTGCTGGACACCCATGGTAAGGACCTAAATCTGCGTCTGGACAATGATTTGCTCAACGAGAAGACCACGACCCGGACACTGGAGATACGAAAATCAAATCAGTCGTTTTGTTTTGTGGACGTCCCCTGTAAACCAGTCCCATCACTGCTGCGGGGCTTTTCTGCGCCGGTGATCGTGCAAAGCCCACTGAGCGAGGCGGACCAGGTCTTTCTCCTCGCCCACGACAGCGACACCTTTAATCGATGGGAGGCAGGTCAACGCCTGGCCCTAAATCAGATTCTCCGTGGCATAGCCCCATTGGCGGAAGGCCTGGAACATAACTTTGATACGGAGTTCATTGCCGCACTGGGCAAGACCCTGGATCACGGACAACTGGATTTGGCGCTGATTGCCGAAACCCTGTCTTTACCCTCCGAGACCTATGTGGGCGAACAAATGGATACTATCAACGTGGATGGCATTCATCAGTCCCGCTACGGCCTGCGGCTGGCACTCCTAGACAGGCTTAAGGAGTCTTTAGAGAACCGTTACCGGGCACTGCAATCCAATAAGCACTATCAATTTACTGCTGAAGATGCCGGGCGACGTAGCCTTAAGAATCTCTGCCTGGGCTATCTTTCGCTTGAGGCCAACGAGGAAAGTTACCAACGCTGCCTGGGTCAATTTCACCACGCCGACAACATGACCGACGAGCTGGCCGCATTGGTCTGCATAACCCATAACGACTATGCCGAGCGCCAACAACCCCTAGAAGACTTTTACAATAAATGGCAACACGAGGCCCTGGTAGTGAACAAGTGGTTTAGCCTCCAGGCTACTTCACCGCTGCCAGATACCCTTGAGCAAATACGCCAGCTTAAGTCACACCCGGCATTTGATATGAATAATCCCAACCGGGTGCGTGCCCTGTTCGGGGCCCTTTGTCACGCCAACCCGGTGCGCTTCCATGATGCCTCCGGCGAGGGTTATGCCCTGATCACCGACACCATCCTGGAGTTAAATAGCATTAATCCACAGATTGCAGCGCGGCTGGTGCTGAGTCTGAGTCGTTGGAAGCGATACGATGTTAATCGGCAAACACTGATGCAGACCCAACTCAATCGCCTCATGGCCCATAGTGGGCTCTCCAAAGACGTATATGAAATTGTTGCTAAAAGTCTCGATTGAAGCTGAAAAAACGCAGAGGCCCCAAAGAAAAACATGCTTGCAATGACATTCTCTACTTTGGAAGCTCAATGGCGGCTATGCAGAGAATGTGGTCACACAAGAAATCCTGTTGAGCGTCAGACTACCGCCAAAATCAGATCTCCGATCCCGGAATTTGTCTCATTTTTCTCTGCGTCTTTGCGCCTTTGCGGCCTCTGCGTTACTTCTAGAGCAAACGAGGTAGGGTTATAACGCCCCTACTTCCAAGAAGCTCCAATTCAAATTCGCCTGGATGCCACGAGGTGATGCGCAATCAATCAACTGTGGCCACAACTTTGATCGGTCGTCAGCAAAGATCTGGGACGGATCGGCGGATATCAGATGCCAATCACCTCGCTCCAGTTCCATATCGAGTTGTCCGGCTGCCCAACCAGAATGCCCAAAAAACAAGCGCAGTGTGGTGGTGTCCTGATTCTCTTCAAACAGCTTCGCCAAGGTCACGCGACTGGCACTGGAATAGACATCATCCAGCACGTGGCCACTCTCCGGTAGTGGCGTACTGTGGCGTGACAAAAAAATCACAACATTTAGCGCCACCGGCCCTCCATAGGAAATCGTCTCCTTCCATTGGGCCAGCCCCGGCACCTTGGGTAGGGCCTGGGTCAGGGCGACATCGGTATTTTTGTTAATAATGACGCCCAGGGTGCCACGTTTTTTGTTGTGCTCCAGGAGCAGGATCACGGTACCCTCAAAACGTGGATCGGACATTTTGCGTGCCGCCACCAGAAACTGCCCCTTGGCTGGCTCACGGTAAGATTCACCACAAACCGGGGCAGCGGCGGCCGGCAGCACCCACACCACTGCCAATATAATAAAAACAACCACGCCCAAGGACCTGAGATACTGGCTGGGAATCATCCCTGCGTCTCCAGAATGCATGGAGTTAGAGCTTATGTGGGAATAACAGGTTTTTCCAGCCCAAAACAAAACCCTCAACCAACTCGACTGGTGGTTGGGGATAAGATATGGCTCTTCAGAGGAATTTGTGGATCATTCAAAATGCATAATGGGCTCTCGCCGAGCCGCCAAGTACGCAAAGAATGGCCTTCGCCCCTGGTACTATCGGCGCACCCCGCAAGGGGATACCGAGGCCCATGCCTCCCGCAGCATTAACACTTCCATATGCGCCAAAAGCACTGAGTCCTACTAAACATCCCCTCCCTTGGCGTGCATGGCAGCTTGGCGAGAGCCCCAGCGCGATGAACGAGGAGAACTAATTCAGTTTTGCGCTTTTGTCACCATGCACGTCCCCCGTCGAAGGGTAGTGAACAATCTGACCGGTTTCGATACTGCGCAACACATCCGACAAACTGATCTCATCGAGCATACGATGCATGCGATGACTGAAGTTCTCCCATAGCTTGATTCCCTCGCTGGCAGCATCACCACGGGGAAACTCACTAAAAGATTCTTCACCGTAGCGGATGGCCTTCACCACATCGTTGATGGTGATTTCAGACGGATCACGACCCAGGAAATAACCGCCAGTGGGGCCACGCCGAGATTTTACCAGCCCGGCACGACGTAGTTGGGCAAATAATTGCTCCAGATAGGACACGGAAATATTGTGCTTTTGGGACAACTCCACCAATGGGACTGGCCGCTCCCCCTGTTGCGCTGCAAGATCAAACATGGCGATAATGCCATAGCGGTCTTTTGAGGATAAAATCATTGCAATCTCCACTTTGCTGAACCATCAAGCCCCAAGCACCCACCATGAGCGCCCAAGGCAAAGTTGCGGCCATCTCTGACCCCGTCTCAACACCAATCTGGCGCACCCCGGACGGCACGCCTTTACTGCATTATCGAGCCAGTACTAAGTATTACTACTTACAAGGGTAGGCGTTCTCAATGAGTCCAGCAAGCCTGGATTGACTAAGGGTTATAAAATCCCATACCCCAAAAGCGGAATAATCTTTTCAATCATGGACTTAGCAATGTAACTGGATAGTATCTCTCGATGCTGTCAGGACCGAAACTGCATCGATTTCAGCCAAGTTTATGCCTCACACCAGGCCAATCTACCGCCCTGGTGGCCCCTGGGGGTCACCAAAACTCAACATTTCTTCGCCCTTTTCCCCCGGTCAGAGTGATTCTAATCTGGGTGAACAGACACTTTGCCCCTATAGGATGAACGGTGTAATTCAAAGCATAGAATAACCGTCCATGCTCTATTCAAGGAGAAACCGCACCCTAAGCTGCCATCCATGGCTCGATTCAACCCAAAATAAAACCGCAATTAACTTGTGTGCAGCGGTGATTTCGCTATCATAAGGGTGCTCTATGTAGTCGAATGTCGGTGGTCAAGCAATACCCTCTTGGGAACAGCCGCTAATCACATTTTTATCTGCACCGGGCTTTCTGGAAACTACTAAAGAAGAGGTTGTTGTAATGCAAACTGGTACTGTTAAATGGTTTAATGATTCTAAGGGTTTTGGTTTCATCGCCCCCAGCGATGGTGGTGATGATGTATTTGTTCACCACTCAGCCATTCAGGGTGACGGCTTTCGCACCTTGGCTGAAGGTCAATCGGTAAATTTTGAAGTCGAAAGCGGTCCGAAGGGTCTGCAGGCCACTCAAGTAACACCGGCCTAGTCATCGCCAAGAATAATATTGAAGGCCCCGTCTCTGGGTAACAGAGACGGGGCCTTTTTATTTCAGGCCTCAAGGCAACACAGCAAAATCCAGATTGAGTGCCTGTAAAATACTGCCATCGGCCATATCCTGCACAAAGGCTACGACCCCCAAATCGGACATTTTCTGTCCTGGCACAATGGGCATATCCTGCTCCAGGATAAAGCTGCCCTGGCCATCCACCCTCAATGGGCCAAATAATGCCTGGACAACAAAGTGGTGATCCAGGGTCTGGCCACTATTTTCACCCCGGCTGATCTTCCCCACCAAATTGTTCTCGTACAAGGCCAGATAGACGCCTGCATCGAAACGGTCTTTCTCTGCCTGAACCTTTCCCCGAACGATGGCACGCAGATGTTTTGATCTGGACTGTTGCACTTGAATCTGGATACTGGCCCGTGCCGGCATATCATTAACCAAACGAGCAGCCTGGGCCACGTTTTTATAAGCGGGAAAATTGAGCCCATGCAAGACTAACTGGGGAGTAAACACAGTGTGTAACTGGTTTCGTCTGGCGATACCCCGCTGTCGACTGCTGTAGGCGGCTTTAGAATAAGGGTCTTTCCAACCCAGATGATCCCAGTAGTCCACATGAAAGGCCAACGGAATAAGGTAGCGGGCACCCGGCCCTTCGTCATGAAGCTTTTTTACATAGCGCTCCGCCGGGGGACAACTGGAACAGCCCTCGGATGTATAAAGCTCCAGCAAGGCGACAGTGTGGGCCTGGCTGGTGGCAGTCAATATCACTTTGTCTGCCGCAAAAACCGGTTGCAGAACAAGCCCCAACAACAAAGAAACACAGATTCGCCAAGTTTGCATAACTATTTAATCCAAAGCTCCGGATCTGTGACAAACCGAATGACTTGAAGTTCCAAGAACATGCTCTGGAAAAGTTTACGGATAAATCTGTAATTGTTGTTCTGTGTCAGAGCGAGAAGACTCAACCTGGATCATCACAACAAATTTAATTGCTCTGGAATTTTGGATTGCCGTCGCCTGTCGATCTCAGCAATGACGTGGGCACACAGGAGAACCCATGCCGACGCTACATAGAAACACAGTAATATAGTCACCAAGGCGGCTACTGATCCGAAGCTGATATTGATATACGACAGAACATCAAAAAACCACACCAAAATATGGCGACTAAACTCCCATACACCAAAAACAATAACGACGGCCAATTTGATATGGCGTTTATACAAACCCACCACCGGCATTACCATATACACCGAAACCAGAATCAAAAGTGTACCCACCGCACCCAACAGGTACACACCGGTGGTCGATAACCACCCCATGTCCCAGCTATATTCATAAATAGACACTGGCAGATGAAAGGGGGTCTTCAAACCACCGCTGCTGATACTACAGATAAACAGGCCGAAGGAGAGCAAGAACACAAGTAAAAATGGATGTGCAACCTTCACCCGAAGGCATCGCAAGGAAAACAAGAATGCAAACAAGAGTGGGTGCATACCCTTCTCCCGAAGGTATCGTGATGACAACGGCGGTCGATGATAGAAGATCGCTGCCAAGGTATTTTCCAAGATGCTAAACACCTGATGCGCAAAGAAAAGCAGGATAACAACACCCACACTGCCCACCAGCAGCCCGTTGTCCATATACAACACGACCTGGGCGACAAGAGACCCGGATTCACCGTGAGCCAATAGCCTGAGATAGCGATAGGTGGTTTCTAACAGTGGATAACGATCGATAACTTGAGACAAGCCTATGATGATCACTGCCAACATGGGCAATATGGCCAACAAGGCACTAAAGGCGACTGCCGCCGAAACCATGAGGCCATGGTTATTCGTAAAGTCACCCAACACATGGCGCGGAAACTTTAGGGCCTTTCTTAACAAGGGCTGTAGGCGTCGCTTTATCACCGTTTTCTAAAGGCTATCAGGTGGGCTTTGGGAATCTACGATAAACCTCCGCCTCAGACAGACCGCTGATTTCAACGAGCTTCCAAGCACAGGTTTTGCCTTTGACTATCAAGATATGACTTTTGGGCACACCCAAGGCACCAGCAACAATCTCCTCTACTGCGGCATTTGCCCGGCCACGTTCTGCAGGAGCCTTTACACGGACCTTGAGTGCTGCCCCTAACCACCCGACTATACCGTCGCACGATGAACCAGGCACCACCTTAATAGAGAGCTTCACTGCACACCACCTCAAATTAAACAGACTCCTGTACGCCCGTGACTTTCAAAAATTAGTGGGCGCCCAAAAATCTTGGGCCGAAATATCCCTTCCCAAAAACCGCATGCCAGAGATGTTTTTAATTTAGGCTAGCGAGGCCACGGTCTTCCTGTAAATACTATAATCCCAAAAACCCGTCCCGGGTATTCTGGGTCCAGCCCACCCCAAGGCCCTCAGCTCACTACCGATACAGGCATTGATAAGCCCATGCCCTACCAACATCACCTTACCATTTTTATGGGCCAGTTCAATTAACCTTCTCGCACACTCACCGCTCCTTTTTTTTGCACTACCCCGCGACTCAGTGTGGGCCGGAAATCGAGCTAACCAAAATAAATGAAAGATGTAGCCCCAAATAAACGGATGGAGCCTGATAATGGGCACCTCAACATATGGAAGCTGTGCCTCCCGAAACAGGGGATCCACCCTGATGGTCGCCGGATCGGAGAATAATGCTGCCGATTGTTGCGATCGATTGAGATCACTGGAAACAACAGTATCGTGACCTTTAAACCGGCTCAATATACTTTCATGGGGTCGTGAACTCTCACAGATACCCGCTTCATCATAGATCTTCACACAGGCCTGGAAGTCCCCTGCCTTGATGCGGTTAAACTGGGGCAATCGTGGCTCACCATGTCGCATCACCACGATCTCTAACATATCAACTTTGTTCATAAATGCATAAGGTCCTTGGAGACTACCAGAATATATCACTATCACAGAGATTATAATGAGTGCAGTGAAAAACAAATCAAAAAACATACCAACCCGTTAACACCGGTGGTGTTGTTGTCCATGCAAACTCGGCTATACTCTTTTTATCAAGCACTCACCCTTAAAGGGACTCCGTCATAACGAGGTCCGAATGCTTAAGTTAGGGTCGGTGTCGATCTTTTCCGGGTGCATGACCAACGATCGGTCTCTTGATGATACTGAAAGCGTTCAGGTCATCCCGCGAAACTTAGCTGATGGTCGACACCGGCCCGTTCCCCCCCTCTTTACTGAAACCCTGACCCGTCCGGGTTAGCGTCCACCTGCAGGGCCTTGCAATCTGTGCATATACATGTATACTGTGCATATACACATTCATTGACAGTGCCCGATCCTATGCCCAAGGCCAATCACCCTCATCCCCAGTGCATCAACTTACAGATGATGCGGGCCAGCCACTACATCCTTAAAACCTACGATGAGGCCTACCGGCCCTATGGCATCCGCGCCACCCAAATGCCAGTACTCGGTGCAGTAGCGCGGTTGGCCCCGGCGTCCATTAAACAGGTGGCCGACGAAATGGAATCCGAACGTAGTGTGATCAGCCGCAAACTGCAGGTGATGGAAAAGAACGGCTGGGTACGTGAGGACCCAAAGACTACGGGTAAAGAAAAGGCCTTTATTCTCACCCCCGGTGGCAAAAATATGATTGAGGCCATTCTGCCCGTAAAGCAAAAGGTGCAGAGTCGCATCATGAAGTCACTGACCAACAATGAACAACGCTTATTGATGTCTTTATGCAACAAGCTAAAGTCCAGCACTACAAGCAGCATCAAGGACTAACACCCAACCCATACCCTTTAATTTAACGGAGCACGTTATGTTTCAGATGTTTAATTACCCTAACACCACCATTGGATGCACCGAGGCCAAGCAACTCGTGAAAGAAGCTGCAGCCCAACTGCTGGATGTCCGCACAAGCCTGGAATATTCGCAGGCATCAATACCCGGTGCGGTGAATGTGCCGTTGGCTGCTATCCAAACAGCCACTATCAAGCTCGACAAATCCAGACCGGTCATAGTATTTTGCCGTTCAGGCCAGCGAAGCGCCAATGCTTGTGTGGCCCTGGAGGGTATGGGATTTAATGCCGTTCATGATCTAGGCGCCATTACCAAGTATCTGAACTGTTAAGGGCTCTCTCAATCCAGTTATTATTCATGCCCTCGGATACAAATTCAGGGTGGGAATAAGCTGATCTGACTTGAAATAGACCCCCCTTATATGGGGGTATATCCCACTAGCCTCATCTTCTGTTTAGTAGTAACCTTCCACGGTCGGAGAGCTCGCCACTGGTGTGTTCACCCTCCATATTTTAGTTACTGTGCCAAACCACAGTCGTAACTCTTGAAACCTGCTAACTGTACAAGCGCAATCCTATAGGCATGGCTACCCATTCAAAAGTTGTTGACATCAAAACCCTCAAGGTCTCTTGCACCGACTGCAGCCTTTCCGAGCTGTGTCTACCCAGGGGCCTTGATGAGGGTGAGCTGGAAAAGCTTGACAACAAGGTGTTGCGCAAAAAACCAATGCAACCCGGTGACCAGTTATTTGGTAATGGTTTGCCCGGCAAATCTCTGTACGCAGTGCGCTCCGGGGCCTTCAAGACCTATGAGATATCCACCAACGGTGATGAACAGATTCTAGGTTTCCATCTACCTGGAGAGCTCATCGGATTCGATGCCCTTGCCGACAATTATCACCACTGCACTGCCTCTGCACTGGTCACCTCCAGTGCATGCGAGATACCCCTGGAACAAATTCAGAGTCTGTGCAGTCAGCTCCCCAGCCTGCAACATCAAATGATGCGTATTATCGGTAAAGAGGTCAATGTGGATCATGAAATGCTGGTCTTGCTGGGCAAGAAATCCGCAGAAGAACGACTGGCTACGTTTTTTCTAAACCTCTCTCGCCGCTACCAGGATCGCAAACTCTCTCCCTATGAATTCAACCTACCTATGTCACGCATGGAGATCGCCAACTATCTCGGCCTCACCATAGAAACCGTTAGCCGCATCTTTACACGATTCCAAAAACAGGGGTTGATTGACGTTAATCGACGCTTGGTACACCTTAAGGATGTAGAGGAATTACGAGGCCTTGTGATGGAGAATGAAATTAACCGTTCGGATGTCTCGTAAAATTATTGCCTACCCAATGCACCCAAACCAGAAAAAGGTATCAGTACCCCAGTAAAAACCCAGCCTCTGGGCTACCTTACACTAAGCAGCTTCATGACTCGCTGTCCGACGACAATGGCTTTTCGCTCAGCAATTTAGCAACGAGTTTAACAACGTCAGGGTCATCCCAATCCGCTGCACCGACACTGCCGTATCGAATGCGGCCCTGTTTATCGATCAAAAAATTAGTCGGTACCACATAGACCTTCCAATCTTCGTAGACCCGCTGATCTTCATCCAGCAACACAGTAAAGTCTACAGCCACCTCAGACATAAATGTATTCACGGCGGCCATACTCTCGCCCACATTCACACCCAAAATACGTAGCGGCCTATCTGCAAACCTGCGCTGTAGACGATTTTGTGACGGCATCTCCTTTACACAAGGTGGACACCAACTCGCCCAAAAACTCAGCAACACGACCTGGCCATGATAATCTTTCAAGGTATGCTGTTTTCCACTCAAATCCTTTAACACCAGTGGTGCCGTCAGCGCTGCTGCATGATATTTGACCAAACCAATCCTGGCCTTGGAGGCAAGGGGTGGCTGTGCTAACAGAGTCGCCGCTTGGGCAGGCAATGATATGTCTGATAATCTGCCCATGATATCGGTCATCAGCCGGGGCAGGGCCTGACGTGCCTCAAGGTCAGCAGGACTTAGTTGCTCCTCTGCACGCACATGATAGCCGGACTCTACCCCCTTGAGCTGGGTCATCGACACCTGGGCACCCCCTTTCGCCAGGGCCGCCATCAGTGCGGGTATCCGCAAGGCCGAAGCAGATACGCTGGGCTGAATGATGTGCACGGGTAGGTTTGTTGCCTTCACCACCGGCAAATATTGGGCATCCTGCCCCAACATGGGACGTTGGGCGTACAAAACCGGGTGCAACAATATGAGCCCCGCCAGGGTCTCATCCCCGGGGTGGGCAAGCTGCCAGGCCCGTGCGCCCTTAAGCACTGCCCTGGCACCACCCTGAGAGCTGACCACAAACACCTTGCGACGGGTTTCACCGGCCGCCTGCTCGATCAACCTGGCAATATCTTTAGGCTGAAAAACCTTTACACTATTGTATCCATGGGGCTCAAAATAGGCAGTGTGCATATCCGCCAGCCAAGTCTCCACACCGCGCCCCTGTAATTTAAGGGCAAGGGTCTGGTGCTGTGGCTGTAGACCAAACTCTGAGGGTAACCACAATAGCACCTGCTTACCCTTAACCCCATAGCGAGTCACCGGTACCTCTTCACCACTGGGCAGCTTGATATCAAGCTCTTGTACCGAAGAGGCCCAAGCCATGGACATTGATACCCCTAACAGGGCCACCACGCAGATGGTTGTTACTGGCCACTGTAGTACTCGATATAAATATGGATTCAACATAGAGGGCCTATTTTACTTCTAAATGAAACGCTCAATTTTTGATAACGATGTTGGAAATAGTTTAACAACCCTCTATGATAAAAAACAGAAGGCCTTCTACATTAAATAATTCATAGCCATTGCGTCCTATTCAAACCCAACTGACTGCGGTTTACACCCTCGGTTACAGCAATCGTAGCCTTGAGGAATTCCTCGAGATATTACAGGCCAAAGATATTAAGACACTGGTGGACGTGCGTGCCTATCCGCAATCCTCACGATATCCCCACTTCGCCGGCACAGCACTACGGGGGGCAATGGAAGCGGCATCCATCGACTATCACTTCGCCGGCCGGCATCTCGGTGCCATGCGCAAGCCCCGCACGGACTCCATTCACTTTGCCCTCACTCAGGAAGGTCAACGTGGTTACGCCGATCATATGGAAAGCGACGCCTTTAAGACCGCTGCCAGACAATTAACAGGGCTGGCCCAATCCGCACCAACCACCATCCTCTGTGCCGAACGGGAACCCGGGCAATGTCATCGCAGCTTGCTCGCCGACTATCTCAGTCTACAAGGCGTGACGATTATCCATATCCTGGACATAGACACAACCTGTGACCACATCCTGCACCCAAGCGTACGCCGTGAGTCGAAGCAACTTATTTATGATCGCCATACAAACCTGTCTATGGACTTTGACTGACCCATTGGACTAAATAACCCCAAATAATATCCATACAGACACCCCTGTGGTAGGATTTGGGGAGAAGCCTGAACATCCTGATCACACCCATGTCCTCGTCCCCACAAAGCCTCAGTCATGAAGAACGCGTCCACCTGTCCCGAACCACCCTGTCCACTCTAGATGACTGGGGCGTAAAGGGTCCTGAACAGATTACCCTTTTGGCCATGCCAGAAGGGACCAAGGCCCGCACCATGCAGCGTTACAGAAACGACACGCCACTGCCTGATGATGTTGAGATTTGGCAACGAGTCCAACAAATCGCCGGGATTGCCGAAGCCCTGTATACCACCTATCCACGCAACCCCAATATGGGCCTGATATGGATGCATCGCGTCAACTACCGCTTTGATGATCGCACACCCCTAGCGAGCATGCTCGAAGATGGCCTCAATGGCATGATCGCCGTCCACATGCACCTGGATTGCTCCTATGACTGGCATATGGACGAACAGCAACAACGCGGTTAGTTCGTTTTATCACCCATACAAACATACTGATCTGGCGGTCGAATCCTAAGCTACAGGGTTATTTTTCTTGCACCTTAATATTGATCAGTGATGATGCCCACCAGGACCGTGGACATGTCCATGGCTTATTTCTTCCTCAGTCGCCTCACGCACCTCCAGCACCTTGACATCAAAATTGAGTTGCACACCGGCCAAAGGATGGTTGGCATCCACCGTCACTTGCTCGTCATCGACCTGCATGACCGTTACCACCACAGCATGGCCATCGGCGGTCTCGGTCTGGAACTGCATCCCCAACTCTATAGAATTAGTATCGGGAAATCGATCTCGTGGCACCTGCTCCACCAAGGCATCGTCACGTTCACCATAACCATCCTTGGGTTCGATACTCACCTTGAGCTCATCACCACTCACCTTGCCTACCAAAGCACTTTCCAAACCTGGAATAATATTTTGTGTGCCATGGAGATAGACCAGGCCATCACCCTCGGTTGAACTATCAATTTCAGTGCCGTCTTTATCTGTCAGCGTATAGTGGATGCTTACAATCTTGCCTTTGGATATTTGCATGTGATGTCCTGTTTGTATGTCTAAGCCTTCGGGCCGACCAGGGCATAGGCCCAGCGCACCCGGAAGGCACCTTACAATAATGAAAAGGGGTAATGATGAAAAAGCCGCGTATTATAGAGCTCATACTAGGGTTTTGCCATCCACGTGCAGTGTGGGCTCGCGGTAGCCAATTGATCTACCAGACTATTGATTCCAGGAGTCTTTTATGGGCAAACTCAAGCGCCAACCCACAAGGTCGGCCATGTTGTTAAAAAAGACAGTCGATATGCCCAACGCAGATAATGCACTCCCAGGGCGTGAAGACAAGATGTCTATCACCCATCGGCACTACGTGAACAACCATCCCTTGGCCCCCCCGTTTCCAAGCCAGATGGAATATGCCCTTTTTGGTCTGGGCTGTTTTTGGGGGGCAGAACGGGCATTCTGGCAACTGCCCGGGGTCTACACCACCGCTGTGGGCTATGCCGGAGGATACACCCCCAATCCACTCTACGAGGAGGTCTGTAGCGGTATGACCGGTCACAATGAAGTGGTCCTGGTGGTATTTGACCCCAAAGAAATTGGGTTTGAAAAATTACTAAAGGTGTTCTGGGAAAGCCATGACCCGACCCAGGGCATGCGCCAGGGCAATGGCACAGGCACTCAATATCGATCCGGTATCTATACCTACACCGGCACCCAAAGTGCTGCAGCATTATCAGCCCGAGACCACTACCAACAGGCCCTCAGTGCCTCCGACCGAGGAACAATCACCACAGAGATCCTGGATGCCCCCGAGTTCTACTACGCCGAGGATTATCACCAGCAGTATCTGGCAAAAAATCCGGGGGGCTATTGTGGCCTGGGGGGTACCGACATCAACTGCCTGATTCCTGGCGGCGAATTCGGGTAAGGTGGTCTATACTTGCTTGAAATAAAATGGATTTACAGCGTTAATTCTTAGCCCTAACCCCAACTACAGAATTTTATGGCCTCACAACATTTTGATGTGGTTATCATCGGCGGCGGCATATCCGGCACAGCATTGCTTTTTGCACTGTCGCGCTATACCGACATCAAACACATTTGTCTGGTCGAGAAGGAACCCGAGCTCGCACTTATCAACTCCCACGGTCGCAATAACAGCCAAACACTCCACTGTGGTGACATCGAAACCAACTACACCCTGGAAAAGGCTCTGGAGATCAAGGCGTCGGCTGACATGCTGGTTAACTATATGCTCAAACAGGGGGGTGATCAGCAACTGGTACACCGATATCCAAAGATGGTATTGGCAGTAGGTGAATCAGAATGCCAGGAGCTACGTGATCGACACACACTGTTTGCCCGGCACTTTCCCTATATGGACCTGCTCGACGCCAAAGCCATAGGCCGCATTGAGCCCATGGTGGCACGAGAACGCAAAGATGAGATCGTAGCCATCGGTACGGAAAATGAGTACGCCGCAGTCGATTATAATTTGATGGCGAAGTCTTTTGTCACCGCAGCTCAGGAATTACCCAACAAAACAATCGACATCCGATTGGCCACTGCGGTGCAATCCATCGACCTCCAACAAGGTAGATTCCGTCTGGACCTTAATGGCCACGAAATTGAAGCCACCAGTGTCGTAGTCTGTGCCGGTGCCCACAGCCTGTTATTTGCCCAGCGCATGGGCTACGGCCTGGACTATTCCTGCCTGCCGGTGGCAGGCAGCTTTTACTACACACCCCAAGTGCTCAAGGGTAAGGTCTACACCATTCAGGATGACAAGCTCCCATTTGCAGCCATACACGGCGACCCCGACCTGCTGGAGTTGGGTAAGACCCGCTTTGGCCCCACCGCCCTCATCCTGCCCCAATTGGAACGCTATCGCCTGAACAGCGTACTAGACTTCCTGCGGGTATTTAAGCCTGACCTACGCGTCGCCCAAGTCTTCTGGGATCTGTTTAAGGTCAAAGAGATCCGGCGCTATATGGGCAAAAATATACTGTTTGAAATTCCCGGTATCCGCAGCCGACTCTTCCTGCGGGATGCCAGAAAGATCGTTCCCAGCCTCAAACTCAGCGATCTCAGCTTTGCAAAACGGGTCGGGGGCATCAGACCCGTGATGATCGACAAAGCAAATCGCTCATTACTGTTGGGTGAGGCAAAAATCAGCCCCGGTAACGGCATCATATTCAATATGACCCCGTCTCCGGGGGCCACCAGTTGCCTGGCCAATGCCATCAAGGACCTCCAGATCGTTGCCGCCCACGGTGGGCACCGGATCCACCAAGACCAACTCAACGATGAATTACTCACCCCCCAGCCACCGGCTAAAAACACTGCCCAGCCTTAAGTTCCCTAGCCCTTTGCCGATAAAAGGAGGGACCCAGTAGCAAAGGATGAAGTAATGTTTAAACTTAAAGTGCTGCGCCAGTGCGGTTGCATACACCCACATAGCCCTTACTTTTATTGTCAGTATCTCCCCGGATACGATCGTGGGCCCAGCCCAACTTAAGCAAGGCACCACCAAGGATGACTCCGATCAGTGACGCCCTGCCCAGGGCAATGAACCTAATACACCGCATCCTTCCACAACGGTTGGAGCATCAAATCAGTCTGCTGGTGGCAGTGCTGGTAGCCACCTGTGTCTTTTTTCTCAGCCTGCATATAGCCAGTGAACAGGCCGAATCTGCAACCAATGTAGCCACTATTCAGGCCAAGGCCCTGATCCACAATATCGCCACCACCAGTAGTACCCACATTAAGCGCAAGGATATCACCACCTTGGATAGCATACTGGTGCGTATTGCCCAATTTCCAGGTGTGGAGGAGATTGTGGTCACCGATAAGGAGGGTGTGGTGCTGAGTCAAGTCAACACCACACAAGGTAATCGACCCCAGCTATTGGCCACTAACACCGTCTTAGCCCTGCCAGCCCAGCCCCAAACCACTATTGATGAGACAAACAAGATTCTCACCGTTTGGTCTGCGATTAAATCAGACCAGCCGGTGGGCTGGATAAAATTATCCCAGAATCTGAAATTTATAGACGCCATAAAGACCGAGATCTGGTTAGACAATTTAGGTGATGGTGCCATCGCCATTCTGGTCACAACTTTGGTGTTATTGCTATTTCTCAGGCAGCCCATGCGTTCCATTTCCACCGCCATCGACTTTGCCGAAACCCTCACTAACAAAACTGGTGCAACCATTGCCATTCACAGCCACTCTTCAGAACTTCGCGCATTAGGCTCCGCCCTTAATAGGGCCTCAAAAGAGCTCCACACCCAAAGTGAGACGATAGACAAGCGGCTCAAGGATATAGAGACCAACCTCAAAACCAGTGAGTCACGCCTGTTGCAGACCCAATCGGTAGGCCATATTGGTTCATGGGAATGGTTTATCGGTAGCAATGATATGTTTTGGTCAAAACAAGTCTGGGACATATTTGATGTATCACCGACTGACTTCAAACCTACCCGCGATGGATTTCTCGCCACCGTTTACCCCGACGATATGGAGGGGGTATCCAATGCCCTCAATGCCTGCATTAAATATGGAAAAGAATATGATCAGGAATTCCGCATTGTCACTCCGCATAGGGAAATTCGGTGGTTACACGTGCGCGGTAATGCCCTATGTAAAGCCAGCGGCCAGGTTGAGAAGTTATTGGGTGTGGTACAGGATGTGACCTCACGAAAAAGCGCCAATCTCGTAGTTGAGGAAATGCGAGCACGATTGGAGCGGCTACTAAAGAACAGTCCCACTGTGATATACAGCATGCCCTCTATCAATTCACCCCATCCAGACTACATCAGCGCAAATATCCGTACCCTGCTCGGATATGATGCTCAGGATGTCATTAGTAACGTTGACTTTTGGGTGACCCATGTTCACCCGGATGACCTGCATGTACTCAACAACATTAGTGAAGAGCTACCCCACATAATGACAGAACGGTTTGTGTACCGGATGCGACACAAGCACGGTGACTATATATGGCTCCAGGATTCGAGACGCATCTCAGAATCATCCCAGGGCAATACCAATTTGGTTGTTGGTACCCTGACCAATATCACCGAACTGAAAAAGACCCAAGGCCAGCTAGACCGCCGAAATATCGAACTGGAAACTTTAAGACGCTCATTGGTTTGGAAGGTAAAACTACGCACAGCCGAACTTGAGGAGGCCAATAAAGAGCTTCAACGGCTAAACCACGTGAAATCTGAGTTCATATCCACTGTCTCACATGAACTGCGTACCCCCTTGACCTCCATCAAATCTTTCGTGGAAATTCTGTTAGACGATGACAAAGAAATGGACACCCAAAGCAGGGCAAACTTTTTGTCCATCATTTTACAAGAAACTAACCGTCTCGCTCGCCTCGTCTCCAGTGTCCTTGACCTACAGAAAATAGATGCCGGTAAAACTGACTGGCACGATAAACTGGTAGATATCGGCACCATGGTGCATTCCACCGCGAAAATGTTTACCGCCCCATTCCATCGTAACGGGGTGAAACTGATTCACACGGCGGACGAAGGTGTCAGCACCATTGTCGATGCCGACAAAATTCGCCAAGTACTATCAAATTTATTGTCCAATGCCCTGAAATTCACCTATGAGGGTAAGGTCGAAATCACCGCAAAAATATTACCGGCCCCGGACTGGAGAGAACTAAACGACGACGCCAAGGTAGCAAATACCGAGATCATAGAGGTATCGGTTACCGATACCGGCTGTGGTATTCCGGAATCAGATATTTCCAACATATTCGACAGATTTTACCAATCTGAACACCACTCGGAGTGCATGAGCGAAGGCACAGGCTTGGGACTGGCTATATGCCGAGAAATTATTAACCACTATGGGGGTAATCTATGGGTTACCAGCAGAATTGACGAAGGTAGCACCTTCACCTTCACACTGCCTATCTATAACCGATTGAAGAGTCCGGATGAAACCGATCCAAATCTACGAGGACTGTTGCACCAGAAAGAGATTGATAATTTAATTAAACACCGAACCCACTAGGACGCACTACCGAACTCACCCTTAAGCCTGGGAAATAAAATGTCAAAGAATCTGAATATCCTGGTCGTTGAAGACGACAACAGCATCGCATTTGCAGTGCAGCACATCCTTGCAAAAAAGTTCTCCCCTTGTGATGTCAGCGTGGCACACGATGGACGTGAGGCCTGGGAGCTAATTGAGAAAAGTGACTTTGACGTGGTAGTCTCGGACTGGAATATGCCCTTCAAGAGGGGTGATGAACTACTCAAGGAGCTTCGCGCCCACGAGACCAAAAATAAAACACCCTTTCTAATGTTGACCGCGCGCTCAGATAAAGACAGTGTACGCTCCGCAACAGAGGCCAATGTGACCGATTACCTCATCAAACCGTTTTCTATGACGATACTGGTAACAAAAGTTGAACAACTTCTAGCCTCTTCCTAGAAGCTGCATTCTATTTTTGAACTTTGACATATCGCTAACACCGTTGCCACGCACATTCTTTAGTGCCACAGCGTATTGCATCAATATGCTGAGTGCCCAGACAATGCGCTGCCAATAAAACCCTAATCATAATGGTGGAAGCCGATCCTGAATAGCACCTGGATAGAAATGCAACACTGCTTCCCTGCAAGTGTGCCAAAATGCCGACAACAACAGCAACCCAGAACCAATGCTAAAAGCGGCAAAGGCAAAACTAAGACTAACGACCCCATACTGCTCTAATAATGCACTAAATGTATAAAGAACATAGGCCAACGCCGAGACCATCAGTGCCCTACGGTTAATTGATATAGAAACAAGTGCAATAATAATGTACAGCACTGCCACAGCACCCGCTTGCCATGCCCCGGATTGAGCATCAAGCACTTGTAACGATGAAAAAATAGGATGCACTAAAAGTGGGGCGGCAATAAATATGAAGCCAAAATGCCACATCAGATCGCCGGGTCTGGCGTTGCGTATCCGATACATCCCAACGCATCGCCAACGCAAACACAACAACACCTGCAGAAAACGTAATGCTACTCATCCACTGTCTTGCTTCAGGTATTGCTATAAATAGCAGCATAAAGACACCCACCACCACGGTGGCCGTGCCCGCTGCGACAGTGATAGGTACTTTAAACCGTAACCAATGCGACCACGCGGCCAAGGCCGATACACCACTGGGAATCCCGATAGCCAATTCCTGACTCAAACCAAAGTCTCTCAAGAGCATAAACCCGCTCATAAACACACCCGCCACAAAGGCCAACAACAAAACAATCGACGGCAGTGCCATACGACGCTTGCGGGTAAAATATTCTGCCAAGGCCCACGCAGTACCCGCTTGCAGCAGCGCACCAAACCACGAAGTAACCGAGGTGCCAATCCAGGAAACTGAAACAAGTAACAGCAAACACGCAATCACAACAAATATGTCATTGAATCCGGTAATCAAACGGAAGTGTTCTTCATCGGCTACCGGTGTTTTCCTCAGGCCCGCAATATAGTCCCGAAAGGCCGTTGCCACCTCGTCAGTCAGTATTCCAGCGCGCACGGCTGAAGCTATGTCATTATCGCTGTACATAATTTTGATAACCCCTGTCAGGTTGAATTTATTTTATGTGACGTCTGGCTTTGGGTGGGTAGAGCGGTTTTGACTTGGTTCGTTGCCAACAAAGGGCCTGACGGGTTTGGAGCCCCGATTTAACCGGGATTGGGCACTTCTCGGGAAACAGGAAAAGGGCTAGGAGACGACTTGTACCGGGATAAAATTGCGAGTGTGTTTGATTTGATTATCTTCATCCACATAGACCAGGCGAGGCTTGAAGGCGGCCAACTCTTTTTCTTCTAAGGTTGCATAGGCGGCAACGATGACAATGTCATCAGGTTCGGCCTTGTGCGCCGCAGCACCCAAAACCGAGATAATACCTGAGCCCTCTTCGGCGCGTATGGCATAGGTGCTAAAGCGCTCACCATTGTCGACGTTATAGACTTCAATTTTTTCGTACTCACGGATATCTGCCGCATCCAATAGCAGCCCATCAATGGCGAGAGAGCCCTCGTAATCGATTTCGACGTGGGTAACACGAACACGATGTAACTTGGCACGTAGTAGGGTTCTTTGCATGATGTTGTCTAGATTGTGTAGGGATGGACCGGGGCCTATCCCAGCATCCATTTGGGTGCAGATACGACTGCATATCCCCAATTATCGCCTGTTAACTGGATGGTTTCAAATTGACCTCAAGATTGTCTATGAGCCGCGTCTTTCCTAGTCGCGCTGCCGCCAGGATCACCCATTCCTGGTCGTCGGCTTGGGGTATCGCCAGATCCCCCTGTCGGCGTACACATACATAGTCGGGCTTAAAGCCAGAAGCCTCCAGCCTGTCCCATGCCTGGCGCTCTACACCGGCCACAAAGTCACCACTGTAGCCACGTTGTCCCAGGATTTGACCCGCCATCCAGCTTAAGGTTTCGTAGAGTTTGGGGGCAATGACCCTCTCGGCCTCACTGAGATAGCCATTGCGGGAACTCAGTGCCAGGCCGTCATCACCTCGAACCGTATCGACCCCAACAACCTCAATGGGCATACCCAGGTCCGCCACCATCAGCTTAATCAGCAAGCATTGCTGATAATCTTTTTTGCCCAACACCGCGACCTGGGGGGCAATCAGATTGAACAACCGATTAACCACGGTAGTGACGCCACGAAAATGGCCTGGCCGCGAGGCACCGCATAGTATATCGCCCAAGCCGGGAACCTCTACCACGGTATGGGCATCGACCCCACGTGGATAGATATCGGATAGCTCGGGCATGAATACCAGATCCACACCACAGTCCTGGAGTTGTGCGATATCCTGCTCACCGGTGCGTGGATATGACGCAAAGTCCTCCCCAGGGCCGAACTGCATGGGATTGACATAGATACTGGCCACCACCCCATCGCCATAACGCCGCGCCTCGGTCATGAGTCGGAGGTGACCGTCATGGAGATTGCCCATGGTGGGCACCAGTACCTTACGTGCGACACGACGACCAAGCTTTTCCAATGCGGCGTCAAGCTCAGGAAGATTGTGGGCTATATCCATCAAATATCCCCTCATCCTAACCTTCTCCCTCGGGAAGAAGGGATAACTAGATGTTAGAAACTGTGTTCCGACCCTGGAAAGCTGCCGGATCGTACCGCATCCACATAGGCCTGTACTGCGGCCTCAATACCGTCCTGGCCCTGCATAAAATTCTTGCTGAACTTGGGACTGGGCCTGGGGTAGAGACCCAGCATGTCTTGTAACACCAGCACCTGACCGTCGCAATGGACCCCGGCACCGATACCAATGGTGGGGATACGCAGCGACTCCGAAATGGTCCTGGCCAATTCGGCAGGTACGGCCTCCAACACAATGAGACTGGCACCGGCCTGCTCCAGGGCAAGGGCATCGGTGGCAAGGGTGGCGGCAGAAGCATCATCTTTACCCTGAACACGATAACCACTGAGTTGATGCACCGACTGGGGGGTGAGCCCCAGGTGGCCACAAACGGGGATGCCTCGCGCCACCAGGAAGGCAACGGTTTCAGCCATCACCGCACCACCTTCTAGCTTTACCACCTGGGCACCCCCCTTGGACATCAAACGACTGGCACTTCGCAGGGCGGACTCGGGGCTTTCCTGGTAACTGCCAAAGGATAGATCAACCACTTGCAGGGCACGGCTTCGTCCCTGGGCAACACAACGGCTGTGGTAGATCATGTCCTTGAGACTCACTGGCAAGGTGCTGTCATGGCCCTGCATCACCATGCCCAGGGAGTCCCCCACCATGATAATATCCACCCCCACCCGGTCCAGCAAACTGGCAAAGCTGTAGTCATAGGCTGTCAGACAGCTAATGCGCTCACCACTCTGTTTCATGCTGCGAAGTGATTCAACCGTGACTGTTTTCAAAGGGGACTCGCCATAGGGTTAAAGAAGTGTCTGCCGTTACGAACCTTATCAATATAGTCTAACAAAACCTTGAAGTCTTCGTCGCTATCGACAAAGTTAATTTCAGTGGCGTTTATAATCAACAAGGGTGCCGCAGTATAACCATGAAAGAATCGAGTGTAGGCCTCCACTAAATTTTCCAAATAACTTTCATCCATGCCCTGCTCGTACTCGACACCCCGGCGTCGTATGCGCTCTCGAATGGTCTGAACCGGGGCCTGCAAATAGACCACTAAATCGGGTACCGGCATCCGTGGGCTCAGATTGGCATAAACCTGATCGTACAGACGCAACTCATCATCATCCAGGATGAGGCTGGCGAAGAGGCGATCCTTGTCCAGCATAAAGTCCGACACCCGACCGGGACGAAACATATCACCCTGATTGATCTGCTCCAATTGCTGGGCGCGTTGAAAGAGAAAGAACAGCTGGGTGGGCAGGGCAAACTGTCTTCTCGACTCATAAAACCGCTCGAGAAAGGGGTTGTCTTCAGGCCGCTCGAGCAACAGTTCCCCGGCATAGGCATCCGCCAAACGCCTGGCCAGGCTGGTCTTGCCCACACCAATGGGGCCTTCCACCACGATATAGCCGTTACGACTCAACACCGATTGGGGTATATCTAGTGATGTGGCGGACAAGGATGAAATCTCTTCATGATTGACGATGGGTGGCCATATTTTTCAATTATAAACTCGTTGTTTCCCATTAAATCACTCCGTCATGCCGGACTCGATCCGGCATCCAGCTCTGCGGTGTCAACACCCGTTCGATCCGTTGCCTGGGGCAAGCGTCCAAAAGTGATGATACCGTTGCCAACCCCGGCACCCTGGTCTTTTTAGCGATCTCTGCCAGAGGATACAGCACGAAGGCCCGTTGCTGCAGCCTGGGATGGGGCACCTTCAGACCGCTTTGGCGGAGGGTCTTTGAACCATACAACAACAAGTCCAGGTCCAGGGTCCTGGGACCGTCGTGCTGCCCATCACGAACCCTGCCCTGCCGATCTTCAATAACCTGGAGTTGTATCAATAAATTGATGGCGGACAAGCTTGTAGCCACACAGCACACTGCATTGGCAAAATCGGCCTGGTCTTCAAAACCCAGCGGTGCGGTCATATAAAGTGAAGAACACTCCAGCAGTCGGGTCATAGGCAGGCTTGCCAAAGAACGGCGAGCCCGTTGTAACTGCTTCACCGGATCATCAAGATTACTGCCCAAGCCGATATAGGCCTTAACTTCGGATGGGCCACTGACATTGTTAGTGGGGACTGGCATGCTTGCGTTTACGTGGACGACGGCGTTTGCGCTGCCCCCCTGAAACCTGACTGACCATGCGCTGCTTTTCCTCGTGATCGACCTCCTGAAACCGGGTCCACCATTGTGCCAATTCAGGGTCGGCTTCACCAGAATCTGCACGCAACAATAAAAAGTCATATCCGGCCCGAAACCGTTTATGCTCAACCAGACTGAATGCGCGTTTTCCCCCACGGCGTTCAAGGCGTGCCTGCATAGCCCATATCTCACGCATGGGAAAACTAAAGCGCTTTGGAATCGCAACATGGCGAAGCTGATCCCGCAACACAACCTCTGCGGCATCCTGTAGACTGGCGAGCCAACTGCTGCCCTCATCCATGAGATGTTGCGCTTCTATCCTCACCGGCTCCCAAAGCACCGCGGCAAACAAAAATGCAGGAGTAACCGGTTTATGCTCACTAATTCGAGAGTCCGTATTGGCCAGCGCACGGGGCAACAAAGTAAGCGGAAAGTGTTCCTCTTCGAGAGCCAGACCCTGGTCAGTCAGCGGAAATAACTGTTCAAATAAGTGGTACTGACGCAATAGCTCGTAGGTCTCCGCCGCATAACCACCGTGAAAGAGCTTGACCACCTCTTCAAATAATCGTGCCGGAGGCACATCCTGAAGCAGGGGCGCCAGCTCCCGAAGTGGCGCAGCAGTCTTTTTTTCCAAGCGGAAACCCAGCTTGGCGGCAAATCGGATAGCCCGCAGCATCCGTACCGGGTCTTCACGATAGCGGGTGGCTGGATCACCGATAATGCGCAACACTCCCTTGCGCAAATCATCCATACCATTGACATGGTCAATCACCGAGGCGTCACGGGTATCAAAATACAGGGCATTGACGGTAAAATCACGGCGGCGGGCATCTTCGGTCTGATTGCCATAGACATTATCATGAAGCAGACGCCCCTCTTCGCTGAGCACCATGTGGCCGCCCCGGTCCTCATCCACTTCACTGGGTGCCGCACGATAAGTGGCCACCTCAATGACCTCACGCCCAAAACGCACATGGGCGAGCCGAAAACGCCGACCAATCAGGCGAGCACTACGAAACAGGCCTTTAATCTCCTCCGGCGTGGCGTTGGTCACCGCATCAAAATCTTTTGGCTCCCGTCCCAGCATCAAATCCCGAACGCAACCGCCCACCAACAGGCCATCAAAACCGGCCTGCTGGAGGCCTTCGACCACCTGCAAGGCAGCCTGGCTGATGGCGTCCTGGGAGATTTGGTGTTCGCAACCGGGGGTAATCTTAAGGCTGTGCTTATTCACTCAGAATCACTGCTGTCCCATAAACCTACTCCGTCATGCCGGACTTGATCCGGCATCTAGTAAGCTGTTGAAAAAAATGGATTCCGGGTCAAGCCCGGAATGACGAACCCGGGTATCTGGAATCATGTCTCATAGCTTGATGCCACTCGCAGCAACTAAATTCAACATTTTTAGCACTAATTGGCCTGTCTTAGTGGGACAGTACTGGCTCAGAATGTAAATTTTAAGATTAGGGAGAAATTCACATCCCCCGTGCTGAGACAAAAACTGTTGCATCAGAAAATCGTGTTGTATCAGGAAACTGCCCGAGTATAATACCGTTCTTCCTGAAGTAACACACGCTCCCTTCGTCTAGTGGCCTAGGACACTGGCCTCTCACGCCGGTAACAGGGGTTCGAGTCCCCTAGGGAGCGCCAACTATCTCCGGACAAGATGACAGATTCCACCTTTCTCGCAGACGTCAGCCAACAGACCTTTGCTACCGAGGTCATTGAGCGTTCGGAAAAATGCCCGGTGATGGTGGACTTTTGGGCCGCCTGGTGTGGCCCCTGCCGCACCCTCATGCCACTTTTGGCAAAACTGGCCGGGGACTACCAGGGCAAGTTTTTCCTGGCCAAAGTCGATACCGAAAGCGAGAAACAGCTCGCCCAGCAGTTTGCCATACGCAGCCTGCCCACGGTAAAAATCTTCCGCCACGGCGAGGTCGTTGATGAATTTATGGGGGCACAGCCTGAGGCCGCCATTCGGGACATCCTCGACCGTCATATCCCCAGGGAATCCGACGCCATAATTGAACGCGCCCAGGCCCATCTCAAGACCGGTGACAGCACCCAGGCCATCGAACTATTGCGACAGGCCGTTGCCTCTGACCCCGACCGGGACTCCCCCAAGATTGCCCTGGCCAAGACCTTGCTCGAAAGTGGCGCTGTAGACGCCGCCCAGGAAACCCTCGGCACACTCTCCACCGCCGCTCAAACCGACACGACGGTCATCGCACTAAAGGCCCAACTCGACTTCGCTCAAATGGCCGAGGATACTCCGTCTGTAGATTCTCTGCGCGAGACCTTGTCAGCCCACCCCAACGACACCCAGGCACGCTATCAGCTGGGTATTCAACAGATAGTGGCGGGAGATTACCAAGCGGCCATGGACAACCTTTTAGAGGTCGTCCGCCATGATCGCGGCTTCGATAACGACGCCGGCCGCCGCAGCCTGTTGTCGCTTTTTGCCCTACTGGGCAATCAACACCCGCTGGTCATTCAATACCGAGGTAAATTGGCGGTGTTGCTAAATTAGTCTGTAGCAATACCTACCCAAACTCCTCAGAATAATTCGGACATCGCTAACCTCTCGGATGATGTTCGCTATGTAATTTCTTTAGCCGCTCTCGGGCAACGTGGGTGTAGATTTGAGTCGTGGATAAATCCTCATGACCGAGTAATAGCTGTACCGTACGCAAGTCAGCACCGTGGTTGAGCAGATGGGTGGCGAAGGCGTGTCGCAAGGTATGGGGTGACATGTCCTGTTTAATGTCCGCCTGCACTGAATAGCGTTTGATGTGCTGCCAGAAGGCCTGACGGGTCATGGGGCCACCCCGCACTGTGGGGAACAAGGCATCGGTGGGTTTGCGTTTAACCAGCTCTCGCCGGCCATCTTTTAAAAACCGTTGTAACCAGTATATGGCCTCTTCGCCTAAAGGCAATACCCGTTCCTTGCTACCCTTGCCGAGCACCCGCATCACACCGGCAGCAAGATTGACCTGGGCCACACTGAGCGTCACCAACTCAGAGACCCGTAGCCCGGTGGCATAACACAACTCCAACATGGCCCGGTCACGTTGACCACGGGCCACATTGACATCCGGTGCCGCCAACAAGGCCTCGATCTGTTTTTCACTCAGACTGATGGGCAATTCACGCCGCAACTTGGGGGGCTCAACCAGGGCAGTCGGGTCCTGACTCATCTCACCTTCGGTGACCAGATAACGATAGAGTCGTCGCAGACTTGAGACCAAACGCGCTGTGGTGCGGGGACGGGCACCGGTCTCCACGCGCTGGGCGAGATAGCTCAGCACATGTTGCCGTTGTGCCTGCAGCAGGGCCAACTGGTTTTGCTCTAACCAGTCTGCAAAACGGCTGACATCATGGCGATAGGCGCTGAGTGTGTTGTCACTGAGCCCCGACTCCATCCACAACCGATCCAAAAAGCGGTCGATGCAAGCACTATCCTGGGCTTTCATGTTCCAGCAACCAGGTCTTCATTCGCATGGCCGGTCCGTCACGCTGCCCCATGTATCCCCCCAAACCCGTTTTTGCCACCACGCGGTGACAGGGAATGACAATGGGTACGGCATTGGCACGACAGGCTGCTGCTACCGCCCGAGGGCCACTGCTCAGCTTGTGTGCAAGCGCACCGTAGCTCACAGCCTCGCCCGGTACGATTTGTTGCAGGGTGGTCCATACCCGCTGTTGATAGACCGTACCCGATACACACAGCGGCAGATCGAATGAACTTGCAGGGTCATCAATGTAGGCCTGTATCTGCCGACAGACATCGAGTGCCAATGAATTTTCAGAGCTACGTAAGGAGATCCTGGGGCTCAGCAAATCAATGCCACACAAGGCATTGTCCTGTGCAGTAATACCAATACGCCCAAACGGCGTGGCGATTACGGCGTCGTATTTGAGGGTCCCAGTAACCATAGGTGCTTGAGATTTCGCTCGATAGTGGCACGGCGTTTAGGGTCGCCAGTAATAGCCAATAGCCTACGGTACACCGATTCCGCATCCACCACGAGACCTGCCTTGGCCAGGGATTGGGCCGCATTAAAACGCGCAGTCTGTGCCCACATATCCGATGCCGAAGGATGGCGGTGCTTGGCGGAACGCAAATAGAGTTCTGCGGCTACTTTATGATGGGCCTGTGCTTCCTGTGACTCGGCCATCCAAAACAGGACTTCGCGTTGCAGGCGTTTAGAATTCAGTTTTTTAAATATGCGCGCAAACATCTCATAGGCCTGGATGTGCTGCTTGGCGGCCTGTAGATCAAACATCACCGGCAACACCCGGTCGGCAGTCTCACCGTCAATCTTATCGTATTTCTGCAGCTGCGCATCGAGCAGTTCAAGCCCACGTTGATAATTACCTGCATAAATGCTCAGGCGTGCACGACGCAAGGCCCATTCTTCCTCACTCTGCTGCGGAGGGGGGGTGTCCAGGCCCTCAACCAGTTCGGCAGCCAATTTTATATTAAAGGCCCTGAAGGCCTTGTCGGAAAGATAATATCGTACCACCACCGGCAGGGATGAGCGCTCAGGATAGCGACTCGATTCCATATAGAGCTTTTGTGCCACGGCAAAGATTTTACTGTTGTACAGGGATTTGAGCAGACGATAGTGGCCCTGGGCACGGGCGGCATCATCCTGACTGCGTTGCCCTATCAATGCGTAGATGGCTCGTGTCCGGGTGGGGCTACGTTTCCGGTTTTTCCTGGCTATGGCAAACCAGGCCTTGTCATCACCGATGAGAAGATTGGATTGGTTACCAAACTCCTCACCAAAATCTTCATAGGCGGCCCATAGATCATCGGCCTGAAACTCGAACAATCGATCATTCAATAACAACGTCTTTTCCAATGCCTGAACCAGCAGCGCATTGTTTCTGGACAATTTTGCCGCCTCTGCAAGTACCGCCCATACTCGAATATTGATCTGTTGACGTTTACGGGTTTCCTTGGCCAAGGCCAAAGCTTGTTTGATGACCGTTGCTGCAGACTGGGGTGTGCTGCGCAACTTGGCCAGCAACTTCAAAAACCGGCCTTCAAATGTCTTTAGGGGGGAAACCACTTTGGCGGCATCGGCCGGTTTTCCAGCACGCAACAACACTCGTGCATGCAGATAGTGCCAATCGCGATTGCGGGGTTTAAATTCTTTTCGATAACGCTCCATAGCGATGCTGGCATCGGCAACGAGATCTTCAACCAGATAACTCTTGATCACCTTTGTGCGCCAGGCCTTTGTGGATATTGATCCGTCTGCATATTGCCACAGGAGTTTTCGAAGATAGACCCGGGCCTTGGCACCATCACCTCTGTCGAGTGCAGCATCGGCGGCCTTTTCCAACAGGTCACGCAACAGATTGACCGGAAAGTCTTTAGGCAAAGCGGCAAGGCGTTGGTCCACCTCGGCCCACTTATTTTGCGCCACATAAATATCAAAGCGACGTTGCTCCCACTTGACCCAGGCCTCACGTTCACTCGGGTCCGGTTGTTCGGCCTCCAGCACACTCAACGCCAGGTTGGATGCACCACCCTTTACCAGGGCATCAATTCGCTCCAGACCCTCACTGTCGGCATGGCCCGGGTTGGCCAGAAACACTAAGGCCAGCAAAACCAACACCGATTTATTCATCAACGGTTGATTCATCTATATGACCTAACTCCAATATGTTGTGGGTCATTCACGCTAAATCGGCTCTCGCAAAGACGCCAAGGACGCAAAGAGAAAAGCGACGAAAGCTAGAAATAGAGATGTGTTAAAAACTCAACAACAGTTAAGTCGCCCTGCAGAATAAATCCAAACTATCTTTGCGTCCTTGGCGTCTTTGCGAGACTATCAGGCCTCAAATCATACACTCGGTTGTTTGCCTACGTCGAGCATATATGCAGACCTTCCTGATCTAGCCCAAAAAAAACGGGTGCCATGTCGCCATGGCACCCGCCTCGTCCAGACTCGCGGCAACTCACCGCCAGACTCAGATTTTTTCCTTGATACGTGCCGCCTTGCCGGTGCGATCTCGCAGATAGTACAGCTTGGCACGGCGCACATCACCGCGGCGCTTGACCTCAATACCGGCGACCATCGGGCTGTGCAACTGAAAAACCCTTTCGACACCTTCGCCATAGGATATCTTGCGTACCGTAAACGACGAGTTGAGGCCTCGATTGCGACGCCCAATCACTACGCCTTCAAAAACCTGCAGGCGTTCACGGCCCCCTTCGACCACTCTGACCTGAACCGCCAAGGTATCACCTGGGCCAAATTCAGGAATATCCTGCTTCATCTGTTCGGACTCGAGTTCCTGAATAATCTTACTCATGTCTGTTCTCCTGGTTTTTTCGATGCGCCTGCTGAAACTCTTCCAACAAACGCGCCTGTTCTGCATCTAACTGTAGACCGTCCAACAACTCCGGTCGCCTCAACCATGTTCGCCCCAGGGCCTGCTTGAGCCGCCAGCGCCGAATCTGTTCGTGATCACCCGACAATAACACCTCGGGCACGCTACGGCCGGCAAACCGGGCCGGTCGTGTGTAGTGGCCACAATCCAAAAGTCCGGTGGCAAAGGAGTCCTCCTGTGCCGATGCAGCGTTACCCAAAGTCCCGGGTAATTGTCTGGCCACGGCATCAATCAACACCATGGCGGCGAGTTCACCACCGGATAACACGTAATCACCGATGGACCACTCCTCATCCACCTGGGCCTCCAGCAAACGCTCGTCGACCCCTTCATAGCGTCCTGCCAACAAAATTAAACCTTCTCGTGCGGCCAGTTCCATCACCGCCGGGTGATCCAAGGGCCGCCCCTGGGGCGATAAATACAGCACCTTGGCCCGACCGGCCTGAGCCTCACGCGCCCGACGTAAAGCTTGGTCCAGTGGGTCGGCCATCATCACCATGCCGGGACCGCCTCCAAAGGGCCGGTCATCCACACGGCGGTATTTGTCCGTCGTGTAATCCCGCAGATCCCAACACTGTAAACTCAACTGGCCCTGTTCCAGGGCTCGACGGGTCACCCCGTAGTCGATGATGGCATCAAACATCTGCGGAAAAATTGTGACCACATCAATCCGCATCACACCACCACACTAAAAATCCGCATCCCAATCGACCACTACGGTACCACCATCCGTGTCGATTTCATCGATCACCGTAGGGATATAG
The DNA here is from genome assembly GCA_013152415.1 of Gammaproteobacteria bacterium. GTDB lineage: Bacteria > Pseudomonadota > Gammaproteobacteria > HyVt-429 > HyVt-429 > HyVt-429. Next base: position 108,977 of record JAADGI010000032.1, on the reverse strand, counting down.
GGAATCAATCGTTCTCGATCTCCCTGTACCACCAAAACATCGTTGGCACCGGTATCCAGCATGCTGACAACAATCCCAAGTTCCCTTTTGTCGCGATTGAACACCTTGAGTCCAATCAATTGGTGCCAATAAAAATCACCCTTTGCCAACACCGGTATATCTTCTGCGCAGACTGTGATGTCGGCACCCACCAACTGTGCCGCGCCATCTCTATCGTTGCAGCCCTGCAGAGACACAACCAAACCCTTTCCCTGGGACCGTCCTGAAATCAGTCTGTAGGCCTTATCACCCATGGGGGTCGATAAGTACCATTGCTTGTAGTCAAAAATGGCTTGCTTGGGCCGTGTATAAGAAAAAACCTTAACCCAACCCTTAACGCCGAAAACCCCCGCTATCCGCCCCAGAGTGATGCGCTCGTCCTGATGAGCAGGCACGTCACTCTTAACAACTATCAGGCTGCTTTGGGTTTTAGCAGCGAGGCAACACGATCAGACATCTTGCCACCACGCCCAATCCAGTATTTCACGCGATCCCGATCAATGCGCAAGGACTCTTCATTGTCCGCTGCGCAGGGATTGAAAAAGCCTAGACGTTCAATAAACTTGCCTGTAGCCGCACGACGTTGGTCGGCGACAACAATGGAGTAGTAGGGCCGCTTCTTTGCACCACCACGGGCCAACCGTATGATCACCATGATCTATTACCCTCTATAATAAAGCTTGATTTGAGCCTGCCCTCAGGCAGACACCCAGCACCAGTGCTGCTATGGGCGCGGGATTTTAACGTTTCTCCACGCCTAAAGAAAGCCATAGCACCATGAATATGCTGGTCTTTTTTAGCCGCACCGAGCCGTGCTAGGGCCGTTCCAGGGTCAAATGACGCAGAAACTGCAGATAGGCCGGAGAATCCCATTGACGCCCACCCAGAGCGATGTATCGCAAACGCCCTTCCGGGTCCACCAGAAAGCTGGAGGGTAGCCCCCGGGGCCGCCATTTGGCGGTCACTTGCCCATCGGTATCCAGGAGAGACTCCAGATTTGGCGCCACTACCCCCATAAAACTGAACACCTCCTCATCATTTTCGGCGGTATTGATCAGCACCATCGCCAGGTCGGTGACCGGGATCTGCTCTCTCATCCGCTGCAATGTGGGCATTTCGCGACGGCAGGGACCGCACCAACTGGCCCAGAAATGGACCAGGACCCACTGCCCCCGCATCTGGGCCAGGTCTGTGGTCTTGCCATCCATATCGGCGAGCTTAAGGGCCGGGGCCATACGCCCGTCCAGGGGCATCAGGCCAGGGGGTGTCCCGCCCGCCACCGCACTGACGGCAACAAACCAAAGCACCAGGCTGATGACAGGCAATTTCACGACGACACCTTGTCTGTGGCGCATTTTACGTTGGGTATTCGTAACACGATCTCGGCCCCCTTTTTGTCTTTACCGGTAGCCATCCGGACCTCAATAGAAAAAGTCTTGTCGGTCCGCTTTAGGACCATGTTGCCACCGATAGGTTCGCCAGGCTGTAAGTCCCGACTTTCCGGCAACTGTGTCCAGCCGAAAGTGGCACGACTGCCCAGTGGCACCTTAAGCTGCTGCCACAGATCATCCCAGTATTGCCGGTCCAGGCGCTCGGCCGACTGACCATCGTCAAACACAAACCGCCATCGGCCCGGCTCAAGCCACACCACTTTTTGGCTGCGGTTGCGTACGGACACCGTAATCAAACAGGCAGCAACCAAATGCTTTACCGCAACTTCCGGTAGATGGCGCGCAGTATAAAAGGCGAGAATCTGATCCGGGGTACGGGGGGCAATCCTGAGCTTGAGCCCGTGGGACTCCTGGCTCAGGCGTTGGCCGGATTGAGCCCACACCTCCCCCATGGCCGTAGCCAATAAAGTCATCACCACAGCCACAATCACCACTGGCCAGGTGTTTTTGCCTAATCGGCTCTGTTGTCGGTTTGTTGGTTTCATTTAAGTTCCAGCGCAAAACGTAGGCCCAGGTGTAGGGTCTTGGCCCGACCCACATTGTACCTGCGAGCTGTGCCCTTCGCACCTGGGAAAAGCTACATGGGCATGCCGGGAATCTTGGCCTGCATGGCACGTGCCATCTTGGCCATACCGCCCTTACCCATACGCTTCATCATTTTTTGCATTTTGACAAATTGTTTAAGGAGCCTGTTCACATCCTGTACCTGGGTACCCGACCCCTGGGCAATCCTGCGCTTACGGGAGGCCCGCACGATATCCGGGGAACGGCGTTCGTGGGGGGTCATTGAGTCAATAATGGCGATCATGCGCGCATTTTGTTTTGAGTCCAATTGAGACGCCGCCCCCTGGGGCAGGCCCATTCCCGCAGGCAGCTTATCCAACATACTGGCCATACCGCCCATCTTCTCCATCTGCAATAATTGCTCACGCAAGTCACCCAGATCAAAACCCTTGCCCTTCTTTAACTTCCTGGTCAGCTTTTCGGTCTGTTTTTGATCGGCCTGATGTCGGGCCTCTTCTACCAGGGAGAGGACGTCTCCCATTCCCAGGATACGGGATGCCAGGCGCTCTGGATGAAAGACCTCAAGGGCATCGGTCTTTTCACCCACACCCAAAAATTTAATTGGCTTGCCGGTAACCTGGCGTACCGATAAGGCGGCACCACCCCGGGCATCACCATCGGTCTTGGTGAGCACCACACCGGTGAGCGGCAAGACCTCATTGAAGGCCTGGGCACTGTGTACCGCATCCTGGCCGGTCATACTGTCCACCACAAAGAGGGTCTCGATGGGGTTCAGGGCCTCATGCAGCGCCTTGATCTCGTCCATCATGGCCTCATCCACGTGCAGACGACCGGCGGTATCCACCAGGACCACATCCGCGTGTACACGACTGGCCTGTTCCACTGCCTCGATGGCAATGGCAACCGCAGCGGCACCTTCACTGCCCCGATAAAACTCGGCCCCTACATCCCCGGCCAGTCGCTCGAGCTGATCGATGGCTGCAGGACGATAGATGTCGGCACTGGCCAGCAAAACCTTTTTCTTCTCCCGCTCTTGTAATCTACGGGCGAGCTTGGCCACGGTAGTGGTTTTACCCGCACCCTGCAGGCCCGCCACCATCATCACCGCCGGTGGTCTTACCGCAAGATTGAGACCTTCATTGGTGGTTCCCATAAGGTCCACCAATTCGTCATAGACGACTTTGGTCACGGCCTGACCCGGGTTAAGGCTTTCCAGTACCTTCTGGCCTATCGCCCGCTCGCGTACCCGTTCAATAAAGGCCTTGGCCACTGGCAAGGCAACATCGGCCTCCAATAGGGCCATGCGCACGGCTCGCAGGCTGTCGCCGATATTCGCCTCGGTGAGTCGGCCCTGGCCCTTGAGTTGCTTTAGCGCACCGGCCAGGCGATCTTGGAGTTGTTCAAACATTTTGAATCATAAATTTAAAATAGATTTTCCCATTTTGAAACTGTCTAAGTTGACCTGCCCTTGGCAACACATAAATCCCATTATGTTTTCAACAGCCAAAGAGGGCAAGTATTGATAAGATCAAAAGCCTCGTCAACAAGGTCTGCAGTAAAACTCAACCGGGGTAAGCTAACAAGTGCTTGCTATGATGATACTCTCGCAAAGACATCAAGGGAAAAGTGGGTGATCACGGAAACCCAACCCCTCACCGGGGAAAATCAATCATTCCTTGGTGAGTTTGGTGACCTGACGAAAGCAGCAGTCACCATTATGCGCTTCCACAAGATAAACAACATGTGAGACTATGGCACATCATCTCCAGCTTAGAAAAAGCACAACATGCTCACCGCGCTATTTAATCTCCTGACCATATCGCTGTATCTGATCGCTGGCATCCTGCTCGTCCGGCGACTCTTTAATGTGCCGGCCACCACCGGACCAGAACCCTATATCAAGTGGGCGGTACTTTCACTGGTGGCCGGGGCGGCGGCCCTGCACGGTGCCCTGCTGTACTCCACCCTGGGAGTAAATAACGGGCTCAACCTGGGTTTAAATAGTGCCGCCTCCCTCATGGCCTGGGCCATTGTGGCTCTATTCCTGGTGATCGCTGTATTTAGCGCCATTGAGAACCTGGGTGTGGTCATCTTACCCAGTGCCGCCTTGGCGGTCCTGCTGGCGTGGCTGTGGCCGGGCCAACACCTGCTGCTCACTCAGGTCTCCATTCCCCTGTTGTCACACCTGATTGTGGCCTTTCTTGCCTACAGCCTGTTGGCACTGGCCATGGTCCAGGCCCTGGTGCTGTGGTGGCAGGAACGTCGCCTGCATCAGCAGCACCCTGGGCGCCTGCTGCGGGCCATGCCACCGATTCAGACCATGGAAAGATTTTTGTTCGGACTCATCGGTACTGGCTTTATCTTTCTCACCCTGACCCTGGTCAGCGGCACCCTGTTCTCTGAGGCAATTTTTGGCAAAGCCCTGGTCATCAGCCATCATATCGTGCTGTCTCTCATTGGCTGGTGTATCTTTGCCATCTTACTATTCGGGCATTGGCGGTTTGGCTGGCGTGGCCGTCACGCGGTACGCTGGACCGTGGGTGGTTTTGCCTTGCTGTTACTGGGTTACTTCGGCAGCAAATTCGTACTCGAAATCTTGTTAAACCGATAACCATCGGCCTGGGGATCAAAGCTTCTTGCGGGTGGATTGGGGCATCTGAGCCTGTCCCCAGAAAACCTACTTATTCAATGGACTCTACGCCGAATCTCATTACAATGGTGCCGCAATTTTCAGCCATCTGCACATGCTCGAGCATGTCAGCCCCCCTGACCAGGACACCCTTTAGCCGCTGGTTTTTCTCGGGTCATGTCTAACGCCAATCCCCCTATCTTTGCCCTGATCATGGGTGCCGGTGGCTACCGAAATGCTGACTTTCTACGGGCAGGCGGTATTTATGAGCGTGTTATTTCTGGCGGTCTTGATGCCCATGCTTACCTTGTTCTACTGAAATCATTGATAGACGATATAGCGTACTGTCCCGTCGACGCCTATAATCTACCCATGTCCAGCGAACGAGGCTCGCCCTGATTGGCTGATCTCTCTTTGAGTGCGCTCATTGGCGTGCTTGTATTCCTTATCTTCCTGTCTGCTTTCTTTTCTGCCAGCGAAACGGCGATGATGGCCTTGAACCGTTATCGTCTGCGCCACCTGGCAAAAACCGGCAACAAGGGCGCACGCATTGCCAGTACGCTGCTGGAACGCCCCGATCGTCTACTCGGCGTGATCCTGCTGGGCAACAATCTGGTCAACTTTGCGGCGGCCACCATAGCAGGACTGATCGCGTTCAAACTGTTTGGTGAAATCACCCTGCTGTTGGTCACGGTACCGCTGACTATCACTGTTTTGATCTTTGCCGAAGTCGGCCCCAAGACGGTAGCTGTCCTGTACCCCGAACGCATCGCTTTTCCGGCGGCATTTATCCTGTTACCACTCCTGAAACTGGGCTACCCAGTAGTCTGGATCATCAATACCGTTACCAATTTCTTTCTGCGATTTGTGGGCATCTCATTAAAGCAGCGCAAAGAACGCCTCAGCACTGACGAATTACGTACCGTAGTTAAAGAGGCCGGCGCCATGATCCCTGCCACCCATCAAAGTATGTTGCTGCGTATTCTCGATATGGAAAAGATCGAGGTAGAAGACATCATGGTACCTCGCTCTACTATCGAAGGCATCAACATAGACGATGATTGGGATGAGGTGGTCACACAGTTGTCTACCAGCCACCACACCCGCCTGCCGGTTTTTCGGGGCAGCCTGGATAAGATCGAAGGCGTACTCCATCTACGCAAGATCCTCCACCTCACCCAGGCCAATAACTTCAATAAAGATTCACTGATCAAGCTCCTCAGTGAACCCTACTTTATTCCAGAGGGTGCCCCCATCACCCAGCAACTGCTCAACATGCAAAAAGACAAACAACGTTTTGGTCTGGTGGTGGATGAATACGGTGACATCAAGGGTCTGGTTACCCTGGATGAGATTCTGGAAGAGATCGTAGGAGAATTTAACACCCAGGCCCCAGGTACCGGCGACGAGATTTTGCCCCAAGATGACAGCAGTTACCTAATCAGCGGCGGTTCCTCTGTTCGCGACATCAACCGCAAGCTGGGATGGAAACTGCCCATCGATGGCCCCAAAACTCTCAATGGGCTTATTCTGGAATACCTGGAAGATATACCCGAAGCAGGCACCAGCCTAATGCTGGAAGGTCACCCAGTGGAAATAATTCAGGCCAAGGGTACTGCGGTAAAGATGGCCAAAATCATGCCGATAGCAGACAAGACAGTGGAGTACGAAGAATAAGCTAGAATCAGGACAGAAATACCAACATATAGACCAAGACTAACGGTCTACAGCAAAGGAGATTTGGAGTGCGCGTGATCCAGTGCATTGTCAGCACCAACCTGTTATTACTGTTCATTGGCCCGTTTGCCCTGGCATCCCAGGACGGGGAATCCTGTTATACGGTGCAACTCAATGTATGGCCAGACTACAATCAGGCCGATGCCTTCCTGAATAAACATCAACTGGAAAAAGAATGTGTGGTGCTGCCCGTGGCCAAGCAATATTCCGTGCAGTGTGGAATGAGCGCAACTTATGCCGCTGCTACCGAGGCTCTAAGAAAATACCATTCTCTCGTGCCGGCAGCCTATGTGAACATCGTTAGAAAAAAACCGTTAGTCCTGGCCTACGCAGAAATCGACAAAGGGGCTGGCTGCGACAAAAAAGATTCTGTTATAGATGCTGTTTTATTTCCTGATTCACTGCTGAAAGAACCTATAAACTCCAAACAAGCCGTGTCGGCCTTGCTACTAAAGACCGAAACAATACGTGAGAAATATCTGAAAGAACTGGACAAGCAAGGCAGCTTTAAGGGTCTCTACATACGCGGTCAGTGGGAAAATGATCAGGACAGCGGCGAAAGTCAGGACGCACTCGCTCTGGAATGGGAGCTTTTTGATGAAGGCTGGCGTGAGTCCAAACAACTGCTGGACAAGAAAAAACTGGAGACACAGTTGCAGTTTTTCCAAATGCTAAAGGACATGCATGAACACAGGCTTAACGAACGACTCTACTACCAAAGTGGTATCGAAAATTCAGTTCGATTACATCTGGCCAAAACCCGGTTGATCAAATTGTCTTCTTTGCTGAAAAGATATAAACAGCGCCGGGATAATGGATATGTCACCGAGGCAGAAACACAGCAATTAGAGTATCAGGTTGATCGCACAAAGATGGAAATCAACCAGTATTCCAACATGCAACAAGAAGGTATGTCTGTATTTCAGTTCGATCTACTCAACACAATCGAACATGTCTCGACTGTTGATCAACCCAGTCTGTTAAAACTAGGTATTCAACAATCCATTGACATCAAGATTCAGGATATTTTTATCCAACGAGCAGAGTTCTTTCCAGCATGGACAGATGATCTGTCTGTTCGTCTCTATATGGGAAATCGCCGGCTCTATGGAGACCAACGCCGTGACAATCTTATTGGAGCACGAGTCAGATTTCCGCTTGATCTCAACCTGAAACGTCGAAAACTTATTAAGATAGAACAAAACGCCTATCGCGACCAAAAATCAGCACTGACATTACGTCTGGAACAAAAAATCGTTCGCCTCTTGGATCAGTTTCGTTTCCAGCAAAAACGTGTTCACAACCTCAGCGGTGAACACGCACTTTTACAGAATCGTCTGGCCCTGCTGAATGTACGGGTAAAATATCCATTGGCTGGATTAGCTGCCGTACCAGAAAAAGAAATGGACCAGATCAATATGCAAATGCTCCTCAACCTGGAAGAGGTGCTGATGGCGAGGTTAGCGGCCTACGACAAGCTACTCAAACTTTCAGCATTAACCATGACAGAAGATCTCCGTGGCCTAGTCCGCAATTAACACCTGATTTTTACCGTCAGGGGGCGCCCAGGTGGCATTAGCGGGGGTGTGCACCACACCTTTCCAAGGATGCTGCGCGGGAATATTAAAACGAATATCGCGAATAATATTGTCGTGGCTGTAACCGCCGTGTAAATTGATATCAACACCCGTATCTATGTTCTTGATAGTGTTAAAGGCAGAACTCCACTGTAGAACGATATGACGAATATGATCGACTCGGCTGTCTTCAAAGGAACTATGATAGCTACGTGAAAATTTTACATAGCCATTGCCTTTTTTCCCCTTGTTCCAGGCACCTTCAATGACCAGTCCACTGGCCCTGCAAGCGTATACAGAATCAAATGCTAACGGGTGACGACCACTATTGTGTATTCGAATATTTTCGATTTTACAATCACTGGCCCATTTTGCACTGATGGAGTCCACCGCATATTCCGGGTAGCTGTTCTCATAGACATGCCATACGCTACGGGGCTTAACGCCCTCTATAATGTGCTCTATAGAAAAATCCTTTAGGCCCGCCTGGGCGACGGGGTTGATCTTGTAGACCTCCGCATCGTCAGCGAGCAGGGCTATACCCACTGTTGTTTCCAGAGACACCTCGCCCCCCGTTACCCCCTGCACTCGTACAATGGTTTGGCGTAAATAAGGGTATTCCCGGTTCCAAACCAGACTACCGATCTTTTTCATAAAGCTGGCATCATTAGGGGTGCGCAGTAACAACAGATCTCCCCCTACCAATCGTGACGTTTCCCCAAGGACAATCTTCTTGTCAGTCGCCTGAATATCTCTAAGCAAACGCGTTAGCTTGCTCCCACGATTGCCATGCAAGCTAATGGCGGCTTGCTCATTTCGCCTCATGTGAGTCATAACAAAGGTTTTGTCTGCCCCCTCACCTGCCAGGGTGATATGGCTGCGTAAATGGAGCGCATGAAAAAGGTCGATCGTTCCAGCAGGCATCTGGATAAGCACATTTTTATTCTTCGGTACCCGATCAATAATCTGTTGCAGGGCCAGACTATCGTCCATATTGTCGTTGGGCGTTACCCCGAACAAACGGGCCTGGATAACTGTCCCCTTGCTGCCCTTGTAAAAAAATTCCGGCCCTGGCATAGAGATGGCGCCCTCGGTCAGCAACAAGGCAAAGGCAAACAGAGAATAGGAACCCAACATCAAATAACGAGGCATCCACCGCACCCAGGGATGATCAATCATCACCACATCACCCGCACTACTTTGCTCAGCGCCCCCTTTAGACCATTTTTGATCAGCAAGATTGAAATACGCACGAATCTTGATAATGGCACCCACCCATTGGTTATAGAGCATGAGTGGAATAGTCAACATACTCACCGGGTGGCCACGCAAGGCAATAATAAACATTTGCAAGACACGTACACTGAACACCCAGGCCATATAAAATGGTAGATAGATAAACGACTTTGATATGGACAAAATAACCGCACCGGTTATGCCCACCAGGGAAGTCCACATAGACAAACGTTGATCGAGGATGGCTATCCAGATAAACAGACCGACGTGACGCCACCCCAGCGCCAAGGCCCTGGCATTATTACGCAAGGTGTTGCCATACCAACGATAAGGTAGCGAGACGCTCACAGTTAAAAAGCTGGCATCGCGGCTCTCCAGAGAATAACAGGTGACGTCGGGAATATAGAGCATATTCCACTTGTGCTTGAGCAAATAAAACCAACTACTCTTGTCATCTCCCATTAGAAATCTGAATTTGCCGTGCAGCCAATGGGTAATGACATCACATTCAATTATTTTAATGAAATCTTCCTTGACTACGATAGACGTACGAAACAAAGAAAACCGTCCGGTTAAAGTCAGCACTTTGTTCGACAGGGCATGGGACTGAAACAATACATGACGCTGACCAAATTTCAGGTTGAACCAATCTTTATACCACTGTGAGCGCGTGTGAATATAGGCAAGCTCGTTGGTAGTGAGCGCTCCGAGGTCCTTGAATGCAGCAAAGAAAGGCAGCGTTCTATTCAGGGTGTGTTGTTCCAGATAACTGTCCCCGTCCATGAATACTGTCACGCTATTGGGATCATCCTGGTAACGCCGTGCTACCGCCCGCAAGGCATGGCCCATGGCAATACGTTTACCCTGGCACTGGCGCTGCAAAACCAACTCGACTTTATACTTAACCGGGTGGGCCTCATAGGTAGCAGCGATGACTGCGTCGTCCCGATCACTCCCCGTCGAAACCACCAAGGTGGCACTACAGGGTATGGTAGACAGGTTCGACATCAATGACTGGAAGGCCTCAATACTTACCCAGGGCTCTTCTTTATAGGAGGGAATGATAAAAAATATGTGCCGTGGATACTTTTTCTCCTCAGAAAGCCCCAGGGCTACGCGCCGTAATTTTGGATAATAGCGCAAAGCATAGATTGTCGATCGCGTGTAATTGACAACCTGCCAACCATACCGCCACAACGCGAAGGTGCCCAAAACAATAAAGGTTTCATTTTTTATATAGTAAAAATAGGGCCACATAGAGTAGCCGATGATGAAGGCCGCCACAGAATAAAAAACCCCAGGGAGAATAAAGGAAATCAGCCCCTCAGTTGTGCCCAGGCGTCTAATCATCGTCGGACCCTACAGGGTCTTGATCCACACCTTAACCCGGGTATTGGCAGGCAGCCGAACGTTCTGTTCGACAAATTCAAGCCGAACCAGGGTTTCATTGAGACTGGCCTCCTGGGTAATGGTGGCCTGAGTATTGACCGAGGAATATCCTACGGCCGCTACGATCGCTTCATGCTCACTGTCCGTGGCCGGCACATAGATTGACGCGCTCATACCAATCTTGATTTTCAGCGCATCGTCTGAACGAAGCTTGAGCAATACATTAGGAGGCGCGTCCCTTTCCAGCAGCACCATAATATCACTGGCCTCGACGTAACTCCCCACCGGATGTTCAATATGAAAAATCTTGCCGCGTACCGGCGCGGCAATAGTTTGCTGGATTTTTCGTTGCAGTAACAACTCTTTTCTCAAAGTCAGCGTACTGATTTCCTGTTCGAGTTCTTTGATTTGTCGCTTTAATTCTGTACCTGAAAGTTTCATATCAACAAGAGCACGTTGGTAGATCAACTGTGCCTGCTGATACTGGTTCTCCACGTAGCTATAATCCTTGATCGTGATAATGCGGCGCTTAAATAATTGCTGCGCATTACTCAACTCGATCTTCTTCTTGCCCAGCTTTTGCCTTAATGTTTCGATTAGAGCATGACCATGAGCTTCTTCCTGTTCATGCAATAGCCGCAATTGTGTCTCATTGCGCTGTAGCGACTTGATGATATTTGCAACCTCAATATCAATACCTGGATCTTCGACGGTAAACAGCTTGGTACCGGCCTCAATATAGGTATTTTGTTTTACAAAAAGGGTTTTAACGACGCCGACAGAGTTGGCCGTGATACGCTCAATATTCCCGCTAATCAGCCCGGTCGCATAAATACGATAAACAGTGTTATAGAACAGCAACAACACAACGACAAACAAAAATACAATACCCACCCCAATAGAAACGTAGCTGCGAGTGCGGAAAGACTCGAACAAGCCCTCTGACTCCAGGTCCGATAGATTCAGGGCTTCTTCAATGGGAGAGCTTACGCTGGGTGCGGTAATAACCGAGATCAAATCCTCCACATTATCCAGCTTGCCTTCGATGGCAAGTTCTATGTAGTGACGGAGGACACGCCGATTTTTGGTACTGAGCTCACGAAACTCGAACCCACTGACGGTACCGCGTTTGCTCTTGAATTGCAGTTCTACATTGAGGGCAAGAACCGAATCGGTCATGGGCAACACAAGCTTGGCCTGGATAACCTGCTCGGGCTTCAACCAGGTCTCAACGTTGTCTACACCCACGCCGGTCATGGACCAATCTTTGGTGGGATAAGACTTGCCTTGAATCTCCACCAGCAGGGGGATGTCCACCCGGTGGGATTTACGTTGGTAATTAAATTCAGAGGTAAGGAGTGACATAGCCCACAATATTCCTTTATTTCGTGTGGGTTATCGGCCATTTACAGGCCTTCTTTAATCGCCGGGTTGCTGTAACCCCGTGTAAACCATGGGATTTCCGTATCTCGGTGGGGTCAACCCCAAGTAAAACTCACCTTGTGTCTTGCTATCTCGTTTCTCTCCCTACTGGCCCCTTTTTTGGGCCACATTATTTCTTATGTATTGCGGCACCGCCTCTTCGGCCCCAACGGTCTCGCCGGCCTCGACCGGCCCGACTGCCAGTACCGCTACCTCCCGGGCATGGGGATAAAGACAAATATCGTTGATCTCTACAGCCTCCTCCACCGCCTGTGGTAACACCTGCCGATAGGCGATCCAGCCATTCCCCACGCCCAACCAGGTTTCATCCCCCTCTAAGACCAGATCTACCGGTGAGGTCACCCGCTCCTGGCCGGCAAGTTCAACCAAACCCTTGGTGTTACGCACATAGGCCGCCCAGTACATTTGAGACATGCGGGCATCAAAGGCTGCCAATACTCGTGTGGCATCCTGGCCCTGGGCCAGGGCGGCAAGGGATGATACCGGCACCACAGGTAGATCGGCACCAAAAGCCAGGCCTTGCGTAACACCCGCGCCGATACGCAGAGCAGTAAACGAGCCGGGGCCACGACCAAAGGCCAGGGCATCACATTGACTCAAGCCCCAGCCCACCTCGGCCAGAACTTCATCAACCAGAGGCAATAACCGCTCTGAGTGTCCGTGTTCGACCAATTCAAAGCGCTCGACTACTTCAGCATCGTCCCAGGCGGCCACCGAACAGGCCGCAGTAGCAGTGTCCAGAGCGAGTATCTTCACCCTGCGAAAAAGGTCTGCACGTCGGCCAGCTCTCGGGTCACGGGGTAATCCGGCAGACTCTTCATAAAATATTTTCCATAGGACTTGGTCAATAATCTGGGATCGCACAATACCAACAGGCCACGGTCCTCGGCATCTCGAATCAAACGTCCGGCACCCTGTTTGAGTGAAATTACCGCATTGGGGACCTGATACTCAAAAAAGGGGTTGCGCCCTTCGGCCTCCATGGCAGCCCCCCGGGCCTGAAGTACCGGGTCGGCGGGTGAGGCAAAAGGCAGCTTGTCGATGATCACACAGGATAAGGCCTCACCGCGCACGTCCACCCCCTCCCAGAAACTCCCAGTCCCCAGCAGTACCCCATGCTCGGTGTCGCGAAACTGGGTGAGTAACTGTGAACGTGGCGCCGTACCCTGCACCAATATCGGATAGTCGATGCGCTGGGGCAAACTTTGGGCAACCTCTCGCAGGGCGCGGTGACTGGTAAACAATACAAAGGCGCGACCGCCACTGGCCTCCAACACGGGCACGATAGTGTCCACCAGGATCCGAGTATAGTCGGGCGCGGAAGGCTGAGGTAAACCCTGGGGGATATACAGCAGTGCCTGTTGTTGAAAATCAAACGGACTGTCCCACAGTTCGGTATGGGCATCCTCCAGGCCCAGACGCGCCTGAAAAAACTCAAAGCGCCCATTCACCGCCAGCGTCGCCGAAGTGTACACCCAGGCACGATCGCCATGACTGTTGCCATCACCACGACGCTCACGAAAGGCATTAGCCACATCCACCGGGGTCAGGCGTAGAATGACATTACGGTTATGGGTCTCAAACCAAGCCACATAATCGGTACTGGAACGACTGGTGATCATCTCCAGGCGGTCATTGAGATCCATAATCCGCTGCCAGGCGTTGCCCAGGGCTTCCCCCACCACCGCTGCCTTCTCCATGACTTGTGACAAAGCGGCCAAACGGTCTTTGAGGGTCGCCAGGCCTTGTTGCACCCTGGGTTGTTCTTCGACGCTGGCCCAGGCGGCGCGACGATCGGCATCGCCCAAGCTCAACCGAAAATCGGCTATGGCCTTTTCGGTCGCCTCCAATCGGGACATAAGCTCACCAATTCCACTTTTCTCTGCCAACTCTGCCAGGCGTATATCGCGACATAGCCCCTGCAACTGGTAAGCGGTCAGAATCACTCCAAAGAAGTCTGAGGCAATCTCAGGGAGTTGATGGGCCTCATCGAAGATCACCGCTTCAAAGCCTGGTAATAACTGGCCGAAACCTTCTTCTTTCAGGGCCAGGTCGGCAAAAAACAGATGATGATTCACAACCAGGATATCAGCCGCCAGGGCCGACTGGCGGGCCTTTTTGACATGGCACTCATCGTAGTCATCACACTTGGCACCGAGACAATTCTCGGCAGTAGAAGTCACCCGGGACCAGATGGGCGAACCCTCCGCCACCGAACGCACCTCGGCGATATCCCCGCTATGGGTTTGCCCGGCCCATTTGCGAATAGCAGCCAATTCGTTAGCGTGCCGTGCGTCCTGATCCGCCAGGCCCAGTCGATGTATGCACACATAGTTGGCGCGACCCTTGAGCAGTGCGGTGGTCACTGGGACCCCTACCGCCTTACGCACGATGGGAAGATCACGATGAAAAAGTTGGTCTTGAAGGTTCTTGGTACCGGTAGACACCAGCACCTTTTTGCCTGACAGCAGAGCGGGCACGAGATAGGCGAAGGTCTTGCCGGTGCCGGTGCCGGACTCAATGACACAGCTGCCCCCCTCTGCCAACACCCTCTCTACCGATGCGGCCATCTGCTGCTGACAATCCCGGGTGGTAAAACCCTCTAACAAATCAGCGAAGGGTCCGTCCAGGGCCAACAGGTCTGCGCTATTTTTTTCCATCCCTTTCGCCAAGACATTGGACAAGGCATTGCTCCCAATGGGGCAACGCTACCCCAAAGGTCTTACTGAGTTTATCATTGCAAAGAACCGAATAGGCGGGCCGGGCCGCCAGCGTGGGATATTGGTCGGTGGTGATCGCATCCAGCTTTATATCCTTCAAACCCGCAATCTCAAAAATCTTCCGGGTAAAACCATACCAGGACGTATCACCCTCGCAAGTCATGTGATAGAGCCCACATTGGTCTTCGCGCAGGCCACCGTCTTTTTGTATCTTCAATAACACCTCCAGGGTGGCGTCGGCGATAGCACCGGCGAAGGTGGGACTGCCAATCTGATCGTCCACCACCCCCAGTTCGCTACGTTCCTTGCCCAGGCGCAACATGGTGTTGAGGAAATTGTGTCCACGCAATGAATAGACCCAAGCGGTACGAAAGATCAGATAGGCCACACCAGCCTCGGCGATGGCTTGTTCGCCGGCCCACTTGCTGCGCCCGTAGGCACTATCGGGCGCGGTAACCTGGTCCTCTTTATAAGGGGTGCTGGCGCTGCCATCAAAAACATAATCGGTGGAGTAGTGAACCAACATGGCATCAATATTCTTGGCAGCGTGAGCCATGGCGGCAGGGGCGTCACTGTTTAAGATACTGGCCAAATCGGGCTCCTGCTCGGCCTTGTCTACCGCAGTGTAGGCAGCGGCGTTGATAATAATCTCGGGTTGGTGCTCGGCGATGCAGCGGCCAATACCATCAATATCGGTCAGATCCAAATCTGAACGACCCAAACTGACCACAGACCCCAGGTGCTGTAGACGCGGTTCCAGGGCGGAACCCACTTGGCCATTTTTACCGAACAGTAGGATGCGCATGCACAGGACCGGTATTCAAGGTTTCGATATCCCTAAGCCGCAATCCCAGTTTGTCTCTATCGGACAAAATGGGATTATCCACTGGCCATTCAACTCCCACGTCGGGATCATTCCAGATAAGACTCTGCTCACCGCTAGGATCGTAGAGGGTGGTGCATTTATACAAGACGTCTACGGTGTCACTCATGACGCAAAATCCATGGGCATAACCCGGTGGCACATAGAGTTGGTGTTTGTTGTCTTCCGACAAGATGGCCCCGTACCAGCGCCCGAACTGATCTGACTTACGGCGGATATCCACCGCCACATCGAAAATTTGACCGTGCAGGGCCCGCACCAGCTTGCCCTGCCATTGGGGATATTGATAGTGCAAACCACGCAACACGCCCTGGGTAGAAAAGGAATGGTTGTCCTGGGCAAATTCCCCCGGTAAGCCCGCATCCAGAAAGACCTTTTGATTAAACGTCTCGAGAAAAAATCCCCGGTCATCACCGTAGACCTTGGGGACAATCAATTTGACCCCTTCAAGATCAGTATCTTGAACCTGCATCCGTAACTCCCGGCAAATAAAAGCGGTGATGATAACATCACCCAGCCAACGCGATAGTGGTGAAAATCAAATAAAAAAGGGTGCCGAATGGCACCCTCTATAGGTATTTGGCGTCCCCAAGGGGAGTCGAACCCCTGTCGCCGCCGTGAAAAGGCGGTGTCCTAGGCCTCTAGACGATGGGGACTAAAATCTGCCAAACGGGCGGGGTGTTCTTCGCCCATCCGTTTGGACTGAATTTGGTGGAGCCAGGCGGGATCGAACCGCCGACCTCAACACTGCCAGTGTTGCGCTCTCCCAGCTGAGCTATGGCCCCAAATCGAGCGCGGAATGTACGCTAGGCGATATAGGCTGTCAAGCAAAGTCCGTACATGCCCTTCAGTTAACGCCTAATAATCAATCCGTTACGTAAATTACTGCGATTTACGCGGGGGGTCAATCTTGGCCCAGGAATCACGCAGAGTCACGGTACGATTAAACACCGGCTGGGCTGGGCTGTGGTCTTTGTCGACACAAAAGTACCCCTCACGCTCAAACTGGAACACCTCGCCAGGTTGGGCACCGCTCAAGCTGGCCTCGAGAAAACATCCCCGCAAACTGCTAAGAGACTCGGGGTTGATCTGGTCTTTAAAACCGCCACCGTCTGTGGCTGTATCGGGACTGGGGTGATGAAGCAGCCGATCAAACAACCGTACCTCAGCCTCCAGGGCGTGATCCTGAGACACCCAGTGGATCACCCCCTTCACCTTGCGCCCCTCCGGCTTGGCCCCCAGGGTCTTGGGGTCATAACTGCAACGCAGCTTGACGATCTCGCCCTGGGCATCCTTGATCACCTCGTCACAGCGAATCACATAGGCATTACGCAGTCGTACCTCACCTCCGGTCACCAGTCGTTTGAATTTCTTTGATGCCTCTTCCCGAAAATCGTTGCGGTCAATATAGAGCCTGCGGCTAAAAGATAATTGTCGGCTCCCCATGGCTTCATTCTGGGGGTGGTTTGCCGCTTCAATCACCTCACCCTCGCCCTCGGGGTAGTTGTCGATCTCCACCTCCAGGGGACGCAGCACCGCCATACGCCGGGGTGCGTTGTCGTTGAGGTCTTCACGGACACAGGCCTCCAACACACCCATTTCCACCACGTTGTCTGACTTGGTGACGCCGATGCGATCACAAAACATCCGCAGCGACTTTGGGGTATAACCGCGACGCCGCATCCCGGCAAGGGTAGGCATGCGTGGGTCGTCCCAACCCTGTACCCGTCCATCATTGACCAGCTCGGTCAATTTGCGTTTGCTCATCACCGTGTGTTCCAGGTTCAGGCGCGAGAACTCAATCTGCTGGGGATGACAGGCGATAGAAATATTGTCCAACACCCAATCGTAGAGGGGGCGATGGTCCTCGAATTCCAAGGTGCACAGAGAATGGGTGATCCCCTCAATGGCATCGGAAATGGGATGGGTAAAATCATACATGGGATAGATACACCAGGCCTCACCGGTCTGATGGTGAACGACGCCGCGACGAATTCGAAACAGGGTCGGGTCACGCATGTTCATGTTCGGGGCAGCCATATCAATCCTGGCTCGTAACACCCGCGCACCATCCTCGAACTCCCCCGCCTTCATGCGCGCAAACAGGTCCAGATTGTCTTCCACACTACGATCACGGTAGGGACTGGCACGGCCTGCCTCGGTCAAGGTACCACGATAGGCCCGGATAGCATCGGCATCAAGGTCACACACATAGGCCTTACCGGCCTTGATCAACTCAACCGCATAGCCGTACAGTTGGTCAAAGTAGTCGGACGAAAAGAAGAGTCGTTGCCCCCAATCGTAACCCAACCAGCGTACGTCCTCTTTGATCGCCTCAATGTACTCCGTATTTTCCTTGTGGGGGTTGGTGTCATCAAAACGCAGATTGCAGGTACCTTGGTAATCTTCGGCGATACCAAAGTTCAAACAAATCGACTTGGCGTGACCGATGTGTAAATAGCCGTTGGGTTCCGGTGGAAACCGGGTCGCCACCCGGCCCTCGTTTTTGCCCGCCTTAACATCGGCATCAATGATATGGCGGATAAAATTAGTGGGCGTGGTTTCTTTTTCTTCGCTCATTACTGTCATCCCGTTAATAGTGGAGCCGCCCCTTCTCCCTCCGGGAGAAGGCAGGGATGAGGGAAGATATAACCCTATGATTTAATCCCATCAACGATCCCCTCACCCTAACCCTCTCCCCGGTGGGAGAGGGAATCGATAGACAACAATGGGGGGTAATCTTTCTGAAAAAAATCATACCTGGTCTCCAGCCCGTGCCGCAATATATTCCAGGGCACGATCAATACGCCGCAGACAGGCCTCCCGGCCTACAAGATACAAGGTCACATCAATACCAGGGGATGCCGCCCGACCGACGACCGCCACCCGCAGCGGTTGGGCCACCTTACCCATCTTCACATCCATAAGCTCCGCCACCCTCTCTACCGTGTCGTGCAGGGCAGCAGGCGACCAGTCACTCACAATCGCCAGGGCCTCACGAACCTGTTGCAAGGCCTCGGCGGCCACCGGTCGCAGATGCTTCTTGGCGGCCTTGGGTTCAAACTCATCAAAATCTTTGTAGACAAAGGCGCTGATCTCGGCCATCTCCACCAGGGTCTTGGCCCGCTCTTGTTGCGCCTTGACCACTTCCACCAAGTCGGGACCCTGGGTGGGGTCAATATCCAGATCACCCAGCAGCGGACTCAGCAAGCGTGCAATACGCTTAGGGTCGTCTTCCTTTATATAGTGCTGGTTCAACCATAAGAGCTTGTCGGTGTTGAAACTGGACGCCGCCTTGTTGACGTCTTTAATATCAAAAAGCTGGGTGAGTTCGTCCAAGGAAAAGATCTCCTGATCACCATAGGACCAACCCAGACGCACCAGATAATTGAGCAGAGCCTCCGGTAAAATACCCTGTTCCCGGTACTGCATCACACTCACCGCACCATGACGCTTGGACAAACGGCTACCGTCATCGCCCAGGATCATGGGCACGTGGGCATAACGGGGGGGTTCGGCACCCAGCGCCCGGAGGATATTGATCTGTCTTGGGGTGTTATTAAGGTGGTCATCACCGCGGATCACATCAGTAATCCCCATGTCCAGGTCATCCACCACCACGGTCAGATTATAGGTGGGGGAACCGTCTGTACGGCGAATGATCAAGTCATCCAGTTCGGCGTTGTCGTAGGCCACCTTGCCCCGCACCCGATCATCCACCACTACCCCACCCTCATCTGGGTTGCGGAATCGAATCACGTGGGGGGCGTCGCTGCCGACTTCCCGGCCACGGCAATGGCCGTCATAGCGGGGCTTGGCCTTGCGCGCCATCTGCTCTTCCCGAATACCGTCCAGGCGCTCGCGAGAACAATCACAGCGATAGGCCAGGCCCTTGGCCATCAACTCACCAATGACCGTGTTATAGCGCTCAAAGCGGTGAGTTTGATATATGGGACCCTCGTCGTATTCCAGGCCCAACCAGGTCATGCCCTCTAATATGGCGTTCACCGACTCATCGGTGGAGCGCTCCCGGTCCGTGTCCTCGATCCGCAGCACGAATTTACCGCCGTGACGGCGGGCGTGCAGCCAGGAAAACAGGGCAGTGCGGGCACCCCCCACATGGAGATAGCCCGTGGGGCTGGGGGCAAATCGAGTCTTTACCGTCATTGGATTGTGTGGTCTGTGGCCAAGGGAAAAACCCGCGTATTCTAATGCACTTGCGGCCTGGATGCACAGTTCAGATCGGATTTGACCCACCCCAGGGATGACCCTAGAATCCCATCTCTCCAGACCGGTCCAAACCGGGCGATTAGCTCAGCGGGAGAGCACTGCCTTCACACGGCAGGGGTCACTGGTTCGATCCCAGTATCGCCCACCAATAAAAACAATCAGTTAAAACCCCTCTCCACCCGCGTTTGGGTTTCCTACTGATTATTTGTCACAGCGTTGTCACACTCGTTTGCGAATGAGCGAGATGTGACAATGGCAACCTTCAGCAACCGTAAAACGGAATCTCGTGCTCCTTGGCCATATGTTCGAAGTGGCGCGCAAGGAATGGGGCATCCATGTTCACAATCCCGTGCGCGACATCAAACTACCCGCAAACGGCAAGACGCGTGATCCTTTTCTCTTACCCATCGTACAACTCGCACTGGAAACCGCCATGCGCCAAGGCGAACTGGTGAGACTGCGCTGGAAACATATCGACCTCAAGCGCCGCATTGCGTATTTACCCGACACCAAAAACGGCGAATCACGTACCGTGCCGCTGTCGTCCACCGCCATCAAGGTCCTGCTCGCGCTACCACGCGGTATCCACGTCCAGGTATTCCCCGTCACCACCGAAGCGGTCAAACGGGCCTACATTACCGGCCACAAGGATCTGCGCATGCTGAAGCGGTATACACATCTGAGGGCGGAGGATCTGGCGAGGAAGCTGGGATAATCACCAAAAACGGTGATCATCTTCCTCATCAAGGATGGAGGCTGGGCTTTCGGTGAGTGGATCGAGGCGATCGGCTTGTTGGGAAGCCCAGGTCAACCAGCGCTCAAACTCACCGTCTACCTTACCGTGCTTTCCGATCGTGTCCCCCCGAACAGCTTCGATGTAGGCCCGGATCGTCTGACTCTTGTGCCAGTTCTTTGCATTTGTTTCCAACTTCTTTAAACGCTCTTTTTCTTCCCGGATCAGCCGCGCCTTCTCTTCGCGCCGGCGTTGCTCCGCCTCCCGCTCCATCCGATCGGCGCGTTTTTGCACCGATGCCTTGATCAACCCGATGATAAAGGCATTCAAACAATCTTCCACCCGCTGGATATTGCCATCCGACCAGGTCATGCGAATATCGCGCAGCCACAGGTTCCTGATCTTGAGTGAAAGTTTTCCAGCCGGCACGAAGTCGTACTGGGGAATTCTGAATGAGTACCAACGATCGCGTTCTTTCTTCTTCTGCTCGACCGGTGTCAACACATGCTCTTTCCGCATGACGCTTTCTTCAAGGCTGAATTCCAGTGTCTCCCCCAACACCGATACGGTCGTTGATCGCTCCGGGTCAGTTCTAACAGCCACCGTAAAACCGCGTGCGTCCAAGGCCTTAAGCAGCGCATCCATAATCCGCACCGCACGATCCACACTTTCCGCGCCAACCTGTACATTCAGACATTGTTTCGCCCGCGGGTCGAGCAAGTGCCGGTTATTCAGCTTGGCGCTCCCCAGGCCTTTTTCCGTTCGCGCCACCAGTGGATGCAATGTGTCAGGCTGCGCCGGTACATGTATCCGCTTCTCGTCGCACATTTCCGATGCGATCAGCATCTCCGCTTCACTGCTTTGCTGCGTATCCACGGCCGGCTTTTCCCGTTTTGTGATCATCGCCTCGGACTCCTGGCCATCCTTAAGAGATGGTAACGGCGGTCGCCTACCCGCCCTGCCGCGTCGCTTCTTCGCCCAATACCCTCGTCCAGGCCGCGGCACATTCAGTCGACGGCATATCTTCGCCAGTCCGACATCCGAAAGGCCGTAACGCTCGGCCAGTTTGGTCATCGGTTCTGACCAGACCTGATCGTACAGTTCCTCGCGGCTGACCTGGATCGTTTCGTATGTCATCTTGTATATCTCCATACCTCCCTCAAGTTTCTATGCTGGATGACCGTCCGCGCGGCCTCCACCGCCGAGTGTATCTTAGTGCCGCCGGACCTCTTCCCCAAGGCCATCAACCATTCATCCCGGCACGTCGCACACCGTACGCCGTACGCCGTACGCCTTCATAGATTCCGGCTTGATCTATATATCGATATACAATATACGATATATTTTAATCATGATAAGGAGTATCAAGGGCAAGACGACCCAAGATATCTATCACAGTATCAACAGTCGCCAAGCCCGCAGGGTGCCCCTTGAACTACGCGAAACTACGCGGCAAAAGCAGGCGGTTACTGGATCAGATCGACGCCGCACCAAACCTGGATTTCCCACGCGTTCCACCTGGTAACCGGCTGGAAAAACTACGAGGCGATCTGTCTGGATACCGGAGTCTTCGGATCAACGACCAGTGGCGAGTCATCTTCCGCTGGAAAAACCAGGACGCGCTGGATATTGAAATTACTGACTACCATTTAGGTAACAAACCATGCTGCCCAAGAAACGACCACCCACCCCGGTGAAATGCTGCTCAAGGAGTTCCTTGAGCCCCTCGGCGTGACCCAAAAGGCATTTGCCAAACACCTCGGCTGGACCTATGCCCGCCTGAACGAAATTATCAACGGCCGTCACCAGAGTCGGCCCTGGCCATCGGCGACGCCCTCAAGACCGGACCGGAGTTCTGGCTGAACCTACAGCGAAACTGGGACCTCTGGCAATCCATGCAACACCACAAAAAAGTGCCCCCGTTAAGAACGGGTCGGCTAACGTAGTTACGCATTCCCAAACATATTTCACAGCCAAGTGTTCCCGGGCCTCACCACCGAAGCGGTCGAACGGCCCTACATCCACGTCATACGCCGGGCCGGAATCGAAGACCTGCGTATACTGCGCCGGTATACACACCTGAAGGCGGAGAACTTGGCGACGACTGCATGCAGGAGTCAGCTATAAAGTGGGGGACCCTCATGCTGGGGTAAATATACATAGACATAACCACACGAAATACATGCAAATATACAAAATTACAATATATTATGTGTAATATTGCATGTTTTTTTAATAAATATATTGTCATTTATGGCGATAGACGCTATATTTACCAAGCAGAGGAAATGGCTATGAAACGCTCAGAACAACTGAAAAGGCACCTGCGCCCCGGTCGTGTGTACCGGCGCGCGGACCTGGCCCAATGGTCAAAAAGCGTTGACCGGCACGCGCGCGAGCTGGTCGATCAGGGTGTATTGCAGAAACTGCAAAATGGTCTGTATTACTATCCCAAACACTCGGCTTTTGGACAGGTGCCGGCAGACGAGCGGGAACTGGTGCGCCGTTTCCTGAAAGAAGATGACTTCCTGCTCACCTCTCCGAATGCCTACAACACCCTGGGCCTGGGTACGACACAGCTCTATAACGCCCATGTCGTTTACAACCACAAGCGCCATGGCCGTTTTATGCTGGGAGGCCTCCCCTTTGAGTTTCGCAGAAAGCCTCGCTTTCCGCGGAAACTCACCGAGGAATTCCTGCTGGTTGACCTTCTGAATAATCTACCTGCGCTTGCGGAAGATGCGGAAATGTTGCGTGCACGTGCACGTGACAAGGCGAAAGAATTGAACGCCAACAAGCTCCGTCTGGCTGCTCGGGATTACGGTAAGGTCGCCACCCGCAAATTCTTCGATCAAGTGCTATCGGATGCCGCCTGATCCCTATCTGCACGAACGAGCTGATTTCTCCGACCTGATCCGAATCGTCGCCGATGAGCAGGGTCTGCTACCAGCGCTCGTGGAAAAGGACTACTGGATCATGCACTGCCTGTATGGCCTCGCTGCCCAGGGCCTCATCTTCGAACTCAAAGGTGGCACTTCACTATCCAAAGGCTTTGGCATTATCCAACGCTTTTCCGAAGATATCGATATTCGCATCGACCCGGCATGCGCCCCATTTGAAGTATTCACCGGTGCTAACCAAACCAAAAAAGCGCGGCATATAGAATCCAGGCAACAATTCTATGACTGGCTTACTGACTCGATTCAAATTGAAGGCATCAGTAACATTGAGCGCGACCATGCCTTTGATGATGCTAAATTCAGAAGTGGCGGCATCCGCCTGCATTACGACAGTGCCTTTGATAATCCGGTTGGACTGAAAGAAGGCATCCTTCTGGAGACAGGCTTCGACGACACTCAACCGAACTCACCCCGGACGATTTCTTCCTGGGCTTACAACAAGGCCTCAGTGAGTGACGTTACTATCATAAACAATCGGGCAATCGACGTACCTTGCTATCATCCGGGCTATACCTTTGTCGAAAAACTGCAGACTGTCTCCACCAAGTTCCGACAACAACAAGAAAACGGAGAACTGCCCCAGAACTTCATGCGGCATTACTATGACATCGGTCAGCTCTTGGGCCATCCAGATGTGACAGCATTCATCGGCACTCCTGAATACCACGCACGAAAGAAGGTACGGTTCAGAACCGGTGATAATTTGAACATCACCGAAAATGAGGCATTCCTTTTATCTGATCCGGCAACCCGGGATCAGTATGTCATTGCCTACCAGGCAACAGCATCGCTCTATTTCACAGAGCAAATACCTTTCGACACTATCCTGGAAATCATCCATAAACAGATAGACAGATTGTAGGGGCTGTCGTAACTGGACATTCAGGAAAACCGGGCAACTACCACACCCCGGCTATCTCTTTCCAGTTCTGCCTGCTACCGCTCGAGGGGCGGCAGTGCGGCATTAAGGCAGCCAAACAAACCTACCTTCACAATTCATAACCATGGTATGTCCCCTATTCCTACGTAAATATTCATTCTCTACTGGCCATAATGTTCATCGATCTCCTTAATGGAATAGTATCCGCTGAATTCTGGCGATGCACCGACTGACATTTTTGGCAAGCTGGTACTCCCATATACGCACTACTCGCCAACCTTCTTGGCGTAGGTGGCGCGTTACCTGATGGTCTCGGTTCTTGTTACGTTCGATCTTTTCCCGCCATGCTTTTACGTTTGTCTTCGGTCGCGTTTCTCGATAGCAGCGAGCACTTCTTTACCAGCCAACTTTGCGTACAGCGGAGGAACTGCGTTGCCAATGAGGTCGCATACTGCGTCCATCTGGTCGGTTGCGAAACGATAGTTCTTGGAAAACGTCTGGAGCAAGGCCACTTCTCGGACAGAGATGGTGTATCGGCGTCTATCTGGGTGCCCAAACCTACCCTTGCACGAGGTCGTACATCCACCGGTAATAGTCGGCGAAACCTGATCCCAAGCCATTCGTCTGTATACGTTTGCAAAACCGTCGTAGCCACTCCGGTGACAACGCAGCCGTACCGATTCGTCAACTTTTAACCACGTTTTCCCGAGCTGGGCCGCTCGGAGACGCTCCTTGGTGGTTTCGGCATTCTGGCCTTCGCCCAACAGCGTAACCGAACCCACTCATAGCGTGGCCTCCAGATACGGTCTCATGACATTCGCCATGCGGCAAATTTCCACGCAGCGCCAAAGATCGTCATTGCTGCATTTCGTCTGCTCGCGGCAATCCCGTAGCGCTTCCAGGGCGACGTCGAGCCCAATCTTGTTGCGGTACTTGAAGCAGTCCGCCACCGTCTTTGCCGGATTGTAGACCCGTACTCGAACACCCTGGATTGTGTGTTCTTCGATACCCTCGGTCAGTGCCTCGCCGGAAAAACGCATAATGCGCAGCGGTGGGTAGTCAACACGTGGCCGTGCCGCTCTACGATCCAGCGCCATCCACACCTCGAACGGGCTTTGGGTTCCCAGCTCGTGGAACTGCAGCGCAGACAGCAGGCAGACCACCCCATGAGGCACCCGCTTGCAGGCCTGTGCCAGGCCGTGGTGAACAGAGATTTCGGCATCCGCCGCGATGAGAGGCCGCGGCCAGTACGGGTGAGCAGCCCCTTTTTGCGCAGTCGGCGCAGGTATTCCGGGTGAATCCCCCGTGATGTCAGGTCACGGACCCGCAGCACCTCCATCTGGTGGGCCAGTTTCAGGACCTCCTCTGTCGTTGTTGGCTCATTATGCATGTGTATAAATATCTACATTTATTAGTAAATGTCAATTAATGTACACACCCTAAAGCATAGAGATTAACTCATCGACGACAAAGCCCGCAGTGGCCGGCCTCCTCGGCGAAAAATATATGGCAGTGCCATCACTCTGATTGTTTTCCCTCAAAAACCCGCACGCAAAACTGAGCATTCACCGTTGTCTTTCTCAGACATTCCATCCGGGCTGCCCTTTTCAGTAAACAATTGGCGTGAGTGAAAAACAAGTTTAGGTTCCAGCGTCAGTCCTTTTACCTCAACCGTAACAGCGCCCTTAACTTTCTTGTTGCTTGGTCGGCTGTGAGTTTGGCCGCCTGGGTGAGCGCTTCTATTGTTCGTCGACGTAGCTTGAGTTTACCGCTGCCATTTTCCCAATTGGCCACTGTCGGCCGACTTACACCAAGCAGCATTGCGAATTGAGATTGATTCATCCCGAATCGTTTGCGTAACCGGACAATTGCGGCCGCAGTCTGGGCAAACGCCTTCTTCTTTGGCTTTGCTTTTTTCTTAACAGGGACATTCTTTTTGAGTGTTTTTTTAACGCCAGGCCTTTTTTTACGGCCTGGTTTAGGAGTCCCTTCAATCTCGACCCCAAAAATATCTGAAAGATCACGGTTGGCCAAGCGCCGCCGCTTTCCTTGACCACCTGTTGCTGTCCGTACGTCCAACTCGGCGCTAATCAACTCTTCGTGGTCGACATCTCGCAGCAAAAAAAGCAACTCCGGCTTGTGGTCCAGCCGGGCGCCGATGCCGTAAAGGGCTGCGGCGACGTGTTTGCACATCACCGCCCAATCCGGGCAGTCACAGGAGAGCTTGATCTCCCTGGGCTGAGGAAAAAGACCTTTGCTGCGGTCGGTGACAATCTCCATGACATTATTGGAGAAGCGCCCTTGCAATAACTCCAGCATGGAACCGATCTGGCCGACACACCGTTTGCGTACATTTTTCCACTTGTTCGAGGATAACGGCGCGATCTTAACATCGACATTGTATAGCGTTGAACCACTGACGATGGCCTCGATTTTTCCTTTCGAGATGGCAAGGTGACACACCGAACCGTTCCGTACATAGGTGCGTCCGCGCGGCAAACGGTTGGCATAGTCACTGAATTGCTCCAGATGGCGGCACCAGGCCTTCCCCCAAAACGTCTGGGCAATCTTGCGGCCTTCGATCTCAATCGGCTCAATCTTCTTTCCGCCCTTGGCAAGTTTTCGCACCTTTCGGGCCGCGTTGGCACGCCGCTGGGCCACCGGCACATAGGGGCGCCATCCGTAATAAGACACTATCTGTTCTCCTATCCGACTTGCGTTTTCTCGATATCGAGTGAAACCAGGTTGAGCAACGCCTCGTTATCCATCTCCGTGAGCAGCGTCTCACCGCCACCTTCCAGAATATCCCCGGCGAGGGCGGTCTTCTCCTTGATCAGGGCGTCGATCTTTTCCTCTATTGTTCCTTGACAGACAAACTTATGCACCAGCACATTTTTTTTCTGCCCGATACGAAAGGCGCGGTCGGTCGCCTGGTTTTCCACCGCCGGATTCCACCAACGATCAAAATGGATCACATGAGACGCCTCCGTCAGATTGAGGCCGGTACCTCCTGCCTTGAGCGAGAGAATAAAAAAAGGTGGCCCTTCTTCGCACTGGAAGCGTTCAACCAATTTTTGCCGTTGCTTCACCGGCGTACCCCCATGCAGAACCAGGCCTGGCCGGCCAAACTGCGCCGCCAGAAACGATGCCAGCGGACCGGTTATCTCGCGGAACTGGGTGAAGACCAGCATCTTTTCCTGACGCGAGGCGATCTCTTCGCAAAGCTCGGCCAACCGCAAAAATTTACCACTTTTGTTGGGTTCATATCCCCCGTCTCCCAGCATTTGTGAAGGATGGTTGCAGATCTGCTTGAATCGCATGAGATAGGCGAGCACCAGGCCGCGCCGTTTTATACCGTCCTGGTTCTCAAGTGCTTGGGCAAGTTCACGCACCGTCTTTTGGTACTGGGCCGCCTGGGTCTTGGTCAAACCGCAGTAAGCGTGAATTTCGGTTTTATCCGGCAGGTCGGTAATGATCGATCGGTCGGTCTTGAGGCGGCGCAAAATGTAGGGACTCACCAGATTGCGTAGCGGTGCGTATTGGTTGGTACTGCGCTCCGAAAGCGACTTAACGAAACCTTTAAAGCGTGTGGCCGATCCGAGCAAACCGGGGCTTAAGAAATCAAACAGCGACCAAAGATCGGAGAGACGATTCTCGACCGGTGTTCCGGTCAGCGCGATGCGGGCGGCCGCCTTGAGCCTCTTGACGGTCTTTGTCTGCCGGGCGGCTGGGTTCTTAATCGCCTGGGCCTCATCCAACACCAGCAATTGCCACTCCCGATCCTGTAGCCAGGATTGGCGCATGAGTGTCCCATAAGTGGTCAGCACGACATCAATGCCGGCAAAAATAGCGTTAACTTTATTGACCTTGGCAGCAGCCATGGCATCGATCTCTTGCTTGCTCATCTGGGAAGTGTGCACAAACAAGCAGCGTAGGGATGGCCCAAAGCGATCGAGTTCTGTTTTCCAGTTGGCGAGCAACGACGCCGGAAGCACCAGCAACGACGGCTTAGTACAGCGCTTTTTCTTCAATACCAGCAACAGTGCGATGACCTGCATGGTCTTGCCCAAACCCATGTCGTCGGCCAAACAGGCACCCAACCCCATCTGAGAAAGAAGCCACAACCAATGAACCCCGGTCTTTTGATAAGGGCGCAGGGTCGTTTTGAGCGCCTTGCCTGGATCGGTGGCCGCAACAATGGTGGGTGATCGCAACTCATCCAGTAACGACTCCAACCATTTTCCAGGCTGGACAAAGGACCACGTACGGCCTTCCTCCCCTTCTCCCATTTCCACCGCTTCAACGCGGCTCAAATCCACCGGCGCACCGGCCAGCAGCCGCATCCCTTCCACAAAGGAAAGGCCATTATTTATCGCATCGGTTTCCACTTTTTTCCAGTGCGCAAGGGCCTCACTCAGTTTTTCCCGGTCGACCTCCACCCACTGCCCTCTGATGAAAGCCAGACCGTCACCCGCCGCCATCAGCTTTTTTAATTCAGCTTCGCTTAAGGTCTCATCACCGAGGGCGATCTTCAATTTAAAATCCAACAATATATCCGCGCCGAGATTCCCTTTCTTGGCCTCGCCAATGGTGATGCCAACGCGCGGCTGACTACGCTTCTTCCACCAGTCCGGCAACCGGATGACCACGCCACACTGCTCATACAGCGGTATCTCCTTGAGAAACTCATACGCCTCCGCAGGCGTCCAGGCCAGCGGGTGGTATAGATCTCCTGTCTCGACCAACTCCTTGATTACGGCACTGGATTCGGATGCACGATGGACGGGCGAAAGAAGACGGATCAATGCCTTTTTATTTTTCGCGCCGGCATACTCCTGCAACGCCTGATGGAGCGGTTGATGACGTACCCGTCCCTGTGCGGAAAGTTCGGAAGCATAAGTCGCCATGAATGCAAAAGGGTAGTCCGGGTCGTTTTTGTTTTCCGCCATGTGGAAACAGACGCGGCCCACCTGATGCCACTGTGGCGCCTTCTTGGCGAGAAACCCGGCAAGGCTGTCATAGGCCTGGATCTGTTCACAGACCCAACCATCCAGCAGCGTCCAGATTTCCCCCAGCACAGGGGCAGAGAGATACTCGGCGCCACGCATGGGCGGCACACTTAAAAGCATGGGTGTAGTATCCGTCGCGGTGAGAGGCTCTATGGGATCAGGTTCATTTGAATCCGTCTGTGTCAGCAGGCATCTGGCACTCAAATATTTACAGGCAAAATTGCGCCAATACACCCATGACGGGGGTAGATCGGCATCGCCTTTCCTGGCCGCCAAGGTGAACAAACCTGCGCCGGTATGCCGCGCAAAGGCCTTGCCGATTAGCACATGGCTGGCGTTCTCGGCTGCGTCACTATCGGTTGTTGATGCGAAGCAATGCAGGTGTCCTGAGGGTAATAGGCCTATTTCAAGAGACATTCAGATTAGCGTTAAGAATCCAGGTTAATCATTTGTGAAGTTCCTAATCTTCTCTTTTCCTATGGCTGCTCGAACAATGATTTAACGACGCGATCCGCACCAATCAATGAGCCAGCTCGCCCATCGGTCGAGTTATCCTGGGTCCCAGGCTATTTCCCCAGGGCCGGATAGTGCCTTCGAACTTTGCCTTCTTTGCCGAAACCATGATTGCCCCGTAACAGAGGCGATAACAGCATAGTGTATACACCGTAGTTAGGTTACCGACAAGGAGGGCGAAGTCCTATGCAGCGTCAGCGCCATGTCTCCCGCCACATCTGGTACTGCGATGAACGCAAACGATAGCGTGCAATATTCCCCTCGTGAAGGCCCATCACTTCCGTTTCCACCACCTCGATAAAACGCGCTTGATCCTCTTGCGGCACATCCTCCACAGCACGCTGCTTGATGAAAGCTGCTGCGGTTTTCTTGTCCATGCCGCCACGAACTATCTCAACAACAATGTCGGCCACCAATGTACGATATCTCAAACGAAACGGATCCGGTTCTCCCAGTGACTGCCGCACCGCTGAATAACGCGCGCACGAACGCTCATAAGCCCAAATGAACACATCGCGCAACAACTCGATGCGATTAAGTTCGTACACCCCGAGAATGCCATCAATATAGGCACGTTCGGGCACATCCACGAACGACAGTGGACTCAGGTTCTGGCGAATAAGCGGCAGATTCGACACAAGCCGGGAAACACGTTTATTCACGTCTTCAAACGGTTGCAAATAAGGCAAATGCACCATAGCAAAGAAGGCTTGCTCGAACGGGTCGGTAATCGCTGCGGCAGTGTCGAGAAGCTGCTGGAAACATTCATCGATTAGCTGTGGCACTTCCAACGGATGGTAGACCGTCCCATCAATCCCAACGGCAATGGCGCGCAAACGACCGCAGGCCTGTGGATCAACGAGCAGGTTATCCGAGAGCAAGGCATGCAGGTTGAGGACCGTGTAACGATTGAAATCGACTTCGGCGGCCTGTTCAACCAACAGCTCGATGGCGGCCTTGTGGTTCAGAATCATCTGCGCTTCCAGGGCACCTTTACCTTCGGCGGCCTCTCCCAATTCAAGCAGACGCTCGGTTTCGAGTAGCGAATAGGTGTTACCTTCCAGACGACTGGAATTCCAGGACAAATCGATTAGCAAGCGATTGAATATCTGCCGCGCATAAATTCCAGCCAGGCGCGGGCTATCTGGTGAGCGCCCCATCTCGAGAAGACGCTGCCGTGTTTGCGCTGAAAGATAGAAAGTATCGTTGGGCCGGTATTCATCGAGGAAAGCCCGGTTGTATCCGACTGGATGCCGGTTCTGAAACGGTTCGCGGACAGCCTGCCTAATTACCTCGCCCTCGGGTGAAATCGGCACGTAGAATTCGCCACGTACTCCGTCGCGTACTCCTACCCTTTCGATGACTTCTACATTATGTACCCTGCCAGTGTCGGCAGGCAGCCGATAGCGACTGCCCCGGCCACGACCCTCGGCAGCCAACCGCTTCTGTTTGACCAGCAATGCCAGACGGCGCTGCAACATCCGGGGGGGAAGCTCAAATACCAGCCCATCACGAATGGTCTTGACCGGCACCCCCTCAGGATGACCCGTCACGATTTCAACAATGGCCTCAAGCTCTTGTTCGGGAATCTTTTTGGGCATGAGTCAGATTATATGTCGCAAAACGCATCTTAGCGACATATAAGCATCTTATTTGTCGTGAAAAAGGGATTAAATGTCACAAACATATTTTCCAGGCAATAAATACAAGGCTTACCAGTCCCATCTGTGCAAATTTGCCGTACCTTGTAAGGCTGTGTTTATCCAACAAGCCGTTCGTAAACGGTAAGGCTAGGCGGTGTTTGATAAGCCTGGCAGGCTTAGAGTGGTGGCTTGACCTCACCCATCCCGGCCTCACTGTGCCAATAGCCATTACAATGTGCAGCAGCAAGTACCGCTGCGGTGGGCTGCCCTTCAATGGCGTCTCTAAAGCACTGAATAACATCCGTCATAGCATCATGTTGCGGGCTCAATCGAAGGATGTCGATAGACAGTTTCTTCATATCCGCCACTTCGGGCGAGAGATTATAGACATCACCTGACTGTGTCTGGATGCCATTGAGGGTAAACACGGTCTGCTGCTCCTGGCTGTCCAGTTGCAGACCTTGTGGATAGTCACCACAGACAAATTCGCAATTGTCTTTCGAGAGCTTGTGCGCCCTGGCGGTAAAACAGCGTGCCGAAAAGGCCAGGGGCAGGCGGCCATAACTGAAGACCTCGGTCTCCAACGGTTGCTCCAGTGCCTTTATCTCCGGCGCCTCGAGGATACACCGAAGTGACTCCCTGGAAAGTTCCACCGGCATCACCCAACGCTGTAACCCCAAGCGGCTGAGAAATGCCAGGCTACGGGCATTGTAAATATTGATAAAGGGTCCAGTCACAAAAGGAACGCCCCGCTCGGACAGCAATTGTACGGCGGCCATGTCGTTGGCCTCGACAAGAAAATCATCCTGACCGCAAAGACGCCGCATGGTCTTGAGTTCGGACTCGGCCTCAATCAGGGTCAGGGTGGAGAGGACCACCTGCTTACCCTGCTCTGCCAGATGTTGGGCCAAATCCAACCAGTCACCCGTCTTCAGGTTGCGGCGTTTGGAACATACCGTCTCACCAAGATAAATGACATCGATGGGCAGCGATGCCATTGCATCATAAAAATCGTAGGTCTCTTGCCGCGACCAGAGATACTGTAGGGGTCCAAGTGATAGTTTCATGTTTTTACTGCCATGGCCGGGAGTAGGCCCCGAGCGTCGTCTGTGCACCTTCGGAGACCTTGGCCAAAAAGTCCGTCCATTCCTTTTTGGTCACAAACTCGTCTCCCGTTCGTGCGTAGTGGTCCAGCGCCTGCCGCCACACCTTCGCCACCAGCTGTACATAGGCAGGACTACGCTGACGGCCTTCGATCTTCACGGCCTTGATACCGATCTTTGACAGTTCAGGGATAAGGCTGATGGTATTCAGGCTGGTCGGCTCCTCCAGGGCATGAACGACCTCGCCATTTACCCGGAAACGACCCTTGCAAAGGGTGGGATAACTGGCATTTTCGTCTATCTGGTAACGGTCAATCAAAACTCCATTGAGGCGTGACTCAAGCACATCACCACGCTCCTCCCAAGCGACGGCCTTGGCGGGTGAACAGACACCGCACATGTTGGGTGACTCACCGGTAACATAAGAAGACAAATGACAACGCCCCTCGGCCATAATGCACAGGCTACCAAAGGCAAACACTTCCAGGTCCACCGGGCTATTTTTGGCCAAGGCCTGCACCTGCGCCAATGACAAAACCCTGGGCAATACAGCACGGCGAATATTGAAATGCCGTTTATAGAAAAGTAATGCCTCGTAGTTCGTCGCCGAACCCTGTACGGATAAATGTAAATTTAATTCCGGGTACGTCGATGCGGCATAATCAAGCACCGACATGTCGGCAGCAATAACGGCATCGACATCTAACTGTGCCGCCCTGTCGACAGCCTGCTTCCAGCGTTGCCAGCCCTGTTGCTGCGGATAGGTATTGATGGCGATAAATATCTTGACACCCTTTGACCTGGCATAGGCCAGTGCCTGATCAAGTTTGTTGTCATTGAAATTCAGACCGGCAAAATGACGCGCATTGGTATCATCCTTAAACCCGATATAGACCGCGCTTGCACCATGCTCAACAGCCGCCTTGAGTGACGGATAATTACCCGCAGGACACACCAATTCCATCAAATCATCCTATGCTCAGTTTTTCGTAATCAAGATTGCTTCCCTGGGTACGGGCTTGCGCAATCAGTTGATCGTGTATGGCATTGAGTACCCGCCACTTGTAAACACACCACTGGGGAGCCAATAGCAGGTGTGCCGCAGCGGTCGCCGTAAGGCGATGGTAGATCACATCTCGTGGTGTACGTGCCACCATCTCTGCCGCCAGCTCAATGTAGTCCTTGAATATCATGGCCTTGTACTCGCCCCGCCGCCATTGATTCGCCAACTGTGTGCCTTTGACCACATGCAATGGATGCAGCTTCAACCCCTGTGTCCCCAATTGCAGCACCTGCTCAAGGGAGGACAGACTGTGTTCCGCATCTTCACCAGGCAGACCAATAATCAGGTGCGTGCACACCTGTAGCTTGTATCTGCGTGCGCATTTTATTGCCTGCACATACTCCGCAAAACCATGGCCACGATTCACCCGCGCCAGAGTTGAATCAAACGCCGATTGCAGACCCAACTCGAGCCAAACTTCATAACCTTGTTGTTGATACTCCGCCAACAATGCCAACACCGGCTCGGGAACACAATCTGGTCGGGTCCCTATGGACAGCCCTATCACATCCTTATCTTTCAGGGCCTGATCATAAAGTTCCTTCAGACTTGCAATATCCGCGTAGGTATTCGTGTAGGCCTGAAAATAGGCGATATATTTTTTTGCCCCGGTCCTCTTACGCACAACCGTTTTGCCTTGGGCGATCTGTTCCAAGACACTGGCCGGCTGACGCGCATGGGGACTGAACGAAACATTGTTGCAAAAGGTACAACCACCCGAGCCCTTGCTGCCATCGCGATTAGGACAAGTAAATGCCGCATTAATCGCCAATTTATGCACCTTTTCGCCATGCTTGCGCTGCATGGCACTGCCGAATGAGTGTATGACCCCGGGCAGATACATTTAATACACCACACCTATTGTTGATCTCTATGCCTGAGACGCCAGAACACCGCTGCAAGCAGACTAGCAAAGGCAGATTTGGCGTATCTTGATTTAAGTCAAGGCAAAGCTAGATGATCTATTTATAATTGGCTCAAACTAGGATAAGTGTAACCACATATGAGCCTCGCCACGATTCCCTTGCCCATCAAAGTAGCACTTGGCCAACAACTTCCCTTGTTGCTGGCCAGGAATATTGCCCGTACACCTTTTTCCCTGCAACGTAACGTGCTGGAAAAGGTGCTGCAATACGTCTTCAAGGAGGCGTTACGCGATGGAGAACTTGATTTTTTACAGGGGCGATACATCAAGATCACCATTGAGGATGCCCGTCTATGCTGGTACTTCGGTGTGCAGGGGCAGCGGATTGTTTCAAGACAACAGGCGCAGGAGTCCGCTTCGATTCGCGGTAATTTACATGAATTTATGCAACTGGCCACCCGCTGTGAGGACCCAGATACGCTCTTCTTTCAACGCCGCCTGGTGATTGAGGGGGATACCGAGATTGGCCTACAGGTCAAAAACCTGCTGGACACCCTGGATCTGGATACCCTGCCTTTGCCCTTACGAAAGGGTCTTGAGCTAACTGCACATCTAGTCCGCCGTCCCAATTAATCTTTGGCACCACGCAGGGATCACCGGCCCGAAGGGTATGGTGAGAAACCCGTAACGCCCATCGGGGTTTGCATGTTGCATGCTTATCGTGGCTAAACGGCCAAATCCAGCTGTTGCACACTACCCACTCCGCCATCTTCACCCAAATAAATCCCACTGGCACGGATGACCGCCTGCACTATGTTTTCACTATTTCGAATATCGAAAGGCGTGGCTACAGATTGTAAATAAAGGGCACCCACATTGGCCTCACCCAGCGAGAGCAACTGATCCTGCCCCTCGGCATCCCGGGTCCACACCCGTAGTTGCTGATAAACCCCATCGGCCTCGTCTATAAATCCATTGCCATCGTCGTCATAGGCGGCAAGATCGGCAAACCCATCACCGCTCAGGGCACCAAACAATTCGCGTCCGTCATTAATTGTGCCATCAGCATTACGATCCAGGGCCAGCAAGCCACTGTTCGGCCCCACAAAGGCAATTTGATCGTCTCTGCCATCGGCGTCGATGTCGAAACTGAATTTCGTTTCCGTGAGTTGGGCTGCAGTACCATTAAAATTGATCACCAGCGGATCCTTTAACGCCGTACCGGCATCAATATTGATATTCATTTGACTGGCAAAACGACGGGACATAGTGAGCTCAAGGTCAATTGAAATTTCCCTGCCATCGGCAGTCTTTAGGCTACCCGTCGCACTGAACTGTGTGCGCTCGGTCTCAATATAGGTCTCAGAATAGCGGTAGCGCATCCCCCACTGCGGATTGACCCCGTCGGTGCTTGTCGTTGCCTCTTGCGCAACGGGGGGTTCCATAGAGGCCAGCCCATCGGGCTGCATATCTGAAGGCATGAGGATTTTAATCTCGTTGCCGGACAAGGCTTCGATCATGGCCTTCAATAAAAGCAACTTGGCGTCACCCAGGGGCAGGGCCTCATCAATGTCGTTCAAAGTGCTGGGCTCAGCGCCCTGATTCGGACCCAGGCCCAACTCGGCCATCATCGCTTGCTGACGGCCAGAAAAATCGAGCGCAGATTGTTGCGGATCGGGCGCGCGGCCACCGATGTCATGGGCCAGCCGTCTCAATCGATCCACCGCTGGCATGTCCCCCTCGGCCGCATCCTTGGCCAGGCGCGTCAGGTTGGTTTCTATATCCTGGGCTGCAGATCGTGAAATTTGCTCACGACTATAGATCACCCCTTCGCTGAGATTGTCTGGAGACCAGGCACTGCCCGGCCGACTAAGGCCTTCAACCAGGGATTCACTAATACGCTGGGTCTTTTCCAGGCTACGCTGGCTGAATAGATCGATTTGAGCGCTGTCGACTTTCATGGCTTCACCCCTGCATCAGTAAACACAAGGGGAACACAGACGATAAGATAAGCGACGTCTGGGGCTAAGTCCATTTACGGTTGTCGGCCCCCTCTACTCTGTGAGTCGGCAGATAGGGGGGAAACTATAGCCCCAAGCTCGATTATTACATTGGCCACGAACTCTGCGGGCTTTTGCCACGGTTGTGCTTCTCGCATAATGGGGCCATGAGCAAGATTACATCTGACGCACTGGATCTCGGTATCTACACAATCGATACGGGCTATATACGCCCCGGTTTCGATGCCAGCCATCTTATTATCGAAAATGGTCGTGCAGCATTTGTTGATGTGGGGACCAGTTATTCTGTTCCACGCCTTTTGAAGGGACTTGCCGACCTGGGTCTGTCTCCAGATTCAGTGGACTACATTATCCTCACCCATATCCATCTCGATCATGCCGGTGGTGCGGGGGAACTGATTAAACGGCTTCCTAACGCCCGACTGACAGTGCACCCCCGTGGCGCTAAACACATGATCGATCCGGGCAAGCTCATCGCCGGTGCCACGGCAGTCTACGGTGATGCCAGGATGGAGGCACTCTACGGTGCCATTACAGCTGTGGACGCGGAACGGGTCATCGAAACACCCGACGGCTTTGAACTGGACCTCAACGGTCGCCCACTCAAGTTTCTCGATACCCCCGGTCATGCCCGGCATCACGTCTGCATCGTCGATGAAAAGAGCCGGGGCATCTTCACCGGCGATACCTTTGGTCTGGCTTATAAGGAGTTGGATACAGATTCAGGGGCATTCGTTTTCCCCAGCACCTCACCGACACAGCTCGATCCAGACGCATTGATCCAATCCATCGAACGCCTGCTCACTTACCAACCCCAGCGGATGTATCTCACCCACTACGGCGCGGTGGAGAATGTTGCCCATTGTGCCCAGGGGTTGTTAAAGCGGGTGCGTGCTTTTGCCGATCTCGCCCGGGATGTGCCCATCGCAGCACCGGACCGCCACCGGCAATTGGTAGTGGGTCAGTGGGAGATTTTACTGGGTGATTTGAATGATCACGGCTGCACACTGGCGGAAAATGAAATCCGTGCCCTGCTTGAGCTGGACGTTGAGATCAACGCCCAGGGTCTGGCGATCTGGCGAGATCGTTTAGAGTAGTATGGGTTCCCACGGGGACCGTGGGAACCAGAAATGGGGGGCGTGAATCACGCCTGGAAGGCGCTCCTACAGTGACAAAGAGTTCCCTTGTGGGGTGGAAGGAACAATAAATTCATAGAAGCTTCCTTATTTACCCGCCCTATTTTCAATCAGATCGGTCACCACTGCCGGATCGGCCAAGGTCGAGGTGTCACCCAGATCATTAACTTTATTGGCGGCAATCTTGCGTAAGATACGACGCATGATCTTGCCCGAGCGGGTCTTGGGCAGTCCCGGTGCCCACTGAATCACATCGGGTGCGGCAAAGGGGCCGATTTCTTTGCGTACCAGTTTAATCAATTCCTGACGTAGCGCATCACTGGTGTCGACACCCACCATGGGCGTGACATAGGCATAAATACCCTGGCCTTTGATGTCATGGGGGCAACCCACCACTGCGGCCTCGGCAATGTCATTGTGCAACACCAACGCACTTTCCACTTCTGCAGTGCCGATACGATGGCCCGATACATTCAGCACATCATCCACCCGACCGGTAATCCAGTAATAGCCGTCCTTGTCTCGACGGGCACCATCACCGGTAAAGAAATTTCCGGGATACTGGCTAAAATAGGTCTCGGCAAAGCGTTTATGGTCACCGTAAATCGAGCGCATCTGGCCCGGCCACGACCGGGTAATAATAAGATTACCCGAGACCTCACCTTCCAGGACCTTACCGTCTGCGTCCACCAGGGCCGGAACAATGCCAAAGAAGGGCCGGGCCGCCGAGCCCGGCTTTAGGTCTGTGGCACCGGGTAATGGCGTAATCAAAATTCCGCCGGTCTCGGTCTGCCACCAGGTGTCGACAATGGGCACGTGGCTATTTCCTACCACCCGGTAATACCATTCCCAGGCCTCCGGGTTGATGGGCTCACCCACTGTACCCAATAACCTCAGACTTTTACGTGAAGTGGATTTTACCGGGCCGTCACCATCACGCATCAGGGCACGGATGGCAGTAGGCGCAGTATAGAAAATATTTACCTGATGTTTATCGATGACTTCCCAGAATCGGGCCGAACTCGGATAGGTGGGCACCCCTTCGAACATCAAGGTCGTGGCGCCATTAGCCAGGGGGCCATAGACGATATAGGAGTGACCGGTCACCCAACCGACATCAGCAGTACACCAATAAATATCACCATCGTGATAGTCAAATACATACTTGTGGGTCATGGCCGCATAAAGAATATAACCCCCGCTGGTGTGTAGCACTCCCTTGGGCTTTCCGGTAGATCCCGAGGTATAAAGGATAAACATCGGGTCTTCTGCATCCATCACCTCACAAGGGCAATCGGCAGATACTTTGGCCATTATTTCGTGATACCAAACATCACGTCTGTCATCCCAGTCGATCTTGCCACCGGTACGTTTGACCACCAGCACCGTATGCACATTGGGACACTCTGCCACTGCCTTATCGGTGTTGTCCTTGAGCGCTATCGCCTTAGCACCGCGTACACCTTCATCAGCGGTGATGACCACCTGACAATCAGAATCCAGAATACGGTCCTTCAGAGACTCTGGAGAAAAGCCGCCAAAAACAACAGAATGCACCGCACCGATACGGGCACAGGCCAACATGGCATAGGCGGCTACCGGAATCATAGGCATATAGATGCATACCCGGTCACCCTTTTTAACACCACGTGCCTTCAGTACATTGGCCAGACGGCTGACCCGTTCGTGTAATTCCTTATAGCTGATCTTCAGGGCATGAGCGGGGTCATCGCCTTCCCATATAATGGCGGTTTGGTCGCCACGCTTTTCCAGGTGACGATCAACACAGTTATAACAAACGTTCAGTTTGGCACCATCGAACCAGCGTATCTTTGCCTCAGTGAAGTCACAATCTGATACCTCATCCCAAGGCTTGATCCAATCAATAAATTCGGTGGCCTGCTCCGCCCAAAATCCATCAGGATTGCTTACCGAGGATTGATACATCTGCTGATAACCTTGGCTATCAATATGGGCACGGACACTCACCTCGGCAGGAACTGCATAGCATTTCTCATCAGACATTACGTGTTTCCCCTGATCAAAGCCCCAACTCATGTGGGGGTCGGATAACGGCAATAAACCTGCCAAGCAGGACTTACCGATAGTGCATCTAGATTAGCAGAATTGGCCCACCGATGTGAAAACAACCCTGGAACAAGTGGGCCCAAAATGAGCACCAACAGGATACCTGGCAATGGCCAGGTAGATCATTCTTCGACCAAAGTCCCGACAAAACGGACAAGATATACAAATACCAATCTGGCACTCGCCCTTACAATCGACTCAGTTCGTACTACAATGATTTATTATACGGACTTGGAACGCGGTTTCTGACCTCCATAAAAAAGGCTCGCACCCCACCCCAAATCACATTCTATCCCTTAATCAAGGATCTACAAGGCTTATCAATATGAAGACTATTTTATGTGCTCGCCCATGGCTGGCCCTGCTTGCTGCACTGGTATTTCCCGCCGCCGCTCTGGCCTCTACGGGCGGTGGCACACAGACACAACTCGATTTAACCGCAACCTGGTATGGCATATCCGCTGTCATCGTATTCATAGTGGCCTATGGCTTTGTCATTGCTGAAGAATTTCTCGGCCTGCGCAAATCCAAACCGGTCATTGTAGCGGCAGGTGTCATCTGGCTGTTGGTGGCCCTGGCGTATCAAAGTGCCGGTAACACTACCACTGCCCCGGCTGCAGTCGAACACAATATATTGGAATACGCCGAGTTGCTGTTGTTCTTGCTGGCGGCGATGACCTATGTCAACACCATGCAAGAGCGCAATGTATTTGAAGCCCTGCGTGCCTGGTTAGTATCTTCAGGATTTTCCTATAAGGCCATATTTTGGCTCACGGGGGTACTGGCATTTTTTATCTCACCCTTGGCCGACAACCTTACCACCGCCCTGGTCATGGCCGCAGTAGTCCTGTCTGTAGGCACTGGAAATGCCAAATTTGTAGCCCTGGCATGCATCAACATTGTTGTTGCCGCCAATGCGGGGGGTGCCTTCAGCCCATTTGGTGACATCACCACCTTGATGGTATGGCAAAAAGGCTTGGTAAATTTTACTGAATTTATGCCTCTATTTATCCCGTCGGCAGTCAATTGGCTGGTACCTGCGATTATCATGTCCTTTGCTGTCCCTCAGGCCCATCCCGCCCCTATCGACGAACACATCAAGATCAAACCGGGCGGCATTATGGTCATCTGCCTGTTTATCCTAACCATCATCATTACCGTATCATTCCACAATTTTCTGCATATGCCCCCCGTATTGGGCATGATGACCGGTCTTGGCCTACTCAAACTATTCGGGTTTTGGATACGTCGTGACGAAATCACCAAGCATCCAATGGAAATGGGCGTCGACAATAATGGTGCCGAATCACTTGACGAAGAATTACAGCAAATATACAAACCGCGTAGCCGCCCCTTTGACATCTTTATCAGCATGAAGCGTGCCGAATGGGACACACTCATGTTCTTTTATGGCGTGGTGTTGAGTGTGGGTGGTCTGGGCACCCTGGGCTACATGGCCATTCTGTCAGATTCTGTATACGTGAGCCTGGGGCCCACTTGGGCCAATATTTTGGTAGGCCTGGCCTCCGCCATCGTAGACAATATCCCCATCATGTTCGCAGTGCTCACCATGGAGCCGGAAATGGGCCTGAAACAATGGTTACTCGTCACCCTCACCGCCGGTGTGGGGGGCTCTCTATTGTCCGTCGGATCTGCCGCTGGTGTCGCGCTCATGGGCCAGGCCCGGGGGGTTTATACCTTTTTTAGCCATCTGCGCTGGACCTGGGCTATCGCCCTGGGTTACGCCGCCAGCATTTGGGTCCATTTGGCGCTAAACTAGCTGTATGCACACCACGGACCCCCAAGCTATGAATACTTTAATCTTCACGGCCAAGCGAACTCGAAGTGGATACATTGCTGGCCTGGTACTGTGTCTGGGGCTGGCTGCTTCCCCAGTCAGCGCCGAACAAGTCAGCGCCGAACAAACCATTGACCTAAGCTATCCACCCGCAGAGAGCCCGACCCGGATTATCAACTCGAAGGCCGGAGAGGTTAACAGCGGTAAACCCCTTAGCCCCGAACAAATTGAGCAACACGAGCAGGACCACAACCGCCATCATTTTATCATTGACAGTAAATTTGAACTCAGTTGGCCCAATGCCCCAGCCGAGAAGATCAAATCATCCATACCGGCCCCGACAGCAACATCACCTGCGGCACAAAAACCCACCAAGGCACCCGATCATCCCAACAAGGATGCCGCAAAACAATCTGGATAAATTGGGCTATTGATGGCCCAATGGCTTGTCATATTATAGCTTGGCCCCATAGTGTTCTAAGCACACGTACTTTCACATCTCTCGAGCCAAACAGGCTTAGCGTAGCCATATCGATTCAAACAAAAACTTAAATTTTAGTGAGACATTCATAGCCCCATGGTGCGTGACCTGACAAAAGAAGATTTCGAAAAAACGGTTCTTGATAACGAGCTTGTTGTCGTGGATTTTTGGGC
The DNA here is from genome assembly GCA_013152415.1 of Gammaproteobacteria bacterium. Lineage (GTDB taxonomy): Bacteria > Pseudomonadota > Gammaproteobacteria > HyVt-429 > HyVt-429 > HyVt-429. The sequence continues at coordinate 66,652 of JAADGI010000032.1, read as the reverse complement.
ACCTTGGTGTGGCCCCTGCCGTTCATTTGCCCCGATCTACGAAAAAGTAGCCGACAAGCATCCAGATGTGATTTTTGCCAAGGTCAATACCGAGGACCAACAGGAACTCGCGGCCGGATTTCAGATTCGCTCCATTCCAACACTGATGATCGTGCGTGATAAGGTGATTGTTTATAGTGAGCCAGGCGTACTCCCCGAAGCAGAACTCTGTCAGGTAGTGGAGAAAGTAAAATCTCTGGATATGGACGAGGTCAACAAACAAATCGCCACCGAGGAACAGGGATCAGCAGGCCAAGACTGACCGGCACTTGGCTTTAAGCCAAAATCACCCTTCCGGATGAATAAGACACTCTGTTCCAAACGGCCTTAGGGCGTGGCATCGGGTACCAGGGCAGTGCCGACTGAACACGATGCCGCAGGCCGTGCTGCCCTTTTGCGTCTACTCTTGCCTGAACCTTTGGGAGATTTTTTGTGAGACTTCTTTGGCTGGGCAACATTATTCACTATGGGTTCTTCATCCTCACCGGATCGTCCCTGACCATCCCACACCGTGGTCTCATCATAGCAGAGCCCCTGAAAACGCTGGGTGGCTTCAGCCTGGGTCAACCCGGTATCCGTCAAAATCGTGCCTTCAATTTGGGCCAGACTCATATTGGTTTCGGTCAACAAGGCATTGGATAGATTTGCCCCCGTCAAATTGGTTTTAAACAGCTGGGTCCACCATAGTTTGGTGTTCGACATATTCGATCCAGAAAGATCACAATGGGTGGCATTTGCCCGACACAGGGCCGCACCCACCAAGGTCGAATCTGTAATGCGTGCACCATTGAGCTTGGCATTGCACAAGGTGGCATCGGTAAGATCGACCATAACCAGTCTGGCGTACTGCAATTTGGCCCCGGTGAGGTCCGTACCCACCATGGTTGCCATGGATAGATTGGCCCTGCGCAAATCAGCTCCCGCCAATACCGCCATGGACAAATCGGCCTCATAAAGATCGGCACCGGCTAAACGTGCGCCACTTAGACGAACACCCACCAGACAGGCTCCAGACAATGTAATCCCCTGCAAGCTGGCACCGGCCAGACTACATTCACTCAAGTCCGCCATAGAAAGGTCGGCGTTCTCCAGATTGGCTCCCGCCAAACGGGCACCTTTGAGATTGGCCTTGTATAGATCAGCCCCTGACAGGTCGGCACCCATAAGTGATGCCTCAGAGAAATTGGCCCCGGAGAGATCGGCACCGCTGAAATCCGCACCTGCCAGGCTCATACCCGAAAAATCCACGCCCGAAAAGTCCTTGATACTCAGCCTGGGCAACTCGAGCACCAGTTGTGCAGGATCAATCTTGCATTTTACGATATCCGTGTGGGACTCTGCGTGGGCATCCTGAGTCACCACTTCTGCGTCTACAGGAACCTTTTTAAGGGCTTGATCGGATTGCAGCATACTGCCCACACCTCGTTAGTGAGTTTGGTTTATCGGGATCTGGATTTCGCCACCAGCACCTTACAGTCTAGATGACTTGAAACAGAAGCCCAGTTGGAGACAGCGGTATCAATAATCCGATAAATCACCACCTCATGACGGGCAGGTGTCGTTATTTGCCCCTTTTACCCACCTATCCCTGCCTGGCTGCCTAACTCACCCTGAGTTGATTCAAGGCTGATGATCTTGAATCAGGCATCCTCAACATTGAGTTTTTTCCATAAACACCCCGCTTCGGCCTGATCCAGCCGATCCAACCAAGCGGCATGGGCCGCCAGTTCCTCGGCATTGGCCCGGATCACCCGTACCGGAGACTGCGCCGCATCCAAACGACGGATGGTGCTCGTGGGTACCCTGCCCGAGGTCGTACTCTCCAACCCATCCAGCGACAACGTGATCTGCCCACCGGTCAGCGCCAAAAATACATCTGACAAAATCTCGGCGTCCAGTAGGGCACCATGGAGTGTGCGTTGAGAATTATCAATCTCGTAGCGCCTGCACAAACCATCCAGGCTGTTGTTCTGACTGGGATGCAAGCCACGGGCCATCTTCAGGGTGTCGATCACCGAACAATAATCCTCGATCTTGCCCCTATCCTTACCCACCAAACCCAGCTCGTGGTTGATAAAGCCCACATCAAAGGGTGCATTATGGATGATCAACTCTGCACCCTTGACGTAGCCCAGAAAGTCTTCCACCACATCCCCGAAGCGGGGCTTATCCGCCAGAAACTCGGGGGTAATGCCATGCACCTCCAAAGCCCCCTCATCAATTTCCCGATCAGGTTGTAGATACTGGTGATAGCGATTATCAGTCACCCGGCGATTGATCATCTCCACACAGCCAATCTCAATGATCCGATGGCCTTGGGCAAAATCGAGTCCAGTAGTTTCGGTGTCGAGTACGATTTGGCGCATATCCTGGATATATTGGATGGCAATGGGCAAAAAAACACCCTATCACGCTTTTGGACACAGCTGTAGCGGCAATACTGCTGGGGTATGGGTTTTTTAATATACCGACTTTACATTAAAGCCTGCAAACCAGGGGCCGAAAACCTCTATATGATGCCTATAATCAGAGGAACAGAGCGCTATGAAAAACGATTCGGTGTCACCGCCGTGGAGATGGGGTATATCACCCCAGACCAGCTGGTGGAGGCATTACGGACCCAGATCCAGGAAGATCTCAATAACGGCAAACATCGCCTGCTCGGCCAGATCCTCAGAGAGCAGAAATTGATGTCGCCTGATGATGTGGAGACAGTGCTCTGCCAGAGCCTAAACAACCCCACCACTACCCATGGACGCTTAATTTAGCCAGAATCCGTACGCACACCCCGGCGGCCTCGAACGGCCCCATCCCGCCCAGGGGCTCACCGTCACCGGGCATCCGGTGATACAGTAACGCTATGCGGACACTCGTAACGGGCCTCGCCTTGGCATATGGGCTATTTGTGCTTTTGGTTTATCTAAACCAATCCAGCCTGTTGTATATCCCAAACCTGCCCTCCCGAACAGTGTCCCGCACCCCCGCCGATTTGGGCTTAGCGTTTAGCACCGTAAAATTGGTCACCGAAGACGGCGTGACATTAGATGCGTGGTACATCCCCGCCACCGCGCCCAAGGCCCAACTCCTATTTTTCCATGGCAACGCTGGCAACATTTCACACCGGCTGGATTCAATCAAGACCTTCCACGCTCTTGGCTTGAGCACACTGATCATCGACTATCGGGGTTATGGCAACAGCAGCGGTCATCCCACCGAGGCCGGCACCTATCTTGATGCCCAGGCGGCATGGCTTTACCTCACCGATACCCTGCAGCTGCCAGCAAACAACATCATCATCTTTGGCCGCTCTCTGGGTGGCCCCATCGCTGCCCATCTGGCCAGCCAACAATCACCGGCGGCGCTTATTTTGGAATCGACATTTACCTCCGCCCCAGACCTCGCCGCTGATGTCTATCCCTATTTACCCGCACGTTGGCTCACCAAGTTCTCATACAGCACCGCTGACGCTATCAGCCGGGTTCACGCACCCATCTTGGTCATCCACAGCCGTGAAGATGAGATCATCCCCTTTGATCACGGCCAAGAATTATTTAACATGGCATCGGAACCCAAGCAATTCCTGACCCTGCAAGGTGGACACAACGATGGATTCTCCATAAACCACAAACACTACAGCAGTGGGATTAAGCGTTTTATTGATGAAGTGGTACAAAAATAATAATTGGCCTGCTTGTTTCAGCTATCCTGGTAGCCACGCAGTGGCCGCATAATTGATAATCCCTTCTCCCTCCGGGAGAAGTTTAGGATGAGGGAATATTAAAAATCAATAACTTATCCTTATTTTATTCCCCAACCCTTTTACACTCTAGGGGTGTTCCCGGAAGGAGAGGGCGTAACAGGACGACAGTGAAGCAACATTCAGAGCGTGCTTTAGCTGTTCATTTAAACATTCCATCAATAACTTTTTATGGTTACACCGCGTGAACCAACGTCAACAACGTTTGCTCTATAAGATACTGTCCCAGGCTACTGCACCATTTCGGGAATTCCAGGTCATGGCTACAGTCATGGAGGCAATGGATCGAATCAATATCCCCTGGTGTCAGGACACTCTGGGCAATATCATTGTCGGGGTGGACTCGGTAAAGGCCTATAAAAACCGCGTTGCCCAACCTCGCCAGGAACCCCTGCGGGTTTTTATTGCCCACATGGACCACCCAGGTTTTCATGGTAGTCGCTGGCTATCCACAACCCGCCTCAAAGTGCGCTGGTATGGTGGCTCACCTACCAGACACTTACGTGGCAGTCGTGTCTGGATTGCCGACCGCAATGGACCTATCACAGAGGGACACTTGGTGAGTGCCCAATTAAGTACTCGCGGACAAGGCATTGTCTCTGCAGAAGTGCGCCTGTCCCGCAGCGCCTTCCCCAGCAAACGACCGGCGGCAACAACCCTACACGGTGGATTTAATTTCCGCGCCCCTTTGTGGAGGCAGGGCAAGCGGATCTACACCCGCGCTGCAGATGATCTGGTGGGTGTGTTTGCCATACTCGAAACAGCCCGTTACGTGGCATCAAAACGCTGTCCATCGGATGGATCCGACTTTATCGGTCTATTGACCCGGGCAGAGGAAGTGGGCTTTGTGGGGGCTATTGGCCACTTTGAACTGGGTTGGCTTCACGACAAACGCCGTCCTGTAGTTTGTGTAAGCCTGGAGGCCTCTCGTACCTTGGTCGGTGCCAAGGTTGGCAAAGGCCCGGTGGTACGGCTTGGGGACAGAAAAACAGCATTCGACCCAGGCGGCTTAAAAGTACTCAGTGATCTGGCCAACAAACTTCTGCCGACTTGCCACCAACGACGCATCATGGACGGTGGTGCCTGTGAAGCCTATGCCGCCACGGCCTATAACTTTTCCACAATTGGAGTTTCCGTGCCACTGGGTAATTACCACAATCAGGGTTTTGAAGGTGGCCCCGACTGCAAAGCCAGCGGTGGTCCAGCACCCGAATTCGTACACAGTGATGACGTATCGGGTCTATTGCGCCTTTGTCGGGGGGTTATGACACATGGCTTGGAATGGGCCTCCCCCTGGGAAGCCGATCGTAAGAAGCTAAAAAAACTGTTTAACCGCTACCAGCGATTGCTGTAGTACAATCTGATCGAATGGGGCAGCCCTGCAATTCATCCGTACAACAAGACTCAGCCTGCCGCACGATCATATTTATCATTGGGAAAGCTGGCAACTCTGGGTGCCTTGATTTCTTCAATATCTCGCATAACCATCACCGCACCATCCACTATCCCATCCGGGTCAAGACGGGGAATGACCAGCCCATGGGTACGATAACGAGCGCCATGACTATTTTCAATCTCGGTGTCTTCGGCAAGTGTTTGCGGGGCATTACTGACGATACAAGTGGAGACTGGATCACAGGGGCCACCAATATTACCTTGTTTTAGTTTTACGGTCTTGGCAATAGCACGGCCTAACACATCAATGGCTACCAGGCCCAACAAGCTTTCTGCAACCGGGTTAAGGTACTCTATGCGACCCTGCACATCAGTAATAATGAGGGCTTCCGCTACCGTCTCCAAGGCGAGTCGGTTACACTCTTTTTCCCGGTGCAGTGCAAACCCAAGTCGCTCAGACTCGGTGGTATCGAACATTACCGCCAGAATTGCCGGTGATGGCCCCTGATCCAACCATTGCAATCTAACCTCTGCTGGGTAGTTACTACCATCTGCCCGTTGGCGCCGGGCACGAAACACCACATGAGATTGCTCTCCAGATCGGATCGCACCGATCAAGACATCAAAGGCGTCTCGATCCAGATCCACCAGCAAATCGGGGAGCGACATAACGGAGACATCATCCTCCACCAAAGCACCTTCCCGTGCCAGAATATTCGCCTGAAGACAATTATAGCTCTTAGCGTCGAACAGCCAACATTCACTGGGCAACCAATCCAACATGTTTTGCAACCTGAGCAACTCAAAGCTATCTGTATTCTTGCCCTCTTCCTCTTTCCCCAGGCGATGTTCATAACGATTTAACTTATCGTGCAACCCGGCCAAATGACCTATGGCTACACCAAAAATCAGCACTACCGTAAGCCCAAGAAAAAACAGTACGCCCTTGGTTCGCATGGCTTGTGAAAAAGTGATGTGCCCTTCAGGTTCCGTAAGAACGGTGGAGTACCCTGATTCCTGCCCTTGTAGCGTTTTGCCATTGATGCCAGTAGAACTTAATCCCGAGTCACCCCATACATTAACCGATTCAGCGACTCCATTAACCTGGCTACCAGGCCATAAACCTAGTACCAAAACAGTCACGCCCAACAATAAAAAGTTTTTTTTACCCAACATACATATATCTGCCTGGACGGCAAGAATGGTCGGACATCAACCTAAAGACTCCAAATTGTCCTGGGTAGGTTATCGGCAGTTTTGCAGAAAAATTTACCCCAAAAGAGCCCTCATCAAACAATTTGTTGGGTACACCAGAACGGTGCTTGCTCTCACCAAACCATAAAATTACGCGAAACCAAACTATCCAGGGGAAAGGGCTCAGCAAGATGACTAAGAATTCCTTTGACTGCCACTCATCGCCAAACAGTACCGTTCAGTTTATTGACACCGTCTGCACATAACCTAATACCTTGGAGCATGTGCCGCTCATAGCCCCGCTTAAGCACAAACGGCATACACTCTGTAAAAACCCATCGTGATCCCGGGAATCACGCCTGACCAACACAGGCGCACAAAAAAAGGCCCTGCAATGCAGGGCCTTAGGCAGATCTTTGCTGAAATACTGTCTAGTCTTCGCCGCCAAATATCCCGAGTATTTGCAGCAGGCTCGTAAACAGATTATAGAGGGCGACATAGAGGGTCACTGTGGCCATGATGTAATTGGTCTCGCCACCGTGGACCATGGCGCTGGTCTGCCACAGGATCAAGCCACACATCAGCAACACAAACATGGACGACACCACCAGAGCCAATATTGGCATGGCCAAAAAGATATTGGCAACACCGGCAATAAAGGCCACCAGGATACCCGCCATAAGAAAACCACCCATATAACTGAAGTCCTTACGGGTAGTGAGCACGTAGAAGGACAGGCCTAGAAATATAGCCCCGGTAGACCCCAGGGCATAGGCCACTAACTGGCTGCCGTTGCTATACAGGTTAAGATAAACATTGATGACCGGTCCCAGGGTGTAGCCCATGAACCCGGTGAGGGCGAATACGGATAGTAGGCCCCAGGCGCTGTTGCGCAGGTAATTGGTCAAAAACAGCAGACCGAAATAACCCCCCAATACCAGCCAGATATTGGGCATGGGGGCATTGTTGACCATGGCCACCCCCGCCATGGCGGCACTGAACAGCAGGGTCATGGACAACAACGTGTAGGTGTTACGTATAAGCCGGTTGGTGGCGAGGGCTTGTTGCCGACCTTGGGAAATAGATTGGGAAATCTGTACCATGAGTCTTGGTGCCTCCGAAATTAAATGAATTAGGTATAAAGCATGTAGAGTAATGGTGATCTACGTCTGGCGTCAATCTGCGCCGAGCCGCAAGCGGTCCATTTACAACCCGACTTGCAAGCCCAGATCAGCACCTATGTAGACCACAGAAATATCGATGTGTTCAGCATTTCCACAGTATTTTAGGGTAACAGCACTACAACAACAGGCCCATCACCTTGTCCCTACAGGTAGTTTATGGGGGCCATTATGGGCCAGACAAGCCCTTTATATCCTTGATTAAGGCCCTTTGTACCTGCACCAAGGCCCGTGTCAGGGCCACTACACCGGAACTCACCGACCCACCTTCGATCTCCACCTCGGCAGTATAGGTCTGGGCCATGAGCGGTCGGGACTGCCCCCGCTTTAACAGGGATACCTCCATCACAACAACCGCGCTGGGCTCGGTGGGTGAACGCACAATCTCAAAACGCTGCAGGTGCCCTACCAGGGTGTAATCTTCACGCAACGCCGGGTCTTGTTGGTGACTTGCCTGGGCTACCTTCGCCTGCCGCAGAGAGCGGACCAACTGCTGTTGAATCAATCGTGCCGGCGGTTCTGTCCAGAAATGGTATCGATAGGAATGTAGCTCCATGGGTTCGTCGACACGACTGTAGACGATCGCTCGACCACTGTGGGGGCCATCGGCAGTAAATTGCTGCACCACGAGCAAGCCATCCAGACTAGGCGATTTGGCCACCGGAATATTGGGTTCGGTAATGAGACGATAATAGTGGTCATCGACAACGGTACCCGCCCCCCCACAGGATGACAGGGCCAGAAGTCCAAATATCACAACACACCCTGTCCAATAATGGGCCCAAACCCGTCTACTCCACATTTTCAACGCTTGCTCCTTTATTTTGACTTCCACCGTGTATCAGCAAACTCGGTTTGGCGCGCACCTGACGGGTCAACTCATGTAGATTGCGACTGGCCTCTTCAAGATTAAAGGCAATTCCATCGATATGCTTCGCCATCACTCCCATGGTAACTCTTAGATCGGTGATAGCCTGATCCAGATCACCACGATTATGCTGAATAAAATCATTGGTATTTTCCAACAGCTTATTGGCTTTCACCAAGGCAATATCAAATTGATTGATAACGCTACCCATCTTTTTGCCCGTAGGCCCGGTAAGCAACTGCTCAAGTCCTTTTGCACTTTTCTGCAGTGAAACCAGAAGCTCACCCGAATCTGCCGCCGCTGTTGCCATGGTGGCAAGCATGTCTTCACCCACCACTCCTATTAGCTCGGCACCGGGCTGGTGATAAATCTTGCTCTTACCCTCTTTTATGTCAATTGTTACTGCAGCAAGTAAACCCGCCGTTTGAATGTAGGCGGTGCTGTCGGCGGGAACCTTCCACCCCTCCTGGATACCAAATTCGACACGGTATCGGGTCACGCCATCTTTTTGCAAGACATTAATATCCTCTACCTGACCCACCTGATATCCCTCATAGGTGACGGCAGTACCCAAATCAAGACCGGTCACATTATTAAAAATGGCATAATAGCTATCCGTAGACCCGGCCCGACCTGTAAGTACTCCTAACAGAACCAGGAACGTAGCCAGCACAACCACAACAAAACTGCCTACCACGACGTAATTAATATTATCTTGCTTCATTTCCCTTGGATTATCCTGTTTCTCTAACCTGTTCACCGGTCAGGCGATTGAGGTATTCCTCCGCATCAATTTTGATTTCCCGGACACGTCGCCCCAACAAATCCATAATACGCTTGTTTTTACTGTTACGAACTTCATCAACTGTTCCCACCATAAGGACATTACCTTCGTCTAATACTGTAATGCGGTCGGCGATCCGGAATGTACTATCCAATTCATGGGTGACCACTACGATGGTGGTCTTCATGGCTTGGCGAATCCTCAGTATCAATTCGTCCAGTTCAGCGGAAACCACGGGGTCAAGCCCCGCTGATGGCTCATCAAAAAACAGTAATTTTGGATCCATAATAATAGCCCGGGCCAAGGCTGCACGTTTCACCATACCACCTGAGAGCTGCGCGGGCATTAAATCTTCAAACCCAGCAAGGCTGACTAACTCCAGCTTCATACGACACATAATCTGCATCGTCTTCTCATCCAACTGGGTATGTTCCCGCAAGGGTAAGATGATGTTCTCACCCACCGTCATGGAGTTAAATAAAGCACCACCCTGAAATGATACCCCAATATTTCGGCGCAATATGTCGATCTCCTTGGAAGTGATCCGGGTAATGTCCTGGCCAAGCAATTTGACCGCCCCAGAGCTCGGGGTATTGAGCCCCAGCATATGACGCAACACCGTACTTTTACCAGAGCCACTCCCCCCCATGATGACCATGATTTCTCCATCATGAATGCTCAGATTAATTCCATGCAACACCTCACGGCTACCGTAGTGCGCCACCAGATCCTGCACTTCTATTACCGGCTCGGAGCTTATCTTTTTAGTCGTAGTCATAGTCAGTGGTTGAGATAGAACGTAAACGCCATATCGGCAACAATAATTAAGCTGATAGCCTGCACTACGGATCGGGTGGTTGCCTTGCCCACCCCTTCAGCACCACCGGTTACCGAGAAACCATTAATGAACCCAACCACCGCAATAATAATTGCAAAAACAATGCTCTTCCAGATACCTTGCAATATGTCATCCACCGTCAGGGCCTTGATAGTACGATCAACATAGGCCTCCATGCTGATATTGAGCTCTAATACGCTGAAAAATGCACCGCCCAACATACCCACTATATCCGCAAAAAAAGTTAGCGTGGGAACCATAACCATCATCGCCAACAGGGCCGGTGCCACCAGATAGCGCACTGGGCTTATACCAATCACCTGTAAGGCGTCAATTTCTTGCGAAACTTGCATGGTACCCACCCGAGCGGCAATGGCCGAACCTGAGCGACCCGCAATCAAGATACCAATAATCAAAGGTGCAAATTCTCGGGTCACAGAGAGCGCAATACCCACGACAACCTGGGACTCGGCACCAAAGGCCTTCAACGTATGTATCCCTTGAATCGCGAGCATAATCCCTACCGCGAAGGATAATGCCGCACTAATGGGTATGGCAGCGACACCCACCTGCATCATCTGTTTGAAGGTTGCTGCAATACTTACCGACTGACCACGGCGATACCCAAAAAAAATCCAATAAAAAGACTCCACAAACAGGGACAGGGCGTAACCTAATTCCTCAAGGCCACTAACAGTGGCGCGGCCTAATTTCTCAGCGTATTGCCGCATAACGACGAGACAAGCTATCTCATTACCTTGGATAAATCATCCAAGGAAGCATGGATCGGAAATACAGTATCGAGACGTGCCAATTGCAATACATCCAGTGCCGCTTGACTGACATTGACCAAACCAAATTCGACACCATTGGTCTTGGCAAGCTGATAACCTTCTACCAGGCTGGCAACCCCGGAACTGTCTATGTACGCTACCTCAGACAGGTCCACAAGCACACTATGCTTGGCCTCAATGCATTCGAGGATAAGCTTTCTAGCGATGGGTGAAGTCGACAAATCCACATCACCTTTCAAGTGTACAACTGAATAACCAGCGTGTTGGGTAATCTTATAAGTCACTGCGCGAAGCTCCCCCATTCAATCCGATTTTATGGTCTTTTTCATCACCACCTGATTACCAACACCGCATTTAGGTATGGAATAGACAACCTCATCCATTATCTCGTTAATAAAATGCGTGCCCAAACCACCTGGCCGTAATTTATCCAGAGGCCGAGGTTTAATATTGTTGATGTCCACGGGCTCTGCGAAGTCTGTAACCCGAAACAAGAGCTCGGTATCATTGTCAATGATTTCTAATATAATCTCACCTTCGGGATTATTTTTATAGGCATGTTGAATAATATTCATCCCCGCCTCATTAACTGCAAGCACAACCCGCTCGACCGTCTTGTCGCTGCATCCGCTCATATGTACTGCATCACGCACTACACCACGCAACAGCTTGAGCTGTTCAGGCTTGGCCTGGATACGCGTTTCAATGACCTTTGATTTTTTCCCCATCAGGTTGCCTCAATAACCATCAGGGTCATGTCATCATGCAAGCTTTCTGTGCCATCCATCACCTGTTTAACCAAATCCTTGATTCGCTGGGCGGCGGAAAGGTGAGCAACGCCTTTGATCATGGTCTTAATGCCAGAAACGCCCAATTGTTTGCCATTGGCACCACAGGCCTCGGTAAGCCCATCACTATAGATGTACAGGCTCCCACCACCAAGAATAAGATGCGTTTCAGGAAACACGGTATGGGCCTCAATACCCAAGGGTGGGGCCTGAACTTCAATCTCCCTGAACTGACCCTGTTGATCAACCAATAATGGGGGCTGGTGACCGGCATTGGCAAAACACAACGATTGGTCGTCGGGGTTGAAGACACCCCCTACCATCGTCACAAACATACCTCGTGTCGTCTTTTCATGTATTTCATTGTTCAATATCCCCAGGAGCTGGCCCGGACTGGTCAAAGATTTACCTAAACAATGAAACAAACTGCTGGTCTTTGCCATCAACAAGGCCGCATTCATCCCCTTTCCAGAGACATCTGCCAAATTAAACATAATGCGTCCATCGGGCAGGGTAAAGTAGTCATAAAAATCACCCGAGACTTCGCGTGCCGGTATATTGATTCCATGCACTGGAAACAGGGCAGTGCTGTCATGCGGCAATAGATTACGTTGAATCTCTGCAGCAAGCTCCAATTCCCTCTGTATACGCTCATGCTCCACCAAGCTGGCTGCCAAAGTGGCATTGTGAATAACCATTGATGCCGATGCCGCCAAGGTCTCAAGTAGACGTTGATCCCGGGAGTCAAACAGGGCGTCTACGGAACGCTTATTGATAAGCTCCAGGGTGCCAATACGACGATCGCGAAGCTTGAGAGGAGCACATAGCACCGAACGTGTCTTGAATCCGGTTTGCTTGTCGATGGTATTTGTAAAGCTAGGATCCTGATCTACATCGCGCACCATGATAACGCGGTTTTCCTGGAGGGTACGCCCTACCACACCTTGACCAACATCTACGCGCAAACCCTTGATATCAATGGGGCCAGCACAGGCCCGGCAATTGAGCTTGGTGTCACCTTCATCCAGCAAAAATATAGAGGCAGCCTCGGCATCGAGGTATTCCATGATACGGTTCAACGCGTGCTGCAGAGTGTCGTCCAGATTGAGCGATGTGGCAAAGGCCTCACTGATCTCCGCCAGGAGATCAAGGTGTTCCTCCAGGCTGAATTGGTCATCGTGATTCAGGTGGACGGCAGGAGATTCAGACATCAACCTATGATGCCCGTGGGCAGGGAATTCGGCAACATATCATGGCCCTTAAATTATGGCTCTGGTGGCGTCGTGGAGGGACCAAAAGAGGCCATATCCCTCCAAATCAACAAGGTAGCGATCAACATGGATCGAAGGGCATCACATTGAAGCCCAAGGCCAAACCCAAATATCCTTGCTAATCAGCAAGATTTATCTGTATCTTATTGATTTTTAATACATTTAAATCGTTAGCCTAGGCCTTTCCAAGACCCAGGCCCATAGCCTAACAAGATAAACGGATCATTCGCCTTTGCTATCACCGCCCTTTTCCGATTCTGGACGCAACAGCCCTTCAAGCAAATCTTTAACCCCCTTGCCAAGAGATGAGTTAACCCCCTCTTTTGGCAGGTTGAGCTGGTCCAGCCCTATGCCCAACTTTTTGGCAATTTTCTCTTTATCCCGCCGCCACCATAGATTTTTATCAATCTTGTAGCTTAATGATCCAAACCGCCCGCTGACCCGTACTGGGATACTAAGACCCTTTAGCTCGGCCAACTCTTTGCCACCCTGCCCCCGGACACTGGCAACCACAGACACATCCATAAGATAATTCATGGTCTGTGCCACCATATCCGCAGTGCCATTACCACTGATACGAAACAGGGGTGACTTGATGCTCAGATCTATATTACTGGCCACACCATTATTAAACACCAAGCTGCCCTTCATTTCGGTAAACTTAAATTCGGTCTCATCGGGTATCGTTGTCTTGATCTGCTCACCGCGCAGTTCCGCATAGAGACGCCTTGCATCGTAAATCAATTTACGCACATCCAGACCCTTTATTACGCCGTTTCGAATCCTGAACCTGGTCTCACCCTGTAAACTGCGTAACACTTCACGGCTATCCTTGCCGTGACCCACTATTTTGATATTCAATTGACCCGTCCCCACGAGACGCTCGCTGATACCCATAGCAGATAACAAGGGCAACATCTGCACACGGCTCAGTGTCTCATTGACACTGAGCGAAGGAACGTCACCGCGGGTATCAAACTTGATCTTGCCTGACAATGACCCACCATAGAGCTTCGCACTCACTGGTGACACCACTATCTCACCGTCATTGGCTTGCACACCGATCCTGACATCCTGGGCACGCAGCCCCGACATCTTTAAAGATTGAATATTGAGGTTGCCTTTTATATTGAGCGGCCTCAACAAAGCTGCCGGTAAAGCGAATAACATGCCCCCAGGTACACCTTGGGCCTCGGTGCCAACACCCATATTTTTTATCTGTTTCGCCGATAGATAGCGATCCAGGTCAATATTATCCACATTAAGTTTAAAGCCATAAGATGGCCGATCGAAACGCAGAATATCAAAAGACCCCAACAAGGTGGTGTCATCCAGAATGGCCTTGATACTCTGGATGTTTATCTCACCACCACCGACCTCATAGACCGCATGCACCGAAGCCCTTGATAAAACTTGCGGGTCACGGGTATCTACGTCCACACCAAAGGACTTTAAAAGGCTCCGCAGATCAAATATGGGCGCAATAATTCGGCCCAATAAGTAGGGGGCTTTTAACAAACGATAACCCTTAATACTGATACTAACCTGGCCATTAGCGGCACTAACAACTGCGCGAGGAATGGATGCACGTTGTTTTTTAAAATCTAATTTACTGGTAGGCAGTTTGCCGTGCACGATCACCGGAAAACCACTGATTCGGTACGCCAGAGCATTAACATCCAATATCATCGACCGAATAAAATATTCCAGCTTAGGGGCACTCAGCTCAGCACGTACTCCATCCAATCTGGTATTGAGCAGCACATCCTGCATCACTAATTTATTCTGTTGGGCATCAAATCGTATCCGGCCTTTGAGCTTAACGGGTAGTTGATAAGCTTTACCTGACTGGAGCAACTTAAACGAGAGCACCAATCTCTCGGGTTCACCAGAGAGAATTTGACCTGTCTCAATATTGAACTTATTGAGTATGTAGTGCTTGGCCGTCTTGCGATCCCGCCATATAAGCTGGCTATCCCGTACATCAATCCCACGAACCACTAACGCAATCAAGGCCAAACCCTCCCCAGCCTTGTGTTCCAGTAAATCACCCCAATTGGTCTCACCTTGATCATTGGTGATCAGGCTTAAGCTCATCCCACCCAACACCACATTGTCCACTTCAATACGCCGCTCGAACAGCGGTAAAATACGAATACCAATCTCAGCTGCTTTGATTTGGGCCATAGGCATTTCACCAAAACCTTCAGCATTTTCGAGAGTGATGTCGCTGGCCTTAACCCGCGGCCAAGGAAACAGGGATAAGCGAAGATCGCCACCAATAGTCAATTTACGTCCAGTGTATTTGCTGACCAAGGCGGTGAGATCATCTTTATAATCGTTAGGATCAATGATATAGGGCAGCGCATAACTCAAGGCGACGAGGGCCACCGCCAATATACCTATCAGACCAAAAATAAACCTCAACAGTTTTTTCAATCTACACCCCAACAGTCGATGCGCTTGAGATCACAAACACAGCTCAGACCAAACGCTAACCGAGACCCAACAATGGCCGCAGCAAAAACTCATAGAAAAGCCCCAATGCGGCACAAAACCCGATTACCGGTATGACGCCCCAATGGAAACGAAATAATGCCAAAATCGCGGCCACACCAATCGCTGCCGCCGACCACTCAAACGTACCCTCTAAACCTGCAGGCCACAGCACATGATAGGCAAAAAATACCGCCAGATTGACCACCACGCCCACCACTGCCGCAGTAATACCGGTGAGTGGGGCGGTAAACTTGATGTCGTGACGGGTCGCCTCCACGGCCGGTGCACCGATAAGAATAAACAAAAATGAGGGCAAAAAGGTGAACAGGGTGGCCACACTGGCCCCGATCATACCGGCCAATAACAGTGCATCCGGCCCCAACACCGTTTGGGTCCAGGCACCCACAAACCCCACAAAGGCCACAATCATAATCAGGGGTCCCGGTGTGGTCTCTCCCAGGGCCAAACCATCGATCATCTGCGTCGCGGTCAACCACTGATAGTGCTCAACCCCACCTTGATAGACATAGGGCAGCACCGCGTAGGCACCGCCGAAGGTGACCATGGCGGCCTTGGTAAAAAACCAACCCATTTGGGTGAACGTCCCCTGCCAACCATATAGACTCGTCAACCCCAGAAGCACGACACCCCAAATGGCCAGGGCCACCAAACCATAAACAATGGCTCGCGAGAGTTTAAAACGGGCGTGGTCGGGTAACGGCGTATGATCATCAATCAATGCGGGACCATAACTTTTCCCCGATTCGGCGTGACCCACACCCAGGCGAAATTGTTCCGGTGCCACACGTCCACCCACAAAACCACAAATCGCGGCGGTGAGCACAATATAGGGAAAGGGCACATTGAGTACAAAAATAGCCACAAAGGCCACGGCGGCCAAAACCCGCAACAGATTATTGGTCAGAGCCCGTGAACCAATACGATAGGCGGCAAACAAGACAATGGCAGTCACTGCGGGTTTGATACCATACAACACCCCGGACACCATAGGCACATCACCCAGGCTAAGGTATATCCAACCCAGGGCGATGAGAATGAACAATGATGGCAAGACAAACAGGGTGCCGGCAACGATCCCCCCCCAGGTGCCGTGAAACAACCAACCAATATACGTGGCCAACTGCTGGGCCTCGGGCCCAGGCAATACCATGGTGTAATTCAGCGCGTGCAGAAAACGGTGTTCAGATAACCACCTGCGCCGCTCCACCAGCTCCTGGTGCATAATGCTGATCTGACCTGCGGGCCCCCCAAAGCTGATAAATCCCAGTTTAAGCCAGAATTTAATGGCCTCTTTGAAGGGGACCGGGGACATTTCTTTTTTTGTCTTATTCGCCTCTTCGGCCATGAACCACCTCTTTAGTTGTTGATGGGCATCAATAAGGCTCAGCTATTCATCCGTCACACAGCCCTGGGAGGCATCCTTAACATTCTTGATGTATTTATAGAGTGTCCCTCTATTGGTCTTATAGGCGGGCATCTTCCATTCACTGCGACGTTGGGCCATTTCGGCCTCACTGATGTCCACCGTCAACAGGTGGTTCTTGGCGTCAATGGTAATGTGATCACCGTCTCGTACCAGGGCGATGGGGCCTCCCTCCTGGGCCTCGGGCACCACATGCCCCAGGATGAAACCGTGGGAACCACCGGAAAAACGGCCATCGGTCATCAACGCCACATCCTTACCCAGCCCCGCGCCCATAATGGCCGAGGTCGGGGTAAGCATTTCCGGCATACCCGGTCCACCCTTGGGACCCTCATAACGGATGACCACCACGTCCCCCTTCTCGATCTCATTTTCCTCCAGGGCGTGTAACATATCCTCTTCCGAGTCGTACACCTTGGCGGGACCCGCAAAGCGTTCGCCTTCCTTGCCTGTAATCTTGGCCACCGCCCCTCCCGGCGCCAGATTACCCTTTAATATCTGAATATGTCCGGTTTCCTTGATGGGGTGCTCCATCGGCAGGATCACATCCTGACCTTCTTTTAAAGCGGGCAGTACAGCCAGATTTTCCGCTACCGTCTTAGTGGTCACCGTGAGGCAATCACCTTTTAGAAGACCCTGCTCCAGCAAATACTTCATCACCGCCGGGGTCCCCCCTACATTGTGTAGATCTTCCATGACATATTTGCCGGACGGTTTCAGGTCTGCCAAAAAGGGGACGCGCTCTGATACTGCCTGAAAATCATCGAGGCCCAATGACACATCCACCGCCCGGGCCATGGCAATCAAATGCAACACCGCGTTGGTGGACCCCCCCAGGGCCATCACCACTACCATGGCATTCTCAAAGGCCTCGCGGGTCATGATGTCGCGGGGCTTGATGTCTTTTTCCAGCAGGGCACGAACGGCCGCACCGGCCTGGATGCATTCATTTAGTTTGGCCTCATCCACTGCGGGGGTGGAGGAACTGTAGGGCAAAGACATCCCCATGGCCTCAATGGCACAGGCCATGGTGTTGGCGGTATACATACCCCCGCAGGCACCGGCACCGGGACAAGATTTGCGCACGATGTCCTGGCGGGTAGCCTCATCAATACTACCGGCAATAAACTCCCCATAACTTTGAAATGCGGAGACAATATCCAACACCTGGCTATCACGATGCCCCGGTTTAATGGTGCCACCGTAGACCATCAGGGCGGGCCGGTTGAGGCGTCCCATGGCGATCAGACACCCAGGCATATTCTTGTCACAACCGGGGATGGAAATATTGGCGTCATACCACTGAGCACCCATCACCGTCTCGATGGAGTCTGCAATGAGATCCCGTGACTGCAGGGAAAAACTCATCCCCGAGGTCCCCATGGAAATCCCATCGGACACCCCCACGGTATTAAAACGCATACCCACCAGGCCGGCCTGTTGCACCCCCTGCTTGACCTGGGCCGCCAGATCATTCAAATGCATGTTGCAGGTATTGCCCTCCCACCACATACTGGCGATCCCCACCTCGGCCTTGGTCATATCCTCTTCGGTCAGGCCAGTACCATAAAGCATGGCCTGGGACGCCCCCTGGGATTTGGGTTCGGTGATCCGGGAACTGATTCGATTAAGCTTGTCGGACATCAATCTCTCCAATAAAACAGTGTGTAATAAAACAGGCCTCGGCCTCAGCCTTAACTAAGGCCAGGGCAGACCTCGGTGCCCGTAGTGTGCGACCGCACACGGAAGGGTATGCAGAGCAGTGGATTTTACCGTACAGTGCCCCATAACCCCACTGACCATTTAGCCTCCCGTCACAAATGGAGAAAATAAGACTGTCCAAACTCATGGCCCAGCGTGGCCTGTGCTCCCGGCGAGAGGCCGACGCCTATATCGAAAAGGGCTGGGTACAGGTGGATGGACAAAAAATCAGCATCCTGGGAACTAAAATTGACCCACACCAAACTATCACCCTGGATAAACGCGCCAGCGCTCGTCAGGACAAGCTCATCACCATTTTACTCAACAAACCAGTGGGTTATGTCTCGGGGCAACCGGAGGATAACCACCCGGAGGCAGCATCTCTGATCAATAAGGAAAACCGTTATGCCTATGACAGCTCCAAGAGGTTGTTTCAGCCCGTTTTCCGGCGGGGCCTGGCCCCTGCAGGCCGACTGGACATTGACTCCCAGGGCCTGTTGGTCCTCACCGCCGATGGCCGCATCGCC
Source organism: Gammaproteobacteria bacterium (assembly GCA_013152415.1). Classification (GTDB taxonomy): domain Bacteria; phylum Pseudomonadota; class Gammaproteobacteria; order HyVt-429; family HyVt-429; genus HyVt-429. The sequence continues at coordinate 47,572 of JAADGI010000032.1, read as the reverse complement.
CGGCGTCTCATCGGCAACGATGCCGAAATCGAAAAGGAATACCTGGTGCGGGTCACGGGGGACGTGACCGACGAAAAGCTGGCACTGCTGCACCACGGCCTGTCTCTGGACGATCGCCCCCTCAAACCCGCCCAGGTACAGCGCCAAAATCAGGATCAACTCAAGTTCATCCTGGTGGAAGGCCGTAAACGCCAAATCCGGCGCATGTGTGAACTGGTGGACCTCAGGGCTACCGGCCTCAAACGGGTACGCATCGGCGAGGTCAAACTGGGCCGACTACCCGAAGGTCAGTGGCGGTTGTTAGGCGATAAAGAACATTTTTGATTCGAAGCCAATACGAAAACCCACTTTAACCTGCTGGCACGGCAAAAATCAGAACAAAGCCAAGAATAAACCCAATAAAAACAAAACGACTGCGTTCACGATGATTGTGGCAAACGGAAAACGCCACCAGGCATTGCAGCAAGTAATAAAGGGCGAAGGCACGCGATGCCAGTGCAATAATCTCAAAGGTCGAACCGGACCAGGCCAGTGCCATTGCAGCTGTACCCACGAACAGGTAACCCCAACGCACACCAATACGCTGCCGACTCGCCTCCTGCATATTCGCAGCAGCGGCAATAGTATCGGCAACGGCGGCGGAGAACTGTGACAGGCTGGCGGCCACAATCAGGGGCAGGGGTAAAAGCAATGAGGCCGTTGCCGCCAGGGTGATCAGGCTGTTATCACCATAATCTCCCTTCAACACGGCCACGATAGGTTGTGCCAGGGCAACAAACAGCACGTAGACACTGAGTGAAAAATATTGCGACCAGCGTGAAGCACGAATACGGGTAAGCGTATTAAAACTCTCACCCAGATAGCGAGGTGTTTCAAAACCCTGCACGATGATCAGCGTACCCGCCACAATGGTGGCGATTTCCCATACACTTCGTTGCGGCATTTCAGGTAAAGTAAAATAGCCTTGTGCCAGTAACTGCTTGACATCATAAATACCAAATACAATGAGCAATATCGCAAGCAACAAAATAGTCACATAAAGTGCCCAGCGTTCCAGGTTTTCCAGTGGCTTCAATCCCCCCAACAGGCCAACAACAGTGATCACACCAATTACTATGGTGGTCAACAGACTTTTGTTAAAGGCAGTATCCAGCTCAAAGCTGGCAAGTACAAAGGCAGAGAGGATATGAATATACAGACATACCGAGATCACATAGGCGGCCACAAGCGCAAAATCAGAAAGCCGTTCAACAACAACGGTGAACGGCTTGCTGCCCTTTGCCAGCACAGCTTCGGCACAAAGTATATTATGCCGGATGATAGTTCCAACCATAAAAGCAACAATCGCCACCACAGCCATGGCCACGATTGCATAGGGACCCACTGCACTAGCAAGAATGGGCACAACCACCAGGAAGCCACTACCAAAAATGGATGCCAGCGGGGTACTCATCGCGGGGACAATGTTGCTTACTTTCGCACCATCTGCCTCTGTCTTGCAGGTATGCTGATTAGAATGGTGTTTTTCTGGCATAGTATCCCGTTCCATCGTGACAGTGCATACAGACTAAACAACCGCTACGATTTTGCACACCTTGCTTTTACAGCACGCCGGGTAGGGTTACAGCTTTCAACGATTGAATCTGCTTAAGTATTAAGGAGAATAAAAGCCCTTTTCCCTAAAGTCCATCACAGTCAAGCATTATCACTCAAATTGAAACCCCCTCACATTCGAAGCGAGGACCAAAAACCAGTATCATGGTGCTCGTGATACCACCTTCCGCCAAGGATTCGCCGCACCTTGTATAAGCTCCTCCGCCCACTGTTGTTTCTGCTCGACCCGGAGGTCAGCCACACCCTGTCTTTAGGTGGTTTATCCATGCTCAACCGGGTCCCGGGGGCCGCGTCACTCCTGAGAAGACTCACCGGTAATCGGGTCCCGGTCCTGCCCACCGAAGTGATGGGACTACACTTTAGCAACCCCATCGGTCTGGCCGCCGGCCTGGACAAAGATGCCACCTGTCCTGGACCCCTGTCAGATCTGGGCTTTGGCTTTCTGGAACTTGGCACCGTCACCCCCCAAGCCCAAAACGGCAACGAAAGACCCCGACTATTTCGGTTGGCCGCCCACCAGGCCATCATCAACCGTATGGGCTTTAACAGCACCGGCGTGGAGGCCTTCATCCAAAACCTGGAAGCTGCAGGACCGCTGCCCGTCCCAGTAGGTATCAACCTGGGCAAAAACGCCACCACGCCCATCGACAAGGCGCTGGATGATTACGTGATGGGTATGAAATCGGTCTACAGCCTTGCCGACTACATCACCATCAACATCTCATCACCGAACACCCAGGACCTGCGTAATCTCCAGGGCCCCGAAAACCTGAAACATTTACTCGCAGGACTCAAACAGGAACAAACCATCCTCGCCAAACAACACCACCGCAACGTACCCTTGTTAATCAAGATTGCACCCGACTTAAGCACTGCTGAAATTACTGCCCTTGCCAATAGTATTCTTGAGCACAAAATCGATGGGGTGATCGCCACCAACACCACCATCACGAGACCGGGATTGGAAGCTGCGCCCTTGGCCAAAGAAAGCGGGGGGTTAAGTGGCCAACCCCTAAAAGACCCTTCTACTGCTGTTATCAAGGCGCTGTTTAATACCCTAAAGGGCCGAGTGCCCATCATCGGTGTGGGGGGTATCAGTAGTGCAGAGGATGCCTGGGAGAAATTGCTTGCCGGTGCCGACTTGATACAAATCTATTCAGCGTTCATTTACCAAGGACCCAGGGTCATCAGGCAAATCGCTGTGGGCCTGGAAAGAAAAATACGTCAACTGGGATGCAATACATTAACCGAGGCCATACACCAGGCACGCACAAATACCGTTGTTTCCCATCTATGACTTGCGCCACCAAATAGATCGATTATTGGCGGGCATAGACTGATCACCCGCCAATTTCAAACCAGACGTTTTAGCCAAGATATCCACGGCATCAATGTCACGTATCCCACTGCGGGGGTCACGCTCCTTTAGCCATAAATCAAATTTTTCATTACTGGGTTCCAACGGTCGATCACTATAGCGATAGGGTCCATACATATAGAGAAAGCCACCCTGGGCAAGTACCCTGGCCACACCGGCAAATAAATGCTCCACGGCCTCCCAGGGTGTAATATGAATGGTGTTGATACAGACAATATAGTCAACTTGTTCCACCGGCCAATGGGCCTCAAACAGATCGAGGCCCACCGGGGCCTGCAGGTTGTCATGATCTGCCTCCTCTTGCCAGGCAGTCACGCTGTCTAGTTGGCCGGGAACATCGGAAGGCAACCAGGTTAGATGGGGTAATCCTTGGGAAAAATACACAGCGTGTTGGCCCGTACCACTGCCGATCTCCAACACCTTGCCGGGGTTGATGAAGATGCCCTTTAAGATAGACAGGATGTGTTCGCTATTACGATCACAGGCAGGGGCGTATTGTTTCATATGAACATTAGAATTAATTACTATAGGGTGCTTCTATTAATCCCCTCTCCCTCCGGGAGAGGGTTAGGGTGAGGGGATCAAAATATAGTCAGCTAACCATCGCAGCCGAGGAGTTAGACCCATGCCTTACCTAAAGATTCAAACCAATTTACCCCACGACGACAACACCCGCCAAGGCTTCTTAAAAAAGGCCTCCGCAGCAGTGGCATCAGGACTGGGTAAACCTGAAAACTATGTGATGGTGGCCTTCGACCCGGCCATCCCCATGATGTTTGCTGGCAAGGACACACCCTGCACCTACATGGAGCTCAAATCAATCGGCCTGCCGGAGAGCAAGACCGCAGCCCTATCCGAATCCCTGTGCGGTCTGGTCGAAAGCGAACTGGGCATCCCCAGCAATCGTATCTATATTGAGTTCAGTGATGCATCACGGGCCATGTGGGGCTGGGACCGAAAGACATTTTAAAAAAACTCATCGTCCTCCCGGTGGGCGGCTGGATAAAATGTGGTAACTGCAAGGGCGTAGAGACACAAGGGAAAAAGGTTGTTGTCCGGCCGACATTTTGACACTTCAGTGGTAATTCTAGCCAGAGTGACCAGTCACTCACTAGGTCAAGTCCTAATATTTAAGCCACCGCCACCGCCACCTTTTCCCTATCGTGCCATTATTCTTCTATTCCAGAATCCAATGCCTTTACAATTCGATTTGCTGTCTCAACAGTCATTTGACCCGCAAAATGCCAATTGCTAAAACGAAACCCATCATCAAATGCAAGATCAACTTCTTTTGCCTGCCCAATAGTTTGGAATCGACTGACCCAAAATACTTCGTTATCAATGGATAAGATAAAATGCTCTCTTGGCTTAGACGGAAATGTTTTTTCAAGAGATTTGGGTGTCCGTTTTGCTTGGCGATACTCTACTGCCAGGCCATGAGATTCCAGACGGCTCAGCAATTCTTCACGGTTTAGCAACTCCTCATCTTCGGCATATCTCTGTTTAACTTCCTCAACTACATATTTTTTCTCAAGCTCTTGATCGCCACAAGAAAATAAAATAATGATCATCGGCAACAGCAATAATAATGCTTTATTCATGGCACGCCCCTAGACGAAATATCACTACTGCACTATGGCATTAATAATATCTTGAGTTGATTTTACATCGACTGTTCCGATAAAAAACCAGTTCTTCACTTGAAAACCATTGATGTTATTTTCATCCATCGCCCGAGCAATTTGTTCATTATCAAATTCAATCGCCGTTACTCGAATATTGCGGGTATGTGCCAGATCAATATACATTGAAAACATGGAAACAGGTTTGCCTGTGAGTAATCTGGATTGTTCGGGTGTTATGAATGTTTTGTCCCTCATGCGTGTACCGATATCGGCTCCATACAATTTTCCAAGCATTTGATCTTGGGTTAGTGCATCTCCAGCAAAGACCACGGAGCAACTCATCCATAGGCATATCATCGCTACTGCACTTCGGCATCTACTCATAAATATCTCTTCCTTTGACAGGTTGGCAATAGATTTTCTCTGAGACTTTAATAATCACTGCATTTCTTCAGATCTTAATCTACCCGACAGTTGCATAAAATCTTTGGTTCCTACGCTCCCGTGTGGGAACCCATAGCCCTGCCCTACCGAGCCAAACATATACATTCCCACGCGGGAGCGTGGGAACGAGGTGCTATGCACAAACCAACAGCTTTGCCGACATAATTTACCTGACCGTCGGCGACCTCGACATCCCTGCGCATATTACCAGCGATTTGTGTGCACTGTGAAAAAAGCCAACCCCCCATGAAACAGCTACAGTACCGCAATTCATGGTTGGGAAATCTGGATATAGCCATAAAAATGGCTACTATCGGCGCAGGCCGTGCGCCCCGTTTTCATTCTCGTTGATAATCTCAATTGACACGTATACGGTACGCATCATATGTGCTGGAGCTGAGCATGCAGAAAAAACTGACCATCACGGTCAATGAAGAAGTGTGATAGTGCGCTTTTTCAGGCACTCGGCAAAATCATGGCGTCCCATCTTTCTCCCTCAGGTAAAGTAAAACGCTCCTGCTGAACACCTCTTAAGGGAGCGTTTACAAGAACAACGCCCCAGGCACATGGATTTTTAATGCACAACAATATGCCACCGGGCTTGTCCACTTGGGTGGACGCTGAGTTAAGTGCCCCCAGGCAGATCAACGCGGTGTCATGCTCAATTTTTAAAAATGCGGGCTTGACACCGCACCACATATGACGTACATATATGCTATATTTATACGTCACAGGTTTCCGCCATGCAGACCAAACTTACGCTCCGTTTGGACGACGAACTTATTAAACGGGCCAAGGCCTGGGCCAAGATGCGCCATATCCCGCTTTCCCAGGCCGTCGCGGCGTTCTTCGCTCAATTGCCCGAAAAAGACCCACCTCCCCGCTTGAGTGGCTGGACTCGCCGTCTGGTGGGCGTCGCCTCGGGTAACGGAAAGGTGCCGACCGATGAGGAAATCCGCCGGGACTATCTGGACCACCTCGAAGCCAAACACCGGTGAAGCAGGTCCTATACAATACCCATGTGCTCCTTGATGTCCTCCTGAAACGGGAACCCCATTTTTCGGCTTCAGCGGCGGCTCTCGATGCGGTCGGTCAAGGTAAAAAAGTAGAGGGATACATTGCAGGGCACGCCGTCACCACGCTGGACTATTTACTGACACGACAACTCGACTCAAAAAAGAGCAGGATCGTTCTTTCTGAGCTGTTAGCCAAAATGCGTGTGGCGCCCGTGACGGATGCGGTGATCCGACAGGCTTTGAACAGCCCATTCAGTGATTTTGAAGACGCTGTCTGTCATGCAGCCGCCCTGGAAGCCGGTATTTCCGTGATCGTGACCCGCAACATCGGCAACTTTGCCAAAGGCACGCTCCCCGCCGTTCTGCCAGAGCTTTTTCGGGCTGAATAGTCACCAAGCGCAATATGAAGGATAGACACCCTTCTTTGGCTATCCGTTCTCTCTGCTTTCTAAGGCGGAAAAATTTGAATTCTAATTTTCCAATTAGAATGGCCAACCTATGAAGCGGAGAATTATCTTTCATGACCCACGACTTGCCACCATGTGTGGTGGTGGAGAGACCTTAACACTGCGAAAGATCGAGGCCCTGGACCGAAATAATTTTGAGGTTACACTCCTCACTCGAAGTCACATTAGCAGTCCACTCCTGCTTGAATTCAAAAAAAATATTTAAGGCCTTGACATCGATTCCAGCTGCCAACTTGCCGATGAGACCCCACGGCACATCCCATAACGAAATGGGGTCACCCGGCCCACCAGGGTAAATCGCAGATCAGAAAACCACGCACAAACCCGCTGCGGTCCTCTTTCCAATTTATAAAGAGAGGGAAACATGGCGAAGCGGCGGAAAGGTAAGAAGGCCGGGTGATCCCAGGCCGATTGGGCAAGAATAATATCCTCCGGGTTTTTTCCAAAACGGGTATGCCGAATCCACTGAATCTGCTTCACCGGAAGATAGGATGCCTTGAGCTTCTTAAAAAACCCCGATGTTCCCACGGGGAAATCCAACAAGGTGCTGCGTGCCAGATTCACCCGCGCCTCATGGTAATTATCACCGTCTATCACCATCGCCTTCCAATGAAAGGGGGACAGGGGTTGGGGCATGGCATAAGCCCTGGCTCCGGCCAGCCCATGGGTCGCAATATAGTCTTGCGCCAAACCCATGCTACGGTAATGCTGGGTCGCCTGAAAACCGACATATAAGACCAATACGCTCAACCCTGCCACTGCCATGGGTCTGCCCATTGATCGAACCTGTGACAACAACAAACCCAGGACGATAATACCGGTGAAAATGGGGTCGATAATAAAGGTCGTTGGCCACGACAACCGAAAATCAGAGAATGGCGCAAATATTTTTGTACCGTAAGCCGTGATCACATCACCAGCAATATGGATACCGATACCCATGGCGATCACACCAAAATAGACCCGCCAGGGTTTCTTGTTTCGATTGAGTGCCCGTACAACCAGGGCCAGGATCAGTGCCCACAGGGGCAACATTACTATGGAATGGGTTACCCCGCGATGCAGATTTAAATAGGTCAGTACATCGATGCCCCGCAAAATAAAATCACTGTCGGGAAAGGCAGCAGCCACAAAACCCAGGGCCATACGACCCCTGATGGTTAATTGGTCGGGTTTGGGAGAACGGGGCGCAGTAGCACGGCCCAACAAGGCACCGCTCAAGGCATGGGTCAGGGTATCCACCCTTATTCGACCCGATTTGGGCCTACGGATTCATGTGCCAGACAACAAACGAGTCTCCCGCCTGGGACCTGTGGATTAACGACGACCACAAAACCCTCTACAGGCTTGGCTATCAACAGCTATCAATGCTGATGTGTGCTCGCCAACGTTACGGGGCCACGAAGCCAGCTCCCATCTTGCTGCAAACAGGCCGTACCATAGGCATCCACCTTTTTTCCGCCTACGACGACCTTGGTTTGATACTCCCGCTCTTGCAGGCAACCTGTCTGTTGAGGGGAATAACGAATTTGTGAACTCGCTTCTACCGCATGGCTGTGGTTGTTACGAACATAGGACCGGTTACTACTGCCAACGGCATATCCCAAGGCCGACCCAAAAACCAGTCCAAAGGCGAGATCGTCACCATAATAACCATAACCGTGACCAAAACCACCGTAGTAATCATAGCCATGACCACCATAGCCGAAACCATAACCGTAGCCATGACCCCCGTAACCATAGCCGTGACCGATGTAGCCATAACCGTGGCCGCCACCGTAACCGTGACCCCCACCATAGCCATGACCCCCACCATAGCCATGACCCCCACCATAGCCATGACCCCCGCCATAACCGTGGCCGCCACCATAACCACCGTGACTACCACCATAGCCACCACCACCGTGACCGCCGCCACTATGACCACCACCGCCGCCAGCCACTGTAAGCCCGGACGCACCCAAACCTATCAAAAACACTGATGCCACCACAGCAATTTTCAGTAACGTGTTTTTCATGATCTTCTCCTTCCGCTTAACCTACAGGAGTAAGTATAGCCTCTGTCTGCTGTCCAAAGGCGATCAGACCACCCAAAGGTTCAGACAATCAGGACCATCTAAAAATTTCCAAAACCAGTAGCGGAGGCCAGATTTCAGGCCTTATACCCCCGCCACATGCAGATTTGTCAGCCTTGACTCAATAGTGCCGTTGCGCCTCTGACAAATTTGTCGGCCCTCGTTGCCAGCTGCCATCTCGCTGTAAGCAGGCCGTACCGTAGGCATTGACCGGTCTACCGCCCACAAACACCCTGGTTTGATACTCCCGCTCTTGCAAACAGGTACTTTGTTGGGGGTAGCGAACTTGTGGGGCCACTTCTACGGGGTGGCCCGCATTGCCATAGACGCGATCTCTACGACTGTTGCTGATGGCACTCCCCAAAATGGTACCAAATACCAGCCCAAAGGCTAAAGCGGCGCCCTTTCCACTGTTATTGTGGCGGCGACGGTAATTGCGATTGGAGTGATCCCCATAATTTGAGTTATAGCCATTATTGTGGCCACCGCTGTAGCTCTGGTGGTGATCACGAGCCATAGCGGGACCTGACACACTGAGCCCCATCAGGAACACTGAGCCTGCTACGGCGGTACTCAAAAGTGTATTTTTCATGGTTTTCTCCTTCGCTGTGAGTATTGTTTGTGAACAATGCGCCTGCCACCCATTCGCGGTTTGACCTCACTGTTATCCCTATAACGTGGCAAAAACAAAAACCCGTCGCGACGGATTTCCCCTACTGACCCGTTGTAGTAGTGTAGGCAGGTCTTTGTGGACACTGTCATCTGACAAACGCTTGATTTTGGAGTATGGGGACCATGCTAAATCCAAGACTTATAACCCTGTTGGGGGTTGCGGTGGGTCTCGTCTTTATTAGTTTTGAGACCAGCGCGAACGAACAAAGTACATCGGTATTCATGCGATTGTTTGACAGCAATCAGGACGGTAAAGTAACGCATGATGAGCTTGATGCTGCATCAGCACAGCGTTTTGCCAAGATGGACATGGACAACGACGGCAAAGTTAGCAAGGAAGAATTTAACAAACACATTCAAAAACGCCGTCAGGGCTACTCTGACCGCCGCTACAAAAAGATGGACTCAAACCAAGATGGTAAAATCAGCAAACAAGAATATCTGGATGCCAATCGCATACAGGCTGAGCATCGGTTTGTAAAAATCGACCAGGATGGCAATGGCATGATCAGCTCAGAAGAACTCGCACGCTGCAAGGATCATCACCACAGATACTCAGCAAAAAAGATATTTAGCAAACTTGATGGCAACGGTGACGGCTATTCGACTAAAAAGGAAAGTCTGGCCGCCTGGGCCAACTGGTTCAAGCGCAAAGACACCGACAAGGATGGGGTAGTAACCCGTGAAGAAATCAAACAGGCCCGTGCCAAACGCTGCCGCTAGGTGACAATTCTTAGTTTTAGCCTATATATTTAGTAGTCGTGAATGAAAACGAGATCGAAGACGAGGCACTTATGGCGCGGATAGCACAAGGTGACAAGCTGGCGTTTTCCCGGTTCCTCAATCGGCATTTGGCTGCGGCGGTAAACTTTGCCATGGGCTACATCAAACACCCCGCCGATGCTGAGGACATCACCCAGGAGGCCTTTACGCGGGTATGGACCAAGGCCTCTAGCTGGCGAGATGTGGGGGCATCACCCAAGGCATGGTTGTATCGCATCACCTATCATCTATGTATTGATGAGATCAGACGCAGGCGGCCCACAGACCCAGTCGATACCATGGAATTAGTTGCTGACTCGGCCTCCAAACCCGACACCGCCTTGCTTAGAAAGCAAGATTCTGCTCAGCTCGCAACGGCCTTGGATGCCCTACCCGAACGACAGCGTACCGCCATAGTATTATGTGCCTTGCGAGGTTTTTCGAACAAAGATGCAGCACTGACCATGGACAGTAGCGTGGAGGCATTAGAATCCCTGCTCTGCCGTGGCCGACGCCGCCTGCGTGAGATTATACGTGAACCCAGTGGAGTAGTGTCATGACCCACACCAATATCCCAATTGACCCGAAACGGGTTAAGGCCCTGCTCGCTGCCTACGGTGCCGACACCGAGACCTGGCCCGACGGCGAACGAGGTGCTGCATTGAAATTAATTGAAGTCTCGGATGAATTACAGCTATTACAAAAAGAGACGCTGCGTCTGGATAAAATAATCGGTCTGGAAATCAACACAAAATTTACAAACCATGAAACCAATATACCCGCCCTGTCCAAGCGAATATTAAATGCACTTCCTGCGCAGGAAAACACAGAAAACTCAAATCAAAAATCTTCCCAAGAATCATCTTGGTGGTCAGATTTCCTGGAGCTTGTGGCTGGATCGCCCCGCTTGTGGCTAGGTGCGGGGGCAACCGCTGCGCTGGCTTCTTTGATGGCTATCGCCATTATAAACTCAGGCCTCGTTCTGGGACCCACCCCCGATACAGTTGTTGTAGCAGCAGATTTTGATCAATGGGCCTTAAGTGAGGTATTAGATCAACCCCTCGACGATAGCCTTGGATATGGTGATGGAGATTCAGTAACAGTTTTTGGCCTTTTATGACCCGAACTACTTCACACTATCGACTGGACCATTAGCTTTTAGTTTCATATTTTTTTAACAGTATACCGCTGTCATCACAGCAGGATGCGGCACACTTTTTGATCGCGTTGATTTCAGAGCTGCCCAGATTTAAATAGTCCGATACGGGGAGATTATCCTTGGCGCAATCACAACCCTTATCATCGTAGACATAAACATTGCTCAAACCGACTGAGCAGGCTATATCATGGACCTTCCAAAGTGTCTCGCTGGGTGTCGTCGGCAGTTGGCTCAATTTATAGGCGGGGAAAAACTTCGTGATGTGCCAGGGACTTTCGGCCCCCAAATGATCACGTATCCAGATCGCCATTTTACGCAACATCTCCAGGTCGTCATTTCGACCGGGGATGATATTGGTTCGGGTCTCCACATGGATACCCAGCCTGTGGGCCTGGTCGATGGACCCCAACACCTGCTCCACTTTAGCCACAGCGCAGATATCGCGATAAAACCCATCGTCCATACTTTTGATGTCGGAGCACAATACGTCAACGTAAGGGGCCATCATCTCAAGCGCCTCTTTAGTCACAAAGCTATTCGACACATAGACAGTGTATAAACCTTCTGCATGTGCTATTTCGGATACGTCTATCACATACTCCAACCAAACGGCGGGCTCTGAATAGGTAAAGGCAATCCCCTGGGCACCATGACGCTTGACCGTATTGACCAGTTCTTCAGGGCTAACATAAGCCTGGGTGGATTCCCCTCGAGCCAGGGCGTCCAAGGCGGTGACGCCCCAGGAAATCTCCAGATTGTGACAACCACCGCAGCGGAAATTACAACCAAAACTCCCTACGGATAATATTTTTGACCCAGGCCTGTAGTGCCGCACCGGCTTATCCTCGATGACACCCAGTTCCATAGAGGAAATAATGCCGTAGGAGAGGTTATAGAGTACCCCGTAACGATTGACGTGGGCCTGACAGAAGCCACGCTGGCCATGACTCAGTTTGCATCGCCACAGACACAAGTGGCATCGCGTGGTGCCATTGTCCAGACGCTGTTGCAAGCGAGTCTCAACGAGCTGGTATTGTTGTGGAGACATCATAACCACCTGATTAAATTTGACGGCCACTTCGGCCCTACACCCCATACAATACAAACTATAGCGTGCTGGACAATTCCCTTAACTAATGAGTTCATTGGTTACCCTTAGCATGTATGGCAAATCAAACAGGCTCCCTTAAGCTGTGGCACTGGGTAACTTGGACCCCGCATCTAATTGCTCCAACTTATTATAGGCATCCAAGGCCGCAATCTTGTATGTTGCCCCCGTTAAGGTTGGGTAGTTAAACACTGTGTGCAAGAAATAATCTAAAGTCCCATTAAGTGACATCACTGCCTGACCCACATGAACCAGCTCGGTAGCCCCCTCACCAATGATATGGACACCCAGCAACCGGCGGTCATCTACGGCAAACAACAGCTTCATCAAACCATCTTCCAGACCCAGTATTTGCCCCCTGGCAGTTTCACGAAACTGGGCAGACCCAACCTCATAGGCAATGCCCTCTTTTGTCAGCTCCTCTTCAGTTTTTCCTATCATAGAGATAGCGGGTACGCCATAAATACCAAAAGGCATAAAATCTGAATAACGGACCGCCTTGTGTTTGCAGGCGTGATAGGCCGCCGCCCGACCCTGGTGATTGCTGGTGGCGGCCAATGCGGGAAACCCGATCACATCGCCTACCGCATAGATATGTTCGACACGGGTTTGATAGTTCTCATTGACCATCATCAGACCACGCTCATTGGCCTCAAGCCCAGCGGCAGCCAAGTTGAGCTTAGCGGTATTGCTCTGTCTACCCGTAGCATAGAGTAGCGATTCAGACCTAACTTGCTTGCCACTTTCAAGGTTGATAAGCATCCCACCGTCTACATGCTGTGCATCACGACATCTTTCACCCAACAACAGGCGAATACCATTGTTGCGCATATAGAAGGTCATCGAATCTGCAATCTCCTTGTCCACAAAACCAAGCAGAGAATCCCGTCCATCAATAAGCGTGATATCAATATCGAGGTTGGTGAGCATGGACGCATATTCAATCCCGATGATTCCGCCCCCTAACACCGTCATGCTGCGCGGCAATTGGTCTAATTCAAGGAGTTGGTCACTATCGAGAACGTGCTTACCGTCTACCTTGGCAAGTGGCGGATGAAAGGGGCTGGAGCCCACTGCGATTATAATATGCTCTGCTCTAAGCTCCAAGGTCTCATTATCCTCCTCACCGAGGATGGCCACAGTATGGGAATCGACAAACCGCGCCTCACCATTGACGATGCGAATACCATTGCGCGTGAGTTGATGGTTAATAATGGCAGTTTCATGCCCCACCACCTGATTGAGACGTTGCTTAAGGTCGGCCATGTTCACATTGGGCTTGAGCCGGTAACCCTGCCCATAAAAGGCCCGTTGATGATAGCCGGTCAAGTACAGGATGGCTTCACGGAGTGTCTTACTGGGAATAGTCCCGGTGTGGAGGCAGCCGCCACCGAGTTTATCCCGTTCGATAATCGCCACCCGTCGACCCAGTTTTGCGCCCTGCACCGCAGCCCGCTGCCCAGCTGGACCGCTCCCAATAACAATAATATCAAACTCTTTTTCCATGTCTTCTTTCAAGCCTTTGGTGAATACCCACCAAAAGCTTAACAGCTTGCAAGCTTATGGGTAAGCGCACTATGAGAACATTTAATAGGTGTAACGAAAATTGATGCCCCAAACTTCCCGACTGTAGGACAGCGCATCCACATCGGCTTCTTCATCTGCACGGCGGTAACTGATGGCAGCCTCAAACTTGTCACCAAAGGATCCGCTCAAGCCAGCCTTAAACTGCTTGCGGTAACTCTCCTGGCCACTGGCACCAAAATACTCCGGATAGATATGACGGCTATAACCTGCTTCAAAATCTGCTCGTATCCCCCAAAACAGGGGAATCCTTCCACTCAGGTTGAGGCGTTGACTTTCAGAATGAAAATTCTCATCCGCAGTCTGATTGGTCTCAATCTCATAGCCCAATTGTAATCGACCACGCCGTTGCAAGAAATGCCAAGTCTGAGTGAGACCCGCACCATAACTATCCTGATCACCCACCCCAACTTCGAGATCCACCAGGTCATCCAAATAGCGGGCCTGGGAAACCCGATAATAGATATGCGTGGTAGACCGGGGGGTAAAGGAAAATGCTGGCCCCAAAGTAAGCGCATGACTCTGGCTATAGGATGCCCTGCCTAAAAAGGACTGCTGAAACTTATAACCCAAGGCCCCCACCACAGAGTATTCCCCAAGCTCCATACGCCTGGCCAAACTACCGCCTACCGTATAACCGGAAAGACCCAGGGGATCCAGGGCATGATCACCAATGAGGTCCTGGACGCTAAGCGACACACGGCTTGCCCAATTGGGCCGAACCCGATGAGTTTCTTGGGGTAGCAATAACAACGGTACAGATGCAGCATCCGCTGAATATTCGGCCAACAGTATCTGAGCAGAGGCGGGCTGGATGCCCACCAGACCCAAGGCCACCGCCACTGCCCGGATCGGCCATGCCCTCTTGCAGGTCACACGTATACGTAATTGCTGAGCCATATAAAGAACCCACCTGGGGACCAGGATACACCTCTATTCTAGATTACAAAAGTCCAATTTTCGCCTATCTCAAGAATAAAATAGACTGGCGCTATCCCATAGCCGATCAGTGGGGCCACCGGGAATCAGGTAAACAGATAGTCCCGATAGTGATCGATCAGCAACAGAGCGAATAACAGACTTAGATAGCTAATCGAATATAAAAACGTTTTGCGCGCAACCTCATCGGAGTAATGACGATACAATTTCCACGCATAGAACAAAAAACCTGCATTGAGCAACGTTGCACCCAACAGGTAGAGATAACCGCTCATTTTTGTGGCAAAGGGCATAATCGTCACCGCCGATAACAACAGCGTATAGAGCAAGATATGCAGGCGGGTATATTCGTTTCCGTGGGTCACAGGCAACATCGGAATACCGGCACGGGCGTACTCCTGGTGTCGGTACAATGCCAGAGCCCAGAAATGGGGCGGCGTCCATACAAATATGATGAGAAACAATAACAGGGCATCACTGGCCACCTCCCCGGTCACCGCCGTCCAACCCAACACCGGTGGTGTCGCACCCGCCGCACCACCAATAACGATATTTTGCGATGTCATCTTTTTCAGGAACACGGTATAAATCAGCGCATAACCGATTAAAGAACAAAAGGTCAGTACCGCAGTCAAGACATTGATCCACAGACCAAGAATGACCATAGATAACACTGCCAGGGTAGTGGCAAACACCAAGGCCTGGGATATAGAAAGATTCCCGGTAGGTAGAGGACGGGCCTGGGTACGTGCCATTAGCGCATCAATGGCATAATCCATAATCTGATTAAAAGCGGCCCCCGCCGCCGCACCAAGGCCGATCCCCAGGGTAGCCAGAATCAAAACCTTCCATGACACCATGCCGGGAACCGATAGAAACATCCCCGTCACGGCAGTAAACAGGATGAGTGCCACCACGCGAGGTTTGGTAAGCTCATAGTATTCCTGCATATTGGCAAGAAGACCGGCTTGTTTGGTTTGTGAGGAATCCATCATGATCGGTTCATTGTATTTTTAAACCCCCCCAACAATCGGGGCTTCTTCAGAATTACATTCTATAGTGACTTCACCATCAAATCAGCCGATCTGGGATACCCTGAGCAAACGCTCAAAGTCTTTTCGTATCCCAGTGGGATCTGCATCTGCAGGATAACTCATCATCAGATTACCCAGGGGATCTATCAGGTAGATTCGATTCAGCCCGTCTTCGGGAGCACCTTGTTTGAGCACAAACTGTCTGCTGAGGGCCTTTATCGCCGCCACATCACCTCGAAACACCTGAAGCTTGGGATGTTCCTGTAAACGCACTTTTAAGGCCGCAATATCCACAGCCTGGTCGAGCAACAACCAAGCATACTGAATACGGCGCATATGTTTTCCCTGAGACAGCCTTACCTGACGCATCTTATAGAGATTCTGCCAGCATTCTTTATCACAGGCTGAATTGCCTATGTAGATCATGGTCCATTTGGACTTGAGACTGGAAAATTCGACAGCCTGCCCATCCATCCCCTGCAACTCAACGTTTTCTATGGGGCGTGCTGGCTGCACGAGTTCACCATTGCTCACAAAATGGGTAGGCGTAAAGTACCTGGCGGCCACCACCGGGATGATACCAATCACAATCAGGACAATGATCTGAAACTTCGACGAAGACATAAAGCTTGGAATTTTAATTTTTGACACGGCTCTCTACCTACAATTACCAAGGAAAAGGAAAGTTAGCCGACATCCTTCATCAGCAAAACTACAACAACTTTCGCCGGCGGCGTAGACCCAGCACCACATACGTTACCGCCACCGCCAGAGCCATGGCAAACCACTGAAAGGCGTAGCCACGATTCCTTTCTGGACGGAGCTGCGGTCGTGGCCATTGGCGCACAAACCCCACTGTGGGTTGTTTCGGATCCAGCCTTACGATATAGGGAAGCACCTGATATGACACCCGATTTGCAAAATATTGAATGTTCATCTGCGGCCACAACAACGGCCACAGCTCCCGCCGGACTGTGGGTTCCGCTGCCACAAACCGATTATGGATGGGTCTATAGACACTGCCGACCAATTCCATCTGCGTTTGCGGTATCACCACCGACGGTAACACACTCGGATCTGTTGACCGATGCGGCACCCAACCGAGATTAACCAAAACTGCAGTATTGCTGCCCCGGAAGCGAAAGGGCGCAATCACATGATAGCCTAAACGGTGTTCGTATAATTTGTTAGACAAATAAAACTGCTTACGGATATCGAAATGCCCGTGCATCCTAAGCTTACGAAAGTCCAGGTCTTCATTGCCAACAGAATCGGGGTCAATTAACAACGCTGGAGCCAACCGCCGATCCGCATAACGATCCTGCAGCCGTTCCTTCTGTTCGGCCCGATAGAGTTGCCAGACTCCCAGACCAACAAATGCAGAGATAAAGAACACTGCTACAAACAGCTGGAACAATTTGGTTCGTCGAGATATTATCATCAACTCATTGGCCTCGCAGAGGGTATCTCCTTAGAATCAAAACAAGCTTTTGACTATAATGGGCATCACACCCCGGACCCGGAATCACGCCATGATAAGCAATCCAGTCATTATTAAAACCATTGTCATCATCATGTTGCTACTCATTGTCGGTAGCCTGTTCTCTGGCCTGATGTACATGTTCAAAGGCAAGGGTCAGGACGACAGGATGGTCAAGGCGCTGACTGTGCGTATCACATTATCTATCGCGCTATTTTTATTTCTCATGGCAGGTTTTTATTTCGGCATCATCCCCACCCACCGTTTTTAGCCTGCCAAGCTGAAATATCTTTGCCCTCTATACCCACATTCCAGACTGTCGAAGCAAAAAAGGCGCTACACTAAAGCAGCGCCTTTTCCATGGATTGCGAATTCGCCTACAACCAATACACAAAAACAAACAAACCCAGCCACACCACATCCACAAAGTGCCAGTACCAGGCAACCCCCTCAAAGGCAAAATGGTGATCGGCACTAAAATGCCCTTTGATACAACGGACCAAGATCACCGTCAGCATGATGACCCCCATGGTCACATGGAAACCATGAAAGCCCGTCAGCATAAAGAAGGTGGCCCCATAGACACCGGCTTTTAAGGTCAAACCCAACTCACTGTAGGCATGGGCATATTCAAAGGCCTGAAAACCCAAAAAGCTAATACCCAAAACAACCGTAAGGGCCAACCAAATAATAAGTTGACTGCGGTTGCCTTTACGCAGCCCCCAATGGGCCACCGTTAAGGTGGCGCCGGAAGTCAGCAGCAACAAGGTATTGATAGCCGGAATGCCCCAGGCCCCCATGGGGGAGAACTGATTGGCAGCACTTGGTGGCGTATCCGCCGCGATCACCTCGGCGCCCGCTGGACCGGCGGTAGGCCAGCCCCCTTCATAGCCCGGCCACAACAACTCGGTACCGGCAAGCCATTCGACAGAAAACTGCCTGACGTAGAACAGGGCACCGAAGAAAGCAGCAAAAAACATCACCTCGGAAAAAATAAACCAGGCCATACCCATGCGAAAGGAGCTGTCCACTTGCTGATTATAGGCACCGGATTGGCTTTCGCTGATGACAACACCAAACCAACGGAACATCATGAGGACGATCACCGCCGCACCTGCAATCATGGCCCAGGGACCCATGGCAACATCATTCACGAAAAAGACAAAACCCAGTGCCAGCAAAAACAGACCCATTGAGGCGACCAATGGGTATGGGCTGGGATTGGGCAGATAGTAACTACCTTGTGCTCCGGACATAATCAGTATCCCCTTAAATTTATATGCAAAACAATTCTATCCGTTAGTATTTTCGGTTACTTGCCGGTGACTGCCGTGCTGCTTGGGGGGTTCGGATACCGCCGAACCGCCATATTTGTTTGCCGACACCCGATCAGTGTTGAAGAATGCATAGGACAATGTGATGGTATCAATCCCTTTAGGTAAAGCCGGGTCGACCATAAACTGAACGGCCATCTCTTTACCCTCACCGGCAGCCAATACCTGCTTGGTAAAACAAAAACATTCTGCTTTTTTAAGGTACTTTGAGGCCCTGGGCGGGGTCACACTGGGTACGGCCTGACCGGTAATGGCCTCAGCAGCACGATTGCGAGCAAAATAATTTACCACCATAGTTTGACCAGGGTGAAGTCGCAGCTTCTTTTTCAGGGCATAGAACTCCCAAGGTAATCCACTCATAGTGTTGCCGGTAAACTCCACCGTAATCCACCGGGTTTTATCGACTGTTATACTTTGTGTGCCCGTGCTGTTCACCTGATTGGCTTGGGTGTCAAACCGGATCCCTGTGATTTGGCAAAATACATCGTAGAGCGGTACCAGGGCATAGCCAAAACCAAACATGAGCACGGCCACAAACAGCAACTTGCGCAAGGTCCTTTGATTGGCGCTCACCGTAGTCACAGTTTGGGTCTTTCCACCGATCTATTAGATCGCCAACATCAAAAAGGCTGAGGCAAAAAAACCAAGGGCGATGAACCCCAGTATCAGTACCGTCAGACGGATACCCGACCGGCGTCTCGCCCCATCATCGGTCAGGCCATTGCTATCTACCATCATATCCTCGCCACGCACCTGCATTGATCCCTACTTCACCTGCGGCGGTGTCGCAAAGGTGTGGTAGGGCGCTGGGGAAGGCACTGCCCACTCCAGGCCTTCGGCATCTTCCCACACTTGATCCGTGGCCTTTTTACCTCCACGGATACACTTGAACACCAGGTAAAAGAAAATTAACTGCGCAACAATGGTGATAAACGAACCCACCGTCGATACCTCGTTGAATCCCGTAAATTGCAAGGCATAGTCCGGGATACGCCGCGGCATACCGGCCAACCCCAAGAAGTGCTGCGGAAAAAAGGTCAGATTAAAACCAATCAGGGTCAACCAGAAATGGGTCTTACCCAGGGGCTCACTGAACATATGCCCCGTCCACTTGGGCAGCCAGTAATACACCGCAGCAAAAATAGCCAACACCGACCCACCGATAATGGTGTAGTGGAAGTGGGCGACCACAAAATAGGTATCGTGATACTGGAAGTCTGCCGGGGTCACGGACAACATCAAGCCGGTGATCCCCCCCATGGTAAAGGTGAACACACCACCGATGGCCCACAGCATGGGGGTTTCGAAAGTCATAGACCCCTGCCACATAGTGGACACCCAGTTAAAGACCTTCACGCCGGTGGGCACCGCAATCAGCATAGTGGCGTACATGAAGAACAACTCACCCCCCATGGGCATGCCCACGGTATACATGTGGTGGGCCCAAACGATGAATGACAGAAAGGCGATGGTCGCCGTGGCGAACACCATTGAGGTGTAACCAAACAGGGGCTTGCGGGCAAAGGTCGGGATGATTTGAGAGAACACACCGAAGGCCGGCAACACCAGGATATACACCTCGGGATGGCCAAAGAACCAGAAAATATGTTGAAACAAAACAGGATCACCGCCGCCAGCGGCATCAAAAAAAGAGGTGCCAAAGTGACGGTCGGTGAGCAGCATGGTCACTGCACCGGCCAACACCGGGATCGCCGCCAGCAACAAGAAGGCGGTGATCAACCAACTCCATACAAACATGGGCATCTTCATCAGAATCATGCCCGGTGCACGCATATTCAAGATGGTGGCGATAATATTGATGGACCCCAGGATGGACGAAATACCCAACATGTGAATCGAGAGGATCACAAAATCCATCCCCATACCGGCACGGGTACTGAGTGGTGCATACAGGGTCCAACCCACACCCGGTGCACCACCCGGTGCGAACAGCGACAACACCAACAGGGTTGCTGCCGGTGGTAGCAACCAGAAACTCCAGTTGTTCATGCGTGGCAAAGCCATATCCGGGGCACCGATCATCATCGGCAACTGCCAGTTGGCCAGCCCTACAAAGGCCGGCATAACAAAACCGAAGACCATAATCAGACCGTGCAAGGTGGTCATCTGATTGAAAAAACCGGGCTCAACGATCTGCAGGCCGGGCTCCCACAGCTCACTGCGAATGACCAGAGACATGATGCCGCCCACTACCGCCATGGTGAAGCTAAACCACAAATACAAGGTACCGATGTCTTTGTGGTTGGTGGTAAACAGCCAGCGAGTCAGTCCCTGGGGGCGGTCTTCATGATGATCTGTAGACATATTCTATTCTCCTCTGATACCGATACGCGGCTTAGCGAAGGACCTTGACGTCGGCAGGTTGCACGACATCACCGGTGTCATTGCCAAAGGCATTACGTTCATAGGTGACAACGGCGGCGATATCGATATCATTTAGCTGCGCTGCGTAGGCCGCCATAGCAGTATTCGGCTTGCCGTTCATGACGATATTGAGGTGCTCGGCCACGGGCCCGGCAACGATCTTGCTGCCTTCCATGGGAGGAAAGACGCCAGGGACACCTTTGCCGGTGGCACCGTGACAGGCGGCGCATTGGGCATACACCTTCTTCCCTTTTTGCATGAGTTCGTCCTTACTCCAGGTCTTGTCCGCAGCAGCAACGGCGGCAAGTTTGATGGCCTTTTGTTCTTTGACCCAAGTGGTGAAGTCCTTTTCATTCACGGCCCTGACCACAATGGGCATGAAGCCGTGGTCCTTACCACAAAGCTCGGCACACTGACCACGATAGGTGCCGGGCTCGTCGATCTTGGTCCAGATCTCGTTAATAAAACCTGGGATAGCATCCTTCTTAAGCGCTAACTGCGGCACCCACCAGGCGTGGATTACATCGGCAGCGGTGACCAAAAAACGAATCTTTTTACCGACCGGCAGGACAAGCTCGTTGTCCACCTCGAGCAAATAGTTTTCACTTTTTTCGGCCTTGTTTTTGATCTGATCCTGCGGTGTCGACAAGGTGCTGATAAAGCTGATGTCATGGTCCATGTAGTCATACTTCCACTTCCACTGATAGCCGGTAATCTTTACCGTCATATCAGAACCACTGACGTTGTCCATCTTGATCAGAGTAGCGGTGGAAGGAATGGCCATAACCAGTAAAATGATAAAGGGGATGACGGTCCAAATTACTTCCACGGTCGTGCTCTCATGAAAAGTCGCCGCCTTATGTCCACGACTTTTACGGTGCTTGAACAGCGAATAAAACATCACACCAAACACACCTACAAAAATGACAGTGATAATCCAGACGACCAGCATATGCAGATCGTAAACCTCTCTGCCAATCTCTGTGACCGGTTTCTGGAAGTTAAGCGCATAGTCGGCATGGGCCAACCCGCCGACCAGAAACAGACTCCATCCTGCTGACATAGGTACAACCACACTGCGCAGGGACTTAAGGGAACTGATGGACATACTTTTCTCCCATAGGACGCATTTGCTAATGGGCACCAAAGTCACCCGGTATATTTTTCGGGACACGTGCTAGACACGTCCCTGTCCGCCCGATGGCAGCATCCCTGCCGCCGGCGGTCTCGAAAAAATATACCGGGTGACTTTGGCACTCCTTTGTCTTTCTATTTAAAAACGTGTTGGAACCACCCTGTACCAAGCTGCCGGATACCCCGCCAGTAGGCCGTCCCTTAGATATTATTCGGTATTTATATGCTGGTTTTTTTAAACCAATCACGCCCTGATACACGGTTAAGTCGATTGGCCTAGCACAATTAGCTGGTTTAATCCTTAACATATGATAAGTCAGGCCAAAAATCGTGGCGAAAATTAGCACATGCGGGGAGGCACTTCAACCGGGCATGTCCGGCATAGAACAAAACGGCGGGTAATGCCTACTTGCGAGGGATCTTGGAAATGATGTCTATTCGTAAGTGTGTGGCGGCTGTGGGGACGTCTGGCTGCATCATGTGGGGGATAATCCCCACCAGGGGGGCAGATAAATAATGCTTCAATGCCAGCACGTTATCGTCAAATCGCAACATGTTTGGGTCGGTCTGGTTGGCCACCCACCCCACCAACTCAAGACCCGATGCCACAATCGCCCCGGCGGTCAGCAAGGCATAATTGAGACAACCTAGGCCCATACCTACGACCATCACTACCGGATAACCAAAGTGTTGTGCCAGATCGGCCACGCTCCACTGGCTGCCCAGGGGCACTAACCAGCCCCCCACCCCCTCCACGACAACCCACTCAGATTGAGTCCTCAGGCTGCGCCAATGCTTATCAATCTGGTCGAGACTGATCTGAACCCCACTGTATTCGGCAGCAATATGGGGGGCCACCGGTTCAGCGAAGGCGTAGGGATTGATGTCTTCGTAGAGGGGCCTGGGATCACTGTACTGCCACAACAACTCCCCATCCCCGCTACGCAGACCCTGGTCGGTGGGACGACAACCACAAGCCACCGGTTTCATGCCCACCGCCGAAATACCCTGGGTGACAAAAAAGTGTAGTAATGCCCCGGCCACCAGGGTCTTGCCTGCCCCGGTACCCGTAGCCGTGATAAAAACCCCCTGAACCACTCGTCCCACCCCTCCGATCAGTCTTGTTCAGGCACCGGTACCGATACACATGCCCCCACCGTATCGGCCGGTCGTTGCGGTGCCCAGGCATGACCATAGATCACCTCATAACTGGCAGGAATCCGACCGTCTTCACCCCGCAAAACTTCATAGGCCGCACGAAAACGGGCAAACTGGGTCTTGCCAGTAAGTCCCCGACGTCTTGACGCCAAGGCATTATGGGCTCCCATGGTCTTGAGGTCCCGCAGCACTCCATCTACTGCGGTATAAGTCAGGGTGTGGTGTTCCACATCCATAACCGGGTCAGCAAACCCCACCCTGAGGAGCGCATCCCCCAAATCGTGCATATCGACAAACCCATGCACGTGGGGACCATCATCCGCTTGCCTCCAGGCATCACGCAGTTCCACTAAGGTATCCGGACCGAAGGTGGTAAACAGCAAAAGACCCCCTGGTTTGAGCACCCGCAAAAATTGTGCAAAGGCCATCTCTGGGCGGCACCACTGTAGGGCAAGACTGGAAAAGATAAGGTCGACACTCTGGTCGGCGATGGGCATCGCCTCAAGATCGCCTGCCAACAATTGGATCTTCGAGCGCCAACTCTGGTGATGGGCGGCCTGGCCCAGCATGGGCAGGGCAAAGTCCATAGCGACGATGCGGGTCCGGCCATAGCGCTGCCTCAAACCCGGCAGACAATAGCCCGTGCCACAGCCCGCATCCACAATCTGTTGCGGCTGCAGCTTGATCTCATCAAGGCGCTCCAACATGCGCCGACCGATCTCCTGGTGCAGGACCGCAACATCATCATAGCGTGAAGCGGCCCGGGAAAAGGCGCGCCTAGCCTGGGCCTTTTCTATATCGGCCAACATGTCCACTAACATGCCCCCATTGAAAGATCGTGCTGTGTCAGAAATTTCATCAACGTGTCCATAAAAATCTGTGGGTGAGAAAGAAATGGGGCATGACCCGCACCAGGGATCAGGGTCAAGACCGCGCCGGGCAGGCTCGCGGCCAGATACTTGGCAGCCTGGGGGGGGACCAGGCGATCCCGTTCACCCTGAATCACCGCCACCGGCACGGAGATTTCTTGCAACCGATGGCGAAGGTCTGTACCACCGAGAATCTCCAAGCCACCCTGTAATGCCTGCATATGGGGCGGCGCCTGCCCCGACAGTTGCTGCCGCAACTGCCGCAACTGCTGACGACTGCCTTCGTGGGTACCTGTTTGCAGACTCAAAAACCGCGACAAGGTGCCACTAAAATCATACGCCAGGTCATGGGCAAAACCATCGAGTGTGCCTTGCTCCATGGCCGCAGACCAATCGGGCCGGCAAACAAAACAGGGGCTGGTGCCTACCAGGACCAAGGCACGCACCAGTTGTGGCCAACGCAGTGCCAATGACAGGGCCACCAGGCCACCGAGTGACCAGCCTACCCAAATAGCGGGCTGGGTGCAGACCCTGGCCAGGTGCCCGGCCAGTCCATCCAGGTTGTAGGGTGCCAATTGCACAGGGTTGTTCGCGTAACCTGGCAGGTCCGGTGCCCAAACCCTGCGCTGTGAATCCAGGGCCTGGTGTACACCATCAAACACGCCACTATGTAAGCCCCAGCCGTGAATCATCACCACTGGGGGGACGTCAGTGGGCGACTCGCTGAAGCGGAGTGCCTTCACACTAGGCATGAGCGCACACTTCAGCCAGGGCCTGGAGCAGCCGATCTACTTGCTCCGGGCTGTGGGCTGCCGACAAGGTAATACGTAAACGGGCCGTACCCACCGGTACCGTTGGCGGTCGAATGGCGGTGACAAGAAAGCCACGTTCCTCCAAGGCCACACTGGCGTCCAAGGCTCGTTGGGACTCACCCAACACCAAGGGCTGAATGGCTGTGATGGAGGGCATTATATTGAGGCCGAGGTCGGCACTGCCACGGCGAAAACGTTGCACTAACGCTCGAAGCCGTTCGCGGCGGGCCGCACCCTGACGCACGAGTCGAAGACTGGCACGGGCGGCCTCGGCCACGGCCGGTGGTAGCGCCGTGGTGTAGACATAAGTCCGGGCCAATTGAATCAAGGTCTCGATCAGGGCCTCTTCTGCGGCCACAAAGGCCCCAAAGCAACCCAGCGCCTTGCCCAGGGTCGCCATCAGGATCAACGGTGAGTCCAGATTCAGACCAAGCTGCTCCAGACTACCCCGACCCTGCTCCCCCAGGACTCCGAACCCATGGGCATCATCGATCAGGAGGCGTGCTTCATTGTCTATGGCCAGGGCTGTCAATGCTTTGACCGGGGCCAGATCACCGTCCATGCTGAACACCCCATCACTGCACAACAATGGACGCCCCCCCTGGGGCTGGGACAACAAGTGCTCAAGGGCGTCCATATCGGCATGGGGGTAACGCCGCAAGCTCGCCGGTGACAATAAGGCCCCATCCAACAAAGACGCATGATTGAGTTTGTCGGCAAGAATCTCGTCGCCACGACCTACTACAGCACTGATCACGCCCAGGTTGGCCATATAGCCGGTGGAAAACAGCAGCGCCCGTTCGGCGCCCACAAAGTCGGCCAACTCCTCTTCCAAGGCATGGTGAGGGTGCATATGACCACTGATGAGGTGTGAGGCCCCCGCACCCACACCATATCGGTTGGCTGCATTCTGGAACGCCGCTATCACATCAGCATGATTGGCCAGGCCCAGATAATCGTTGCTACAAAAGGTGATGCGGGGCTGACCGTCCACCACCACTTCAACACCCTGGGCGGTCTCCAACACCCGTCGGCGGCGATAGAGCTGCTGGGACTCGCGTTTAAACAAGACCCTGGAAAAATCGAAATTAGCGGCCATTACCTACAGGGTGCCTCCATTGATACCCTCTCCCTCCGGGCTGGTCCTGGCACACACTTGACTTCGTGCATCTCGTAAGTGTTTGATTTCGTGAATATCCGCAACCGGGTATTTCTCGCAATGCCAGTGGCCCAATAACGGGTCCTCTCGCCAAGACGCCAAGATCGCCAAGAAAAACCTGTTGTGTCTTTAGCCATTCTTTGAACTTCGCGTTCTTGGCGTCTTGGCGAGAGTCCATTATTCATTTGTACGGAGTCATGTGTGGGTAAAGACCAGCCCTCTCCCGGAGGGACCTCGGTGCCCCTCGTGGGGCAGAAGAAATGAACGCCTAATAGTAAATGCCCTTTTAAGCACGTACCCAACAAAATCTAATAGGCCGCTTGCCCGGTCTCGGGATGCACCACATCATCAGCTTGCTCGGGCCGCAATCCCAGGCGTGCAAACAAGGCCTGATCGCGATCGCTTTGGGGGTTGGGGGTGGTGAGCAATTGCTCACCATAAAAAACAGAATTGGCCCCGGCCTGAAAACACAGGGCCTGCAATTCATCACTCATCTGCTCCCGTCCCGCCGACAAACGTACATAAGAGGCGGGCATGAGCAACCGCGCCACGGCAATGGTACGCACAAACTCCAAGGGATCCACAGGGTCCAAGGGGGGGACTTGCTCCGCCAAGGGTGTACCGGACACCGGCACCAGCAAATTGACCGGCACACTCTCAGGGTGGTGGGGCAAATTGGCCAAGGCACGCAATAACTCCACCCGATCATGGTCATCTTCCCCCATGCCGATGATACCGCCACAACACACCTTCATCCCCGCATCACGCACATGGGCCAGGGTATCGAGCCGATCCTGGTAACGGCGGGTGCTAATAATCTCCTTATAGTAGTCTTCCGAGGTATCCAGGTTATGGTTGTAGTAATCCAGACCCGCGTCTCGCAAGGCGGTCGCTTGCTCGGGTTTGAGCATCCCCAGGGTGGCACAGGTCTCGAGCCCCAGGGCCTTGACCCCGGAAATCATCTTCAGCACCGGCTGTAGATCGCGGTCTTTGGGACCGCGCCAGGCCGCACCCATACAAAACCGGCTCGCTCCCTTGGCCTTGGCCTGGCGTGCCTGCTTCAGCACCGCCTCCACTTCCATCAAGGCTTCGGCCTCCAATTCGGTATCGTGGCGCGCACTCTGGGGGCAGTAGGCACAGTCCTCGGGACAGGCCCCAGCCTTGATATTGATGAGCGTACTGAGCTGAATGGTGTTGGCATCAAAATAGTGACGATGTACGCCCTGGGCGTGATACAGGAGATCATTAAAGGGTAACCGAAAAATTTGACTGACTTCCTCCGCAGACCAGTCATGACGGATACTCAAAAAATGGTCTTGGGGCAGTCTATCTGGGGAAAGGCTCAAATTTCTTCTCCTTTGGATTCATGTATTCGGTGTCTGATGCTTCACAAGCGCGATGGTCCACACCCCCTTGGGCTCGGCGTGGCCACTCAAAAACCCGCCTGCTAATATGCAGATCGCGACTACAAGGGTCTTGCCGTTGCACTGTCCCTCAGCGTTACTCCGTCAATGGAGGACTGGCGGCGTGAACTATGCTGTACATTGTGGGGCAGTCTAATGGCTCCCACACCACTGTCAACCCGAAAGGATTCGTATGGTTTACAAATGGCTATTTCTTGCGCAAATATGTACTTAACGCACAATAAAAAAGGCCCCGTAGGGCCTGTGATCTAAGCGTTTTCGCTTAATTCTTCTTAGTTTCTTCCGGCTTGGGCCAGCCTTCCTCTGGACGCTTCTTTTCCAATGCCTTGTCGATAGCATCAGTCCAGT
Source organism: Gammaproteobacteria bacterium (assembly GCA_013152415.1). GTDB lineage: Bacteria > Pseudomonadota > Gammaproteobacteria > HyVt-429 > HyVt-429 > HyVt-429. Next base: position 19,592 of record JAADGI010000032.1, on the reverse strand, counting down.
AGATGTTGTCCAGTTTGAGACGGTCTGGCTTAGGGCCGGGGGTTTGCTTCTTTGCCTTCATAGTTTCAATAAAATACCACTCATCTACAGGCTATTGACGGCATACCCCCGTAGCGTTACCCTTTTCAGGCTAACACAAAATGTTGGGGTTGACCCAACTATAAAACGGTATATCTAGGTGTTGGTATTAGTTTTCCTGAATAACAGGAGAACACGGGCGTTAGGACGATTAAATGGTCCCCGGCATGGCTTCGGGGGCAAGACCCGAAAGCCTAGCTAAGAAGCTGGAAGTGAGTAGAATACACGCGCCCGCAGAGGCAATTCAGTTTAATGCTTAAGAGGTATTAGCGTACCTCTGGGTATTGAGGGTTAGCCACCCGACTTGGTGAAACGGCCCCCTTCTTAAGGTCAACCATAGGTTGATATACGAATTAATACCATACTGGTCGACCCGAAATCTACCATTAGATTAGAATATAATAATATTCTACTTATAACCTATTGATTATATTGCTTTGTAGACCAACCTCTTGCCCACAGCCTTCCTGATAATCTCAGCGGTCCTTTCCCCATCGTCCCATTCCCGCGTGTTATAGCGGTACTCAAACTCTGCCAGATAGCGGTGTAGGTGCTGTTTGCTGACAGCATGATAGGAGCCGTGAATACCCCGCTTTAGCAGGGAGAAGAAGCCCTCTACCGTATTGGTGGTCACATCACCCCTAGCGTACTCACCGGCTGAGTGGGTGATCGTTTCATGGCTTGCGTACTTCTTACCCAGGCCATGATAGAAGGGGGATTCATCGGTCATGATATGTGCGGTCTTATGCACATTCCCCCGGACAAACTCTTTGATGTTCCTTGAGTTGACCTTTGGGGCGGTCATAGTCCTGATATTCCCGCCACGTTGCACAATGGCTACAACGGGGGTCTTATTGTCACCGCGCCAGCCCAGTTTCTTGCGGGTCTCCACGTCTGTCTTGTGCCTAACCTTGCCCCCCACATAAGTCTCGTCTATCTCAACCGTACCTGTTAAGAATCCCGGCCCATCATCGCTCATGGCAAATCGAATCCGGTGCATCATGAACAGGGCAGACTTATAGGAGACCTGAATCTGTCTTTTTATCTCTAAAGCAGAGACCCCTTTCTTAGCTGTACAGGCTCGCCAGAAAGCAAAACACCAATGCCTAAGCGGGATTCTGGAATCTTCAAAGACAGTCCCGATCCGTACCGTGTATTGCTTGGTACAAGCCTTACAGCGCCACAGGAACCGCTTGTTGCGTCCCCCGTCACGCCCCAGCATCTGGTACACATGCTCGCTGCCACAATGGGCACAAGTAGGTTTATCCCCCCACCGATGGTGCTCAAGAAATTCAACAGCGTGCAACTCATCAGAGCAGGCTTTAGGCATCTGCTTGATGATGTCGTTCTTGCGTAGTGATCGCTTTAGGGCTTCTTTGTTCATACCCTAAAGACTAGACTAATATTGTATTTGCGTCAAGTATAAAATAATAGCTTGTCCTCCCTTTGTTCTTTCCTAAAGCACGAGTAACATGTCGATAACCGAAGACTGACCGGTGTGTCAGCTCGGTAGGGGCCTCGCAGCCCCGGAGTCGCTATCGCGAATAGCGGCCCAAGGGCAAGCCCTTGACACGTGTCTCAAACCACCCTCGCGGTTCGCAGCCGCGACACCAATTGCGTAAGGGGCGTTTGGGGCAATGAGAGGACAACTTGTCCGGTCCCATCTGGCATATCGGTCGTACTGTCGATGGGCGACGTTGGAATATATTAGCGTCGTTAAATAACGGGTTTCATAGCCCACCGGTGGTGCTAAAAACATGGGGACAAACCATGTTCAAGCTCAACCTAAAGATCGAAATGAAAGTTGATATTATGGCTGTGCTCCGCACAGTTATGATTATCCTCCTAATCTTGATCTAACCGGATTGGGGCGAAAGCCCCTTTCCACCTACAACTTTCAATTAACTAGCCAAGGAGATAAGGAACATGGCAAAGAAACCTAAAAACTCAGGCCAACCTTGGACATCGAAAGATATGTCTAAACTACGCAAGCTGGTAAAAGGCAACACCCCAACTGGGTTAATAGCTTATGAACTAGAGCGATCAGAAGGCGCAGTATACAGCAAAGCAGCGGAAGAAAATATCAGCCTAAAGCCTACCAATCAGTCCCCCTATAACAGGCAAAAGACCTAAGAAACGTATTTGTATGCGCGATCCCAAGCGCGTCGCTGTTCATTGGTCCATTGGTGACTATTCTTCACCAAAGCCATACCCAGCACTTCCAGCGCCTGTTTAATCGCTCTTTTTGCTCTCTCAGACATATCTTTTTACTTACCTCAATTAGATAATTAGAACGGTTCCAAAACGACCAAGGAGGGTCTTATGTTTCAATGGTTTGCGTTAAAGACATACTCGCCATTTCTTGCGCACTGCCAGCTCTTCCCCTCCCGCTGCCTGGCCTGCGGCACACCCTGTGACCGTGCGGATTGGTGTACCCCTTGCCGGGCCCGATTACCCTGGGTTGAGGGCAACCGCTGTCCGCAGTGCGCCGCCCGCCACAGTGCTTACGGCCTGTGCGGGCAGTGTCAGACCCAGCCCCCGGCCTTCACCGCCTGTGTGCCTGCACTGGCCTACCGCCCCCCCATTGACCAATATATTCGAGCCCTGAAATACCGTAGCCAACTCCTTTATGCCCGGCTTTGTGGTGAGCTGTTGGTGCATGCCGTTCAAAACCACTTTGACCTGGCCCCGGCGCCACAGCCAGAATGCATCATCCCGGTGCCCTTACACTCCCGTCGCCTGTGCAGACGAGGCTTCAATCAAGCCCTGGAAATTGCCCGACCGGTCGCCAGACGTTTTGGTCTGCCCATTGATTATCACTGCCTAAAGCGTATTCGGGCCACCCAGGCCCAAACCCACCTATCCCCTAGAGACCGGGCCAGCAACGTCAAGGGGGCCTTTCTTATCCACCGGCAGCCGCCCTACAAGCGGGTGGCCTTAATAGATGACGTCATGACCACGGGCCACACCGCCAATGAAATTGCCCACTGTTTGAAACGGGCCGGGGTAGAAAAAATCGAGGTCTGGGTAGTGGCCAGAGCAGGATGAGACAACTGCAGAATGCGGGGCAAGATACTCGGCCTGAAGTTCGCATTACCGAACGCAGCCCCGAAAAAACCCAGTCCCTGCGCAAATACCCAAACTGCCACCCTGGCTGCAAACTTGGTAAACTGGGCATTGCCCCGTTGCGAGGTTGGCGAGCCACGCCAAGATAAACTAAGGTGTATCCTCCACAGCCGGACACGGGCTTTAACGTTGCTAGAAACCACGGAATATTAAGATATGCTAAAACTCATTTACATCGCCATCTTCGGTGCCTTGATTTGGCTCGGACTGTTGCAGATTCGGCGCTATCTCACCCACCGCAAAGACGGTAACGGCCTGGATGCCGCGACCACCCTGGCCAGCCGGATCGTACCCTGTGCCCACTGCGGCATACACATCCCTGAAGCCGACGCCATAAACCACCAGGGTCAGTTCTTTTGCTGCAAAAAACACCAAAAACTGGAACAACACTAGCCCACACATACCGGGCGCGAGAAAAAGTAATTCTCCCACTTTTGCAATCACAGGTTGTGCTGAACCCCGCTAGGGGAACCGCAATCCCGACATGATCACCACGACCCTCTTTGGCTCCAAAATTCTTGGCGACAGCGGCCCCACCGCAATCTCGGTGGATTACTGGCGATCGCTGTACTATTTCAACCTCTACCGCCTGGTGCTGGCAGTATTCTTTGTGACGGTGGCCATCAGCGGCGCCAAATTCACTACTTATGGTTATTCGGCCCCCGATCTGTTTTTGGCTACCAGCCTCGGTTATGCCCTGTTTGGCCTCACCAGCCTGGTTACCATCACCAAGGGTTGGCCCTCTTTCCGGCTCCAGGCACAGACCCAATTATTCGTAGACATATTCTCCATTACCCTATTCATCCACAGCAGTGGGGGGATCGAAAGCGGTCTAGGGCTGCTACTCATTGTCTTGGTGGCCGCAACCGGAGTGGTGTTGGGCGGACGCATGGCAATCTTTTGCGCCGCCGTCGCCACGGTGGCGGTCCTGGCTGAATATGCGTTCAGCTTGACGCTGCACCCTGGTGGCCTTCGTCAGCCCACCCAAATCGGCCTTCTGGGTATCGGTCTGTTTGTGACCGCATTCCTGTTCTATAGCCTGGTAAAACGCATACGGCACATTGAGGAATTGGCGGAGAGCCGTGGCTTCGATCTGGCCAACCTGGAACAGGTCAATCGCATGGTTATTGAGCGCATGCACACCGGTGTACTGGCCACCGACGGGCACGACCGAATTCGGGTAATCAATGAGACCGCGCTGAACCTACTCGGACTCAAAACCACAGTGGGTACATGGCCAAAACTAGAGCACATGGCCCCGGAGTTATCCGAACGACTGCACCAATGGAAGGAGGATAATGCCATCAACGAGTGGTCCTTACATATCACACACAGTGGCAAGGAGCTGGTAGCCCGGTTCATCCCTCTCGGTAAGGACAACAAGACAGGGAGTCTGATCTATCTGGATGACCAATCCCTGCTGGTACAGCAAAACCAACAACTCAAACTGGCTGCCCTGGGACGCCTCAGCGCCAGCATGGCCCATGAGATACGTAATCCCCTGGGGGCCATCAGCCACGCTGGCCAACTCCTGGCCGAATCCGATCAATTGAAACAAGAGGACCGGCGACTCATTGATATCATTCAAACCCAGAGCCGACGCATCGACCAAATGATTGAGGGTGTCATGCAATTGGGACGACGCAACAGCGCCCACCGTCAACCGATTCAGCTGGGTCCCTGGATCGACGAGTTCATCGCCTACTTTCGTCAGGGCCGGGGGCTATCCACAGCAAAGATTATCCACACCGGAGAAGCCATTACTGCCTCGGTGGATCTGGACCAACTACACCAGATCCTGTACAACCTGTGCGACAACGCCATACGCCATAGTCCGGGCCATGAAACCCAAGCCCCGGTTGAACTGAGAACGGGCACGGATGAAAATGCCAGACCCTATCTGGATGTCATCGACAAGGGTGAAGGCGTCCCCAATGAGATCCAGGACCAAATCTTCGAGCCCTTTTTTACCTCACGATCACGGGGCACCGGTCTGGGGCTCTACATCGCACGGGAACTTTGCGATGCAAATCACGCCCAATTGCACTACTATGCCACCATAGACCAAGGCAGCCGGTTTCGAATCTCTTTCGGGCAATCGGTGTCGGTCACGGAATAGAAGGAATTGGAGATGGCAACAGCACAGATCCTTGTCGTTGACGACGAGCCGGACATCCGGGAACTCCTGGAGATGACCCTGAGGCGCATGGATCTACAACCTGCCAGTGCCGAAGACCTGGGCCATGCCCACCGGCTGCTCGAGCAACAACATTTCGATCTGTGCCTCACCGACATGCGCCTGCCCGATGGTGACGGTATCGATCTGGTGCGCCATATTCAGGCCCACTATCCCAACACACCGGTAGCGGTCATCACCGCCCATGGCAATATGGATTCTGCCATCAATGCCCTCAAGGCCGGGGCCTTTGATTTTTTATCCAAGCCCCTGGAGTTAAATAACCTACGCAATATCATCACTCATACCCTCAAACTGTCAGCAGCGAGCCACCCCGGCCCCGCTGAAAGACGCAGCCGGAACACCCTGCTGGGAGAATCCCGGGCCATGCGCGACATACGCGGCATCATCAGCAAACTGGCCCGTAGCCAGGCACCGGTGTACATCGGCGGTGAATCCGGTACCGGCAAAGAGTTGGTGGCGCGATTGATACACCAGCTCGGACCCCGGGCCAACGCCCCCTTTGTTCCGGTTAACTGTGGCGCGATTCCCAATGAACTCATGGAGAGCGAGTTCTTCGGGCACATTAAAGGCAGCTTTACCGGTGCGGTAAAAGATAAGTTAGGCCTGTTTCAGGCCGCCCAGGGAGGCACCCTGTTTCTCGATGAAGTGGCCGAACTGCCTCTGTTGATGCAGGTCAAATTGCTGCGTGCGATACAGGAAAAGGCCGTGCGTCCAGTAGGCGCCGAATCGGAGTTGCCCATAGATGTACGCATACTCAGCGCGACCCATAAAGACCTGGTGGCCATGGTCAACAGCGGTCACTTTCGCCAGGATCTCTTTTATCGTATCAACGTCATCAACATTCATGTCCCCAGCCTGAGAGAACACCCAGAGGACATCCCTGTGCTGACCGATCACTTTCTGGAGACCCTGGTCCAGCGCCAGGAGGGGAGCAGTAAACCCACCCTGGGTGCCGATGCCAGGGAGGCCTTAGTCCAATACAGCTATCCGGGTAATGTGCGCGAGCTGGAAAATATTCTGGAACGGGCCCTGACCTTGAGTGAGGGCGGGAACATTTCGGCACAACACCTTGTCCTCCCTACCCATACCGGCCAGTATCACACCGACGACACCCATAAACCGTTGGAAGACCAGCTAAAAAACGTGGAGCGCCAGTCCATCGTGACCGCCCTGGAACAAACCAAATACAATAAAACGGCGGCGGCCAAGTTACTCGGGATCAGCTTTCGATCCCTGCGCTACAAACTGGAAAAACTCGGAATAAAATAGCCGGCTCATCCGGGCACAAAACTTAGGCTTACCATAAGCACCCGCCTCACCCTGAATCCACGCAGACCTAACCGCAAAGAAGTGACCTACATTACCGAGGAAAATGGAAATCACCCGATATCACCACTGCACTCATTAATAGATGGGTACCGGACGCCATCAATCGAGACTTCATAGTTAAAAATCCTCCAACCATAGCAACCACACTTAGAAAAACGGGTTAGATCAACAACCTTAACAAAGGATGAGTAACTTAGTGTAGTAAATCGCTACGTTGTTTCCACGAATACCTCAGCCATACGTACTCCACCAGCAGGCACAAACACAAGTGCTTATGCGTCATATCAAAAAAGGCCAGTGAGGGTTGCTACCAACCTCAGAGAACCCAAATTTACGTAATGACTCTCCCCATTGTTGAGTGGGAATATGAATAATTTATAGCGTGGTCTGACTCCCAAACTACGGTGCATATTCTCAAGCACTATTCTCAATTTACCGACCATAGTGGCCCCATCCCTCCCGCCCCAACTGACATAACACGTCAGAAAGTGACGCTAAGGGGCTAAAATATATCTTAACCAAGGTGGCCAGCCCCGATTACTCGATATAAAACTCTGTTTGAACAATGAGTTACGAATTATACTGCTAGGGGTTTGACGTGGCATGGAAGCTGCAGCACAGGCAGTGGCGGGGTGTAGACCCCTCCGACACCATCGAAGCTCACGGAAAACACCGGCCAGGGACTTGGGCAAAATTGACCTTTAGGCCCCATAATAGGGCGGGCCTTTTCCGCGGGCTTCGGTTTTTTTGACATCCACACAACATATCCAAGTCTATTACAACAGAGGAAGACAAAATGAAACAGATTCAAAAAGGTTTTACCCTCATCGAACTGATGATCGTTGTCGCAATTATCGGCATCCTCGCCGCCATCGCGATCCCGGCCTATCAGGACTACACGGTTCGAGCCAAGGTCACTGAAGGCGTAGTGGCTGCGGCTGCGGCAAAATCATCTGTCGCCGACTTTTACATGGCGAAAAACACACTGCCGGGCACCAATGCCTCAGCTGGATTAGCTACTGCCGCTTCCTATGCTACCGCCATCATTCAGTCGATTACAGTAGGCGCTAACGGTATAATCGATGTTGCTTATACCGGTACCACCGGTCAAGGTGTCACCGCCGGTAATATCATCCGCTTTACTCCAACCACAACCGCCGTTGGTGCGATAGAATGGGCTTGCGTTACCGGTTCCACCGTGCCTTCCAGGTTTCGGCCCGGTAACTGCCGTTAAACAGTAACTGCCGCTAAACAGCTGATACTGTGTCCCCAAACTGGGGGCACGGTTATTTGCTAGGCCACATATTTACCATACAGATGATTTATCATACTCAAGAAATATAGAAACAACCTCCCACCATGACAGCCGTCAATCAGAAAGGGTTTACCCTCATTGAACTGATGATTGTTGTTGCGATCGTCGGTATTTTGGCCTCCATTGCGATCCCGGCCTACCAAAACTACACGGTGCGTGCAAAAATCACCGAAGGCCTCCGAATATTTTCTTCTTTCAAAGCAGTTCTATCGGACGGTTATTTTGCTTTGGGCGTGATGCCTGCGACAGCTAGTGGTCAGGCCCTCATCAGTACGCCACCAGGGACCTATGTCAACGCACTGACCTACACCTTCGTCAACGACACAACGGCTACTCTGGACATTATCTTCAATGACCTGGATGGCAGCGGCCCAATGAATGCCCTAGACCGCATCAGATTTACCGCAACCGGGGGCCTGGGCAGCTCAATGAGCTGGACCTGCACCACGGGCAATACATTAGGCCAACAGTATCTCCCGACAATTTGCAGGTAAAACATCTCACCATCAAACAGCAGTTCAATTAGGAAAGCTTCTCATGTACTCTCAGGGGAAAGCACTGGTAACGATCACCTGAATCCGTCCATTTCCACGATGAGGTCAATGTTGGCAGCGGTCACATGCCCTTAAAACCACCACCGTAGGCACATCGGCAGTGGCTTGACTGGACATACTTTATATCTAAACCAGCCAGATGGTGAGCAAAAGATCTACCGGAACATGGCTGCTATACTGAAAATTCAGTCAAAGTTTTTTGCTACTGGTATGGTCGGCAACAAACTCACCCAAGGAAAGAGGCTCCCTGGACAGAGGCATGGTAATTCATAGGCGCGCTGATGGGCTTAAACGCATTTTGAAATTAATTTTTTAAAGTTTTTGGCCGGTGCTATGTGAAACAACGCACCTCAAAATATAATTGCTTTATAACACTAAAGAATGCGGAGAGCTTACAGAGTGTGGAAAACCGGGAAACCCCTAGTCCGTCCCCAATTAGGTTCACTATCAGACCCACAGTGTCTTGGAAAATATCAAGACCTGGCTAGCGGACTGACCCTGTATCTACTACTCACCGCCACCCTCGCCGTCTATTGGCCTGGTCTGGACAGCGGATTTTTATTTGACTCCCTCCCCAACCTAAATGGGCTTCAATTAGTCAACGCCTATGACGATTCTACCGGAGTCTGGCGCTTTATTTTGGAAGGCCGGTCCAGTCCTTTGGGGCGGCCCATCGCTAGACTGAGTTTTCTCTTAAACGACACTCAGTGGCCCCCCTTCCCCTGGAGTTTTAAATATACCAATTTGCTTTTACACCTTTTAAACGGTGTACTTATATTCTGGCTAGCCCTTGTTCTTGCACGATTAAGTGGGCTGCAAACTTGGCGAATCCACGCCACCGCAATCCTTGCCAGTGCATTCTGGTTGCTTCACCCCTTTCATGCCTCCACGGTACTCAACGTCGTTCAGCGTATGGCCGAACTGGGCACCCTGTTCATGCTGGCCGGCATACTCGCCTACACCCATGGCCGACTGTTAGTGATCCAACGATCACGTTCAGGCTATCTGTGGATGTCCCTGGGTATCGTAATAGGTGGTGTTCTTGCCATTCTCAGTAAGGAGATTGGAATCCTATTGCCCCTCTATATCCTCGTCATTGAATACACCCTGATTCAATCCGCCAACATTGCCACGCCTGTTGGCTGGCGGGTTTGGTCTACCGTATTTCTGTTCTTTCCATTGATGCTGTTAGTAGGATTTCATATCTATAAATTTGACGACTATTTAACAATCTACAATCTACGAGATTTCAGCATGTACGAGAGACTGCTAACCCAGCCGCGTGTCTTGATGGACTATCTTGCCAATATTGTGATCCCCCGTCGAGCAGGAACGGGTGTATTTCACGACGACTACATCACCTCCAGGTCCCTATTTGAGTTTAGAACTTTGTTGGCGACGATCGCCGTCACATCTATGCTTGCGGCGGCCGTGGTTTTTAGAAAGAAATATTCGGTATTAAGTTTTGGGATACTTTGGTTTTTCGCCGGTCACTTGCTTGAATCGGGAATATTGCCATTGGAACACTATTTTGAACACAGAAACTATCTGCCCATGATGGGCCCACTATTTTCTCTTGCATATTATGTGTTCAAAGCAAACAATCGGTATCTAATCGCAACAGTTTCCGTTAGCTTGGTATTCATCATCCTTGCTGCCTTTATAACATCGCAACAGGCACAATGGGCAAAAATCCCCCTTCTTCGTGCCATGATCCTTGCCAAGGATCACCCTCTCTCCGCCCGCGCCCACCAGGAAGCAGCACGCCAATGGGCAAACATAAGAGACTATGACCAGGCTGAAGATCACCTGCGAAAAATATTGGCCTTTCGCCCACAGAGCACTGCTGCCCATATGCTACTCATTCACCTGGGTTGCCTACGTTCTGATCCACCTCTACCTGCCACAAAGATGAACAATTACATCAGCCACATTCGCCAAGGTGACTGGGAAACTTCGGCGGGTGTATCGCTAATGATGATCACTGAGTTGCACTCAAAAGGTCAATGTAAGATGGTCACCAAGAACGACTTGGTCCGCCTAGTTGATGCCCTTATTGACAATCCCCACTTCTTTACAAAGTTTGATTTGGCTAATCTTTGGTATGTCAAGTCCATGATATACAAACTGAACAAAGACCTAGAGCAAGCAGTTCTTGCGGTGCAGCGCTCTTATGAATATGAACCTACCGTGGACTACGCTTTGACTGAAATTAATCTTCTTGTCTCTGCCGGCCACCTGGATGAAGCCCTGGCCGCAATCAAAAAGGCTCACCGCGCCGACAAATCAAGAATCCCCGGGTTACGGCTGCGTAAAAAAGATATTGATTATTTTCATGAGCAAATTCTTAAACTCAAGAAAAACAGGGGCGTTAAACGAACGTGATGCTGTCTTCTTGAGCCCACAATGACATTCAATCAACGTAATCAATTATAACCCTTGAGATAGGACGCAGAATTGGACCCAACCATAAAAACGATCAGCATCGTAATACCGGCCAAGAATGAAGCCCCTAATCTGGAAAGGCTTCTACCTGTACTGACAGAACAATTTCCATCTGCACAGGTCATTGTCGTCAATGATGGCTCAACCGACGATACCACTGATGTTTGTCTTAAGTATGGCGTGGAAGTTATCAATAATCCTTATAGTATGGGCAACGGCGCCGCTATTAAGGCCGGCGCCAGACGGGCAAGTGGAGAAATATTAGTATTCATGGACGGCGATGGTCAGCACAATCCTTCTGACATATCCAAACTATTGAAAAAACTGGACGAAGGATACAGCATGGCAATAGGTGCACGTTCCTATAAGTCCCAGGCATCGGTCAGCAGATTGTTAGGAAACAGTGCCTTTAATGGCCTTGCATCCCTTATGAGTGGTTTCAAGATATTAGATTTGACCTCAGGATTTCGCGCGGTAAATGCGCAGAAGTTTAAAAATTTCCTGTACCTGCTTCCAAACGGATTTTCCTACCCCACCACTATTACAATGGCATTTTTAAGATCCGGTTATTCTGTAGCCTATATACCCATCGAAGCTGCGCAACGTTTAGGCACAAGCAATATCAATATTATTCGGGATGGTATACGTTTTTTTATCATCATTCTGAAGATAGGTGCATTATTTTCACCCATGCGGTTGTTCCTGCCAATCAGCTTTTTCCATTTTTTTATCGGGATTGCCTACTACAGCTATACCTATCTCAGCTTTGGTCGCTTTACCAACATGAGCGCACTATTGCTTATTGCTTCACTACTCACTTTCCTAATTGGTATTGTCTCAGAACAGATTTCATCCCTTCACTACCGAAACTCCGAGGAACGCAGAAGAATAGACGACCAATCTACCCGTAAATCAGACCGGAAAGAACAATGAATACCGATCGAAACATTATATCCAAAACCCTATGAAGTTTATCGGCTATGAACTGTACTGGAGCCCAGGACTTGGAGTGCTTGAAAAGTGGTATTGCCGTATTCTAGGTGTACCGATTATTGGGCTACGTATACGACTACGACAGCTCAAGGCTCATTTACCCACGAAAGCAAATCGTATACTCGATGCCGGTTGCGGTCGCGGGGTCATCTCCCGATACTTGGCCAAAAAATATCCACAATCAACGGTGGATGCGGTAGATGGGGAGAAAGAACTTCAAACAATTAATTCTATTATTGCTGAAAAAATTGGGCTAAAAAACTGCCATTTTATTACCGCTAACTTACTTGACTATCATGCTGAACAACATTACGACTTGATCGTCTCCATTGACAACTTGGAACATATCGCTGATGATCAAAAAGTGCTAAGAAACTTTTACCAGTCCTTGCAAAAAGATGGGCTAGTGTACATCCATGTCCCCCACTACTACCGAAGGTGGCCCGTTTTTCGTTGGAGTGTAAACTTTGATGTCCCTGGACATGTACGACCCGGATATCATCTTGCAGAACTTACTGAACGTATGCGATGGGCAGGGTTCCATATAGAAAAACAGGGTTTCAGCTATGGATTCCTGGAAAATTTGAGTAACAATGCTTCCTATGTCATAACAAACGCAGAAGAACGAAATAAAATTATATATGCTTTATGTTTCCCTTTTCTAAATATGGTAGCTTGGTTTGGGGGATGGTCAAAACCCGGGATGGGGGCTGGTATATGGTTGTTGGCTCGGAAATAATATTTCATGATCACAACACCAAATCTAAACCAATGAAAAATTCTCTAAAAAAGAATGATAGACATTATAATGTTAATATGGATTCATTCGAGTCAGCGATCACTACCAGTAATCACTAAGAGTGCAAAGCATAATTATGGCTTCTAATCCATTTTCAATATAGTCTCTTAGACTCTGCATTCACTGCCTATTTTACTCGCGATGATTTCTTCTCTCCAGCAGCCCCTGTCCAAATCTATTTTAAAGAAAACCCCTGCTGTGATTCTATGCGGTGGGAGAGGATCCAGGATGGGTCGTATAACAGACACGCTTCCAAAAAGTCTTGTCCCCGTTCAGGGGCGCCCCCTTATAGCTTATATATTTTCCAACCTTTTCGACAAAGGATTCCGGCACTTTATTTTGCCACTGGGATACAGAGGCTCTCAAATACAAGAATATTTTGAAGAAAATTTCCTGAAACTTGACTGTCAGTTCGAATTTAATAACGCAGGCGAAAAAGCCACTATCGGAGAAAGACTTGAGGCTGTTTCCACGTCCTTGAAAGGTGCCCGGAACTTTCTCTTGGTGAACGGGGATACACTGTTTGATTTTGATGTAAAACAGGCCCTTGAATACCATCAGGCGAATCAGTCATTAGCAACCCTACTTTCTGTTCCGATAACTTCCCCGTTTGGCTTAATTGTTGAAAATGAAGAGAAAGTGGTTGATTTTTCCCGTGACCAGCAGGTAGAAACCTTTCTGCCGGCGGATAACTCTTCCCTGAGAGGGTACATCAATTCTGGGATATCCTGGCTGAATGGGGAGATTTTCAGCATCCTAAATATTGGCCAACTTGATAATTTTGAGCGGGATTTATACCCTGTCTTGATTAAGCAGGGAAAACTTCATCGCCAACCTCTAAAAGGCGTCTGGTACTGTGTAGATACGCCTAAGGATCTGGACATTCTCAATGGAAGCTATACACTTACCGAAAATTTAGATCAGGTAGTCAAACGCGTGAAGAAAGAACTTGTTTCCAGGTATTCCTACCAGAACCGCTATGTTCAGGACGCCAATAAGGTTTTTGAACAAATCCTCAATAAAACTATTGTTCCTCATCAGCTAGAGGTTCAACCCGGCCGCATAAAAGGTAAAGGACTCTGTTGGATGCAATGCCCCTATTGTTACGGCGGCAGCTCCAAAAATACTGGCGAACGCCTTACCCCAGAGCGTTACGAGAAGATCCTGCGTCAAACGGGTGAAGGGCCCCATGGCCGCATTAACAAACTGGTATTTGCAGGCTATGCGACAGATCCCCTGCACTATGAACATATTGATGATCTCCTTGCTGTTGCCCGGGAAAACCGGCAGATTTTTGGTTTCCATACCAAAGCACTTCGGGTCAGTGACCGTTTTGTAGATCTATTAACGGCACCATCCATCGAGAAACTCAGCTATTTCAGTGTTTCTTTGGATGCAGGAAATTTTGAATCCTACAATGCAGTCCATGGCATGAAAGGCACTAAGGCGGACCTCTACCATAAGGTTTTAGACAACATTAGCAAAATTACCACCGCCAGGAATCATAATCAGGCACCCCTTGATGTTAGTGTGACATACTTGGTCACTCGCCTAAACAATACTCCAGAAGAGGTGCTTCAAAGCATTCGGGACGTCCGGGAGGCGGGTGCTGATATATTAAGATTTACCTTTCCACAAGTACCCAGGGGAACCGATTCAACAGAAGAGGGTATCATCCCTAATCGACAGGAAATCGAAAGAATTTTCAAGTTACTTCAACCAGTTATTGAAAAAGAAAACTCAGATAGAATGTCAATTTTTATAAAAGACTTGGATCAGGATTTTCTAATTGATAACCACCGCACTCTACCTTGTATTGCTCGTTTTATTTTCCCCAGTATCGGTTTCGATGGTTATTTATCGCACTGTTCAGAATCTGCAGCCTCCCATTTCCGGGATATGGTACTGGGCAATCTTCAGGATCACGATTTCTGGGACCTTTTTTACGATTATGACACAATTGATTTTAAAGGGTATATGCGAGGCTATTTTGAAAAAATGAAAAATAATGACTGCCGCTGTGATCGGAAAGAGCATGTGGTGAATACTCTTATAAAAGAATCCGGTTTTTTTGATTAGGCCTTACTTTATCAAAAAATAAATGCATAGGACCGCCAATCAACTCGTTACTGCGGTCTGGGGTGCCTCCGGCATCGGGAGAATTCACGTCCGAGAATTTACCCGTGCCGGGGCTCGTGTAGCCGGAATTCTCGGTAGTACGGCAGACTCAACTGCCCGCACGACAAGATGCTTGAACCAGGAATTTGGCTTGAACATGGTTCCTTTCCCCGACCCCCAAACCATGCTGGCGCACGGGATACAGGCCGTTTCTATCTGCACCCCCTGGGACCTTCACTATGACCAAATTCTATGGTGCCTGAAAAATGGTCTTTATGTTTTTTGTGAGAAACCCTTATTCTGGAACGAAGGGGACTCTACCTCCGAATTCGAAAGGAAGTGTTTTCACCTCCTGGAGCAAGGCGGCACCCGACTCGGTGTGAATACCGCCAACGCAACTCTCTGGGATATTATCCGTAAAAATTTTGCACTCACAGTCCCATTTAATATTTTTTCTTTCGATTTCATAACCAATGGTGCCCATTCACATGGGGCGATAGGTATTGACTTACTACCACATGGGTTATCTATCGCCCAAGCTTTTGGCTTAAACGGAACTCCGAAAAATATTAGAAATAGCATTGAAAAAACCCATTTTCGGACCCATTTTTTTCTTGGGGATACCGAATGTAATTTCCATTTTTCCCAGGATCCTTCAGGCGAAAAAATACTTCGACTGGGCTTTAATGATCGTTATTTTATCCGGGAATCAGATACATCAAACGGTACTTTTAATGCCTACATCAAAGAATGCGGCACAGAGAATCGCATTCAATACCAGGATCCTTTTACGGTGTATATCTCAGATTTTGTTTCAAGAGCATCCATCGGATCGAATTTTTTAGCCGATGCAGAACGGGCAATAGAAAACCTAAAGTGGATGAACACAATACTAAGGTCAAAGCTGTGAAGTTTGCTCATCTGTATACGAATGTGGCTAGAATCCATGGCGCGACAAAAGTACTTTTAATGTTTTCCACTTACTTAGAAAAGGCGGGGCATCAAAGTGTCATAGTTTGCAACTCCTTCACCCTAAGCCCTCCGTTCTGGTTTCAAGGTGAAATCAAAACGCTTTTCAAGGGCAACCAGGAGGTGACTGAAAAGAGCGGTCTTCGGAAACTGATTTACATTCTTGGGCAAGTTATCTGGGCCATTTTTCTACCTATTAAGATTCCAAGGGATGTAGATTGTATTGTTATACATGGGGAGGGTTCCCAGTATGCCATGCCTGTGGTAAAAATATTTTTTTTTCGCAAACCCCTAATTTACTATTGCTATCAACCACCCAGAGAACTTTATGACCTGAAGGATTTTTCAAAAGAGGCTTATGGGCTCTGGTATTCTATCTTTTCACCCCTGTTTGCCCTGCATAAGTGGTTACATAGAATCATTGTGCGTATGAGTTGGGCTATTCTTGGGTGGAGTGATTACACCAATCAGTATGCTCAGAAGATTTATGGGCCTCACCATTACCATGTTGTACCTGCTGGAATTGATTTTGAACCCTTTGAGAAGGAATGGAGGAACCCGAAGAAATCCCAAGCCCTTAAAAATAGTCTGGGGCTGAAAACTGAAACAGTACTATTAATGAATGCCTCTCTAACTCTAAAGAAAAACATTCCAATTTTATTTAATGCCATGGCCTTACTTCAGGAGAAAGGTTTTGAGATTCATGGCCTGATCATTGGCGAGGGACCAGAAGAGAATAATCTACTTTGCCTGGCGGAAGAACTGGATATCCTTAAAAAAGTAACTTTACTGGGATATGTATCCCAAGAAGATCTACCCCTATACTATTTTATAAGCGACATTCTTTGTTTTTTAGAACCTAGGGGGTTATGGACAATGTCCGTTCCTGAAGCGGGGGCAGCCCGGAAACCGGTCATCGCTGAGGGTGGCGGCTCACTCCCTACCCTTGTTCAGGATGGTAAAACCGGTTTTTTGCTAACCGAGGGGAACCGGGCTGAAATGCTGGCGGAAAAAGTTGAATGGCTGATCCATCACCCGGTAGAGGCCAAGGCAATGGGAGAAGCGAATTACCGGCATGTGCAGAAATTTTCTGAACCGCTTTGTATTCAATCATTTTTGAATATTTTCAAACTCTCATGAAATGGTTTATCCGCATTGTACTTTCAGCATTTATTTTGTGCCTTGGCGGGTGGCTTCTGTACAAAGAGCGAATGCTTTTCCCAGATTTTAAGGATATTAATTACATTTTTCTTGGACTTCTCTTCCTTTTTCAATCTTTGTTTTTCTGGACAACCGGATGGACCTTTGCGCTGCTGACCCGCCTAGTAGGGGTCCGGCTTTGCCTGTTTGAAACCTATGGCCTATCGATCATAAATACTTTTGGGAACTATCTGGGACCCTTCAAACCAGGTGCCGCCATAAAAGCTTTCTATTTAAAAAAAAAGAGAAATCTTCCGTACACACAGTTTTTGTCGATTATGGGCGCGAACGTATTTTTGGGCATGACCGTTACCGGTGGGACCGCGATAGTACTTATTGTAATACTCGGAAATTTAAGAAATCACCAGGACCTGATTGTTCTTATTTGCTCTACAGCGCTTTTTCTGGTCGGGTTGGTACCTTTTTTCTTAAGAAAAGGACCCTTAAGCAGAATCAAATGGCCAGCGTTCTTGGAATCAACGAAGGAAGGTATTAATATAATTTTCGGCAACTTGACCTCAGTTCTACTGATTTCATTAACGTATCTTGTACAAATTTTACACACAGGGATCATTTTTAAGGTGGCCTTTTTGGCCTTCGGGATAGAATTCCCGTTTTATAAGGCCGTTTTTATTGCGGTATTTTCAAGCTTATCTTATGTAGTAGCAGTGACACCCAATAATATTGGCATTCAGGAGACCGTGTCCGGCCTCCTGGCCCTGCTGGTGGGTGCCGATTTTATTCAGGGTGTGGCTGCATCTAGTTTGGTTCGGGTATCACACATCGCCATCAGCTTTCTCCTGGCGCCCTATTTTCTTGGAAAACTTTTTGAGGATGTGCCTTTTAAGATTCGGGACTTCTTAAAACCCAGGACGGGAACTGCATCATAAAATCACTATGCTCTCTACCGGGCCAAGGTGTTTTTCAACACCTATAGTGCTCCGATATTTTACATTCAGGCTTAGAGTTATTACAGAATAATGGAACACTTGATCATTCTAGGCTCGAAAAATTGGTCTGTTATTCATGCTTATCTCCCTAACAATCGAATTCCGCGACGCAATGAATTTGATAATGTCGGCACGAACCCCTCTTTTGAAAGTCTCAGATTTTCCTCAGCATAACAGGACAGGAAACAGTGTGGACAATCTCCCCGGAAGGCTGCTTCCCTGGCTTTCCGGTGGACAGTTGAATTCCAAATATCTTCCATTTCTTTTTCAATTAGATTACCCAATGAATTGGTCATGAATGAACAAAGTGTCACATTCCCATAAATGTCGATTTCAATACGATTAGAGCCCTGGATACAGGGGACTGGGAAATAGGATTTTTGATTACGATAAAACTCCTTTACCCGCATCAAATAAGGTATGCTGTTTTTCACTATCCCAGTTTTCCTCTTTATCTCAATCAGCCTATCAATCTCGTGCTCTATTAGAGATCGTGTCTCTACCTCTTGATAGCGGCACCCTTCCTTAATAGCTTCAGGATTAAAATAGGCATCGTGGTATGCGGTAAAGCGTACACCCGAAAGGCCCTTATCATGTGCAAATTCTGCCAACTTTACCCACTCGCCCATGTTCTCGATCATCAATACTGAGCCAATACTGACGTCTCTGGCACCCGCACGCATTAAGCTATCAATACTTTTGGAGACCTTGGTGAATCCATTCTTAATCCCACGTGTTGCAAAGTAAGATTGATCGCCCACCCCATCCATACCTATTGTAATTTGCCTGGGCTGCAATCTAGCTAAGCGCTCGGACCTGGCCTGAGTTAAATTTAATCCATTGGTGTTAACATTAAAAATCAGGCCTAGATCATTCAAATGCTGCAGAATCTCAAATACATCCTTTCTCGAAAACATCTCACCGGAGGCATTCACCCCTACAAACCGCACACCAAATGCCTTTAACTTGGAAAATACAATCCCCCACTGCTCACTTGAAAGTTCTCCTGGGTCTTTATCATGTTTCCAGAAATCACAAAAATTACATTGTGAATTACAACTCTTCGTTATATAAACAGCTGCAATAGTAGGCCTGATAATATTCGATGCCCGACTTCCGGAAAGTGGAGAGAGCACGGATCGCATTCCCTCGGAATACAACAAACCAATAGATACACCCATTGCTGTTACTCTTTTTTATTGGCAGCTATGCCAAACTCCA
This sequence comes from Gammaproteobacteria bacterium, assembly GCA_013152415.1. Taxonomy (GTDB): domain Bacteria; phylum Pseudomonadota; class Gammaproteobacteria; order HyVt-429; family HyVt-429; genus HyVt-429. The sequence goes on along the minus strand of JAADGI010000032.1, from coordinate 295 downwards.
ATCAAATAAGCTCAACGACAAACTATAGACCCAATGTGACAAATTGACAAACAATACGCAGATTGTCTAAGGGAGAACCCAAAAAGCCACCCTTACTCGATTAGCTGTCCAACTTTAGGTTCTTTTCTCTTTTCGGCAGTTATCATCAAATGCCACCCAAAATAATTGGATAACAATCGAAACAAGAAGCCAGGGATGACCTTAAATATCACCCCATATCCTTCTCCAAACAAATATTCCTTTTTTATTGCAACGTTATCAAATTTTTCAAATAATTTTCTGACTTCCAGCTCAG
>JAADGI010000028.1 GCA_013152415.1 Gammaproteobacteria bacterium | reverse complement strand
TGTATTTTAAATGATTGACTGAATCTTGTTCCCATTCTTAGGGCCCTCTAACTGATAAATTAGAGGCGACAACTATCCTGACACAGGGGGCGGTGGGAGTAGTCCTTGTCTGAATACGCATCACGGCCCCACAAAAAGGCCCGACGTACACAACGGCAAACACAGTGGTAATAGGGGGTATCGGCGAGAGAGATCAGTTCCTTGCGTGGGCGAGTCATACGTTCCTCCTTGAACGGTATTCAACAGTACGGCCTGAACGTTAGCGATTTAGTTGGGTGAGGTCAAGTAAATTATGGGTGTCCTTTTCTTTCTTTCTGTCTTCGCGGTCAGGGGGCCGCTTCTGCGGTGGGCTCGAATAGATACTTGAATTCCTCTTCGGCGTCGTCAATGGCCATGGGCACAATGAGTGCGAAGGCATCGAGGATTGCAACGGCATTTAAGGGCGCGTCTTCTGCTACTGCCGGTTTTAGTCGTTTTGACAGGCTGCTGTTGACTGTTCGAATGTTGGAATAGATTTCTTTGAGACCGTGTAAGTCCCAGTCGGGTTGACCACCGCGCTTGTATTTAAAGTATTGTGATAGCAGATAGGTTGATACTGCACGGAAGCTGGTTTCTTCACAGCTGGGTTGGGGCAAGTGAAATCGGGCCATAGGCCGAAACGGAATGGCATAGGGGCAGTCGGAGGTGGCGATAAGCAACCCCAACAGGGAGCTAAAGCCGTCTTGTGCAGTGGTGTTGAGGTGTATGCTCCGATCAGGGTTTCTGACTTCCAGGGCCACTTCTTGTATCGACGGCAGTTGGCTGGCGAACTCAACCATGGGGCGGATAGTGGTGGCTACCGGGCAATGGGGGCGGGTTTCTTTATTTAGAGGGCAATGGGGGCACTGGTTGAATTCCAGGCGGGTCCAGTCTGGTGGTGTGTCGCTTGGGGGGGCTGTGTATTGATCATCACCCAGTGCCACGGTGAAGTGATGGCTGCTGCCGCCTGGAAAGGTGAAAATATATTCAATAATGTGGGAAGACATGCAGGGGTGCATACTAGTGGGTCAATAAAATAATGGCAAGGGACGAATGTGGCCAGATGCCATTCCTTGTTGGACGCCCCTCTATAGCTGTAGTGGTGTGTGATCTCTCAGTTGGAGATAAATGCAATTTGTGCCTGCCGGTGGTGATGGACATCAGGGTCGTCAGTGAAGGCAGTATAGAGACCCAGGGTGATAATGGCACTGCCCAGGGCGGCCCGCACTATCTTGTGTCGGCTAAACGCCAACAGATGTTGGGCGGTGACACCCATTAGCAATAGCATTGGCAGTGTGCCCAGACCGAAGGCCAGTAAGAGCAGGCCTCCACGAACAGGGTCTCCCAGGGTTAATGACCAGATCAGCACGGAGTACACCAGGCCACAGGGTAGCCAACCCCATACGAGACCTAAGCCCAATGCCTGAGCCACCGAAGTGACAGGTAAAAAACGCCTGCCAAGGGGTTCCAGGTGTCGCCACAACAGGGCCCCGGCACGTTCTACGACGATGAGACCCTGCCACCAGCCGGAGATGTACAGACCCAGTGCAACCAGGAAGGCGGCGGCGAGATATTGGCCAACACTTTGTGCGCGTTGCAGTAATAGGTCTTGTAGTTGGCCGCCCAGGGCGCCGACGATCACACCGGCCAGGCTGTAACTTAATAGACGGCCGCTATTGTAGGCAGCGATGTAGGGCAGCAGGGCGCGTGTCTTGCCATTGGACTGCGGGCGTGTGTTCACGCCCAGAATACCGACGATCCCTCCACACATGCCGACACAGTGGACCGACCCCAACAGCCCGACCATAAAAGCGGCGATCAAGCTTATTTCATTGACCATAGGGCCCGCTTGTCGTCAACGACTGGCGTTGATTTGTAATGCAGAGGCCTGTGGAATTTGTAGCGTACCGAGTAACCGCCAATCATCGGCTTCCAATTGTATATACCAAAGGCCTGGGCCCAGTTGCGGCAGTGGTGCGCTATAGAGGTATTCGTTGTTAATGGTGAGGTTTGTCAGAACATCCAGTCCACTGCGGGTGGCGTGTAAAAATCGTAGCGGTATCTCGGCTGGAAGCACGTAGGAAGGCCGGGCGTGCAATTCTAATCGGACCAATTGGTTTTTATGGTCCAGCGCTATATTCGCTACAAGCTTATGGTGTTTAGCCGCTTGATCGCGTTTGATGACACGGTTGATCTCCTTGCCCTGCTTGTAGTAATCATCGACTACCAGGCCATCATCAGAGCTGATGGCAAGCCAGAGGGTGATGAAACCACCGATAACAGCGGATGATGGGATGAAGATGATAAACCACACCCAGGGTTCTTTTTGCCAGGGCCGGCCTTTGTGTATCTCAGGTTTGTGTTTCACTATAGTTGGGGACCCAGGAAGCGTGCATCTTCGGTTACGGAGAGTGACGTGGTGTCCGTGGACTGCACGGTAAATTTGACGCCGCTACTGCGGGTTGACAGTTTGTCCGGATCGGCTCGTAATCGCACCACCAGGCTATAAACCGCGTTGCCATCCACCTCTATCACCTCTTTATCCGTCACAAGTTGCAAGGAGTCGATACCGCTGGCTTGTAAGCGGAAGCTGTGTTTTTGCGTGTCCATGTTGATGATCTTGAGGGTGTAGACGTTCTCTATCTGACCCTCATCGGTCGACCGATAAAGCGTATTGCGATCACGAATGACATCAAGACCCAGGGGTGAACGTTGGATCATGGCGTAGATAAGAGCGATAAACAGGGCGCTTAATAGTGTTGCGTATACGATGGTGCGTGGGCGCAGTACCTTTGCTGGCTTGCCGATCATGGCATTTTCGGTGGTGTAGCGCACCAGGCCCTTTTCATACCCCATTTGGTCCATAACTTGATCGCATACGTCAATACAGGCCGCACAACCGATGCACTGATATTGCAGGCCGTGGCGTATATCAATACCGGTGGGGCAGACCTGTACGCACAAGGTGCAGTCTATACAATCACCCAGACCCAGGCTGCTCGGTTCCACACCGCGCTTTCGAGAGCCCTTAGGGTCACCCCGTTCTGGGTCATAGGAGATGATCAAGGTATCCCGGTCAAACATGGCGCTCTGAAAACGGGCGTAGGGGCACATATAGATACAAACTTGCTCACGTAGCCAGCCGGCGTTGCCATAGGTAGCGAGGCTATAGAAGAAAATCCAGAAACTTTCCCAGGGCCCAAGGTTGAAGTTGATGAGTTCGCCGGTTAGCTCACGAATGGGGGTGAAATAGCCAATAAAGCTAAAGCCGGTGTAAAGGGAGAATAATATCCAGACGGTGTGCTTGGTGGTTTTGATGGTGAGTTTTCGTAAAGACCAGGGCATCTGATCCAGTTTTATTTGTTTGGGCCGGTCACCTTCAATTTTGCGTTCCATCCACAGGAACATCTCGGTCCACACTGTCTGTGGGCAGGCATAGCCACACCATAGCCGACCGGCAAGGGCGGTGAAAAAAAACAGGGTCAAGGCGGCGGCAATCAGCAAGACTGCCAAAAAGAAGAAATCTTGTGGCCAAAAAGTGATATCAAAGATATAGAATTTTCGATCAGGTAGGTCAAAGAGTACCGCCTGACGACCTTCCCAGGTGATCCAGGGCAGAAGATAGTAGAGGCCCAAGAGTACGAACACACCCACAGTGCGCCAGAACGCAAACAGGCCATGCACTTCGCGTGGGTAGATTTTTTGGTGCTTGGTGTAGAGGTTATTGTCCATTTTTAAAAGTGGGGTCGGAGTCGTTATTCTCGTCACCCTATAAGTCAGAATCTATCCCGATGTTGTTTTGAACCGCCAAGCTTGCCAAGAGCAAGGGCTATTGAGTACTGCTGAGAAGAGTCCAGCGTACTTGGCGAGGTTAGTTTAAATCAATTTAAAACTTTAAAATCGACCGTGCTGAGGTGCGTCGTCTAATTTAACAACACGCCAACGCAATGCTGTATTTTGGGCTGCACGGGTGGTTACGGTGTTGTACCGGGCTAAGCGGGTCTCATTTTTTCAGTAGCGAGCGCCTATCCGGTCAGGAAGCCAGTGGTGAGGGGGTGTTGTTGCTTCGCAAGGCACAAGGCTTTTGGAAGTAACAGGTCAGGATGCAGGATGAGAGCGTCAGCGTCCAGAACAGGAAGAACCCCGTGGTGTAGGCACCCAGTCGACTGATATTGGCGAATCGGGTATGTTGGAGCAACAGATGTGGATCAAATACGGTAAAAAAAATGATGGTTGCCAGGCCTGCCATCAGGAATGAGGGCCACAGGATGGCAATAACCTTCTGAATGGTGGGGATCTGCATGTTCGTTTGATCTCCTCGAATGTGATGCCCCGCAGTTCGTTGCGGGGCGCTGTCAGGCATCGGTTCGTTTGTCAGTGCCGGGATATATCCTTACTCACCGGTCAAGAGGTCCATTTTACATCATTTTTCATTGCTCAAGCTAAAGATATAGGCCGCCAGCAGGTGTACCTTGGCCTCGCCCAGAAAATCCTTGTGGGCCGGCATGTGGCCGTTGCGGCCTGTAGCGATGCTCTTACTGATTTGCGTGGGCAGGCCCCCATATAACCAGACCTTATCGGTCAGGTTGGGTGCCCCCAGGGCCTGATTGCCCTTGCCATCCACACCATGACAGGCAAAGCATAGTTGTTTGTATTTTTCGCCCCCTGCGGAGGCTGCGGTGGCGTCGGCCTTGCCCCCTGACAGGCTGATGACATATTGGGTGACGTTATGTACTCCCTCTTCACCCAACACAGCGCCCCAAGGCGGCATGGCGGCACTACGGCCATTGAGTATTGTGGCCTTGATGGTATTGGGGTCACCACCGTACAGCCAATCATCGTCACGCAGATTGGGGAAACCCTTGGCACCGCGCGCATCTGAGCCGTGACAGCTGCTGCAGTAGTTCGCAAACAGGCGAGACCCTGTTTTCATGGCCTCAGTATCGGTGGCCAATGTGGCCAGCTCCTGGTTCTGGTAACGGTCATAGAGAGGGGCGAATTGCTTGTCAGCCGTTGCGACCTCAGATTCGTATTCCTTTATCTCGGTCCAGCCCAGGAGGCCTTGGTAAAAGCCCAGGCCTGGGTAGAGTGCGAGATAGCCGATCCCGAAGAAGATGGTGATGTAAAACAATTTGAGCCACCAACTGGGCAGCGGATTATTGTATTCCGCCAAGTCCCCATCCCAGGTGTGTCCCATGGTCTGGGGGTCGTCATCGGTCTTGCCGGGTTCGGTCATCCAGCGTATCAAGGCCAGTACGGCAATAAAGCTGATAATCGTCGTGATGCCGATAAACCAAGGCCAGAAGTTACTTGTGAAATCAGCCATTTTTAGGCTCCCCGGTTGAAGCAGTGGGTGGGTGGTCGTCCTCGAGGGCCAGTTGGGCGGCCTCATCAAAGGATGCCTTGCGCTTGCCATTCCAGGCCCAGGCGATAATGCCGACAAATACCAGCAGCATCATCACCGTCCAGATAGAGTGTACTAAGGCCATTATTATCTCCTGGTCTTGATGCTGGTGCCCAAAATCTGCAGATAGGCAATCATGGCATCCATCTCTGTTTTGCCTTTGAGTTGATCCGGTGCCTTTGCGATTTCTTCGTCGCTATAGGGGTGGCCCAGAAAACGTAGTACCTTCATCTTGTCCTGGATGTCATCCGTGTCCAGTTTATTCTTTTCCAGCCACGGGTAACCCGGCATGATAGATTCGGGGACCACGTCACGAGGATTGTTGAGGTGGACCCGATGCCAGTCGTCACTATAACGTCCCCCTACGCGGTGCAGGTCTGGTCCGGTACGCTTGGAGCCCCACAGGAAAGGCCGGTCATAGACGAACTCCCCGGCCACAGAATAGTGCCCATAACGTTCCGTCTCGGCGCGAAAGGGCCGGATCATCTGTGAGTGACAGGCATTGCAGGACTCTCGAATATAAATATCCCGGCCCGTCAACTGGAGTGCGGAGTAGGGTTTCAAGCCCGTGACGGCTTCAGTGGTGGACTTCATGAAGAACAGGGGGACGATCTCCACCAATCCCCCGATACTGATGACAATGAGCACCAGTGCGATCATGAGGCCCAGGTTTTTTTCAATCTTCTCGTGTGCGGACATGTCGATACTCCTCAGTGGCTAGGTGCGGGGATCGCCGCTTCGATGGCTTTGGCACCGGCGATGGTCTTCCAGATGTTATAAGCCATAATGATCATGCCGGTCAGAAACAGGACGCCTCCCATAAAGCGAACTACATAGAAGGGATGCGTTGCCTGTACGCTTTCAACAAAGCTATAAGTCAGGGTGCCATCGGTATTGACGGCACGCCACATCAAGCCCTGCATGATTCCGGAGACCCACATGGCGGTGATGTACAAAACGATACCGATGGTTGAAATCCAGAAGTGGACTTCAATCAACTTGACGCTGTGCACCTCACGCCCAAACAGTCGTGGAATCAGGTAGTACATGCAACCTATGGTCACCATGGCGACCCAACCCAGGGCGCCGGAGTGGACGTGGCCAATGGTCCAGTCTGTATAGTGAGACAGGGCGTTGACGGTCTTGATCGCCATCATCGGGCCTTCGAAGGTAGACATACCATAGAAGGAAACCGAGACAATGAGAAAACGCAATATTGGATCGGTGCGCAGTTTTTCCCATGCTCCCGATAGGGTCATGATGCCGTTGATCATGCCCCCCCAGCTGGGTGCCAGCAGGATGAGAGAGAACACCATGCCCACGGACTGGGCCCAGTCGGGCAGGGCGGTATAGTGAAGGTGGTGGGGGCCAGCCCAGATGTAGGTGAAGATCAGGGCCCAAAAATGCACTACCGACAGGCGATAGGAGTACACCGGCCGGTTGACCTGCTTGGGAATAAAGTAATACATCATGCCCAGGAAACCGGCGGTGAGAAAAAAGCCTACGGCATTGTGGCCGTACCACCATTGCACCATGGCGTCCTGAACTCCGGCATAGGCCGAGTAGGATTTTAGGAAACTTACCGGGACTGCTGCGCTATTGAAGATGTGTAACACCGCCACGGCGATGATAAAGGCCCCGTAGAACCAGTTGGCGACGTAGATATGGGGGATCTTGCGTTTGACGATGGTGCCAAAAAATACCACCGCATAGGCGACCCACACCAGGGTAATCAGGATATCAATGGGCCATTCCAGCTCGGCATACTCCTTGGACGAGGTATACCCCAGAGGCAGGGTGATCGCCGCACTGAGAATGACCAGTTGCCAGCCCCAGAAGGTGAAGGCGGCCAGGGTGGGCGCAAACAGACGTGCATGACAGGTGCGCTGCACCACGTAATAGGACGTGGCGAATAGTGCCGAGCCACCAAAGGCAAAGATGACGGCATTGGTGTGCAGGGACCGCAGTCGGCCAAAGGTCAGCCAGGGGATATCAAAGTTCAGTGCTGGCCAAGCCATTTGTGCAGCGATAGAGACGCCCACCAGCATGCCCACGATGCCCCATACAATGGTCATGATGCTAAACTGTCGAACGACCTTATAGTTATACATTTCTTGAGTGGCCATATGCCTCTCCGGCTAAAAAGTTAAATCCGATGAATCTTCGGCTTAATCCAAGGGTGGATTATTTTAAAACATCCCTTTGTTAGTTGGTAAATACGGGGCCAAAGCCCATGCCCCAGAGCACCACCGTAGCGGCCAGTATTGCGACCAGGGTGACCAGGCCCACCGCCAACACCGCGCTGGAAAACAAAAAGCCCTGTTCTTTGCTGACGTCCATCATGACGGGTACCCCGGTGTAGAGCAGGTACACAGAATAGGCCAGGGCAGGCAGGCCCATCACTAAATTTAACCACAAGGCCGGGTAGATTTGTACGATCCCTACCAGAAATAGAGGCATAGCCGTGTAGGTCGACAGGGCAATACAAATCGACAGGGGTTGTGTGGCATCATAGGTTTGCCCCATCCACTGGATGAGTTTTCCAATCGTGAAGACACCCACCAGCAGGGTGATGTAGTAGAGGACGGATATCTGTAATGCGCTATCCGTAGTGAGTTTGATGACCCCACGGTTTCCTATCTCCCAGCCTACTTGGGTGGTCCCGTAAAAACCGGCAATGACGGGTAAGGCAGCGAGGATAAAGGCATGGGAATAATAGCACTTGTTGTCGGAGCAACGTCCGTCGCGGATGGCCTGCCATTCTTGTGCCGGGTGTGTAAATAACCCCAAAACGTGTTTTAGAAACATGGGTCTATGCTCCTTCTGCAATGAAAATTAGCGCGTGTATCTCGCCCAAGGGCTACAAGCCGAGCGGCAGATAAAGGTTCTGGTGCGATAGTGGCCATTCCAGGGCCGAATGTCGAGTGACAAGGGGTGCAAGCATGTATAAATTTCCGCAGCGTTCAAAGCCGCCGCATATTATATGCCTAGAGGCAATGTGGCAACCTCGATGTGAGTCAAAGAAAAAATCTGACTCACATGGCTGTTGGGAGTCAGGTAAAATATGAGCTTATTTATCAATAGGTTGGCCAATCATGGTTGAGCATGGTCGAAATACGGGGTGTTTTCACTGTGGTTTGCCGGTCCCCAGGGGACGGTCCCTGGCGGTGGATATTCTGGGTCAGGCCCGGCCCATGTGTTGCCCGGGGTGTGCCGCAGTGGCCCAGGCAATAGTCCATTCTGGGCTGGATGATTTTTACCGCCATCGCACCGCTCCGGCCCCTACGGGCCAGGCGCTCGTCCCCGAGTTTCTAAGTCGCAGCCAGGTTTACGATCATCCTGATGTCCAGGCCAACTTTGTAGACACCAGGGGTGATCATAGCCATGAGGTGTCCCTCATCATTGAAGGCATCACTTGTGCCGCTTGTGTGTGGCTGAATGAAAAACACCTTGCTGCCTTGCCTGGGGTGGAGGAGGTGGTGATTAACTACAGTAACCACCGTGCACGAGTGAGATGGGATGACCGCCAGATTAAGTTAAGCGATATCCTGGTTGCGGTCAGTGAGATGGGCTACCTCGCTCACCCCTATGATCCGGGGCGACAACAGCAGCTAATGGATAAAGAGCGCAAACAACAATTGCGCTACCTGGCGGTGGCCGGGGCACTGGGTATGCAGGTCATGATGCTGGCGGTGGCCCTATATGCCGGGGACTGGTTTGGGATCGACCCGGATATGCGAACCTTTATGCGTTGGATCAGCCTGGGCCTGACGACACCCGTGTTGCTGTACTCTGCCCGCCCTTTTTTTGTGGGGGCCTGGACCGACCTGCAACATGGGCGCACGGGCATGGATGTACCGGTCGCGTTGGGAATGAGTATCGCATTTGCAGGCAGTGTATGGGCGACGATAACCGGGGGTGCCCATGTTTATTATGACGCGGTAGTGATGTTTACATTTTTTCTGCTGGCGACCCGCTATTTCGAGTTAATGGCGCGACGGCGTTCGGCCCAGGCTACCGAGTCGCTGGTACGGTTGACCCCTGCTATGGCGACCCGGATCAATGCCCAGGCTACTGAAATGATCCCGGTGGCAGAGTTGAGCCCGGGAGATCGGGTGCTGGTGCGCCCGGGTGAGGCTGTCCCTGCTGATGGTCGTATTGTTGATGGCTGCTCTAGCGTGGATGAGTCTTTGCTCAGCGGTGAGAGTCGCCCATTGACCAAACGGGCAGGTCAGCAAGTGATGGGTGGCAGCATCAATGTGGACAGTCCGCTCACGGTGGAGATTGAAAAGACCGGAGCGGATACGGTGTTGTCTGCCATCCTGCGCCTGGTGGACCGGGCCCAGGTGGACAAACCGGCGGTGGCAAAACTCGCGGATCGGGTGGCGGCCTGGTTTGTAGGCGTGATTTTGATCCTTGCCCTGGGTGTGGCCAGCTATTGGTTTGTGGTTGACCCGAGCCAATGGCTACCGATCACGATTGCTATTCTGGTGGTGACCTGTCCCTGTGCCCTGTCTTTGGCGACACCCGCTGCCCTGGCAGCAGGGCTGGATCGATCGCTACGTCTAGGATTATTGACCACCCGTACCCATGCCCTGGAGACATTGGCGCGGACGACTCATTTTGTCTTTGACAAGACCGGGACTCTAAGCGAGGGGCAGCAACGCCTGATCAAGACCCATGTATTTGGAGGCGTCAGCCAGGATGAAGTATTGCAATGCGCCGCCAGCCTTGAGCAGCAGTCCGAGCATCCTCTGGCCTACGCATTGCTGGAGGCGTGTACTCTGCCCATGTTGGTGGTGAGCTCGGTGGTCAACACGCCTGGGTCAGGGATCAAGGGCCGTGTCGATGGGCAGCGTTATTTTATTGGTTCGCCAAGGTATATCGAACAAGAGACCGGGAGGGCGCTTGGTGCGGACCAACTCCAAGGCCTATGCCGGGACGGTGCGACCCTGGTGCTGTTGGCCAGTGACAAGATGATTGATGCCGCATTTCAGTTTATGGACCCCGTGCGCCGTAGCGCCAGGGGGGCCATCGAGAAGCTAAGGGCCGCCGGTGTGGAGGTGATGATGATGACCGGTGATCACCAGCAGGCCGCACGCAAGCTTGCTGATGAAGTGGGTATTCACAGGCTGATGTGGGAGCAACGTCCTGCCGACAAATTGTCAGCAGTACGTGCGCTACAGGATCAGGGTGCAGTGGTGGCCATGGTGGGGGACGGCATTAATGATGCGCCGGTTTTGGCCCAGGCCCAGGTCTCCATCGCCATGGGCACGGGCAGTCAGCTTGCCGCGATTCATGCCGACATGGTGCTGTTGGGCAACAATTTAATGTATTTGGCTGAGGCCGTGAAGTTGAGCCGTAAGACCCTGACCGTCATCAGGCAAAATCTTGCTTGGGCGCTGGTCTATAATTTTTGTGCGTTACCGGCAGCGGCGATGGGGTACGTCCCGCCATGGATGGCGGCCTTGGGCATGTCGGCAAGTTCACTATTAGTGGTAGCCAATTCCCTGCGGCTATTGCATGTACCGCGTGCTCGAAAAGAAAGATCGGTGACCCCATTGCTTTGAGTTAAGATGTCTCACATGGAGATATTATATTTACTCATTCCCATAGCGGTGGTGCTCGCTGCATTGATCGTTTGGGCGCTGTTGTGGGCCATCAAAACGGGCCAATACGATGACCTTGAAGGCCCTGCCCATCGAATCTTGATGGATGACGATGACCCTAAGCAAGCTCCAGCCGATACGGGCACCGACCCCGTTAATAAAGACCGATCATAGAACTCCGGGTGTGGCCCCCTCGGGAGCCTCTTTACAGTACACTACCGCGTTATGGCAGGTAGCAATTATTACCACAACAAGTCAGCACTGATCATCGGCGGCTCTGAAGGCATCGGTCTGGCCATTGCTGTGGGTCTGGTGGCACGTGGTGCGGATGTGGTGATTGCATCACGTAGTAAAGACAAGTTGGCCGAGGCCCTGACAGCACTCAAGAGATGCTGCGGTGAGGGCCAGCGTGTTGCTAGCGTGGTCATGGATGTGCGCGATGCGATGCAGGTGCAACAACAGATAGATAGGGTGGTGGCAGAGTATGGTGCCCCTGATCTGCTTATCAATTGTGCCGGGGTGGCCTACCCAGGGTACATCGAATCCCTGGAGGGCGACCGCTACCGTGAGATGATGGAGATCAATTATCTGGGCGCGGTGCATACGGTGAAGGCCGTGGTCCCGCACATGATGCGACGCCGTAGTGGCCAGATACTGAATGTGTCTTCCATTGCCGGGTTTTTGGGCCTGTTTGGTTATACGGGCTACTGCGCCAGTAAATTTGCAGTGATCGGTTTTTCCGAGGCCCTGTGCCGGGAGCTGGCACCCTATGGAATTAAGGTGTCGGTATTGTGCCCTCCCAACACCCGTACCCCGGGCCTGCAGCGGGAAAACCAGTATAAGCCCGCCGAGGTCCTGGCCACCGAGGAAAAGGTCAAGGTGTTGGAACCGGAGGAGGTGGCCCAGGCCGCATTAGCCGCCCTAGCCAGGGGACGGTTTATGATTATCCCCAGTTTTGACGGCAAGTTGGCTTACTATCTGGGTCGTTACCTGCCGGGGGTGTTGGGGTTGTTCCTGCGCCGCCCGACCTTGAAATAAGGTCTTATTGGGCGAAGACCTTTTTAAAAAACGCTGTCATCCCCGCCCAGGATTTTTTATCGGCCTGTGCATTGTAGGCCAGGGGCAGATTAAATTTCTTGCCCAGTGCGGTAGATCCAGGGTTACTAAAACTGTGTTGGGCACCTTCCAGGCTTACAATTTGATAGTCCACGTTGGCCGCAGTCATTTCTCTATTAAAGGCGACAATGGATTCTGAAGATACGAATGAGTCAAGGGCACCGTTGTAGACCAACACTTTGGGTTTGAAGGTGTCTTTTTGTGCTGGGGTGGATGTGCTGAGGTTACCGTAGAAACTGACCACACCGTCCAGGTCGACTCCCGCCCGTGCCATCTGCAGGACCACTGAACCCCCGAAGGAAGAGCCCATGGCCCCCATGCGTGAACTATCAACGGTGATATGCTTTGTGAGTACATTGTAGGCCGACATGAAACGGGCCTTACCCATTTCCCAGTTTTTGCGTATTTCACCGGAAAGTTCACCAGCCGTTTTAGGGTGGTCGACAGTCTTGCCGCCACCGTACATATCCACCGCCATGGCGGTGTAACCCAGTTTTGCCAGTCTGTAGGCACGGCTGCGGGCATAGTCATCCTGGCCCCACCATTCATGGACCACCAGCACCCCTGGGCGCTTGTCGGTGATACTGTCGTCGTGGGCGATGTACCCCTTCATGGTGGTGTCGCCCGAGGTGTATTCAACGTATTCGGTTTTAATTTCGGCCCGAACACCAGGCACGATTACCGAGAATAAAACGACAGCTAGAAACAGTTGGCGCATGAGGTTCCTCCGAATTGAATGTGCGCAACAAAATAGGGTGGCATTGTTTCAGTGCCCCAACACGAAGGCAAGTAAAATGTTGATGCACACCCTCAGGGGTGCTGCCTTTTGTTATGGTAACGCCGTCGGACCAACACAGTGCCAAAAATGAAGAGCACGGCCAGTGTCAGTAAAGATATTGGGCGGAGGAGGGCATCGATAAACTTGTTGGGGCGATACTCGATATGAAACCGATATTGCCGATCTTCGATTTTCCCTGCTAAGCCGTGATCGAGTTCATAATCTAGTTCAAACGTATTCATCCCTTCCTTCAGGGCGACATCGATAAACCGGAAATGACGTCGGTCGTCGTCAAAAAGGACTGTTGGCAGTACTGCCTCGTGATCGTCCAGCCGTCTTAGTTTTAGTTGATCTTGCTGCAATAGGATGTCGTGCAGCTCACCCTCAATGGTGCGGTGGCCAAAGAAGGTCCATTCGGGCGGTTTGTCCATCTTCAATTTAGGGGGATCAACGAGGGCGCGATAAAGGGTATTGAAGGTTTTCGGTTGTTCCAGATGGTGCGCCTTGAGCACCTCGATACGCAGGGGCCGGTCGAGTCCTCGTATTTCGTAGAGCCGGGATGCTTGCTTATTCGGTGTGGGATTCCACGCCCGTACAGTGCGTGTCCGAAACCAGGCTAACTGGCTCAAATCCTGGCTTTGACTGGAGACCCCACCATCACCGCCCCCGACCCAGATGGGGTTTCCTGAAAACAGGCCCACCAGGTTTCGCAGCAGATTGATCATTTTTGTCTTTGCTGCAGACAGGGCGCGGTCACCCCGGTCCATTTCCGTAGACAAGTCGGACAGGAGTTGTTCCAGTTCATTGCGGCTGTGTGGCCCCTCCACCGTACCCACCATGGCCACATAGGTGACATCACCGGGATGGGTTGTCGTCGCCAGTTGGGCCATGAGATTTGCCGGTTTGCCAAGCTCATCATATTCGGGTGGCAACAGATCAAACAAGGCCGGTGAGTCGAGCCGCAGGCCAATGGTTTGCTCTAATCGGGTTACCATGGTGCAGACCGAGTGCAACATCAATTGGGCGATCGAGCCCTTGTCCTTGCACTTGGCCTTGATGGGTTGGAATGCATGGTGAAGGTAGGCCCAGGACGAGCCCTGGTGAGGTGCCGCCAGGGTTACCAGTTTTTCCACATAGTGCCGGTGCAGGTATTTTGTCAGATAGGCACGGGACACCAGCCCACCCAAACTAAATCCAACCAAGACAAATCGAGGGGCGTCGGTGTCCCGATGTAGGCGGGTCAATAGCAGCCGCAGTTCCCGTACTTGGTCGATTACTGCAGACTGGTTGTCGTCGAATTCCAGCAAAAAGAAATCGGCCTGGGGGTCGTAGTCATCGGGGGGTGGGTGGCGATATAGGGCTTTACGGGTGAGGACGCCACCAGGCTTTAACCCCAAGGCCTTGAGGGCCGGTTGCAGGTGATCCCAGCGGGCCGATTTTTCACCCAGGCCATGGATGAAGACCAACGGATAGGGGATGGATCGGGCCTGTGCCGCTCCCACCACCATGATCAGTATCAGCGCCAAGGGGAGGGTACGGAGAGCTTGCATCATAGATTGTGGTTTTGGATACATGCCGGGTACGCTGCCCCGATTGGCATGGTGTTTTTTACCCAGGGTGAGCTTGTGTGCGTTCATGGCAGGGTGGGGTAGTTTATCATTCCTGCCCCAGTCAATGGGGATGCGACAACGCTCTTTCCTGTTGTTGTGAAGCGGGGTATCAGGAACAAAAAAGCCCGCCGAATGGCGGGCTTGGTAGCACTTTTAGAGACCGTGTTGATTGATTGTGGTCACAGGAGGCTTTCTCTACTTTGCTGCAATCTCTTCCAGTTGAGGTGCGCGCACGATATTGCCATTGAGTCCGGCCTCTTTGGCGTTACTGCCATAGGCCACGGCCATCAATTGGCTGTAGTAGGTCACCGGGATTTTGAACTTGGTGCCGTAGGTCTTGTTGATCTGGTCCTGATAGACCTCCACATTCATCTGGCACACCGGGCAGGGGGTGACGATCATCTCGGCACCGTGATCATAGGCGGACTCAATGATCTTCTTGATCTGGACCTGGCTCTTTTCCGGTTCGGAAAAGGCTAAAGCTCCGCCACAGCAGGTGACCTTTTGGTCATAGTTTTCCACCGGCTCGGCGCCCATGGTCTCCACCAGTTTGTCCAGATACTTGGGGTTTTCAAATGATTCGCCGTCCACACCGAAGGGGCGGTTAGTCTGGCAGCCCACATAACCGGCGATCTTGATGCCTTGCAGAGGTTTGGTCACCGGTTTGCCCAGTGCTTCATAACCGAAGTCTTCAATAAGCACTTCCACCATATGACGAATGGGAACTTCACCCTTGTAGTCATTCTCCAAGCCGGCCTCTTTAAGGGATTCCTTAGTATCGGCGAGCATTTGTTCGGAGTGGGATAGCCGTTCCTGGGTCTCTTTGGTGCCCAACCAGCAGGCGGCACAGGTGGCGACGATGTCCTGATTGGCATTGTGCTTCTCGCTAAGGGCGATATTGCGTGCGTTCAGGGTATGGCGGGGTAGTTCACCGCCCTCGGCATAGCCAATGGAGGCACCACAACAATTCCAGTCTGGAATCTCGTTGAGCTGAATATCCAGGGTCTTGCACATGGATTCCACCGAGACCATGTAGTTGGAGGCCGATGCCTTGCGTTCAGACGAACAGCCGGGATAGAAGGAATATTCTTTTTTCGCCATAATTTTAGTGCCCCTTAAGAAGCGTAACCTTTGCGCTTGTCTTCGATTTCGTTGGCCTTCTTCAACATGGCTTGAAGGCCCTTGGTGTCTTTGATGCCCTTGTGGGAGATCAGTG
Source organism: Gammaproteobacteria bacterium (assembly GCA_013152415.1). Classification (GTDB taxonomy): domain Bacteria; phylum Pseudomonadota; class Gammaproteobacteria; order HyVt-429; family HyVt-429; genus HyVt-429. The sequence goes on along the minus strand of JAADGI010000028.1, from coordinate 124,750 downwards.
CCATGGGGTCCAGACGACCGGTTTTCACCAGCCCCAGACCGACACCCATCATTTGCAGGCCCTTTTTGATGCCACTCACAATACCGTCCATAAAGTACAATTTGATGGACAGGGACAGTTCGTTGACACGACCACTCTTGGATATATTGTTCCAGAAGATTTTGGCAAAGCGCCGGGTCGGGTTTTTCTTGTGGGCGATACCCAGACGGTGGGCGTAGTTGGCCAGGCCATGCATGATGTGGGTGATGGGCAACTCTCGTGGACAACGCACGATACAGTTGTAACAAGAGGTGCACATCCACATGCTTTCCGAGCTCAGCACCTCTTCACGCTTGCCGGCTCGAATCATCATGAAGATTTCCTGGGGTGGGTGTTCCCAGGCATTGCCCAGGGGGCAGGACCCGGCGCACACGCCGCATTGCATGCACATCTTGACCCAATCCCCTTCCTCTACGTTGGCCTCAACTTCCTGCAGGAAGTTGTTTTGATACTTGGCCACCATTGCGGTGTTGGTCGCTGTCATTTCTAATTTCTCCTAGAAGTCTTTGAACGGATTCATGCCCAGTTCTTCAACCTTGGCAGCCATCTCGTTAATCAATTCCGGAACCCGCTGGATGTCGGTAATCGCGACTTCGTGGGTGGCGACACGTTCGCCCTCCAGGTCAAGCTGCTCCAGGGTGTCACCAATTTTGCTCATGCGGGTATTGGCCAGTTCTGAACCTTTGACGAAGTGGCACTGATAGTCATCACCGTGTTTACAACCCATCAGGACGACCCCGTCATAGCCGCTGTTCATAGCATCGGTGATCCAGGAGGTGCTTACTGAACCGAGGCAACGTACCGGTATGGCACGGACGAAGGCGCTGTATTGCAGCCTATTCATGCCTGCCATATCCAGGGCCGGGTAGGCGTCATTCTCACAAGCCAGCGCCAGGATACGTGGTTTTTCCTCAAATTCATCGGGCATGCTCACGGCCTTGATCTGTTGGCCGACGGTGTCGATGGAATAATTCTCAAACGAAATCACGCGCACCGGGCAGGCCCCCATGCAGGTGCCACAACGGCGGCAACGGCTCTCGTTGAATTTGGGGTAACGTTTTTCATCTTCATCAATGGCACCGAACGGGCATTCCACAGTACAGCGTTTGCACTGGGTGCAGCCTTCCTTGCGAAATTCCGGATAGGACAGATCACCGGAACGGGGATGGGCGGCACGGCCCAGCTCCGCGTTTTCCACCGCTTGGATCGCCTTTAGGGCCGCGCCGGTGGCGTCTTCGCTGGCCTGTACCATGTCCATGGGGCGGCGTACCGGTCCGCAGGTATAGATACCGGTGCGGCGGGTTTCATAAGGAAAACAAATGAAGTGGGAATCCTGGAAGCCGTGGCGCAGGTGGGGCATGTCTTTGCCCTGGCGATAGTCCATGTTGAGGATGGAGTCCACTGAGACTTCCCACTGGCCGGGTTCATTCTGTGGCACCTCGTCGATGTCGACACCGGAATTGGCCACCTGGCCGGTGGCCAGAACCACGAGATCCGCATCTATCTCCACATCATCATCGAGGATGAGATCCTTGAATTTGACCTTGGCACCGTTGCCGTTGGCATCGACTTCACTGACCTGGCCTTTGGCAAAGATCACACCCTTACGTTGGGCGCTGCGATAGAAGTCTTCACCGTTCCCCGGGGTGCGCAGGTCGGTATAAAGGATGGTGGTGTCCACCTCCGGGTTGGCGTCTTTGAAATACATAGCCTGCTTGATGGAGGTGTTACAGCAGTGGCCAGAGCAATAGGCCAGTTCGCCATCCTTCTCGCTACGTTGGCCGGCGCATTGGACGAACACCACCTTTTTGATTTCCTGGCCATCGGAGGGGCGGGTGATGCCCTTGCCATTGGCCTTGCGGGCCAGTTCTTCCAGCCCCATCTGATCGACGATGTCGGCCCCCTTGCCATAGCCCAGATAGTCGAGCTTGCTGGCGTCGTAGGGGGTGAAACCGGAGGCCTGGATGATGGCGCCTACATTCTCAGTCTGGGTGCTGCCGCTCTCGGTGGAGATGTCCACGCTAAATTGCCCCGGTGCACCGCTGGTACGGGTGATATGGGCATTGAGGCTGACGGTGATTTTGGCCTCGGCCTCAATCGCTGCGATCATCTCACTGATGCCGGTGTCCTGGGGGTCGGCATAGGGTTCGTGGTTGGGTTGACGCTTGTGCAGCTTGGCGGCCTGGCCACCCAGTTGGGCGTCTTTTTCCACCAGCAGCACATCATAGCCGGTCTGCGCCACTTCCAGCGCGGCCGTCATGCCGGTGATACCGCCCCCCACCACCAGGATACGCTTGTTGCTGCCGTGATTGGGGTTGGTATCGGGGGCCTTCATGAAACTCACTTCGGCGCAGCCCATACGTATGTAATCGGCGGCCATGTCCTGGGTGAGTTCCTTGGCATCATCAGTATTCGGCTGGCTCCAGATCACGCCTTCACGCAGATTGGCACGAGATACGGCCACCTTATCGAAGCCAAAGGCCTCGGTCTTGGCGCGACGTGAACAGGCTGCCACACAGACATGGGTGACACCCTCGGAATCAATATCTTTTTGGATGGTGGCCACACCATCGGCATTACACAGGAATGCGTGTTCGCGCACGATTGCGGCCTTACCTTCTTTCTCTGCAACCTTCGCCAATTCTGAGGTATCCAGGCGATCGCCCAGCCCACAGCCCTGACAAATATATGCTGCTATCTTTTTTTCGTCTGCCATTGTCTTAAGCCTCCGCAGTGGCAACGCGATTCACGACTTGAATCGCGCGTAAACTTGCCGCTGTCGCGTGTTGAATCGAGCGGTTCACGTCCAGGGCATTGCTCGCACACCCGGCCCCAAAGATGGCACCGTTGGCCTCGTCGGCCTCGATGAATCCACTGACGTCGGTGTGGACATCGGCGGTCACTTCTTCGATGTTGGCATTGGGGGTCATGCCCACGGCCAGCACACACAGGTCATGACTGTTGTCATAGCGGTGATAGCCTTCCGTATTGACCCCGTGGAGGATGACGTCACCGGTGCCACTGTCTTCGGTGATGTTGGCGACCTTGGATTTGATAAAGGCCGTCTTGGGGTCGGCCTGGACCTTCTTGTAGAAGTCTTCAAAGCGATCGATGGCGCGGATGTCGATATAGTAGATGGTCGACTGGGCGGCATCGTCATCACCGTATTGCTCGGTGAGATAGGTGCTTTGCTTGAGTGAGGCCATGCAGCAGATGCGTGAGCAATGGGTGAGGTGATTGCGATCACGGGAACCGGCGCACTGGATGAAGGCGATATTCTTGGCCTCTTTGCCATCCGAAGGGCGTAACAATTTGCCTTGCGTGGGGCCAAAGGGGTCCATCATGCGCTCAAATTCGACGCTGGTGATGACGTTGGCGTAGCGGTCGTAGCCATAGGGTTGAATCTTGTTGGCATCATAGGGCTTCCAACCGGTGGCCCAGATCACTGCACCGGCCTTGAGTTCAAGGGTTTCTTCGGTCATGTCCAGGTCCACGGCATCAAATTTACAGGCGGCCTTGGCCTGATCGGCCTCCGGGGTGCCGATGATAGAGCCATCAATGACGTAGCGTTGGGGGTAGGCCATGTTAAAGGGCAGGTAGGCGGCCTTGGTCTTGCTCATGTTGTACTGAAACGGATCATCGATCTCGCTGCTGACCACTTCAGCACAGGCACCACAGGCGGTGCAATTATCGTTGACATAACGTGGTGATACCTTGACCGACACGCTGTAGTCACCGGCCTTGCCGCTGATGCCGGTGACCTCTGCCATGGTCACCACACGCAGACGCTTTTGGGCCTTGAGCCGACGTAGGTTGATTTCCAGGCCACAAGTCGGGTGACACAGCTTGGGAAAGTACTTATAGAGCTGACTCACCCGCCCACCCAGGGCCGGGGACTTTTCGATCAGGACCACATCCTTGCCGCATTCGGCGGCTTCAATAGCCGCAGTCATGCCGCTGATGCCGCCACCGACTACCAGGATAGTCTCGTTTGTCGCGACTAAATCCGTCATTGATGAACCTCCACCAGATTCGTGAAATTAAAACCTTTAAAATGACCACGCCGGATATTCCGGACATTTAAAACCTGACCTTGTAGATTGGAGAAAAGGCCTGGCCGGGATTTTTGATTCCCGCGTGGCAGTGGTTGAAACGGCCTAAACAGGCACCGTAACAACCCAATTCAAACCCATCCAACACCCAACGGGTCGCTTCTGTACCCTAAAAGACCACCAGGGCCGGGGTGCGGGGAGGGGGAACAATACCCTGCTGGCGATCACTTCGCCACTCCCGGTTGCTGTAATGAAGATTGAAATTTTAATGCCTTGATAGATTGGATGAATGACTGTTTTGGCCAAGGTTGATCACCCTACAAAAGGATCGTCATTCTGCTGCAGGGTTGGCAAATCCTGGTGCAAAAAGGACACCCTTGACAGACATTCTTTGGCATACTCTCGCTTTTGCGGTTAAGCCCGGTGCGGTGGCCTGCCTACGGCACTTCCCCTTCAAATACACGGTGACTGAAAACATTTTAAGGATATCCTGATTTGGCTGCACAAATTCTAAAATCTGAACAATACCTCGTTAGTGAGGAACCCTATTATGAGTCCGTGGGGCGTGAAATTGAGTTATTTCAGGCGGCCTACAACAACCAATTGCCAGTGTTGTTGAAGGGGCCTACTGGCTGTGGCAAGACCCGCTTCATGGAGCATATGGCCTGGCGGCTGAAACGGCCCCTGATCACCGTTTCCTGTCACGATGATCTGACGGCTTCAGATTTGGTGGGCCGTTATCTCATTATAGGGGGTGAGACCCGCTGGGTGGATGGCCCACTTGCCGAGGCTGTCCGTTGTGGTGGTATCTGCTATCTGGATGAAATCGTGGAGGCCCGTAAAGACACCACCGTGGTCATTCATCCCCTGGCGGATGACCGCCGCCAACTGCCGGTGGAGAAGACCGGTGAGCTATTAACCGCCACCGCTGATTTCAGTTTGGTCATCTCCTACAACCCGGGATACCAGAGTGTACTCAAGGAGCTGAAACAGAGTACCCGGCAGCGCTTCATTGCCCTGGACTTCAATTATCCCGACAAAAGTTTGGAACAAAAGATTGTGGTTCAGGAGTCGGGGGTGGACCCCCAGGTGGCGGCCAAGCTGGTGAAATTTGCCCACATGACCCGCAACCTCAAGGGCAGCGGCCTGGATGAAGGGGCCAGCACAAGATTATTGGTTCATGCGGGTAAATTGATCGTCTCCGGCATCGCCCCCCGGGATGCCTGTCGCAGTGCCGTGACCGAGGCCCTCACCGACGACGTGGAAATGCTCACTGCGGTGCATGAATTGAGTTCTTCCTTGTTTTAGCGCCCGTATTTAACGCAGAGTTCGCGGAGGCGCAAAGGCGCAGAGACAGATTGACTCCTGGTGCCCTACCTCTCGAGGGGTGTACCGAAGTCTGTGTTAATTCGGTCACTTGAGAAATGAGCAATACACTACTGCATTGGTGGCTATGCTAACGATACGGTCACAGTGATACAGGGATTATCTTTGCGTCCTTTGCGCCTCCGCGAACTCTGCGTTACTTCAATAGACCCAAAAAATGAGCGATAAACCTCTTAGCTTAGACGAAATCGAAGACGAACTGGCGATGTTGTTTTACTCCAGTCAGCGTCCCGAGGAACCGGCGGCGTTGCTGGTGCCTTTGATGCGGACACAGCAGGACTTTGTGTTGCGCTGGACGGTGGTCATCACCAAGACCAATCCTGAGTTGGCCTATCAGTTTGCCTCCCACGCCGCTGCGGCCCTGAAAGTTATGGATGAGGGTGGTATTACGGAATGGATACTCAGTGCCCTGGATGTGTATGACCGCAAGGGACTGTTCCCCAGTAGTGCGGTGTTGCAGAACGCCAGCGATTTTGCCGCCAGGCTGCAATTTAAGGATGTGGTGGTGGAGTTTGACGACATTGCCGGTGTGATGGCCCATTTTGTACAAGGCCTGTCGGGCCGTCCCCTTAAGGTGGCGCCGTCCGATGAGGTCTATACCGACAGCGATAGCCTGTTTTTGCCGCCACGTCTGCAGCAATTCAGTCGCCAGGAAGACAATTTTCGCCTTTACAAGGCCATGGCCGCCCACCAGTGGGCTCAGACCTGGTACGGCAGTTTCCGGGTAGACATCGAGGCGGTGTGTGCGCAATACCCAGACCCGGAACGGGCGCTGGAGCTTTTTCATGGCCTGGAATTAGTACGTCTTGATGCCGCCATTGAACGAGATCTGAGCGGGCTGTACCGGGAGATGCAGGTCCTCAATCAGTTGGCCGACATGCCGGAACCCCCTGGCCGGTGGCAGGCCAAGGTATCTGCTTTGCGTGAAACCGGTGCCAGTATCACCGATACGGTGAGGCTGATGTCGCACCTCTATAATAGTGATCTTCCAGCCCCCTGTTGTTATCAGGGCAGTCTGTCACCGCGACGGGTAGCACAGGCCATGCAGGCACGGTTGGAAAAGGAAAAGGCCCTACTGCAGCAGGCCTTGTTGCGGATGCAAGAGGGCCTGGAGGGCGCCCAGGCACAGCAAGATAACCCCTTGACCCCGGCCAAGCGTCGTTTTGGCACTCAATCCGAGGGGGCTGAGGCCGATATTGACCGCCCCCCGGAGTTGACCTTGGACGGGGAGCCTATCGTGCCACCGAATGATGTGCAGGCCCTGTTACGGTCCATCTATCAAGATTTGGGTGATATTCCGGATGAATATCTCTATGCCGCTGGAGACGGGGATTACCGGCCCGATACCAGCCCGCAAAGGCCCCCGGAGGATGTGTGGAGGGGGACTTATCATGAGGAGGGGGCCCACCTCTATAATGAATGGGATCATCGTCGCCAGGACTATCGCAAGAACTGGTGTGTGTTGCGGGAACTCGACATCAAGCCCCAGGACGGTCCCTTTGTGGCCGATACCCTGGTCAAATATGCTGGCCTGGTGGCGTCTCTGCGTAAGACCTTCGAGGCCCTGCGAGGTGAAAACCGGACCCTGAGACGGCAGAAAAATGGTGACGAGGTGGACCTGGATGCCCTGGTCGAAGCTCTCACCGATGCCCAGTCTGGGCACGAGCTGAGTGAGCGTGTCTTTACCCAGTCTCATCGCGTCGAGCGGGATATTGCGGTGCTGTTTATGGTGGATATGAGTGGTTCCACCAAGGGCTGGATCAACGAGGCCGAACGGGAATCTCTGGTACTGCTGTGTGAGGCCCTGGAGATATTGGGGGATCGTTACGGTATTTATGGATTCTCCGGCATGACCCGCAAGCGCTGTGAGCTATTTCGGGTCAAGCGCTTCGAGGAGCCCTATACGGATGAGGTGCGCGCCCGGATCAATGGCATCGAGCCCCAGGACTACACCCGTATGGGGGTGAGCATTCGCCATTTGACCGGACTCCTCCAGGCCGTGGAGGCCCGTACCAAGCTACTGATCACCCTGTCCGATGGCAAGCCCGATGATTACGATGGCTATCGGGGACAATATGGTATTGAAGATACCCGCAAGGCCCTGATCGAGGCCAAGCAGGCCGGTGTGCACAGTTTTTGTATCACCATCGACAGTGAGGCACGGGATTATTTGCCCCATATGTACGGGGCGGTTAATTATACGGTCATTGATGATGTCCGGCGCCTGCCTCACCGGGTAGCGGATATCTATCGACGTCTGACGAGTTAAAAAGGGCAGAAAGATAGGGTTGGGCCTGTTTTTCAGAAATCTGGTTCAGATTTCCAGATTGGTGTTGTGAAAATACCCACTCAAACCCCATTTTTGACCCTTTGTCGAGCATCGATACACCCATTGTAAATTGTCTATTGACGGCCGATCTTGAGAGGATTACTCTTTTCGACCAAACACAATATGTTGGGGTCAACCCAAGCAAAAAACGGTATATCTAGGTATTACACCTAACAGCCATGGAGGAGTTATTTACTATGAAAGCGGTCCCCATCCACCCCCAGTCCCAATCTGTAGCCCAGATTCCGCTACAGCCTGCCTCAGAGGATATTTGGGACAAGAAGTACCGACTAAAAACCAAGGAAGGCGACATTTTGGACACCACTGTCCATCAGACCTATGAGCGGGTGGCGCGGGCCTTGGCAGACGTAGAGCAAACCCCTGAAAAACAGGAGGAATGGTACGACCAATTCCTGTGGGCTCTGGAACAGGGTGCCATCCCGGCAGGACGGATCTTGTCCAATGCCGGTGCCCTGGAGCACAAGCCCGCTACCAGCACCATTAACTGCACCGTGTCCGGTGTCATCGTTGATTCTATGGACGGTATTTTGTCAAAGGTCCATGAGGCCGGGTTGACCCTCAAGGCCGGCTGTGGGATCGGCTATGAATTTTCCACCCTGCGTCCAAAAGGGGCCTTTGTCAGTGGTGCCGGGGCCTATACCTCCGGGGCGCTGTCCTTCATGGATATCTTCAATGCCATGTGTTTTACCGTGTCCTCCGCCGGTGGCCGCCGCGGTGCCCAAATGGGGACCTTTGACATCGCCCATCCAGATATTTTGGAATTTATTCGTGCCAAGCGGGAGGATGGCCGCCTGCGCCAGTTCAATTTGTCGTGCCTGATTACGGATGAGTTTATCCAGGCGGTCAGAGAGGATGCCCCCTGGGACCTGGTATTTCCCGCCAGCCCCCAGGAGTACGAGGACAAAAAGACCCCTATCGTGTGGCAAAATTGGCCAGTAAAGGAAGGCTACATCACCGATGATGTGGGCAAGGTGGCCTGCCGGGTATACAAGACCGTGCCGGCGCGGCGGGTGTGGGACACCATCATGTCCTCCACTTATGACTACGCGGAGCCGGGCTTCATCCTTATTGATCGCATCAATGAGATGAACAACAACTGGTTCTGCGAAGAGATTCGTGCCACCAACCCCTGTGGTGAACAACCCTTGCCCCCCTATGGGAGTTGTCTGTTGGGCTCGATCAATCTAACCAAGTTTGTCGAAAATCCGTTTACCGATTTTGTGAAATTCAATTGGGAGAATTATCGCAAGGTGGTGCGTATCTTTTCCCGTATGTTGGATAATGTAGTGGAAATCAATGGCTTGCCTCTGGGGCAGCAGCGTCACGAGATCGAAAATAAGCGTCGTCATGGTATGGGATTTTTGGGCTTGGGTTCGACCCTGACCATGATGAAAATGAAATACGGTGAAACAGAGTCTTTGGCTTTTACCGATCAGGTGTCTAAAGTCATGGCGCAAACGGGTTGGGAGACCGGATTGGCCCTGGCCGAGGAGAAGGGGCCGGCCCCGATTATGCTGGAAGAGTTCACCGTCACCGCCGAGATGTTGGCCAAGCGGCCAAGGATGAGTCGTGATGGGTACAAGATTGGTGACAAGGTTCCCGGCAAAGTATTGCTTGCTCGCTACAGCCACTATATGCAGCAGCTTGATGATGATCTCACCGACCAGATCGCCGAGACCGGTGCCCGTTATACCCATCACACCTCCATCGCCCCCACCGGTACTATCAGTCTGTCATTGGCCAATAATGCCAGTAACGGTATCGAACCCTCGTTTGCCCATCAGTACAGTCGCAATGTGATTCGAGAGGGCAAGAAGACCAAGGAGAAGGTGGACGTTTATTCTCTCGAACTGCTTGCCTATCGCAATCTGGTGAATCCTAATGCTGCTCCGAACGCAGAGGACCCCGCCGACCAACTTCCAGACTACTTTGTCAGTGCCGATGAAATCACACCCAAGCAGCATGTCGATGTGCAGGCGGCGGCACAACGTTGGATAGACTCATCAATCTCAAAAACGGCCAATGTCCCCACAGACTATCCCTATGAAGATTTCAAAGACATCTATCTCTACGCCCATAAGAAGGGGTTAAAAGGGTGTACCACGTTCCGGTTTAACCCCTCTGCATTTCAGGGGGTGCTGGTCAAGGATGAGGATCTGGAGAAAACGATATACCGGTTCCAGTTAGAGAATGGCGAGATCATTGAGGCCAAGGGAAACGAAGAAATAGATTATGACGGCGAGACCCATACCGCCGCCAATCTCTACGATGCCTTAAAAGAAGGCTACTACGGTAAATTCTGACCCATAGATTTGAAAGACAGCGCCCACCCCCCCATCGTTGGGTTGAGGCAGGAGGAAAGCAAGATGACCATCAAGATTGATAAGAAAATAATGAAATACGAAGTGCTCAAGGACGGCGGTTCGGCTGCCGCTTTACCCGAGCGGGTAGCACAGACGACCACCGAGAAAGAGACCGGGGTCGATAATGTCGTCCATATGCACGAAAAACTGGAGCGTCCGGAGATGCTGGTGGGCAGTACCTACAAGATCAAAACCCCCCTGTCTGAGCACGCCCTGTATGTCACCATCAACGATCTGGTACTCAATCCCCACACCAGCCACGAGAAACGCCGACCCTTTGAGATATTCATCAATTCCAAGAACATGGATCATTTCCAGTGGATTGTGGCCCTGACGCGTATTATTTCTGCGGTATTTCGTAAGGGTGGTGATGTCACCTTTTTGGTTGAAGAACTGCGTAGCGTATTTGATCCCCGTGGCGGTTACTTCAAGAAGGGGGGTCACTATATGCCCTCACTGGTCGCCGAAATCGGTGATGCCATCGAGAATCACCTCAAGATGATCGGGCTTATTGTTGAAGAGGGGCTTGATGAGGCACAAAAACAGCTCATCGCCGAGAAGCGCAAACAGTATGAGGAAAATACAGACGTTGCAACGTTAGCAGATGGAGATACGGAGGGGTCTTTCCCCGCCGACGCGCAACTTTGTTTTAAGTGCAGCACCAAAGCGGCGATCAAAATGGACGGTTGCATGACTTGTCTTAACTGTGGTGAGTCAAAATGTGGCTAAGTATCCATTTTAATGTAGAAAAACTTAACTAAAGGTGCAATTAACGGAAATTTTGTCTTTAAGGCGTATTTATAACACCGATAATTTCAATAATTCACCTTCAGTCGAGTATTAGAAACAATTTTAGGGTTTGAGTGCAGGTAAATTTTAAAATTTAAGAAAATTTAAGTTGTAGTGTCGTCAATATGGAGATAAAAGTCAGAATTATGAGTAGCATAGAAACTTGACTTTTAATGTTTGCTAGTTATAGTTGAGTTCGATTTTCGATGTATGATGGTTTTTGAGTTTTGAAGAAAACGAAAAACAGACCATCGTATTAACAACTGCATTGAATTTCATTAAATGAAAAAATTGTAAAACGAACCAAAACACAAACAACTACGCGACGAAATGGAACATTGAGTATCCTGTCAACGTCCAAGAGCGTGCATAAGCCGGTACTAGCCCGTGCAGGTGCCTCGTTCACTCTACTTAAAAGAATCCAACCTGAAATACGCTCCCGCACGGTCTGTGTGGCCGTAAAGGGCGTGTTTCGTACCTTGGGTACGTGTGCACTTGTACAGCGCACATCCTATTTATAATCCTGACCGATTATCACACCCTGAAAAGGAGAAGCACTATGGCTGTAAAACGAAAGACGAAACGGAAGGCCACTAAGAAAAAGGCCACCAAGAAACGGAAGACGGCTAAGAAAAAGGCCACTAAGAAAAAACGAGTGACCAAGAAAAAGAAGAAGGCCACTAAAAAGAAGAAAAAGGTAAAGAAAAAGAAGAAAGCAGTTAAAAAGAAGAAAAAAACCAAGAAAAAGAAGAAAAAGGTAAAGAAAAAGAAGAAAAAAACCAAGAAAAAGAAGAAAAAGGTAAAGAAAAAGAAGAAAAAGGCTAAAAAGAAGAAAAAGGTAAAGAAAAAGAAGAAGGCCAAGAAAAAGAAAAAGGTGAAGAAGAAAAAAAAGGCTAAGAAAAAGGTGAAGAAAAAGAAGAAGGCCAAGAAAAAGGCTAAGAAGGTCAAGAAGGCCAAGAAAAAGGCCAAAAAGGCTCCCAAGAAGCGGAAGTCTAAACGTGTAACGGCCAATAAGGTCGAAAAAAAAAAATGAAGTAAAGTCTTCGCCACCGGCGGAAGACATTTTTAAGCTCTGGTAGTCGTGAAAGGGTGGTTGGCCGTAGGCCAGCCGCCCATCGCGCAGAGCGAGTTTTCAAAGCGCCTGATAGGCGCTTTTTTATTGCCTTGTTGTCAGGGGGGAACCCTATATATGTCTCAGACGAGTAATATAACCAATACGAACGGGGCGGTGGCCTCGGGTCTTACGGGCAGATCGCCGGGAATACGCTAAAATTATAGGGCTTTGGTGGCGGCGCTGGGTTTGAGTCTGGTGTCGGTTTTGGGTTCGGCACCGTCGTTGTTTTACTCCCATTATCATGCGGTGGTGTTGGTGTAATGCTGACGTTACCCCGCTCTGTCCCGATCGAGAAAATAAACGGCAATACCATTGTCCTCAACACGTACCACCTCCGCCCGGACGACAGGCGGTTTTTCACCCTGTCCCAGAGTGCCCGTGAGTTTTAGCTCTACTCGCGTGCCTAATGGCGGTAGTGGGTGTTCCGCCATCTCAAGAAACAAGCCGCCGTCACTCAGATTGCGGGTACACACCGCCGCTTTGCCCTTGCCTTTATAGCAAAGTTCCACGGAGATACTCACGTCGATGCGGGGATACTTGCGATTTTCAACCGACATGGAATGGTCCCTATTGGTATGGGTATGATTCAGGCTTGTTTGGCCAAAAACCGGTCCAGCTGATTTGCAAATGCCTGTCGATCTGATTGGCTCATGGTGTTTGGCCCCCCGGTGTGGATGCCCGTACTGCGCAAACCATCCATTAAGTCACGCACGGCAAGCCGTTCTTTTATATTATTTTTGGTGTAAAACGTACCGCGTGGATTTAGGGCATGCCCGTCTTTTTCGATGACTTCAGCGGCCAGTGGGATATCCGCAGTAATCACTAAATCGCCCGCTTCCATATGCTGGACAATGTAGTTGTCAGCGACATCAAAACCACTGGCGACCTGTACGGTTTTAAGGAATTTAGAGGGTGGGGTTTGCAGGAATTGATTGGCCACCAGGGTCGTGGGCAGCTGGACCCGCTGTGCGGCGCGGAACAGGATATCCTTGATAACCTTAGGGCAGGCGTCTGCATCGACCCAAATGTGCATATTTCAGGCTGATCGTTTGAAGTTGTTTTCAGTAAATCAGCTATCGTCCGCTTTGTGGGTGATAGCTGATTGCGGGATCAAGTTTGGCTTGGGCAGATTTTTGGTGTTGCATACAGCTAAGCCGTTAATGCGTGAAATGGTGGGCCCGGTAGGACTCGAACCTACGACCAAGGGATTCACTTTGCCCCGGTATTTCTAGCGGGAGTGGACTATCTCATCACCCGCAATCGCATAACGCAAATTGCTGGGGTGCGGGACGCTCTAGCCTGTGATTAAGGACACTCAAGTCCCCAGGTAGTCTCTGCACCTTCCGGAGGTGTACCCCCGGCTTGGCTCAGGATTGCCATCAGCCCCACCGATACTATGATGGGCGTTAAGGTTTCCCTGAATTCATCCCGTTCCAGCCATATCTTTCAATATGGCGGCACCTTTTTAGATGAGTCCCCTGCTCTAACCAACTGAGCTACAGGCCCAAGGGACGGGATTCTAGCAGTCTTTTGAGAGAGTTTTTACTCCCGCAGTGGATTTAATGTCCCTGTCCAACCAGAAAGGGGATAAATGGAGTTTGTTCTACCCCTTAATTGCCGATATTCCGGTTTGCACCCATGAAGCAATAACGGACCCCGAGGGGTCCGTTTACGGTTTCTAGCCTTCTATGAAGGTGCGTAGATGGTCCGAGCGGGTGGGATGCCGCAATTTACGCAGGGCCTTGGCTTCGATCTGACGTATACGCTCACGGGTGACGTCGAATTGTTTGCCCACTTCTTCCAGGGTGTGATCCGTATTCATGCCGATGCCAAAGCGCATTCTCAGCACTTTGGCCTCACGGGCGGTGAGGGTGTCGAGGATGTCTACGGTGGCACCCTTGAGGCCCGAACCGGTCGCTGCTTCCAGGGGTATTTGTACCGCTTTGTCTTCAATAAAATCACCCAGGTGAGAGTCCTCGTCGTCCCCAATGGGCGTCTCCATGGAGATGGGCTCCTTGGCGATTTTGAGAACCTTGCGGATCTTCTCCTCCGGCATCTCCATGCGTTCCGCCAATTCTTCGGGCAGGGCCTCGCGACCTTTCTCCTGGAGAATCTGACGAGAGACCCGATTCAGCTTGTTGATAGTCTCGATCATGTGTACCGGAATACGAATGGTACGGGCCTGGTCGGCAATGGAGCGGGTAATGGCCTGGCGAATCCACCAGGTGGCATAAGTGGAAAATTTATAGCCACGCCGGTATTCAAACTTGTCGACAGCCTTCATAAGCCCAATGTTGCCTTCCTGGATCAGGTCCAAGAACTGCAGGCCGCGGTTGGTGTATTTTTTGGCGATAGAGATCACCAGACGCAGATTGGCCTCGACCATGGCCTTTTTGGCCCGGCGTGCCTTGGCTTCACCAATTGACATGCGGCGGTTGAGCTCTTTGAGTCCACCAATGGGCAGGCCAACCCTGTGTTCCAATAGTGTCAGTTTGGCTTGCAGACCCTTGATATCGTCTGATCTCTCCTTGAGCATATCAATATTGCCCTGCTTCTTCTTCAGCAGGGACTTCAGCAGATTGGGGCTGGTCTCTTTGCCGATAAAGCTATCCAAAAAGACTTTACGCGGAACCCGGGCCTTTCTGATGCAGATTTCCATTATGGCCCGTTCCCGGAATCGAACCTGATCCACGATATTGCGCACCTGTTCGGACAGGCGATCAATCTGTTTGGGGACAAACTTAATCTCAATCAGCTCTCTGGCGAGTTTGACTTGTAGCTTGATGCACTCGTCACTATCCAGGCCACCACGGCTCAAGGTCTTGACCAAGTTATTGTAGAGTTTGCGGATACGCTTAAACCGTTTGATCGCCTCTTCGGGGTCGGGCCCCAGGTCTACCTCTTCCTCCTCTTCTTTCTTTTCCTGTTTGGCCGCTTCAATCTGGTCTCGCTTGATCGGCATCGGGATGGGCACTTCATCCGGGGCATTGGGGTCGATAAAGTCCACGACCAAATCGGTAAGGCGCATCTCCTCGGCCGCGATCTTGTCAGCCATGTTGAGAAGCTCTTCGATGGTCATGGGGCAACCGGCCATGGCCTCAGTGCTCTGGCGAATGCCGCTCTCGATACGTTTGGCCAGGGCAATCTCGTCCTTGCGGGTCAGAAGGTCGACCGTACCCATTTCACGCATGTACATACGCACCGGATCGGTGGTCCTGCCGAACTCACTTTCCACAGCGGTGGTCAGTACGGCCTCGGCCTCTTCTGCGGCCTCTTCATCGGCGGATTCAGTTTTGAGCAGCAGGGTGTCGGGGTCGGGTGGATGGTCATAGACATTGATGCCCATATCGTTGATCATGGTGACCACCGACTCAATTTGGTCCGTATCGTGCATATCCTCCGGGAGGTGGTCATTGATCTCCCGGTAGGTCAAAAAGCCCTGCTCCTTGCCGCGCAGGATGAGCTTCTTCAATTCAGTGCGTTTCGTGTCCTGGTCCATTCTGTTACCGTGGTTGGATATTAATCAATCGGGTCAAAACAGCCAATTATAGCTGGAATCCCCAATTAGCCAAAGCTTAGTTAACGTTTTGTTCGCTGGGTCTTATAATCTTCTCGTTGCCGGTACAGCCGGTTGATCTGTTCCAGCTCTTCCGGGCTGTGTTGGGCCTTGACGAGCAGGCGATCCAGAGTCTGTTCCACCCGCTGCACCTTCAGGCACAACAAGGTATCCTGAAATTCACGGATCAGAGCCCCGTCTTCCACCATATGCTGTTCTGTGGCCAGTTTTTCAAGGTGGCCATGGTGTTCGTTGCCACGAAAGTGTTCCAGTAGGGTTGCGGTACTGATTTTGTCCCGTTCACCGGCTACCGAGAGCAGATCGCACAGCAGATTCAGCCCAGGTAAATCCAGGCCCTGGAGGTCTTCCGGGCCATCTACCCCATGGGCCAGGCTCGGGTTTTGTACCAACAGGCTGATGGCGTGTCTGACCAAAGATCCTTGGAGCGGACGCTTGACTCTGGTGGTGGCTCTGGGGCGGCGGGGAGGGGCAGACTCGGTGGGTGCCAGCCCGAGACGGTCGGTCTGGGCCAGTTGGGCCAGGCGATCTACCATCATGTCTCGTAATATCCCGCTGGGGACCTGGGTTACGAGGGGGCGGGCCAGTTCGACCAAGCGTGCGCGACCGTCCATACGGCCAAGGTCGATGCCGTCCGCAAGGCGAGCAAACAAAAAGTCTGGCAGTGCCTGGGCCCCGGTAATGCGCTGTAAGAAGGCCTCGGTACCCTCGCTACGTACCATGCTGTCCGGGTCTTCACCCTCAGGCAAGAACAGAAAGGATACTTGGCGGCCTTGCTCCAGTACCGGCAGCGCATTTTCCAGGGCACGCCAGGCCGCCTCGCGACCGGCCCGGTCACCGTCAAAACAAAACACGACCTCCGGGGTGTAACGAAAGATGCGCTCCATGTGGTTGCGGGTGGCGGCGGTGCCCAGGCTGGCCACCGCGTGGCGAATACCGTGTTGAGCCAGGGCCACCACATCCATGTAACCCTCTACCACCAGGGCCTGTTTGTGCTGGCGAATCTCGTCACGGGCCTTGTGCAGGCCATAGAGTTCACGGCCCTTGTGGAACAAAGGGGTCTCAGGTGAATTGAGATACTTGGGTTCACCATCACCCACCACCCGACCGCCAAAGCCCACCAGGCGGCCGCGGTAATCCTGGATGGGAAACATGATGCGATTGCGAAAGCGGTCATAGTGCCCGCCGCCGTCTTTTTGGGTGACCAGCCCCGCAATCTTGAGATCCACTACTATTTTTTCGTCTGTCCCCACTGCCTGCAGCAGGTTGTCCCACCCCTCCGGTGCAAAGCCAAGGCCGAATTCGGCAGCGATCTCGCCACTCAGGCCACGGCCCTTAAGGTAGTCGATGACCCCATCCGCCTCAGGGTGGTTGCGCAGTTGTTGGCGATAGAAGTGGTCCGCCTGCTCCAGGACCTTGGCCAGCCGGGTAAAATCCTGGGTGACGGCAGGGCGTGAACCCTCGGTGGTGGGGACCTGTAGACCGGCCCGGGAGGCCAGGTCGGCCAGCGCCTCAAGGAAGTCCATGTGCTCGTATTCCATGAGAAAGCCGATGGCGGTGCCATGGGCGCCACAGCCAAAGCAGTGATAAAACTGCTTGTCTGGGCTGACCGTAAACGATGGGGTCTTCTCTTCGTGAAAGGGACAGCAGGCACCGTAGTTTTTGCCCATCTTTTTAAGAGGGATGACGGCATCGATGATATCAACGATATCCGTCCTCAGAATGAGGTCGTCAATAAATTGTTTGGGAATGCGTCCGGCCACGATGGGGATATTTTAGCGTCATTCCCTGCGCCACCGCACGGGGGGACGGAATTAACCGGCGGCGAGTTTTTGTTTGATTTGGGCGCTGACCTTGCCCATGTCGGCACGGCCTTGGAGTGTGGGTTTGAGTTTACCAATGACCTTGCCCATTTCCTTGATGCTGCTGGCACCGGTGTCGGCAATGGCCTGATCAATCAGCTTGGTGATGTCCTTATCGCTCAGGGGCTCAGGCAGGTAGGTTTGCAGTACTGCCAACTGGGCGGATTCGTGTTTGACCAAATCGTCGCGGCCACCTTGGGTAAACTGCTCAATGGAATCCCGGGCCTGTTTGACCAGCTTTTCCACTACCGCCAGGGTCTGACTGTCGTCCAGGCTAATGCGCTCATCGACTTCACGGCGTTGGATGCCGGCCCGAATCATTCGGATGAGCTCAAGCCGCGGCGCGTCTTTGTCACGCATGGCTTGCTTGAGATCAGTCTCGATTCTGTCTTTGAGATCGCCCATGGGTTTGTGGTGGACGGGAGGTGTGGTCAGTGAGTGAACGTGATGGGGCTAGTAGGCCCGTACCAGACGCGCATTTTGCCTGGAGACCCTTTTTGCTTCGCGCTTGCGGGCTGCTGCTGCTTTGCGTTTGCGCACCGTGGTGGGTTTCTCATAGGATTCGCGGCGGCGGATCTCTGAAAAGATACCGGCCTTCTCACAGGAACGCCGGAAGCGGCGTAGAATGACTTCAAAGGGTTCGTTTTCCCTGACACGTACCGTTGGCATACAACGACTACCTCACTATATATAGATTACGATAAAACCGGGCCACGGCCCGAGAAAGCGGCGAATTCTAGCGATTTGGCACCGGTTTGTATACCTTATGGGCTCACTGATTGGGTTCGTGATGCCTCATTCAGAGATTTTGGCGGTCGGGGGCACTGCCCACGGTATTCGACATAAGTATTTGATTTTGTAATAAAAACAAAACCTACGTCTTGGTTTTTCTGCGTTTTGGTCGTTTCTGGGCGGAATTTAGCCAGAACGTACAGTCACTATATTAAGGTGTTGGACTCAAATTAGAGGGCCTCGATGAGAATTCTCGGTATTGAAACCTCCTGTGATGATACCGGTGCGGCGATCTACGCCACCGATCAGGGCCTGTTGGCCCACTGCCTGTATTCCCAGACCACCCTCCACCGGGACTACGGGGGGGTGGTCCCCGAGCTGGCCGCCCGGGATCATATCCAAAAGCTACTGCCGGTGGTGGATCAGGTCCTTAAAGAGGCTGGGGTGGCCCGGGCAGACGGCGTGGCTTATACCGCAGGTCCGGGTCTGGCCGGGGCGCTGTTGGTCGGTGCGGCGGTGGCCCAGGGACTGGCCCGAGCCTGGGGCGTACCTGCGCTGGGGGTGCATCACCTGGAGGGCCACTTGTTGGCACCCATGCTGGAGGCCGAGCCCCCGGATTATCCCTTTTTGGCCCTGCTGGTCTCTGGTGGCCATACCCTATTGGCAGATGTGAGAGGTTTGGGTGACTACAGCATACTCGGCCAATCCCTGGATGATGCGGTAGGGGAGGCCTTTGACAAGGTGGCCAAACTCCTGGATCTGGGTTATCCCGGGGGGCCGCAGGTGGCGGCAGCGGCTCTCGAAGGTCAGGCCGGGAGGTTTAAATTTCCCCGGCCCATGGTTGATCGCCCCGGCCTGGATTTCAGTTTTAGTGGCCTCAAGACCTATACCCTCAATACCGCACAAGACCATACCCTCGACCCGCAGACCGTAGCGGATATCGCCTACGCCTTTCAGGAGGCGGCGGTGGATACCCTGGTGATCAAATGTCGTCGTGCCTGGCAGCAGACTCAACATCGACGCCTGGTGGTGGCCGGGGGGGTGGCGGCCAATGCCTTTTTACGGCAACGGCTCGATGCGGCCAGTATCGCCGAAGGGGTCAGGCTCTATTATCCCCGGGCCGAATTTTGTACCGACAACGGCGCCATGATCGCCTACGCAGGTTGTTGCCGTCTACGGTCAGGGGCAACGCAGTCGGGGGGATTTTCTATACAACCCCGCTGGAGCCTGGAGACCCTTGAGGCACCCTGACTGGGTTTAGGGCCCTTCTTTTTGTGTGCTGAACATTAACGCGGAGGACGCAAAGGCGCAGAGGCGCAAAGAAAAGAAGGTCTGTCCTGCCTATCTTGAATTTCGGGGGGCATTTTTAAATGCTTCGTCTTTTTCTCACGAACCACATCTTTTCTCTTGTCTCTTTTACTTATTTATCTTTGCGCCTCTGCGGTCTCCGCGTTTTTCCAGGTACTTAAAAGTTTATCCCGTAGTGGACTTACCCGCACCAATACGGGTCTCGGTACCTTGGAGCAGGTTGCGGATATTGGAGCGGTGACGCCAAAACATAATGAGGGCCAGTATCAGTCCCATGGCCAGGTAGATTGGATCTTTGAGCAGCCACCATATATAGAATGGTGATGCGGCGGTGGTGACCAGGGCAGCCAGGGAGGAATAGCGCAGGGTCCAGGCTACTGTAGCCCAGGTCAATACCATGGCCAGGGCCAACCAGGGATTGAGGGCAAGGTAGGCCCCCAGGGCGGTGGCCACCCCCTTGCCTCCTTTAAAGCCAAAATAAATCGGATACAGGTGTCCCAGAAACACTGCCAGGACCACAGCGGCCAAGATTCTGGGGTCCTGGGTCAGCAGGCTGGTGACCACCACTGCCAGAGTGCCCTTGAGTAAATCACCCAACAAGGTGAACAGCGCGGCCCAGCGGCTGCCGAGGCGCAGCATATTGGTGGCACCGGGATTGCCCGACCCGATTTGTCGTGGATCCTGGAGGTTGGCAATACGCGCCACCACGATGGCAAAGGAAATGGAGCCTATAAGGTAGGCCCCAGGTACTAACAAAATGGGTAGCAAAAGATTTAGCATAGGGCGCATTGGAATCGGTGCGCGGTCCCGCGTCAAGACATCATTTTTATGATGGGCTATAGTGCCTCTACCGTAGTTAGGATTATATGATGGATATCATCTACTTACATGGTTTGAAGGTCGATTGTGTCATCGGCATCTGGGAGTGGGAGCGGTGTTGCAAACAGTCGGTGACCATCGACCTGGATATGGCTGCCGACATTGCCAGGGCCGCCGCTACTGATCGCATTGATGACACCTTGGATTATAAGGCGGTGGCCAAGCGGATTGTCGAGTTCGTTAGTCAGTCCAAATTTCAATTGGTGGAAACCCTGGGTGAAAATATTGCCACCGTGTTGAGAGATGAGTTTGATATCCCTTGGTGTCGAGTACGTATCAACAAGAAAGGCGCGATTCGTGGTGCCCGTGATGTGGGGGTAGTGGTGGAAAGAGGTCAGCAATCTTAAGGGTACTTCTGTTAATTGATAACCCCTTCTCCCTGCGGGAGAAGGTTGGGATGAGGGGATAATAAAATCAGTGTCTTAGCTTTATTTTCTCCCCTCATCCTAGTCCTTTTATGCCCTAGGGGTGTTCCCCGGAGGGAGAGGGGGTTAATAGAAGTGTCCTTAAGTCTGGGGCTGAGTGAATAGTGCCTCGCGTCTTTGTCAGCATCGGTAGCAATATCGACCGTGAACGGAACATTCATGTTGGTGTCGATGCCCTGCGTAAGTACTTCGGTGATCTGACCCTCTCCAGGGTATACGAGAGTGATGCGGTGGGTTTTGTGGGTCACCGGTTCTACAACTTGGTGGTGGCCTTCGATACGGTGCGGTCATTGGAAGAATTGATGACGATTGTGGCAAAGATCGAGCAGCGACAGGGGAGAGAAAGACGGGGCAAGAAATTTGATAATCGCAGTCTCGATCTGGATATTTTACTCTATGGGGATGAGGTCAGGCGTGATGATGGGCTAAATATCCCGCGTAGCGACATCCTTCGTTATGCTTTTATGCTCAAACCCCTGGCCCAGATTGCCGGTGACCTGAAACACCCAGAGACAGGCCAGAGATTAGACGAGCTGTGGCAGCAGTTTGATGACACCAGCCAGATATTATGGGAAGTGGATTTGGGGAGTCTCTGAATAACACGTTCGACTGCCAAGGGGAAAGGCTGTTGAATCTCAGAAAATACCTGGAGGCTCAGGTTCAATTAGAGGGTGACGGACTTACCACCACACACGGTGATGACCTGGCCGGTGATGTAATCGGCATCACGAATCAAAAAGCGAACACTACGAGCAATGTCCCGAGGGTCGCCGAGGCGTTGCAGTGGCAGTTTTGCGATGGCCTGGGTCTTGGTTGCGTTGCTGGGTTCTGGTTCAGGCCACAGGATGGCACCTGGGGCGATGGCATTGACCCGTATGTCGGGCGCCAAGTCTCTTGCCAGGGATTGGGTCATCATCACCAGTCCGGCCTTGGCCATACAGTAGATGCTGTGATCCTTAAGCGGACGATCGGCATGGATGTCGGCAATGTTGATGATGCAGCCAGCGGTTGACTTGAGATGGGGGGCCGCGGCCTGGCTGAGAAAGTAAGGTGCCTTGAGGTTGGTGCCCATGAGGTCGTCCCACTGTGCTTCATCAGCCAAGTGGACCGGCGTAGGGTAAAAACCAGAGGCGTTGTTGAGTAACACATCGAGTTGACCGAAAGTCTTGACCGCTTGTGAAACCAGTTGCCGCAGTTTATTGGGGGAGTTGAGCAAGTCCCCATGCACCAAGTCGACAGAATGAGCGCGTTGTTGTTCTAATTCCTGTTTCAGGGCCTCGGCTTCGGTGCCCGAGTTTCGGTAGTGGATAAGCAGCCGCATTCCCTCGGCGTGTAGCAGCCGACAGATATCGGCACCGATGCGTTGGGCGCCACCGGTAATCAACAGGACCTTGTCGGTTAATGGGTTTGTGTCCATGGAAAAAATCACCATCCGTTGATGCTGGAAAAATGTAACAATACCTGCTTGGGTTACGACTCCGCAACTGGGCGCCACTTATTAATCTTAAGTTTTAAACTATGATCACCGAGACTGAGGAAGATATTAGCCGATTACCCCCACCGGATGCCCAGGCCCAGGCGCACTCGGATATATTGTGTAGCCACATCATTTCACGGATAGACGATAAAGGCAGTATTGAATTTGCCGATTTCATGGACAGGGCTCTGTATACCCCGGATTTAGGTTATTACGCTGCGGGGCTAAGAAAGTTTGGCAAAGATGGGGATTTTGTGACTGCCCCGGAGTTGGCCTCAGAAAAGTCTGGAGTTTTTGCCTCTTGTCTGGCGCAACAGATCCGGCAGATCAAAGACCAGCTTGGCAGTTATGAGGTGTTGGAAATGGGGGCCGGTAGTGGTGCCTTGGCATTGGGTTTGATGTCGGCCTTGAGCCAGCTTGATGCCTTGCCCAACCATTACTTTATCCTGGAAACCAGTGCTGAGTTAAAGAGACGCCAGCAACGGACTATTGCCCGGTCATTGCCACAGTTTGCCGATCGGGTCAGTTGGCTGGGTAGCTTGCCGGGCAGTGGCTTTCGTGGTGTGGTGGTGGCCAATGAAGTGCTCGACGCCATGCCAGTGCAGCGTTTTCGGGTAGGAGACAAAGGGCTCGAGTTGCAATACGTTGCTATGGAGCACGGTCAGTTCAAGGCCCAGTGGCAGGCCATGGATTCGTCAACGGCTAAGGTGCTTGAGCGCCGCCTCAAGGGATTTGATATGCCAGTGGGCTATGAGTCGGAGATCAATTTACGGGCGGAGGCCTGGGTGCGGAGCATGGCCTCGTTTTTGAAAGCCGGACTGATTCTGGCCATCGATTACGGTTTTCCCCGGCACGAGTTTTATCATCCCCAGCGTAGCGAAGGGACCTTGATGTGCCATTATCGACATCGCGCCCATGGTGATCCCCTGGTCCTGGTAGGGCTACAGGACATCACTGCCCATATCGATTTTACTGCCATGGCCGAGGCCGCCGACGACAGTGGGTTGTCGGTGATGGGTTATACCAACCAGGCTTCTTTTTTGATCGCAACAGGTCTTGAGGAGATTGTAGCGGCCAGTGACGCCAGAGATGTTCAGGCCCATCTTCGCCTGACCCAACAGGTCAAGACTCTGACTTCGCCGTCGGAAATGGGGGAGCTGTTTAAAATAATAGCCCTGGGGCGTGATATTGAGGGTCCGTTACGAGGTTTTGCACTCAACGATATGCGGGGGCGGTTGTAAGTTACGGCCTTGATGCGATAAAAGAACTTTTTGCCGCAGAGACGCAAAAGCGCGAAGAAGGAGATTTTTGAATATCTCTGCTTTCTTGTTCAGCCACCCATCCTGATTATCTTAGGACTAAGTGAATCTGAGCGTATTTAACAAGAGAAAATAAATGGATCTATTACAAACAGTCCTTCTATCTCTGATACAGGGACTAACAGAATTTTTGCCAATCTCCAGTAGCGCCCATCTCATTTTATTTCCCAAGCTATTGGGTTGGGACGATCAGGGTCTGGCCTTTGATGTGGCGGTACACGTCGGCAGCCTGTCGGCGGTGTTGGTTTATTTCAGACGTGACATTGCCCCCATGACCACCGATTGGTTCAGTCACGTCAGTGGTGGTGATGCCACTCAGAATAGTCGACTGGCCTGGGCGGTGATCCTGGGAACGATCCCGGCGGGGCTGGCGGGTCTGCTGTTAAAAGACCTGGTTGCCGGTCGCTTGCGTTCACCGTTGGTTATTGCGGCGACTACTATTTTGTTTGGCCTGTTGCTGTGGTGGGCGGATGCAAAGGGTAAGAGAAAAAGGGATGAACACAGCTTAACTATTGGCGATGTGTTGATGGTGGGCTGTGCCCAGGCGATGGCCTTAATCCCCGGCACCTCCCGTTCTGGTATCACCATGACCGCCGGTCTGTTTCTCGGTCTCACCCGTGAAGCCGCGGCACGCTTTTCATTTTTATTGTCCATTCCCATCATCCTGCTTGCTGGAGGGTTTAATACCTGGGAACTGTTACAAAGTGCCGAGCGCCCGGATTGGAGTGCGATGATTTTGGGCGTGGTGGTGTCGGCAATAAGCGCCTACCTGTGCATTCATTTTTTCCTGAAACTCATTGAGCGGGTCAGTATGCTGCCGTTCGTGATTTATCGATTGCTGCTGGGGGCGGTGTTGCTGTGGTTGTATCTATGAGTTTCTATTAGTTTTTGCCGCCAAGGCGCAGACCTCGGTGCCCCCTCGTGGGGTAGACGCAAAGGGTTCGCAGAGGAATGGCGGATGTAAAGCTCAAGGACATTGTCATACTAGGCCAGGAAAAGAGAGGACAGGGGTTTAATTCGTACAGTCGATGCAGTGGTGGAAAGTATCATGAAGCAAGCGACCCCTAAATGCTCATTACTGCAAGTCGTCTATCAGCTGGGATTGAGCCGTATACTTGACGGCATGCCATAGGTTTCAAGTTCCTAGTATTGGAAACCACCTTTACAGATATGCCAACTTGAAAGATAGATGCAGAGATTGTTTATAGTACCGCAAACACAGTCCAATCAATGTTATGTGTAAGCAATCAAGGATGAGTTATAAAGCAAATATGAATGAAATAGAAAAAATCTCAATTGAGTTTCCTCTTAAAGGTGAATGGCGTTTTTTGAGGCCTCCTGGGCATCACCCATTTGCTTTCGATTTTGTTAAGATGGATGATAAACGGAAAAAATATTCAACAGAAAGTAAAATCAGATTTTTGCTAGGTAATATTCCCTCTACGAAATATTATTGTTGGGAGCAACCTGTTTATTCCCCTTGTGATGGTGTAATTTTACAGACAGGTGTTGAATGGAAAGATCATCAAGAAACTAATATTTGGAAAACAATAAAAATTTGGTATAACGCTACATATAAAAACCAGCCAAATGATGCAGATGGTAAATTAGACTTGAGGCCAAATGTTGGTAATTACGTCATGATTAAAACAGGTGGGGGGCAAATTGTTTTTCTCGCTCACTTAAAATGTGGTACCACAACGGTAAAAAGTGGACAAATAGTAAAGACCGGTGATTTAATTGGCAATGTGGGAAACTCAGGGAACTCAACTGCTCCACACTTGCATATGAATATATTCGATCAAATGGATGATCCATATACAGCAATGGTTTTACCGTTTGTGTTTAAAGAATACCAAGAATTGAGTAGTGGCGAAAAATGGGAAACACAGAAACTAAACGTACCAAAAATAAAATCATTTATAAGATCATGTTTGTAGTGAAAGAAATTAAAGTGCATTAAAAAATATTATGAGTAAGCATACTAAACAATATGGGGTCAAGTCGCTTGCTTCATAATACTTGGCGGTCTACGTTCTCCCCATGTCTAGACCGTTATACATTGAATACGAAAATGCTTTTTACCATAACGATGAATTGTGGCCAAGCAACTTACTCGCAAAGTTGCTGGTCTTCTCGGCAACTTACCTAAGATCTTTGCGCCTTGGTGGCCTCTGCGTTTAACCGGATAGAGCATCTTTAATCGCCTCCGTCCGTTGCCGAAAAAGTTCTTGCTTCATTTTCTCACCGCCAAGTCCGGTGGCGGCAATTTCACTGGCATCTACCGTTTGTGCCGCAGTCAGGGCCTTGCGGAAAATATTCGCCTGGGGGTAGGTATCCTTCTCCTTTCCTTTGCGGCCCCGGGCATCGGCCTCGCAGGCGAGCAGGAATTGTTCCAGACGTTTGGGTTTGCGAAAGGCGTCCAGGGCCAATAGGGTCTTGAGCAGGGTGCTGGGTTTGAGCTCGGCGGCCCGGTGGCAATGGGTGTGATAGTGGGCGGTGGCCATGGCCAGTTCCCGGTAGTCCTTGGGGACCCGAAGGCGTTGGCACAGTTCTTTAATGAGCACCACACTACGTTGTTCATGGCCGATGTGGCGGGGCC
Source organism: Gammaproteobacteria bacterium (assembly GCA_013152415.1). GTDB lineage: Bacteria > Pseudomonadota > Gammaproteobacteria > HyVt-429 > HyVt-429 > HyVt-429. The sequence continues at coordinate 98,479 of JAADGI010000028.1, read as the reverse complement.
AGTCTTTTTTTGGGGTTGTCGCCTTGCCCAGGTCATGGGTCAGCGCGGCAAAGCGCACCTGGGGGTCCTGGCTTAATTGTGCTGCTTGATCCAGCACCATCATTACATGGATGCCGGTATCTTTTTCCGGGTGGTGATGTTCTGGTTGAGGCACACCAAACAGAGCGTCAATCTCGGGAAAGACTTTGGCCAGGGCATCACAACCCCGCAGCACTTCAAAGAATCGGGACGGCTTGTCTGTTGTTAGTGCCCGCCGTGTCTCCACCCAGACCCGTTCTGCCACCAGGGCATCGACTTCACCGTTTTCCACCATCTTGCGCATAAGTGTGTTGGTGTCGTGGGCGACTTTAAATCCCCAGGCGGCAAAGCGGGCGGCAAAGCGGGCGACCCGTAGAATACGTACCGGATCTTCAGCGAAGGCCGATGAGACGTGGCGCAGGGTGCCACTACGCAGGTCTTCGGCACCGTGATAGGGGTCGATGAGCGTGCCGTCGGCGGTCTCGGCCATGGCGTTGATGGTGAGGTCGCGGCGCTTGAGGTCTTCTTCCAGGGTGACGTCGGGAGCGGCATTGAAGGCAAAGCCACTATATCCCGGTGCGGTCTTACGCTCAGTGCGGGCCAGGGCATATTCCTCGTGACTGTCGGGATGGAGGAATACGGGAAAGTCTTTGCCCACCGCGCGGTAGCCCAGCTTTTCCATTTCCTGGGGTGACCCGCCCACTACCACCCAGTCCCTGTCTTTGACCTCAAGGCTGAGTAGCTTGTCGCGCACCGCACCACCGACCAGATAGATTTCCATTTTGTGCACTCTTGGTTTCTAATGAGCCCAGCGATCGTTTTTTAGGCTAAAACTGGATACCTTCAGGATGTTCTTCACTTTCCCACAAACTCTCATCTCTGTCATGTTATGCGTGACACTTCTAAGCGGTTGCGCAGGTTTGGGCTATTATGGCCAATCCGTACGTGGCCAGGCGAGCCTGTTGCTGAATGCCCAGCCCATCAGTGAGTTGCTCGTTGACCCCGCTGTCGATGAGTCCCTAAAAGGGAAACTGCGCCGGGTTATCAAGATTCGGCGCTTTGCCAGCGAGGCGCTGGGCCTGCCGGATAACGCCAGCTATACCCAGTATGTGGATCTGCACCGGCCTTATGTGGTGTGGAATGTGTTTGCGGCACCGGCCTTATCGGTTACCCCCGAGCGATGGTGTTTCCCGGTGGTGGGCTGTGTGGCCTATCGTGGTTACTTCGCCGCCGCCGAGGCCCATGCGTTTGCCGCTGGCCTGGCGGATCAAGGTCTGGATGTATACGTGGGGGGCGTGACGGCCTATTCCACCCTGGGTTGGTTTGATGACCCGGTGTTAAACACCATTATCAATCGTCCCGAGGCGGAACTGGCTGGGCTGGTCTTTCATGAACTGGCCCATCAGCTGGTCTATGTGTCTGGCGACAGCACCTTTAACGAATCCTTTGCCACCACCGTTGAGCTGGAAGGGGCGCGGCGTTGGTTCGATCATTTGGGCAGGCCTCAGCAGGCCCAGAATTATGCCGACAAGAAGGTCATAGAGCAAAAACTCGTCGACCTTATCATGGACTATCGTGGTCGCCTCGAGGTGGTCTATGGGGGCGAGGGAACCGATAAAGCCAAGCTGATTAAAAAGCAGAAACTTATTGCGGCACTAAAAGCCGACTACAAAAAGATGCGCAAACACAAAAAGGCACAGTCGGCCTACGATGGTTGGTTTGCCCAGGATTTAAATAATGCACACATCGCGTCTATAGGTACCTATCATCAATTCGTAAAGGGTTTTGAGCGCTTGTTGGCAGACAACGGGGGTGATCTAGCGGCGTTCTATGCAGCAGTGCGTAGGTTGAGTAAGAACTCGGCAGATGAACGACATGCGATTTTGGCTGTAAATTGATATAGACAGGATTTGCCGCGAAGACGCTAAGACGCAAAGAAGGTCAATTCTTGTTTTTCCTTAAAGAGAAAAGAATTCGTTCTTACTGATAGCGATGCGGGAAATTTTTATTCTCCCCAGTAATTTGACTATTACTGCATCTTGACGCTATCACTATCAGCGCACCCCGTTGAGTACATCTATTATCACTCTTTTATTCTCTGCGCCTTAGCGTCTTCGCGGCAAATCCTGTCTATATCAATTCCAGTCTAATATCAGCCGCGCCCGGCATGACGGCGTAATGTTATAAGTGGGTCTGGCTTGGGGAGCAGATAGCCAGGGGCGATGTCTTCGAGTGCATCGGCGGTGATCCCCAGGGGCAGTTTATGGCCATCAGGGCAAACACTATCCACGCTCAGGGAGCGGTAATTGTCCAGGGAGAAGGGTTTTTCTTTGACCCAGGGTAGCCATGCCGACCACTCTACGGCCGCTGCCTGCGTCCAGGACTGCCAGTCGTTGAGTCCATAAACATAGCGCTTGGTGCCGGTCAGTTTCGCCACATACTCCACCAATTCCTGGAGGGTATAGGTTCGAGGGCCACACAGATTGTAGGTCTGGCCGTATGTTTCATGGCTACCCAAGGCGTCGCAGAAGACCTGGGCTACGTTGTCGACATAGACGGGCTGGAAACGTGACTTTGGGCAGGCCAGGGGAAAGACAAAGGGCAGTCGCCTCAACAGGTCGGCGAATCGATTTAGAAAACTGTCACCGGGACCAAATATAACCGAAGGCCGAAAGCTGGTGACGTTGATGTCGTGACTGGAGACTTGGTGAACGCGTTTTTCTGCACGGCCTTTGCTGCGCAGGTAGTGGCTGGGTCCCGCCTCATCAGCATGCAGGGCACTCATGTGCAGCAGACGCTTGACCTTGGTTTGGGTGCAGGCCTGTACGACCTTGTTGGCCAACTCGTAGTGGGCGTGTTCAAACCCTTTGCCGTCTCGACCCTTCTCGTTGAGGATGCCCACCAGATTGATGACGGCGTCGACATCTTGGAACAAGGTGCGTAACAGACCCATGTCATGGGGGTCGCCCTCGATGAGCTTAACTGTCGGTATGACCAGTAGGCGCCGATGCCGCTCACGATGGCGGGAGATGATATGCACCTCGTGTCCCATCTGTGACAGGCGTGAGGCTATGGACTGGCCCACAAAACCGGTACCCCCCAGAACACATATTTTTATTGTTGTCATGTTCTATGTTTGTCCTCTGCTACACCCACCTCTGTACCGGGCCGATATTATAGCAAGTGTTTCGATGGTGGGTGCGAAGATCGTCAGTTGGAGCGGGTCAGGGGATCGATGGGCAACATGCGTTCGCCAAGACGGAGCCGGGGATAGTCCAGGCGTTGGTTATAAATGGTGGCGAACCCCAGTACATTTTTGACATAGCGCCGGGTCTCATCAAATGGAATACTTTCCACCCACAGGTCGGCATCCAGGGTATGCTTGGGCAGCCAGCGTCGTACCCGGTGGGGGCCTGCATTGTAGGCGGCCGTGGCAAGTACCTGGTTGCCTTTGTGGGTGTCCAGCACCGTACGTAAGTAACTGGTTCCCAGGCGTATATTGTTTTTGACATTGAGGATGGAATAGCGGTTACGGATCTTGAGCTTAATGCGTCGACCGACCAAGCGACCGGTACTGGGCATGAGTTGCATGAGCCCCAGGGCACCGGCATGAGAGCGGGCATCGGTGATAAAGGCACTCTCCTGGCGGACCACACCAAAGACCCAGCCTGGATCGATACGGGAAATTTTGGCATTTTGTTCTACCAGGTCTTGGTAGAGCACCGGGAACCGCAGATTGAGGTCATCCCGGTGCCCCGACTTGTTGACGGTCAAAATGGCGCGGTCATGCCAGCCCCACTGGTGGGCCAGTAAGGCGGCGATTTGTAACTCTCTTTTGTTCAGGTCTTTCGTTACCCAGGCCCATTGGCGGCGTGCCTGGGCCAGTTGGCCCAGAGAGAATAATTCTTTGGCCATGCGCATTCCGGAGCGGATACTGAGTTGTTCAATTTCGGATTCGCTGGCCTGGATGTCGCGATGGCGCATCTGATAATCACCCCCGATACGATCTGCGGCCATAAAACCATAGTAGTCCCGTTCGCGGGCCAGGCGTTTGTATATGAAGTTGGCTTGGTCCTGGTGGCCCGATTTTTCCAACACCCGGGCACGAAAATAGCGCCAGGTGTTTTCCTTTTTTTCTTCAGCAGTCGCGGCGATCAGAAAGCGATCTGCAATTGACCAGTGACCCCCTCTCAGGGCTGCACGCATGCGCCAGTGACGCAGTTCGTCGTCGTCGGGGGCGGCAGGGACCTGTGCTAACCACGCTACGGCGATGGGCATATGGCGCCATGCGGCCAGTAAGCCTAGTTTGCGGTAAATTTCATCATGATCGGTTTGATTAAAGTCGTATTTTTTAGTCAGGTGGTTCCAGACTTGCATGGCCGACTCTGGATCTCGTTTGCCCAGGCGCTTCACACCATGTTTGACGACCATCCGTGCTACCGGTCGCTTCATTTTAAATTTGATGTGCTTGAGCTGGGTTTGTGGTTTGCGGTGCATGGCCACCCAGCGAGTCACCCAGGTGCGGTCCTGTTTTTCCAGAAACGATTTGGATATTTGTTGTGCCAGACCTAATTGACCCCGTTCCATAGCTTTACGGACACGGGCCCATACCAAATCCCGTTTGAGGAAACCGGCCTTATGCCAAGTCTTGAACAGGGTGTTACAGGTGGCGGGTTGACTGCGCCCGGTGAGCCACAGTTCTCGTAGCGGCGTATCCAGCTGTTCCCAGGGGCGGCCACGTTTTTGTTGTTGACGTAGATAATGGCACTTCAGGCCAGTTCGCCTTGGGATATCCTGGTAGGCCTCCATAAACCCATCCCAATCCCGGCGGCGCACCAATTCATTTAACCACTTGCGTCGAAGCCATTGGCTGGTGGGGGCGTCTAGGTTCTCTTCGATGGTTTGGAGGATCAGCCGATTGGGTGTAATTGCGATACGTTTTTTTAAATAGGCGTAGTCAAGATAACCGCTGAGGACGTAGCCCTCCAGGTTTTTACGTAGGTGCTTGTAACGGCTAATCTGACCCTTCTTAAGAGCATCTTGGGCCTGGCGATATTGCTGGCGTTGGCTCTTGAGGTCGGTACCTGCCTGTACCGTAGGGGCAATTACGATAAAACACAGCACTGCGAGCAACCCGCTTTGCCATGTATTGCCCGAGTGTATTATTGTCTTGGCCGTTGGGGACATCGTCTATACTCTAGCACTGAACTGCACAGATTCAGAAATGCTCGCTAATATTGTTGACCACCGGGTCAATGCGGTGGATCATTAGCTTAAAGGGTAGGCCATTTTTCAAGAAAATCTCTGCCCAGACCAGAGACTTTTGGAGCATCCCAATAATTCATAATATGGGTCTTCCCCATATTACCCGGTTAACCCGTCACATTTGCCACAGAGGTGCGGACCTCGGCGCCCCCTCGTGGGGTAGAATGATCTTGCCTATTATGGCTGTTGGCCATCATGAGGGTTTCGGGCATATATCCTTAAGTTGTTACTAATGAGTTCATTAGTTATGTATAGCATGAATGATGATGCAGAATTTAAACCACGATAAAGGACTGGCACGATGGCATTAGAGACACTCAGCCCGGCAACCGGGAAATCGGTCAAAATATTTCCCACCTGGGGCCAAACAGAGTTAGAGGCGGCCCTGTCCCAGGTTGCTGCGGCCACACTAAATTGGCAGGCCACCTGCTACACCGATCGATCGGCCCTGATGAAAAAGGCTGCGGCGCAACTTCGTGCCGAGGCCGACCGTTATGCTGGGATCATCACTCTGGAAATGGGCAAACTAAAGAAAGAGGCCTTGGGGGAAATTGAGAAGTGCGCCTGGGTATGTGATTACTATGCCGACAACGCCGAGCAGTTTCTCGCCGATGAGGTCATTGAGTCGGACGCACAACGCAGTTTGGTGGCCTATCAACCCATCGGCACGGTGCTGGCGGTAATGCCATGGAATTTCCCATTTTGGCAGGTGTTTCGGTTTGCTGCGCCGGGGCTTATGGCGGGGAACACCGGTGTGCTCAAGCATGCCTCAAATGTCCCCCAGTGTGCCCTGGCCATTGAAGAAGTATTCCACAAGGCGGGTTTCCCGGCGGGTGTATTTAGGAGCCTGATGATTGCTGCACCACAGGTACAAGGCGTTATTGAGGATTCCCGTATCCATGCGGTGACGCTGACCGGTAGTGAACCGGCGGGACGTAAGGTCGCAGCGGCCGCCGGTGCCTGTCTGAAAAAATCTTTGTTGGAGCTGGGTGGTTCCGATGCGTTCATCGTTTTGCATGATGCGGATTTAGAGTTGGCCGCAACCCAGGGGGTGGTATCCCGTTTTATGAATGCCGGCCAGAGCTGTATCGCCGCCAAGCGATTTATCGTCGTCGAGGCCATTGCCGAAGATTTTATGGCCCTGTTCAAGCAAAAGGTCGATGCCCTGGTCCCCGGTGATCCTGATGATGAAGCCACAACGCTGGCACCGATGGCACGAGATGATCTGCGTGATGAACTACACCGTCAGGTGGTTGACTCCGTTGCCGCCGGTGCAATCGTCGTGAGTGGTTGCGAACCAGTGGAGGGCCAGGGAAGTTTTTATCAGCCCTCTATCCTTGATCGAGTTGCACCGGGGATGCGGGCCTACGATGAAGAGCTGTTTGGCCCGGTGGCCATCATGATCCGTGCCAAGGATGAAGAGGATGCCCTGGCCATCGCCAACTCGTCACGTTTTGGTTTGGGCGGTAGCATCTGGACACAAGATCGGCAGCGGGGTGAGGCCCTGGCCCGGTGTCTGCAGGCCGGGGCCTGTTTTGTAAACGGCATGGTTAAGAGTGACCCACGTCTGCCCTTTGGTGGCACCAAGGCCTCGGGCTATGGCCGTGAGCTGTCTGTGTTGGGCATCAAGGAATTTGTGAATGCTAAGACGATCTGGATTGGATAGCCCCAAAAAACACTTGCCGCTAAGACGCTAAGGCGCAAAGAAAAATCCGGTTATCCTAATGCACACCCCACTAAACACCTGAACATCTTTCGCTATGGCTAAAGAATACCCTGAGCCTATCCTAGAACACGGGGCGGCTAAACTTTGATTTTCTTTGCGCCTTAGCGTCTTAGCGGCAAGAGGTATTTAATTATTTAAGCGCCGTATTGTGCGTAGTAGGCCATGATGGCTTCGAGGTGTTTGGATTCGTGGCGCTGCTTCAAAAATGCTATCAATAGTTCCAGCGTGGCAATGCTGTGCAAGGGCACACCATGGCGTTGCTCGACATCGTGGGCCGCAGACTGGCGGCCGGTTTGCCCCTTCTCCTGGCGATTCAGGGCGACAAAGACCCCCGCCACCTTGGCGCCGCCAGCGTGAATATTAATCACGGATTCGTCTATCGACAATCCTGCGGAAATGACATCGTCCACGATCAACACCCGGCCCGATAGCTCGGCCCCCACGATGATGCCCCCCTCGGCATGGGTCTTGGCCTCTTTACGGTTAAAGCAATAGGGGATGTCGTGGCCATGGTGGTCTGCCAGGGCGATGGCGATGGTGGCCACCAGGGGGATGCCCTTGTAGGCCGGACCGTAGAGCATATCGAACTCGCAGCCGCTGTCGATCATGGCCCGGGCATAAAAGCGGCCCAGTTTGGCCAGAGACTGGCCTGTATTGAATAAACCGGTGTTAAAGAAATAGGGGCTGCTGCGGCCCGACTTGAGGGTGAACTCACCGAAGCGCAAGACACCGGTTTTAAGGGCGAACTCAAGAAATTCGTATTGGTAGTCTTTCATAGGGGCCAAGATACAAGAGAAAAGACACAAGTACAAAAATAGCCGACAAAAAATAAATCACCCTATAATCCACGTGATACTATTTATGGGCTATCCGGGGAGTTCCGATAAATCCAGGATGGGTTTGCCCGCAAGTTTCCCCCCAAGGACGGACCCACCGGGCGAAATGTGAATCTGATATGAGAGTCATCACTGCCAATGTCAACGGGATACGTGCCGCCGCCCGAAAGGGATTCTATAGCTGGATGAGCCGCCAGCGTGCCGACATCGTGTGTGTACAGGAGACCAGGGCCCAGGTTCATCAGCTCGAAGACAAGATTTTTTGGCCCAAGGCCTACCACAGTTATTTCTTCGATGCCCAAAAGAAGGGTTATAGCGGCGTGGCCCTGTACTGCAAAAGGCAGCCAGATCGGGTGCTGCGCGGCATGGGGTGGCCAGAGGCGGACCAGGAAGGGCGTTGCATACGTGCCGATTTTGGTGATCTGAGCGTTCTGTCGGTTTATGTCCCTTCTGGTTCCAGCGGTGACCATCGTCAGGCCGCCAAGTATCGTTTTATGCGCGAGTTTGAAAGATTCATGGGAGATTTGCGCAAAGAGCAGCGCCATGTCATTTTTTGTGGCGACTGGAATATCGCCCATAAAAATATCGACATTAAAAACTGGCGCTCTAACCAAAAGAATTCCGGGTTTCTACCCAAGGAGCGGGCCTGGCTGAGCAAGCTGTTCGATAAAGAAGGGTGGGTGGATGTGTTTCGGGAGATCAATGACAAAGAAGACCAATATACTTGGTGGTCCAATCGTGGCCGGGCCCGAGAGAAAAATGTGGGGTGGCGTATTGATTATCACATTGCCACCCCGGAGATCGCTAAAACCGCTACCAAAGATCGTACCTATAAAGACAAATGGTTCTCGGATCATGCACCGTTAATTATTGATTATGACTATGATCTATAAATTCAATAAAAGCTGTGGGTGCTATCTACCCGCAACAAGGGATAATAAATGAACCATACCCTGACCTGGGGCGAGGCCTTCGCCATCTACACCCGCCCGCGGGTGATCGCCATGGCCTTTCTCGGCTTTTCCGCTGGGTTACCTATTTTGTTGGTGTTCGGCACCCTGTCCGCCTGGTTATTTCGGGCCGGGGTCGATAAAAGCACCATCGGTCACGTTTCCTGGGTAGCCTTGCTCTACGCGTTCAAATTTGTTTGGGCGCCCTTGGTGGATCGGGTGTCATTACCAGTCTTCACCCGCCTGTTGGGTCAGCGCCGCAGTTGGATGTTGTTGGCCCAGGCCGGGGTCATCTTCGGGCTGATAAGCATGTCCGGTAGTGACCCCCAGACACAATTGACGGCATTGGTTTGGGCCGCCTTGTTGGTGGCGTTTTCCTCTGCCACCCAGGATATCAGCATCGACGCCTGGCGTATTGAGGCCGCCGTCGTGGAATGGCAGGGGGCGATGGCAGCGACCTACCAACTGGGGTACCGGCTCGGCATGATGGTGGCCAGCGCCGGTGCATTTTATGTTGCACACTATCAATCCTGGCCTGTGGCCTATTTTGCCATGGCCTGTGCCATGGGTGTCGGTGTGGTCACCACGCTCATTATTTCGGAACCGGAACGTAAGGTCAGTGAAGCCACCTGGTTGCAGGAAGAACGTGTTATGGGCTTTCTGGATCGAACCCATCATTGGTCGCCACGCTTGCGGCATGTAGTGGCCTGGTTTATCGGTGCCGTGGTCTGTCCCTTTGTGGATTTCTTTGCCCGTAACGGAAAATTCGCTCTGGTCATTCTGGCCTTTATCAGCCTGTTTCGTATCAGTGATATCACCATGGGTATCATGGCCAATCCGTTTTATCTGGAGCATGGGTTCAATGAGGCCCAGATCGCCAGTGTGACCAAGGTGTTTGGTCTGGGCATGACCATACTGGGTGCCTTGGTGGGCGGTGTATTGGTGGTGCGGTTTGGTGTTATGCGTATGCTTTTGCTGAGTGCCATATTAGTTGCCCTGACCAATTTGGCCTTTGCCTGGTTTGCGACCCAGGGGGCGGACATCCGTTTATTGATGTTGGTGATCAGCGGTGACAACCTGAGCGGTGGTATGGCGGGCTCGGCCTTTATTGCCTACCTGTCGAGTCTGACCAACCGCGCCTACACCGCCACCCAGTACGCCTTGTTCAGTTCTCTGATGTTGTTGTTTCCCAAATTCATTGGCGGGTTTTCCGGTGATGTGGTGGTTGCCTATGGCTACGTAGATTTCTTTGTATACGCCGCTGCGCTGGGCATACCGGCGATAGTGTTGGTGGTCTATCTGATGTGGCGGGAAAATAGACAACAGAGAAAATCTAATAATCTTTAGCCATCAGTTTGCGGAATTATTACCTGATGGATGCTGATTTTACCTTTCTTTTCTCTGCGCCTCTGCGGCCACCGTGTTTTCCATTAATACCTAACCCCGCTCAAAACGGTATAGGGCAATTTCACCTAATAGGTTGGGAAAAAGTTTAAGGCCTGGGTTCGAGCGGTGTTCGCTGTCCACGGCCTGGTGCTCGAGGATGTGGATATTTAGCGTTTTACACAGGAACTCGAAATCCTTGAGGGTGCACAGATGGATATTCGGGGTGTTGTACCAGGTGTTGGGCAGGGTCTTGGTGAAGGGCATGCTGCCAAAAATGCCCAGCTGAACCCGTGCCCGCCAGTGTCCAAAGTTGGGGAAGGTGACAATACCCTCGCGCCCTACCCGTAACATATCTTCCAGTAGCTTTTCTGGATGGCGCATGGCCTGTAGGGTCAGGGATAACACCACGTAGTCAAAGGAATTGTCGGCAAATTCTGCCAGCCCCCGGTCCAGATCCATCTGGATGATGTTGATGCCGGCGTGGATACATCGGGGGATATATTTGTCTTCCAGGTCCAGTCCATAACCGTTGACCCGTTTATGATGGGCGAGGTGGCTGAGCAGGGCACCATCACCACAGCCCAGGTCCAGCACCCGGCTGTCGGGTTTGATCCAATCGGCAACAATGACCAGGTCGGGACGGTTGGTGAGGTCCAGCATCAGTCGATTTCCTGTTCAATACGGTGCATATAGGCACTGAAGACATTCAGATATTGGGGGATCTTCATCAAGAAGGCGTCATGGCCATGGCTGGCCTGGATCTCGGCATAGCTCACATTAAGACTATTGTCGTGCAGGGCCTTGACGATTTCCTGGGAGCGTTCAGGTGAGAAGCGCCAGTCACTGGTAAAGGACATGACCATGAACTCACAGCTTGCAGGTGCCAGGGCCTTGGAGAGATTGCCCTGGGTGTGCCCGGCGGGATCAAAATAATCCAGGGCCTTGGTCATGAGCAAATAGGTGTTGGCGTCAAAGTTGCCCACAAAGCTGTCGGCCTGGTAGCGTAGATAACTCTCCACCTGAAAGTCTACGCTGTAGTCAAATCCAATCTTGCCGTCACGCAGGTCGCGGCCAAATTTTTCCCCCATGATATCGTCGGACAAGTAAGTGATGTGACCTAACATGCGGGCAATGCGCAAGCCCCGTTGGGGCTCAGTGCCATTTTCATAGTAATGACCATCGTGAAAATCAGGGTCGCTACGAATGGCCTGGCGTGCTACTTCGTTAAAGGCGATATTCTGGGCGGTGAGTTTTGATGAGGCGGCGATGACGATGGCGTGGCGCAGGCGATCCGGATAGTCCATCGACCATTGCAGTACTTGCATGCCACCCAGGCTGCCGCCGATGACCGCAGCCCAGGTATCAATACCCAACACATCCGCCAGTCGTGCCTGACTGATTACCCAGTCGCGGACCGTAACGATGGGAAAGTCCGGGCCGTAGGGTTTGCCCGTCAGGGGGTGGATTGTTGAAGGTCCGGTGGAGCCAAAACAGCCACCCAGGTTGTTACAGCAGACTACAAAGAAGCGATCGGTGTTGATGGTCTTGCCCGGACCCACGATATTTTCCCACCACCCTGGTTTTTTGTCTGCCGGGTCGTAGTAACCTGCGGCGTGGTGATTGCTGGATAGGGCGTGACAGACCAACAGAGCATTGCTGCCGGAGGCATTGAGTTTGCCATAGGTTTCGTAGACCAGTTCGTAGTCAGGCAGGGTTTCACCACCACTCAATTTGAGTGGGTCCTGAAAGTGGTGGGTTGTGGGCGTCACCAAGCCGACGGAGTCCGGCGGAATAGAGTCAGGCATTAGGGGGATAGGTACAATCCAGTCAATATGGGTTTGAAATAACAGGCCCGAGTCTAACAGTTTTTTGGAGTGGAGCCAGAATGGAGGCTCTTACCAAGCACACCAAGAAATGATTCTTTACCCTTGGCGAACTCCGCGGCTTGGCGAGAATATCATCTGATTACTCTCGCCAAGCCGCCAAGCACGCAAAGGAAAGCTTGGGTTTGTTCTTGCCACCCACAGGGCCTTAATTTGGGAAAACCCATCTGTACTGGGTGTCTTAGTGAGAGATACGAGGACCCAGAAAGACCCATTCAACCAGAAAGAGCCAAAACACTAGTGCTGGCCAGAGGCAGGCGGTCGCAAATGAGACATCATTTTATGGATGGTGGCTTCCTGGGCCTTGAGTTCAGAGGTTTGGGCCTCCAGTTCCTGTATCCGTGTGGCCAGGCTGGTATGGTTATTCTGAATTTTCTCAAGATTTTCCAGGCGCCGATCGATCATGATCTTGTGTTCCTGGATTTGGGTATAGATCGGGGTCAGGATGAATTTGGCCCAGGACTTAGTGGAACGGTTGCAGTCGTAAAACAGCTCACGGGCGCGACTGACCAAGGTGATGAAGAATTTTTTGATCACGAAGTGCTGTTCGGTCATCATCATGCTGGTGCTGTTGCGGAAGTTGTCGGCTTCGGCCTGAAGTCGTTGCATGTCACTGCGAAATGATAGTACCGAGAAGCTTGCAGGCTTGATCTTGGCCAAGCCGTGGTCGGCGTGAAACTTGGTGTAAATTGACTCGACCAGTTCCTTGATTTGCCGGGTTTCTGTGTTTACTCTTTCCATGCGTTTGCCGGCACCTTCGAAGAAGATGACCATGCTCGTGCGTAGCCCCGCAGTAGTCCAGCTGCCTTTCATCTCCTTGCGGGATTCTGCTATCAATTTATCAAAACTGGTCATGCTCATATGGCTGAGTAAAGTGCGAATCTGGGTGGATAACATGCGCCGGGTAATTTCGAAGCTCTCGACCTCCTCATCATAAATACGTTTTTGTTCCCGCAGACGATTGGCTATATCGTCCAATACCGCTGCGCTCTTGCCGCATAACCCCTGAATCTCTTGAAGTTCTTTGGTTGTGGTGGCCAAGCGGGATTGAATGATGGCAGCAGTGGCTTGAATCATGTCGCCGATCTCGGTAGTCACCTTTTCACGTATCATGCCTTGTTTGGCGGCAACAATGTCCGTAGAAATTTTCTCTTCAAGCAGACGCAGACCACTACGTTTGAGCAACTTGGGGTCACTCTTTATCTTGCTGAGCAGGCCCTTCTGAGCCGATACCGGGAATACATTTTCAACCTTGATATCCAGTTGCCGGGCAGATTCCTTGGTCTGACGGTCGATACTTTTTAGGATTTCGTCTTCAGTGAGCAATTCGTCCCAGAGGGTGTCGATTTTATTCAAGATGGCGATACGCCCGTCGGTACGGCTACGGGTGGCGATGCAGACATGGTTTTTCCATACATCAAGATCAGTTTTGGTTACCCCGGTGTCTGCCGCCAACACGAACAACACCGCATGGGCATTGGGCAACATATTGAGGGTGAGTTCAGGCTCGGTACCCAGGGCGTTGAGTCCCGGAGTGTCGAGGATCACCATGCCCTTTTCCAGCAGCGGATGGGGGTAGTTGATAATGGCGTGGCGCCAGATTGGGATTTCTATCTTGCCGTCCATTTTGTCCATACCCCCGTCACCGGTGGCGGCGGGAAAATATAATCCCAGGGTCTGGGCGTCTTTGACGCTGACGGTTTGGGTCTTGACGAGCTCGCGCATCACCTTGGCCATTTCGGCGGGAGAGGTGATATCCAGCGGTAAGGTGCTCCAGTTGATGGGCGCACGTTTATATTCGTTGATGGTTAGTGAGGTCTTGCGGGTTTCGATGGGTAACAACATGATGCAGGGTTCGATGTCTGCGTCATATTGTATTTCGGTGGGACACATGGTGGTGCGGCCTGCGGTGGAGGGCAGCAAGCGCTGTTTTTGGTCGGCAAAGAAGATGGCGTTAATCAGTTCGGTTTTACCCCGGGAGAATTCAGCCACCAAGGCGATAGACAGCTTGTCGCTGTTGAGGCTTTCAATGAGCTCAAACAGGCGCAACTCATCCTCGGGCTGGAGCATATTCTCCTTTTCCAGCCAGTCTCGATAGGCCTGGATGTCTGCCCCCAGGGCAGTGCGCCAGTGGGCGTACTCATTGAGACGACCGTTCAGGGTGCCGGGGGTAGCGGTAGCTTGTAGACTGCTTGAAGATTCGATATCAAACATGGCGGATTTCGGGGTCATGACAGCTGGGGAATGCGCTGTTCTTATCTAAAAATACATCATTTTGGGGGGACACGCGAACCGCTAAATGCCACTTTGGCGGCAAAACAGCCAACTTCGTCGGTATTTCCCCCGGTTACCTTTTGTTGCCAGGCTTGAGTGGGGTTCAGTTTTGTTCACCGGGCCAAGATCAGGCCCAGATCTGTCAATGGACGTATGACCAGGGGGCTTAACAGCCCCATGACCAGAAAGACCAGCATCACAGACAGGTCGAGACCGGACATGGGAGGCAAAATGCGTCGTGCCGGTGCCATCAGGGGCTCGGTGAGACGAACCAACAGGTGAAAGGCCGGATTGTAGCTGGCCTGGCCAAACCAACTGAGGATGACCCGGATAAACAGGGCAATAATGTAGATCCACCAGGTCTTTTGTAGCAGCTCGGCCAGCGCCAACACCAAAAGCCCAATGGGTTTCAGGATCACACCCTGGAACAAGTAGATCAGGGAGAGCTCTATGGCGGTGAGGACAATTAACAGCACCACCGAAGCGATATCTATACCCCACAGACCTGGAATGATGCGCCGCAGCGGACGAAGTGGTGGATTGGTGACCTTGACCAGTAGTTGGGAGATGGGGTTATAAAAATCTGCCCGTACCAATTGCAACAAAAATCGCAGCAGTACCGCAAGGATGTACAGGTCGAAGACAAACTGAACCAAGAATTGACCGGCTTGACCAATATAAGAGCCCCCCATCAGTCTTGTCCCAACAATTCGGCAAGCTCTCGCGAGCGCGTGGTGGCCGCATCCAGGGCGCTGGCCAAGAGTCCCGGCATATCACCCTGGGTCAACGTATCAATGGCGCACTCGGTGGTGCCACCTGGAGAGGTGACCTGGTGGCGCAGCTGAGCCGGCCCTTCACGACTCTCCAGGGCCATCTTGGCCGTACCGTAAGCGGTTTCCAGAGTGAGCAGACGCGCCGTCGTGGGTGTCAGGCCCTGTGCCACTGCGGCTTTTTCCAGGGATTCCATCATCATCAGATAATAGGCTGGTCCACTGCCGGATAAGGCGGTGACCACGTCAATTAAAGACTCGTCATCCAGCCACACGGTGATACCTACCGCACGCAGGATGGACTCTGCCAAATCTCGTTGTGGTTCACTGACCAAGGCATTGGCATAAAGGCCGGTGGCTCCGGAGCCCACCAGTGCCGGGGTATTGGGCATGGCACGGACGATGGCCAAGCCCCCACCCAACCAGCGCTGAATGTCTTGTTCGCGAATTCCGGCAACGATAGACAGGATAAGCAGCTCCCTTTCTTGTGCCGGGGCGGCAATTTCCTTGATGACGGATCTGACATCTTGTGGCTTGATGGCCAGTACCAACACATCGACCTTGGTTGCCAAGTTAGTGTTGGATAGCTCGCAAACCAGGTTCAGCAGGCGGAATACGGTATCCCGTTGGTTGGGGTCTCGCTCAGCAATAGCAATTTTCTCCGGTGCCCAGCCGTTTTTTAGCAGGCCACCGACAAGGCTACGCCCCATGTTGCCGCCGCCAATGAATCCTATTCTGGTGTCTTTCATCGTACTCCTACCATAAAGGGTCCGTGTTACTTCTCAAGTACGTATTATCAATGAACCAGAGCAAAAGTCATAATACCGAGAAGACTAAACAGTGTAGCGAGGCCCATTTTAGCCTTGGCGTGGGCCAAACAGGGCGGTACCGATGCGAATGATGGTCGCCCCTTCGGCAATGGCGGCCTCCATGTCGTCGGTCATTCCCATGGACAGGGTATCCAGATGCAGGCCAGAGGAGTTCAGGTCTTCCAGGATATGCCGTAACCGGGAAAATTGCTGGCGTTGGACCTCAAAATCTGCTTGAGGCTTGGGGATCGCCATGAGACCCCGTAGTCTTAAATGGGGTAGCCCGGCAATTTCAGTGGCGAGTTTTGGTGCCTGAGATATGGATATGCCACTTTTGCTGGTTTCCTTGTCTAGATTGATTTGCAAGCAGATATTCAGTGGTTTGATGTTTTGTGGTCGTTGCTCACTGAGACGCTGGGCTATTTTCAGACGGTCAACGCTGTGTATCCAGCCAAACTGGGTGGCCAATTCTGCGGTCTTGTTGCTTTGGATGCGACCAATGTAGTGCCAGCAGAGGCACATATCTTTGAGGGCGGCTATTTTGACCCTGGCCTCTTGCAGGTAGTTTTCACCGAAATCCTTTTGCCCCAGTGAGGCCAGTATGCGTAAAAGGGCTGTACCCTGGGTCTTGCCCACCGCAAGCAGGCGGACGCTACCGGCTGTACGACCAAAGCGTTGCTCGGCATCGCGAATCTGTTGGTTCAATATTGACAGTCGATCTGCCAGAGAGGGAGGTGGCTTGTAGCTCAAGGTGGCTTGGGTGTATGTTGGCGGTATTGCCACTCGGTTGAATGTTATTTAGGTCGGCCTTGGATCTGGATTCAATACAGCATTGTTTCGTGCGATGTAACACCAGGCCCAAAATCATCTATTATCACTGATAGTGTGCGCGACAACGGGTTTGACCGAACCGATGTTAACCTACAATTGACAAAACTTGGAGCCTGCGTTGGATATCGCTGAATTACTGGCCTTTGCCACAAAAAAAAATGCTTCTGACTTGCACCTGTCGTCAGGTCTGCCACCGCTCATTCGGGTGGATGGTGACGTTAAGCGGATCAATGTGGATGCCCTGGATGAGCGCACCGTCCACAATATGATCTACGACATCATGAATGATAAGCAGCAAAAGGATTTTGAGGAATTCCTTGAGACCGACTTTTCCTTTGAGTTGCCCAATATTGCTCGTTTTCGTGTCAATGCCTTTAACCAGAACCGGGGGCCATCGGCAGTATTCAGGACCATTCCTACCCAGGTGTTAAGCCTGGATCAACTGAATGCGCCACAGATATTTAAGGAAATATCCAACCAACCCCGGGGTTTGGTGCTGGTGACCGGTCCTACCGGGTCGGGTAAATCGACCACCCTGGCGGCGATGGTTGACCATGTCAATGACAATGAATTTGGGCATATCCTTACCATTGAAGACCCCATAGAATTTGTCCATCAGAGCAAGAACTGCCTTATAAACCAGCGCGAGGTCGGTATCCACACCCATGGGTTTACCGAGGCCTTGCGCTCCGCACTTCGCGAGGATCCGGACGTGATACTGGTGGGGGAAATGCGGGATCTGGAGACGATACGGCTTGCCTTGACCGGTGCCGAGACCGGTCATTTGGTATTTGCGACCTTACACACCAGTTCTGCAGCCAAAACCATAGATCGTATCGTCGATGTATTTCCCGCCGCCGAAAAAGATATGGTGCGGTCTATGTTGTCGGAGTCTCTGCGGGCGGTGATCTCCCAGACGCTACTCAAAAAGATTTCCGGGGGGCGGGTTGCCGCCCATGAGATCATGATCGGTACCCCAGCCATACGTAACCTTATTCGTGAAAACAAGATCCCACAGATGTATTCAGCCATCCAGACCGGACAGAAGACAGGTATGCAGACCCTGGATCAGTGTCTGGTGGAATTGGTTAAAAATAAGATGGTCAGTATTGATGAGGCCCGTGTCCGGGCTGCGGATAAGGAAAAATTTACCATCGCTTCAGTGGCGAGCGCCAGGTAGGGTTTGTTATGGTTTTTACTGATCTGCTCAAATTGATGAAACACAAAAAGGCATCGGACCTTTTTATCACCGCCGGTGTGCCTCCCAGTATCAAGGTAGATGGTCGTATCCAGGCACTCACTAAGCAGGCCCTGACTCCTGAACAGTCGCGTGATTTTGCCTATAGCATCATGACCGAAGAGCAGCGCAAGATCTTTGATGAATCCAACGAATGTAATTTTGCGATTCACCCCCAGGAGATTGGGCGTTTTCGAGTCAATGTATTTGTGCAACAAAGTTTTACCGGAATGGTCCTGCGAACCATTGAGACCATGATACCCAAGATTGAAGAGCTTCAGTTACCTAAGGTAATCTCTGAGGTTGCCATGACCCGCCGTGGTCTGGTGATTTTTGTTGGCGGCACCGGTTCCGGTAAATCCACATCTCTGGCGGCCATGATCGGTTATCGCAACGAACACAGCTATGGCCATATTATTACCATTGAAGACCCCATCGAATTTGTGCATGACCATAACAACTGTATTGTGACCCAGCGGGAAGTCGGGGTGGATACCGATAGTTTTGAGGTCGCCTTGGTGAATGCCATGCGACAGGCACCGGATGTCATTCTCATTGGTGAGATTCGTACCCGTGAGACCATGGATAAAGCGGTGGTGTTTGCCGAGACCGGGCACCTGTGTCTCGCTACCCTCCATGCCAATAACAGCTATCAGGCCTTGGATCGAATTATCAATTTCTTCCCGGAGGAACGCCGTGACCAATTGTTGATGGACCTGTCTTTAAACCTCAAGGCCATCGTGTCTCAGCGGTTGATTAAGAAGCAAGGTGGCAAGGGCCGGGTGCCGGGGGTAGAGGTTCTGGTCAATACCCCGCTCATAGCTGATCTGGTGCTCAAAGGTAAGGTGAATGAGATGCGGGAGGTTATTGCCAAGTCTACCGAGGCGGGGATGCAGACTTTTGATCAGTCGATGTTTGCCCTGTATGAGGATGACCTGATCAGTTATGAAGACGCCCTACGCAACGCCGATTCCGTTAATGACCTGAGGCTTCGAATTAAGTTGGAGAGCAAGCGTTCAAAACATGGTGAGTTGGGCGAGTCCATGCGCAACGTAACATTCTAACGGTTCCTTGCCAGTCTCCTTAGGAATTCCCGGTCCATTTCCGCCACGAAGTGTTCGATGTGGCGTTGTTGCGCCATATTGATGTCCACAAAGCGACCCCCCACACGCAGGCTTTTATTTTTTTCGGGCTTGACGAATCGAGCCTCAAAGCTGCAGGCGATTGTGGTGGTATCAGGTAAAGTAATCATGCAGCCAGGGAAAAAGTCTCCCAATTTAATCGGTTTCTCGAGCTGTTTTTTGAAGTTAATACCCAAGCCTCCCACCGAAATATCATGCAAGCCACCTTTTATTGTTGGGTTTTCCAGCTCATTGCGAGATAAGGCCACAGCGATAGTGTTGGCTATGGCGATACGGGCACGGTAGTGAGCCCTTTGTTGCATGTATTGGATTTTGGTGGGCAAGGGTACTCTATAGAAGGCCCCCGTACTGCTGTGATCAAAGTGATCAATGGTGCCATTGAAATTGATTTTTATCCCGTCCACCGTGGAGTGGAAGTGAAAGCGTTTTTCGGTCAACAGGTGCCGGTGTGCTGCCGCAGAACTGAGCTCATCCAGCAGCAGGAATCTTTGTTCCAAATTGACATTGATGACCGTGCTTAAGTAATTCTCATTGGACTTGGGCAGGGACAGGGCGACCAGGTTTCTATTGATCTGCAATCGGGTCAGTATCTGAGCGATACTGGCCGGATCCTTGAGCAGTTCGGCGGGTGAAGGTATGGGCTGTTTATTGGTTTTCAAAAAATGGATTCTTCAGGTAGTTTGTGGGTCATTCAAGCTGATAATGGTTCTCGCAAAGATGCCGAGTACGCAAAGGGATTATCAAGTGAATCCCTGATAAAGAGCGGTACCGCCTTGTTGAATAGATCCCGTCATGTTTTGCGAACTTGGCGTTTTTGCGAGAGGAGCTGCTCCCAAATCATATACTTGTTCGTTTGTCTGCGTCGAGTTCTACTCACAGATTTTTCCTGGGAGATTTTTTTATGGCGCACTGATCGTGGCAGCTGGATTATTGGGTAGTGATCGGCTTCAGGCCTTTACCGTCGTGTGCGCGTCTGAGCTTGAGATTGTTGATCCATCGGGCCCGTATAAGCCTGATTTTACGGGTTGCCCACGCAGAATACCGAGTATATGCGTAACACGATCCTGGTGTACGCTGACCAATCTGCCATTGCGTCGGTTGTGTTCCTGACAGCGGATTGCCGTGTCCTGTAGTTGATGCCACAGTCGGATTAAATTACCGGTTTTATCTTGGTCTTGAAGGCGTCGCTCTATAGCCTGGGCATTTGCAGATCCCGCCGGTTGATTGAGCAGGCCCATGCGTTGACGGCCAGTTGCCTCCAGCCGCTGCACGTAATTCTGTTTTTGATTGACGGCCTGTTCCAGCGCCGATGCATCGTGGGCCCTAAGGGCAGAAAATTCTTCCTCAAGACTTTGCAGCAGGAGTCTGGCTGCCGCCTCTTCCTGGGCAAGCAGCGATTCTAGCTGCGCCTGTTGGTTTCCATCGACCATGGCAATAAGGCGTGACTATTGGCCAGGCGCGTTGGAGAAGATATCCGATTCGAGGCTGGTCAGTTTATCCGCAACCCGGTTGGCGTCCACCTCAAAACTACCCGATTGAATAGATTGCCTGATGGCCTCGACCCGGTTGGTATCCACCACTGGCAGGCTGACGAGTTCGGACTCAAGCTGTTGTAGTTGGGATGCCGTCGCCGTCAGGCTGACGGTGTCAGCCGTGGACGATTGTCCGGTCTCAGGCGATCGGGTGGACGTGGATTGGCTGCCCTGTTCGCGTCTGATATTGCTTGTTTCGCCGCTATTTGCGGAATTTGGGTTCACTGTGGAACCGGTAATTTCAATAGCCATTGTTCTGCTCCGATTTCTCTACTTGGTGGTTAACGGCCACTTGAGGTGATTACTTTAGCCCTATCCTGTGCTTGAGACAAACCAACCGACGATCGGTACATCTCCTATAGCTGCACTCGCACACGACCCTTGTTGGTTACCGTGCCTTCAATGATTCGTTTGGTGGACAGATTGCGAACCTGTACCCGATCGCCAGCGGCACCGTCGTTGAGGGCCTTGCCGATCATGCGTACCTCCATGCCCCTTAATGAGGCCACAATCTGAACCCGATCGCCCCGGCGGATAAGGCGCTCAGACTCAACACTGGTGGGGGTGAGCACCGAGCCCAGACCGACAGGCCGAAGCAGCACTTTACCAATGGCCTGTTGTGGATCTTGTAAATATCCACCGACCAATCTTGCCAGATCGCGCTGTTCCAGGCTTAGGTCGGCCCGGCTCAGCCTTGTTCCGCGAGGTAGAGGGTGGGCGCTCACCACCACCTGGTCATAAATACTCACATTCACCGACACGTAGAGTACCCAGGGCTGTTGGCCTGTACAGCGCACCCCCACCGTACCCCTTCCCTGTACCTGCCAGCGGTGAGGCAAAAAGGCCTCTAAGGCCGTATCACAACGGGCCAAGCGCAGACGCGGGTCCAGGTTTGCGGCTTTTATTTGCACTTTGCCACCGGGGCGCTGGTTCTGTTGCCGGGCCAGGTCTTCGGCCACGGCACGAATTCGCCGGTGATCTTCAAAGGTGGCCGCAGCTTCGACGCCAGTGCCAAATAAGCCCCCTGCCAGTAATCCTATGCTCAGCAACCATGTCACCCCCCCAATTGGGGCTGAATACCGGGTATACGACAATAATTTGACCATGCCCACTCTCGATAAGGTCGATTTTGTGTCAGAAAACCGTTGTTTGTCTCATGTACCTGGGTCCGTCGCGCCGCAGTGGCACACCAAAACCCTTTAAACATCACAATATGCAAGACACATGCCCAGGCCAGGGCACTCAAGTCCTGGGCCAGGGGGCCGATATTCAGGCAACAGGGATGGGTTTGGGTAACCGCCCACTGGCCCTGTTGGAATCACCGACTGACATACGGAGACTATAGATATGGCCGGAGTCTTAGACAGGGTCGATCTGCGTACACGACTTGCGGGGCGTAACCGCCTTGAGCTTTTGATGTTTAAGCTTGCCGGGCGGCAACGTTACGGTATTAATGTTTTTAAGGTGCGAGAGGTGATCCATTGTCCTCCACTGACCAAACTTCCAGATTCCATGCCGGTGGTTCGGGGGGTGGCCCATTTGCGGGGTAACACCATGAGTATTGTTGATTTGAATATGGCCCTGGGGGGGAAACCCACGGAAAACATTGAGGACAGCTTTGTCATCGTTACTGAATACAATCGTTCGGTGCAAGGGTTTTTGGTGGGTGGCGTGGACCGTATTGTTAATCACGAATGGAAGGATATACGGCAACCTCCACCGGGTTTGGGGGATGAGAATTATCTTACCGCCGTGACAGAGGTGGACGGTGAGTTGGTGGAGGTTATTGATGTAGAGAAGGTTCATGCCGAGGTTACCGGCCTGGTGGTAGAAGTCTCGGAAGAGTTGACACGAAAAATTGAGAAAAACGACGATATTAAACCCATTTTTGTGGTGGATGATTCCGCTGTGGCACGCAAGCAGATTACCCGTGCGCTGGACCAGGCGGGACTGCATTACATAACGGCTATCAATGGCCGTGAGGCCCTGGAGATGTTGCAGGGTTGGTGCGAAGGGGGCAAAGCCATCGACGACCAAATCAGCATGATGATATCGGATATTGAGATGCCCGAAATGGATGGCTACACCCTCACCAAGGGGGTCAAAGATGATCCACGGCTCAAGGGGCTTTATGTCTTGCTGCACAGTTCTTTAAGCGGTGTCTTCAATGAGAGCATGGTAAAAGAGGTTGGGGCGGACCATTTCTTGCCCAAGTTTAACGCCGATGGCCTCATAGAGTTTGTCTTTGGCCATGTCGCTAAAAACCAACATACGGCGGACGCCGCGTAAAATATAGCGTTCTGAGTACAGCCCTGAATCGATCCCTTGGCTTGGTTATTGCTACGCAGGAGACAGGTGCTGCTGTGGCCGTGTGTTCTTCGTAAAGGGTTCCGGGTACGTGCCGTACGCGGGGGCTCCAGGCTGGAGAGGTGCAGGTGCATTTGGCTCGTGAGCTATGCGGTGTAGTGGAGGGATCTATTCGTTGTAGCTTGTAGAACTGACTGAATGAGAGATAACGCAGCGATGTTACAGAAAAAGACTTATCGTTTATTCCAGGGCAGCCACCTAATATCCCGATTGTTGTCGAGGTATTCTGTTAAACATCGGGTGTGGGGGAGCATGGGCATACTGCTGGTATTTCTGGTGGTGGTGTCGTTGATTGCACTGAGCAATCTCGATAAGTTGCAGTCTACGGTGTCTATAGTGGTGCAGCAGAACCAGCCGATTGTAATCGATTCCATGATCCTGAGTAGTAAATTGCGGGAAGCCACCGGGGCGATGGGATTTTATTTGCTGAGTAAGGACCCCAGTTATAGGCAGAAATACGAAGACAGTCTGGTTGGTGTAGAGCGTAGCGTGATCGCGCTAAAGAAAAATGCCAAGTTACAGATTGATTCGGAGACCAGTAAACTGGTCAGCCAGATAGAGGCAAAGGTACGTACCTTTGTTGCCCATAAAACACACATGATCGGACTGGTTCAAGATATCAGTCTCAATATGCCGGGTATGGCCTTTGCGCGCCAGACCCTGGCACCTAGGGCTGCGGAAATCAGAGGCCTGTTGAGTACCATGTTGCTGTCTGAGGCCGATGAGGAGGCCAGCCTGAAGCGCAAGAAAATATTGCTGGATATGGCCGAGTTACGCTACCAATGGGCCCAGGTGCTATTTGGTGTGCGTGGTTATCTGGGGTTTCGTGCGCCAGAGGTTCTGGATGAGGTGCTAAAAGACTACAAAGAAGAAATTGAACGCCTGATAAAGAAGGTTGGTGCCTATGGTGACCAGCTTACTTTAGAAGAAGAGGTCTCCTTAAATGATGCCGCAGCACTACAGAAGGCCTATTTTGCCGATTTGCTAAAGCTCAAAGAATTGCATGGCGGTGAGCGCTGGCGCATGGACGCCTATCTGATCAAGAACGAAGTGGGTCAGTTGGTGGGTGATATCGATGTTATGTTGGATAGGCTGGTGGGGGCCAAGCGCAAGGACATCGAGACCTCGAGTGGCTTGCTCATTACCCAGGTCCGTGCCTCTATGAAGTGGCTGACCGGTTTACTCGTTGCCGGATTGGGCTTGGGTCTGCTGCTGGCCTGGGTCAGCAGCAAACTTATCACCCAACCTTTGGATTTAGCGGTTGCGACCATGGACGATATCGCCACCGGCGAGGGGGATCTTACCCGGCGCCTGGAGGACAGCGGCAAGGATGAGATTGCCCGGTTGGGGGGGAGCTTCAATCAGTTTGTGGGTAAGATTCATCATACCGTGAGCCAGGTGGCGGGGTCTGCCACCCAGCTTGCTGCGGCGGCCGAAGAGATGTCGGCGGTGACCGAACAAACCCGAGAGGGCATGCATCGCCAACAAGTCAATACTGACAGGGTAGCGACTGCGGTAACCCAACTCGCGGCAGCCGTGACCGAGGTGGCCCGAAATGCGGCACAAGCGGCATCTTCAGCCGAGGCTTCTGATAGTGAAGCCCGTGAGGGCTACGAGGTGGTGACCCAGGTTATTGAGAGTATAGAGGCCCTGTCGGTAGAGGTTAACAAAGCCGAAGAGGTCATTAAGCAGTTGGCCGAGGACTCTTTGGAAATTGGAAAGGTACTCGATGTGATTCGAGGTATCGCCGAGCAGACCAATTTGTTGGCTCTAAACGCCGCCATTGAAGCGGCCCGTGCCGGTGAACAGGGACGGGGCTTCGCGGTGGTGGCGGATGAAGTTCGCACTTTGGCGGGGAATACCCAAAAATCCACTGAAGAGATTCAACAGATGGTGGAACGCCTGCAAGGCCGGGCCGGCCAGGCGGTGGAGGTGATGAAATCGGGACAGGAAAAAACCCAAGTGACCGTCCAGCAGGCGAGCAAGGCAGGCACATCTCTTGGGGCCATTACCCGTTCTGCACGCACTATCAATGAAATGAACACCCAGATCGCCAATTCAGCGGATGAACAAAAGCACGTGGTCGAAGAGATTAACAAAAATGTGGTGGATATCAACAAGGTTGCCCACCAGACTGGGGATGGCACCCAGCATATTGCCAAGGCGAGTGAGGAATTGGCGCGACTGGCAACGGAACTGACGACTTTGGTGGGGGGATTTAAGCTGTAGTTTTTTGAGGTTTAAGGGGTTTTGCTGGGTCTGATTAGTTGCCCAGGTGCCCAGTGCGCCGAGCATTTTTTGTTGATATTCGATAGACTTTGTTTTTGGTGATCTTGTTAATCAAGAAGTACTCAACAAGGAGAGTGATCATCTTGCTTGATCCTAAAACCTCGTATACTTAAAAGTTTAAAGTGTATCCCGATTGTCTGAAACCGATAGCGAAGTCCAGCTAGGTTAAGAGTGCGAGTTATGTTTTCATGATCAAGGGCTTGTTATCATCGATTGCGATGGGGTGTATCTCCATTGCAGATCAATGGATTCTTGAGCCCTACCCAATCAGCTTAAGGATTTAGGTGTCCGAACTCAGTTTTCAGCCGGAAGACTACCAGGCCTTTGGTCGATACCTGGAAGACCGTTGTGGCTTGGTGTTGGGTGATAACAAGGACTATCTGGTTGCGAATCGTCTCAATCGGCTGATGGCCGAGTTGTCTGTGGCTACGCTCAAAGATCTGATATCTCGTGCCGACAGCCATTCTGGCAGCCCGTTGCGAGAGCGGATCATTGATGCCATGACCACCAATGAGACCATGTGGTTTCGTGATACCTATCCCTTCAATATGCTTTCCCAGGTCATTTTGCCGGAATTGGGGCAACGTCGGTTATCGCAATTACGTATTTGGTCGGCAGCCTGTTCCACTGGCGAAGAAGCCTACTCCATTGCCATTGCGGTTCGTGAATTCCAACAAGCCAACGCCGGTGTTCTACCTAGCACTGTTCAGATTATTGCCACCGATATCGACACGACGGTGCTCAATCAGGCCAAGTCGGCGAGCTATGATGGTAAGAGCCTGGTGCGTGGTATATCCGATGGACGCCGACAACGATTTTTCGAAAGGATCGATGATCAATGGACGCTTAAGCCAGAGGTGAGTCAGCTGGTGAAGTTCCAGCCCTTGAATCTTAAGCAGAGCTATAACGCATTAGGCAAATTTGATGTGATCTTTTGTCGCAATGTACTGATCTATTTTTCTTCAGAACTAAAAAGGGACATCGTTACGCGTATGGTGACTAGCCTGAACCCAGGTTCCTACCTATTTATGGGGGCTGCCGAGGCGCCCACAAGTTACTGTGATGATTTCACTATGTTGCGGGGTAAACCTGGTGTGGCCTATCAGCTAAAAAAAGCCTGATTATTTATTCGGTAGGGTCGGATTCATCCGGCCGATGTAATTATTCCACCAAATCTCATCTCCCCATTTTTTGCGAATAAACTCGTGCCTGCATTTAGGGCGAAAAGTGAGCGGGTCGGCTGTTCGATAAATGTGGGCTTGGCACCACGCCGACGAGGCCTTGCTAAAGATGATCCTTAATAATGTGTCTGCGTGGAAGCTAAGTCGTAAAATTAAAAAAGGGACCCTAAACGGGAAGCCCACCCAGGGTGGACTCCCTGTCTTTAGGCCTGCTGCGCATTTTATATAATAGGGGTATTAAAATGGTGGCCTATTATGCCTAATATCGCAGCGGCAGCCATACCGATGAAGCTGAGGTAACGATTTTTGGGAGACGCCACGGTCAAGCCCATTAGTGCAAAAAAGAAAGACAGCAGTGGAAACATGGTCGGACTGACCAATAGTGCTCCAGGGGCGACAACGATGGACAATATGCCCATCAATCGGCCGTTATTATTAACATTCTGGTCACTTACAGCTTCATTACTCATTCAATTAATCCTCAGTGGTGATTTAGTATCATTATTGTAAAGCCAGCAAACTGTGCGGGTTTTGCCACCAGATAGGTAATGCAAATCACCAATGGGCAAATAAATTCAACTAATGGCTGGTCTCGGGAAACACCAGTGCGGTGTAAAAATACCCATAATTACCTGACTATATTGGTGAGATATTACTGTCGCACTGATCATCGTCCGGGCGCTAAAATCTTCTCCCCTCAGGTGTGATGTTAAGGGCTGTCCCGCCTTGGGGTGCTTCTTTCCAAGTGCCATTTTTATAACATCCTGTCAGTTCTCGTCCCGCTTTACAGCTTCTGGCTTCGGCCCGGTTTTTTAGCCTTCTTTAGCATGAGAAATAGGGTTAATACTAACTACATGGTGTTGCGCTGCTCTCTACTCCAATTGTCTTTTGCCTTTCCCGCTAGATTGGTCGCCGATGACGGCCTGCGACCTGACCCTACTTATGCTCAATTATAATCGAGTCTCACCTCCCTTTTTTGCGAATAAATTCGCCCCTGCATTAGGGCGAAACAAAAGCTTTTCCACGGCGGCGCCCGGTTGCCGCTAAGGGTGATGCCTTGCCGCCTGGGCGGACCGGTAATGCCCCTAAGCTACTGTTTGTAAGTAGTTTTATTGTTTGGCACAGCTATTGCTCTTGTAGAGAACGTAACGATGACAAAGGAGTCAGGAATGCCATTGAATCTAGATGCCGCCCTGGGTATTCACCCTGCAGCCTTGCTGCTGCGGTCCAAGCGTACCGAGTTGTTGGCGGCGAATATGGCCAATGCCGAGACCCCGGGTTATTTGGCCCGGGACTTTGATTTTCAGTCTGCCTTGCGTTCGGCTCGTGGTAACGGTGATCCCGGGGTGCTGCGCCTGCAAGTATCCCAGCCTGGCCATACCGCTGGTGTGCGGGGCGGTGGCTTTGGTGACTTGTTGTATCGTGTCCCCTCTCAACCCTCCATAGATGGCAATACCGTGGATGGGCAGGTTGAGAAGGCCGAGTTCACACGTAATTCCCTGCGCTACATGGCCAGCCTGACCTTTCTGAATGGCAGGATCAGCGGCATCAAGCGTGCCTTGAGAGGAGAATAGGATGTCTTTGCTTAATGTTTTTTCTATTTCGGGTTCGGCCATGAGCGCAAATTCCCTGCGCCTCAATGTCACTGCCAGTAACTTGGCCAATGCCGAAAGCATCAGCAGTAGTGTCAATACCACATATCGTGCCCGTCATCCTGTGTTTTCGGCGGTGTTTAATCCTGATCGAATGGATGGGGTCAGTACAGGCGTAGCCACTTTGGGTGTAGTGGAAAGTGCCGCGCCCCTTCAAAAACATCATCAACCGGATCATCCCATGGCCGACGACAAGGGTTATATCTACACCTCCAATGTCAACAGCATTGAAGAGATGGCCAATATGCTTGCGGCATCACGGGCCTATGAGAACAATGTTGAGGTGATCAATACATCCAAGCAGTTACTCATCCGTACCCTCTCTTTGGGGCAGGGTTAATAGATAACCGAGGTTAGGACAGTGACTTCAAACAGCGATTCCATTTCCAATATCGACAAGCTGGGGCTGTCCGTTCCCAAGGAGCAGACCCGGGAAAAATCTGACAAGCTCGGTCAAGATGCCTTTCTTGAGCTCATGATTACCCAGCTCAAGAATCAGGACCCCCTCAAGCCCATGGAAAACGGTGAGTTTTTGGGACAGATGGCCCAGTTCGGTACCGTGAGTGGCATCCAGGAACTGCAAAATTCGATCAATGGCCTTGCCGAGGCGTTGCAGTCCAATCAGGCATTACAGGCATCTGCACTGGTGGGCCGGTCGGTATTGGCCCCGGGGGTTGACGGTCGACTGCAAGCGGGCGGCAACCTGAGTGGTGTAGTGGACATGCCGGATGCCACCACTGCGCTCACACTCAAGATTACCGATCAAAGTGGTCAGCTGGTGCGCCAATTGGAGATGGGCCCCCAGCGCGCTGGACCCGTGAATTTTAAGTGGGATGGCCTGACCAATGGTGGTACGCCGGCACCGGCGGGGGCTTACCGGGTCAATGCCGAGGCCATTATTGGATCCGATGTGGTGGGCGTCGATGCCCAACTGGCAGTGTTGGTTGAGAGCGTCAGCATGGATCGAAGCCAGGGTGAAATTATATTGAATTTGTCTGGATCAAAATCGGTACCTCTGTCAGCGATTTCAACGATCCTTTAAATGACCGGTCATATCGAAACACTATAAGTGTGAGGAGTTAAATCATGCCATTCCGTACAGCGATAAGTGGTCTCAACGCATCATCTGCAGAATTGCGGGTTATCGGAAACAATATTGCTAACGCAGGCACTGTGGGGTTTAAAGGTTCCCGCGCAGAGTTTGCCGATGTTCTACCGGTGTCCAAACTGGGTACGGGTACCTTGTCGGTGGGCAGTGGTGTGCAATTGTCCGGGGTGAGACAGCAATTCGGTCAGGGCAATATTAATTTTACCAATAATAATTTTGACCTTGCTGTCAATGGTCAGGGTTTTTTCCGCATGAGTGAAAATGGTGCCATCTCTTATTCACGCAACGGTGCCTTTGGTCTGGACGATGAAGGCTATGTGGTTAACAGTTCCGGGCTGCGTTTGACCGGGTTTCAGGCCACCAACGGTACCGTAACCGGCACCCAGGGTGAACTGCAGCTTTCTCTGGCAGACAATGACCCGAAGACCACAGCCGCCATCACTGCCAATCTAAACCTGGATGCCACCGAGGTGGCCAAGGATGGAGGGGATCCCGCACTGGCCTTGACCGTTGCTGCACTACAGGATGACGGTACCCCGTTTGTCCCACCACGGTTTGAGCCACCCCCTGCGGACAGTTATAACCAGGCCACTTCATTTACGGGTTTTGACAGTCTTGGGGTGCCGCACACCATCACCACCTATTTTCGCAAGACCGGGAACAATGCCTGGACTGTCGAAATGTCTCTGGACAATCAGGCCTTTGTGGCCCCAGCGGAAGGGACTGCCATCACCTTCGACAATACCGGCAGTTTAATCACTCCCGCTGGGCCCCCCGTCGGTACCTTGACCTATGCCGCTATACCGGTAGGCACAGGTGCCGCCGACATGGCCTACACCATTGCCCTGGAAGACACTACCCAGTTTGGTGCAGCATTCGGTGTCAACTCCCTGACCCAGGATGGTTTTACTACCGGGCGTTTGGCCAGTGTGGACGTGGACTCTGCGGGGATCATCTTTGGCCGCTATACCAATGGCCAGTCTCAGGCCTTGGGCCAGGCCTTGCTGGCCAATTTTAATAACCCGGAGGGTTTGCGTCAGTTAGGTGATACCACCTGGACCGAAACCGCCGCGTCCGGTTCGGCCTTGGTGGGGACACCGGGTTCATCCAGTCTCGGTGTGATCCAGTCAGGGGCCCTGGAAGATTCCAACGTGGACCTGACCCAACAATTGGTGCAATTGATTACCGCCCAAAGAAATTTTCAGGCCAATGCCCAGGTGATCAATACCGCCGATCAGATCACCCAAACCATTATTAACCTTCGTTAACGTATTCACCAGCTCACAGTAGACAGGAGACGAATCAATGGATCGTATGCTTTATGTTGCCATGAGTGGGGCCAAGCAGATGATGATGGCCCAAGCGGCGAATGCCCACAACCTGGCCAACGTCAGCACCTCCGGATTCCGTGCCGATTTATCGTCATTCCGTAGCATGCCGGTATTCGGTGAGGGGCACCCCAGCCGGGTCTATGCCATGGCCGAGCGGCCCGGTACGGACTTTGCTGCCGGCAGCATTATCAGTACAGGCCGTGACTTGGATGTGGCGGTCAAAACTGATGGCTGGATTTCTGTTTTGGGTGAGGGTGCTCGTGAGGCCTATACCCGCAACGGCAGTCTGCAGATTGTCAGTGGTGGTCGGCTGGTGACAAGTGACGGTCGGTCGGTGATGGGTAATTCCGGGCCGATCGCGCTGCCACCCGCAGATAAAATTGAAATCGCATCCGATGGCACGATCTCTTTGCAGGCCCGTGGTCAGGACGCCACTGCCCTGGTGGTCGTAGACCGTATTCGTTTGGTTAAGCCCAATAACGCCGACCTGGACAAGGGCAATGACGGCTTGATGTATAGCCGTGATCCTAATCAGGTGGTGCTGACGGATGCGGCAGTGCAGCTGGTACCCAGTGCCCTGGAGGCCAGCAATGTGGATGCGGTCGGCGCCCTGGTCAGTATGATCAACCTGGCACGCCAGTTTGAGATGCAAGTGAAATTGATGAGTACCGCCGAGCAGAATGATCGCGTTGCGGCAAGCATGATGCGAATCACTTAAAGCGTAGGAGTCGTGAAATGAACCCAGCATTATGGATAGGTAAGACCGGACTGGATGCGCAACAGACGCGTATGGCGGTGATTTCCAACAACCTGGCCAATGTAAATACCACTGGCTTTAAGCGTAGTCGAGCGGTGTTTGAAGACTTGCTGTACCAGAACGTACGCCAAGTGGGCGCCCAGTCCTCCCAGAGTACCCAATTGCCTTCGGGCCTAGCGCTGGGGACCGGGGTGCGCACTGTGGCCACAGAAAAACTTCATACCCAGGGCAATATCATCCAGACCGGTAATCCACTTGATATGGCATTAAACGGTCGCGGATTTTTTCAGGTGCTGTTGCCTGATGGTACGGTGGCCTATACCCGGGACGGTTCTTTTCAAGTCGATTTCCGGGGGCAGATGGTCAATGCTGCCGGTTACAACATGCAACCGTCCATCACTATTCCACAAAACGCACTGAGCATCACCATCGGGTCTGACGGCGTGGTGTCAGCCTTGACCCCTGGTGCCACAGCACCCACCACTCTGGGCAATATTCAGTTGGCCGAGTTTATCAACCCGGCGGGCCTCCAGGCCACGGGTGAAAACCTGTTTCTTGAGTCTGCAGCCAGCGGTACTCCCCAGACCGGTACTCCGGGGCTGACGGGCCTGGCTACCCTGGTGCAGGGTTCGGTAGAAAGTTCAAACGTCAATGTGGTCGAGGAGTTGGTTAACATGATTGAGACTCAACGGGCCTACGAAATGAATTCCAAGGTGATCTCCACCGTCGACCAGATGCTCGCTTACGTGAGCAATAACCTATAGACCTGATACTTTGAAGAGGGTGACGACAATGATCCAGATAAGCTGGCAGGCTGCCATGAAGTTATCCATTACGACCCTGATTTTTGTGGCCCTGCAGGCCTGTGTCTCGGCGCCCATCAAGCCGGATCCGGCATTTGCAGAGACAAGGCCCCAACTGGCAATCAGTCCTCCGATCAGTAATGGCGCCATATACCAGGCATCAAGGTTTGCTCATTCCTTGTTCGCCGATGAGCGTGCCCATCGGGTGGGTGATCTGCTGACGGTGATATTGACGGAGAACACCAGTTCCAATAAGGCTTCCAATACCAGCACCAAGAAGGAAAACCAGATTACTATCCCCAATCCCACGGTGTTCGGCAAGCAACTGCCACAGTTTAAATCCCCCTACGATTTGACTCTGGCGCAGGATCTGAATTCTGCCCAGGAGTTTACTGGCGAGGGCAGTAGCACCCAAACCAACACCTTGACAGGTACCATCAGTGTCACTGTGGCCGAGGTCCTGGTTAACGGTAATTTGTTTGTGCGTGGTGAGAAGCTGCTTAGCCTGAACCAGGGCGATGAGTTTATTCGCATCTCTGGTGTGGTACGCCAGCGAGACATCACTCCGGACAATACGGTGCAGTCGACGCAATTGGCCAATGTGCGTCTTGCCTATGGTGGCAGCGGTGCCCTGGCAGATGCCAATGCCAATGGCTGGATGGGGCGATTCTTCCAGAGTAAATGGTGGCCCTTTTAATGTTATCCTCTCATGAAAAATAACACTTTTGGATGCGGGGCGATGAGAATACACAGGCCATGGTGGGTGGTGATGTGTGCGTTAACGATGTTGCCTCTTAGCACCACAGCACACGCCGATCGAATCAAGGATTTGGTGACTATCGCCGGTGTACGCATCAATCAACTTGTGGGTTATGGTCTGGTCGTAGGGCTCGATGGCACCGGTGATCAAACCACTCAGGCACCGTTTACCCTCCAGAGTATCAGGAATATGTTGATCCAGTTTGGGGTTAACATGCCCTCTAATGTCAATCCACAGCTCAAGAATGTTGCCGCAGTGACGGTGCAAGCCGAGTTGCCGCCGTTTATTAAGGTCGGTCAGCGTATCGATGTTACCGTGGCCTCCATTGGTAACGCCGAAAGCCTGCGTGGCGGAAGTTTGTTGATGGCCCCGTTAAAGGGTGCCGATGGCAGTGTCTATGCCATCGCCCAGGGTAATCTGGTGGTGGGGGGATTCGGCGCCAAGACCAAAGACGGTTCCAGGGTGACGGTCAATATCCCTAGTGCGGGCCGGGTCCCTAACGGGGCCACTGTGGAACGTGCCGTGCCCACAGCTTTCATGGCCGCCGGTAGCATAGAACTCAATCTCAAGACCGCAGATTTTACGACCACCAAGCGCGTGGCAGACACCATCAATGCCGCCTTTTCCCAGGCCGTGGCCCAACCCATAGATGGCTCCACCATTCGGGTGGAAGCCCCGGCCAGTCCGGCACAACGTGTCGCCTTTGTGTCGGC
Source organism: Gammaproteobacteria bacterium (assembly GCA_013152415.1). GTDB lineage: Bacteria > Pseudomonadota > Gammaproteobacteria > HyVt-429 > HyVt-429 > HyVt-429. The sequence continues at coordinate 64,859 of JAADGI010000028.1, read as the reverse complement.
GCTTGAGAACCTCACCCTGGAGCCCGGTGAGGTGGCCGCCCGGGTCATCGTCAACTCCCGTACCGGCACCATCGTGATTGGTGATCATGTACGGGTCATGCCTGTGGCGGTATCTCACGGTAGCCTGACCGTCACGATCACCAAGGAACCGGTCATCAGTCAGCCGGGACCGCTGTCGGCGGGCCAGACTGTGGTGGCCGAAAAGACCGACATCGAAATCTCTGAGGAAGGGACGAAGATGTTTTTGTTTGAGCCCGGCGTTACTCTGGATGCCATCGTGCGTGCGGTCAACCAGGTTGGTGCCGCACCGGGGGATTTGGTTGCGATCCTGGAAGCATTAAAACAGGCGGGGGCATTGCGTGCCGATCTTATTGTTATTTGAGGTGGTGGTTTGGTGCTAATGATATTTTTGCCACAAAGGCGCAAAGGCGCAAAGGTCTCCCTGTCTTCGAATGCGCGGCTATTCGAGTTATCCAGGATTGTTGGAGAGGTTTCATTATGATGCCTGCGCTGGCCGCTGCGAATGTCTATACCGATTTTAATGGCCTCACAGGGCTGAAGGCCTCGGCAGGTGCGGCCAAGGATGACCCGGTGGCATTACGGGCAGTGGCCAAACAATTTGAGGCCCTGTTTCTACAAATGGTCTTAAAGAGTATGCGTAACGCCAGTCTGGGTGAAGGCGCATTTGATTCTGATCAGTCCCGTTTGTATCGCGATATGTTCGATCAACAGATCAGCACCTCTATGTCGACTAAGGGTATTGGCATCGCTGATATGTTGGTGCGTCAACTCGACAAATCGGTGAATACCCAAAGTCAATTTGCGATGCCGTCGCCTTTGGGTCGGTCGTCGACGCTGCCTTTGTCTCGTAATTCTTCAGCGCAGTCGGTTCGGGCCGTTGCTGTTGCCGACACCGCTTCCGTTTCGGTGGCGACAAAATTACAGTCCGAGTCCGAGTTGGATGGCAGTGCCCAGAGCTTTATCAAGACGCTCTTGCCCCACGCCCAACGTGTGGCCAAGACTTTGGGTGTTGTCCCAGAGGTATTGTTGGCGCAATCGGCCCTGGAGACAGGTTGGGGGCAGTTTGTTGCCCGACATCCCGAGGGTCAAAGTAGCTACAATCTTTTTGGCATTAAGGCCGGTGCCGGTTGGACGGGCAAAGAGGTTACCGTGGGCTCCTATGAATTTATTCGTGGCACAGCAGTCAAGCAATCTTCAGCATTTCGGTCCTATGGCTCCTACGCCGAGTCATTTGATGACTATGCGCGTTTTCTGCGCACCAATAATCGCTACGATGGTGCCCTGGAAAAGGCAGCAGATCCCAAGGCCTACGCCCGTGCACTGCAGGATGCGGGTTATGCCACTGACCCCCATTATGCGCGCAAGATAGGGAACATACTTGATGGCGATGTATTGCCCAGGGAGATTCATCGTGCCCAGGCAGCCGAACAGCCACCACGGGCTTAGACAAAATGGGCTCTCGCCAAGGCGCAAAGAAAGAATGGGTAAAGACACAACAGGTTCTTCTTGGTGCCTTGGCGAGAGGACCCGTTATTGTTGGGCCAGTGGCATTGCGAGAAATTCCCGGTTGTGGGTATTTACGAAATCAAGCGCCGCAGTGGAGGAAGTAGGTTATGGCAGCCACAGGTAATGTCTTAGGAACCGGGGTATCGGCACTACTGGCGATGCAACGCGCCTTGGCGACCGTTGGAAACAATATCGCCAACGTCAATACCGAAGGCTACAATCGCCAGCGTGTAGACTTGGGGTCGCGCCTACCCCAGGTGGCGGGTGATGGTTTTATCGGTCAGGGTGTCCAGGTTACCAGCGTACGCCGCATCTTTAACAGCTTTTTGTCGGAACAGGTGCGTACCACCAGCTCAACCTTTAATCAATTAGATAATATTTATGCCTTCGCCAGCCAGATAGACAATTTGCTGGCCGATCCCCAGGCCGGGTTGGCACCGGCATTGCAGGATTTTTTCAATGCAGTGCATGACGTGGCCGATGATCCTACATCGGCACCGGCGCGGCAGGTCATGGTCAGCCAGGGCAATGCCATGGCGACACGATTTCAATTTATCGACGCGCGTTTTAACAATCTCTATGATGGTGTTGAGAGCGATATGCGCAGCACACTCACCGAGGTCAATAGTTTGGCCTCATCTATTGCCCAGGCCAACCAGGATATCATTATTGCCCAGGGCCGTGCCCCAGGACAGCCCCCCAATGGTTTGCTCGATACACGGGATCAGTTCATCAGTGAATTGGCAAAGTTGGTGGGTGCCACCACCCTTGATGAGGGCGGTGGTGTCACCAATGTTTTTATCGGCAACGGCCAAGCCCTGGTGGTGGGCACCCAATTCCGGGAACTCGAAGTGAGCAGCGCCGGGTTTGATTTGAGCCGTGCCGAGATCTCATTCAAGCCCCCATTTAGCTCCGGTGTTATCACCGATTTTATCAGCGGTGGCAGACTCGGTGGTATGGTCGAGTTTCGTCGTGAGATACTGGACCAGGCCAGCAATACTTTGGGGCGTTTGGCCATTGGTATGGCGACAACTTTTAATGCCCAACAGCAATTGGGTCTGGATTTTAACGGCGCCCAAGGCGGACAATTTTTCAATGCGCCTACCCCCAAGGTGTTTCCCAGTCGTAATAACACCAGCAATACCAATATTTCGGTGAGCGTTAACGATGCCAGTGCGTTGACCACGGCGGATTATCGTCTGACCTTTGATGGCACTAATGCCTGGACCCTGACCAATTTGAATCTTTCCCAAACCGTGACCCTGAGCGGGGCCGGGACCAACGCCAACCCCTTCGTCGGCGATGGCCTGCGTTTTAGCGTAGAAGCTCTGTCGGCGGGGGCAGGAGACAGTTATAACTTTTTGATCCAACCCACCCGCCAGGCGGCGGGGAATCTGAGTGTGGCCATTAGTGACCCCGCCCTGGTGGCGGCAGCAGCACCCCTGCGCGTGACAGCCCCCTCCGCCAATGGTGGCAATGGTCAGATCGACCTGGGGCCGATAACGGCTCTTACGTCCTTACCCCTTTCCAGTAATGGCGGGGACATTACCCTGACCTTCAATGCCTCCACCGCTGCGGGCACTGCCGCAACCGCCGCCAGTAATGCGGTGAGCTTCGTTGGCACCAAAGGCACCCAGGCCATCGACTTTAGTGGTCTGACCCTGGCTAATATCGATGATGGCGATTCCCTCACCATCGGGGGTAATCAGTTTATTGTTGATAGCACCGGTGCGGTGGCGGATAACTTCACCACGCGTAGTTTCTACGTCGACACCTCAGCGGTGGCCAGCCTGGATGATTTGGCCAATGCCTTTGCCACCAAGATCAACGCCATCGATGCCAGCGGCAGTAACAGCTTTACCCAAAATAGTCTGGATACGGTCCCGGCCGCAGCGGCCGGGGTGATCACCATCACCTCCGCCTATGCCACCTCCACCAGCACCCAGATCGCGGTGACGGGCAATGCCTTTGATACCGGCGGTGTGGGTGAGACCGCCGGTGCCACCCTGACTGCGGGTACCGGTCCTGCGGCGGGAGACATCATTACCCTGAATAACCAGGACTTTGTGTTTAACTTTCTGGGCTCAGGGGTGGTCACTGGTGGTGCCCAGACCCAGGTGACTATTGCCGATACCGCTGCCAATACCGCAGCCGCCTTTGCCGCCGCAGTAGACCCTCAGGCCAGTATTGCTGCGGCCGCAGTGGGTGCCACTGCGACCATCACCGCAGATACGACGGGTAGTGCCGGAACTGTTTTAGTGACGGATACCAATACAGTGGCCGACTCGGGCGTTTCTCAAGTGGTGACCGCAGGGGCCGATGCCAACGGTGTGTTCCCCGGTTTTACGATTACCAACGGACCCGGTGGCACCATTGCCTATAACCCCGCCACCGAGAGCGGTGGTAAGTCATTTACCCTGGCCACCCCCTTTGGCGCCATTAGTTTCACGATTAAGGGCACGCCTCTTGCGGGGGATACCTTTGTGATCAGCGACAACACCAATGGCGTGGGGGATAACCGTAATGCCCTGTTACTTGCCAATTTGCAGGAACAGCTCACCCTGGCCGGGGGGACCGTGACCTACCAGGAGGCCTATGCCCAAATGATTGCGGACATCGGCTCCCAAACCCGTGAGGCCTCGGTCAATCGTGATGCTCAGGAGAGTTTGCTCGACCTGGCGGTGGAAGCACGGGATAGCGTTTCCGGTGTCAATCTGGACGAAGAGGCCGCCAATCTTCTGCGTTTTCAACAGGCCTATCAGGCCGCAGCCCAGCTGATTGCCATCTCCAATCAGATGTTTGACGAATTGATCGGTGTCATCAGGAGCTAGCTTATGCGTATTTCCACCACCCAGATTTTCCAAAACTCGACGCGAGCGATACTCGACCAACAGGCCAGTATCAGTTATACCCAGGCCCAGATCGGTACCGGTCGCAAGATCTTGACCCCGGCGGATGATCCCGCCGGTGCCGCCAAGATTGTGGAGCTCACCAAGGCCTTATCGGTGAATGAACAATTCCAACGCAATGCAGATGCCGCCGAAGGGCGTTTGTCTCGACAAGAGAACGCCTTGGTGGGGGTGGAGAACATCCTGCGCCGGGTGAGTGATCTCGCTATCCAGGGCAATAACGACAGTCAGAGCCCGGGCTCGCGGCGTGATATCACCACCGAGCTGCGCCAACGGGTAGATGAGCTCATTGGGCTGGCCAATACCAAGGACGCCAATGGCGAGTACCTGTTTGCCGGGTTTCAACGTAACACCCAACCCTTTGCCCGCGCCAGTGGCGGTGGATTTAGTTATGCCGGGGATCAGGGTCAGCGCTTTATGCAAATTTCCCCTAGCAGCCAGGTGGCGGATGGGGACTCCGGGGCCGACATCTTTCAGCTGATTCGTAATGGTAACGGTACCTTTAGCACCCTGGATAACGCCAACAACAACGGCACCGGGATCATTGATCCGGGGCGGGTGACGGATAACAGCGCCTATGTGCGGGATACCTATACGATAAATTTCCCATTTCAGACCGCAGCCGGGAGTGCCTTGAGCTTTAATGATGTCAACGCCAACGACACCCTGGCCTACACCCTGGATATCAATGGCACCACGGTTTATACCGTGGACGAAACGGGCACCCCCGTCAGCAGTCTGGCGGCCCTGGCTGGGGTGATCAACGATGACAGCGGGGTCACCGGGGTGCGGGCCATCGTCAGTGGCACCACTTTGTATCTCACCAGCACCACCCCCTCTACCAGCGACATCACCGTCACCGAGACCCTGACCGGGTTCACCCCAGGTGATGGTGACAGCCTTAGCGGATATTTTGGTGGTGCCTTGAACGGCGATACCGGGGCCAGCAGCAGCACGGTGTTTAGCCCGGATGATGCCACGGTGTACCTAATTGAGGACGCTGCCGGTAACATCGAGGCGGTAGACAGCTACCAGGAAGATGCCTTTATCAATTTCCAGGGCATCCAGACCCTGCTTAAAGGTAATCCCATGAATGGTGACCAGTTTACCCTGTCACCCAGCCTTAACCAGGACCTGTTCACCACCGTGGACAACCTGGTCACCGCCCTGGAATCTCCCAGTGGCCTGGCCGATGATCGGGCCCGTTTGCATAACCAGGTCAACCGGGTGCTGGCCGATATTCGTCAGGCCGAGACCAGCATAAGTCAGATCCGGGCTCGTGTGGGGGGGCGTATGCAGGTCATTGACGGTGAGCGGATCAGCAATGATGCCGCCTCGTTCCAGATGAAATCCGTCTTGTCCGGCATCCAGGATCTGGATATTGCCGAGGCCGCCAGCCGTTTTAATATGCAACTGGTGTCTTTGCAGGCGGCGCAACAGGCCTTTGTTCGGGTCCAGGGTCTGAATCTGTTTAATTTCTTATAAGAACAAATACGGGAGCTAAGCTTTGTTGTGTCTGTTGGCCACAAAGGCACAAAGGGGCTATGATATTTTGAGTGTGTGGCTCTTTCCTCTAAAAACAACAAGTTATATGCATTCCGCCTTTTTGAGATAATTCTTCCAGGAAGATTCAAGTTTTCCCTGCCGTGTCCGACTACTTACACGGAGGCGGTGAATGCGTTGCTTACGCATATCCGCCAAAGATAAACCCGATCTCTCGGCCCGCCTGCGTGATTGTGGGTCGTGGGAAGAGGAGAAAAGGTAATGGCTCAAGTTATCAACAGTAATCTGCTGTCGTTGAATGCGCAGCGGAATCTCAACAATTCAGGGAGTGCGTTGGCGACGTCCCTGGAGCGGATTTCATCCGGTCTGCGTATCAACAGCGCCAGTGACGACGCCGCCGGGATGGCTATCTCGAATCGTTTTACCACCCAGGTAAACGGTTTGACCCAGGCCATCCGCAACGCCAATGACGGCATTTCCCTGTCTCAGACCGCAGAAGGCGCCTTGCAGGAGAGCACCAATATTCTCCAACGCATGCGCCAACTGTCCATTCAATCGGCGAACTCCACCAACTCTGCCAGTGACCGCAAGGCACTACAGGGCGAAGTCAACCAGCTCATCTCAGAGCTGGATCGTATTGCCAACAACACCTCGTTTAACGGATTGAAACTGTTGGACGGTTCGTTTACCAGCCAACAGTTCCAGGTGGGCGCAGAGGCCAACCAGACGGTGAGCGTGTCGGTGGCCGGTGCCACTGCCGAGATCCTCGGCACCAACCGATTGAGCACCAATAACGCTACCGACGTGGGCATGAGTGCCTCGGTGGAATCCAATACCACCAGCACCAACGGTGCCACGGTCGGTGTGGCCTCCACGGCTGCCAATACTCTGGCCCTGGCGGGTAACAACGTCGCCACCCAGACCATCACCGTGACCGGGCCTGCGGGCAACAGTGACATCGCTACTAGCCAGACGGTGAGCGTTACCGCCGCCGATTCGGCCAGCACCATCGCCACGGCCTTGAACGCCCTGGACGGTGTCACCGCCAGCGCGGGCACGACCACGGCCACCCTGGACCTGAGTACTACGATCGATACAGCCAATGAGGGCGACACCATTTCGTTCAGTTTGAACGGTAGCTCAATTACTGCGCAAGTGGGGGCAACGGATGCCGCTACCCGGACCAACGTGGAGACCGCGATCAACAACGCATTCGGTTCCTCCACCGGTCTTTCCGTGGTCAACAATGCGGATGATACTTTTAGCCTGACGGCCGCAGATGGTGCCAATATCTCTATTGAAAACTATACTCTGCAGGACAATGCAGGCGTTACTTTCTCAGGCACTATGACTAACGTTGTTAACGGAGATTCACAAAGCCTTTTGTTTGATGCTACGGCCGTTGTCTTCGCGGCTAATACAACCGCCGCCACGGTAAATGACAATCTGTTTGCCGCCGCGACTTCTGCTTTGAGCTCCTCTGCCTATGAGGTCACACAGTCAGGCGGTGCCGGTGGCAATGTCACTATACGGAAGTTAGATGGAACTGATCTCGTTCTTGCCCTGACAGATGCTGTTGGAGGTGACGCGACGATTACAATGGCCAATACAGCAGGTTCGGGGGGTCTGGGGGCAACACTGGCGTCTGGTGTAAGTGATACATCTACCGTCACGGACGTCAACGAGACGGCCACCTTGACCGGTTCGTCCGGGTCGGCGGTGACCTTGACTGAAGGCGGTGCTGACTCCAGTGCGGTATCCGGTGCTGTCACGGTCAACCTGGAAGCCGAACTCACCATCGCATCCTCGGTGTCCGGTACGGGCTCTTCAGGGGGTGTGTTTAATGCGGGTGCCGCAACTGCAGCGACCACCAGCGGTTCCAATCTTGGTACCGAGGGGGTCAGCGAGGGCAATAATGTTACCGCCCAGACCCTGACCATCGTCGGTGAGTCCACGGCGACGGTGAGTGTGTTGGCCAATGCCTCGGCCAAGCAGATTGCCTCTGATGTGAACGCCGTGACGGCCACCACCGGGGTGAGCGCCAAGGCGACCACCACGGCGACCCTCAGTGCCCTGAGTGCCAACGGCACGGTGAGCTTTAATTTGTATGGCAGCAACACCAATGCCATCGCAGTTTCAGCCACGGTGACCACCACGGACCTCAGCTCTCTGGTTGATGCCATCAACGACAAGACCGGTAATACCGGTATCACGGCGGCCATTGCCTCCAGCGGTAGCGCGATCACACTCACCAGCAGCACCGGTGAGGACATTTCCATTGAGGATTTCTCACAATCCGCAGCGGTGACCGATACCAATCGTAACGATGGCAGTTCCACGGCCGTGACCCAGACCATGACGGTAACAGGGGCACAGGGCAGCGCGGTGGTCTTGCAAGACGGTGCCAATATCTCTGATGCCAATGATGCCGATTCCACGGTGATCGGGGGTACGGTGACCTTCGTTGCCGACAGCACCACCTTCAATATCCAGTCGAGCGTTGCCGACAGTGCCGGTAGTGTCTTTACCGGTGCCGCAGCAGGTGCTCAGGCCAGCACCAAGACCTCCGTGTCTCAGGTTGACATCAGCACCATTGCTGGTGCCAACGATGCCATCGATGTGTTGGATGGTGGTCTGGCTCGCGTGGACAGCATCCGTGCAAATCTGGGTGCGGTGCAAAACCGTTTTGAATCCACTATCTCCAATCTGGCAAGCTCGGTCGAGAACCTGAGTGCTGCACGGTCGCGGATTCTGGATGCGGACTTTGCCAGCGAGACGGCAGCACTGACACGGGCGCAAATACTGCAACAGGCCGGTATTGCTGCTTTGTCACAGGCCAATGCCCAGCCGCAGTTAGTGCTGGCGTTGCTGCAGTAACCAAGCAATGAGTGGGCGCCTGGGGCTGGCTTTAAGGCCCCAGGCAACTACCCATAGCGCGTGAGGTAAAAGTCATGGTTATACAACCTGTAAATCAGAGCCCGGTGACGGAGGTGCGGACCAGTAATGGCCAGACATCCAAAACCACCGGAAGTGCCGAAGCGGCACCACAGCGGCAAGAATTGCCGTCGTCCGGCGGGTCGGTGCCGGTGACTGAGCAGGCGGCAACCGAGCAGTCCAGCGATCTGCAGGAGACATTGGATTCCCTGACCCAGCGGGTTCAGTCCATGCAGAGGGACTTGCAATTTAGTGTCGACAAGCACAGCGGACAGACTGTCGTCAAAGTCATTGATTCAGAAACCGACGAGGTGATTCGGCAAATCCCTGCGGAGGAAGTACTGGCACTGGCCCAGCGTCTGGATGAAGCCAGCGGGATGCTGCTCAAGACCGAAGCCTGACCTGGCCTTCGATTTGCATTGAAGCCCAGTAATACAAGCCGCTTCGATTCGAGGTCAATATGACAGATATTACGGTAGCGGGGATCGGCTCCGGGCTGGATGTGAACGGCTTGGTGGAGCAATTGGTCGCGGCAGAAGCCGCACCCACCACCAGACGTCTCGATCAGCAGGAGGCGGGTTTTCAGGCAACACTTTCGTCTTATGGCACCCTCAAGGGCGCCCTTGCGTCCTTCCAGGGGGCGGTGTCATCGATGACGTCGATGACATCATTTCGGACCAAGACGGCGAGTGTGGCCGATACCGATAAATTTACCGCTACCGCCAGCAGTATTGCCACCACCGGCAGTTATTCGGTGGAGGTGTCGCAGTTGGCACAGGCCAATTCCCTGGTGGGTGCCGATACCTTCAGTGCCGTTACCGATGTGGTGGGTACCGGTGCCCTCACCTTTCGTTTTGGCACCACCGTCTACGATTCAGGGACGGACACCTATACTTCATTTACCGTCAATGCGGACAAACCCGCCAAGACCGTCACTATCACCGATGGCAGTCTGCAGGGTATCCGGGACGCGGTGAACACCGCCGATATCGGTGTCACCGCCAATATCATCGACGACGGTTCCGGTTTCCGTCTATTGTTTGTGTCCGACGACAGTGGTGCCGACTCCAGTCTGGAGATCGTGGTGGCCGAGAACCCTGTGGTGGGGAGTAACACCGACACCAGCGGGCTCTCCAAATTTGCATTCAGTGCCGCCGCCACCAATATGGATCAGACCGTGGCCGGCCAGGATGCCCAGATCAAGGTCAATGGCCTGGCCATCAGCCGCGAAAGTAATACCGTCTCCGGCGCGATACAGGGTGTTATTCTCAACTTGGTGGCTGTCACAGCGGGCACACCGGTGCAACTCACCGTTACCCAGGACCAAGCAGCGGTCACCACTGCGGTCAACAATTTTGTCAGCTCCTTTAATGATTTGATCGCCACTCTGGATAGCCTGGCCGGATTTGATCCGGGCACAGGGAACGCCGGTGTGCTGATCGGTGATTCTACAGTGCGCAGTATTGGTAATGAGATTCGGCGCATATTTGGCGATGCAGTGCCCGGTATCACCGGACCCTTTACCTCCTTGGCAGACATCGGCATCACTACCCTGGCGTTGAATGCAGAACAGGCGGACGGTTCTATTTTGATGGCCGGCAGTCTGGTGGTCGACTCGGATAAGTTGCAACAGTCCCTGGACACAGATGCCGACGCGGTGGGCCGCTTATTCGCTGCTACCGGGACCCCCTCGGATTCCCTGGTTAACTTTGTTAGCTCCACCAGCAATACCCAGGCCGGCACCTACCTAATAGAGTTGGATAGTGGCGGTCAGGCGACCCAGGGGAATTATACCGGCAGCGGGGGTATTAGCTCGCTGACCTTGAATTCCGGCAACAAGACCTTTGCCCTGAGTGTGGACGGTGCGCAGTCGGGCACTATTACCCTGACAGAAGGGACCTACAATACCGACGGGGCTCTGGCGACTTTGGCAGCGGAAATACAGGGCAGCATCAATGCCGATAGTGGTCTATTGGCCGCGCTGGCCTCAGTGACCGCCAGTTACGACACTGTCAATGATCAATTTTTGATCACCTCCAGCAGTTACGGTTCAACGTCAGTGATTGCGATTACCGCCACCAATGCCACCCTGGGCCTGGCTACAGGTACCGCCACCGATGGGAATGATGTGGCCGGGACGATTGGTGGCTCTATTGCCACCGGTTCGGGACGCTTTCTAAACGGTCATGGCAACGCCTCTGGCCTGCAGGTCGAAGTGACCGGCAGCAGCGACGGCTCGCGGGGCAGTATAGCGTTTACACGGGGATATGCCGATCGGCTCAATGGCTATATCTCTAGCTTGTTGACGGACGAGGGTATCCTCAATGCCCGCACCGATGGAGCCCAGGAGGGTATCGACGGTATTGAGGAACAGCGGGTGGACCTGGCCGAGCGACTCAAGGTACTGGAATCGCGTTTGCGATCACAGTTTACCGCCCTGGATACCTTGTTGGTGCAGCTCCGTAGCACCAGTGATTTTTTGACCCAGCAACTTGCAGTTTTAAACAATTGATGAGCGCGTGCTAAATTTTTGGCGTCGATGGCCGATACAGTATTTATGCCTGGTGCGGTGCACCGACAAGACAATAGACATTGAACAAGACGAGAGAGGATGGACTGATGACATACCCCAACCCACGTAGCGCAGTAAAACAATACACCGCTGTTGGTGCCCAGTCTGCGATCACCGGGGCCGATCCCTTTCGTTTGGTGCAGATGTTGATGGACGGTGCCCTGGACAAGATTGCCATAGCCAAGGGCCACATGGAAAGAAACGAGACTGCGGAAAAGGGTCGCCATATCAGTTGGGCCATTTCTATCATCAATGGTCTGCGCATGAGCCTCAATCCGGAAGCGGGTGGTGATATTGCCGAGAATCTGGATCGACTCTATGAGTATATGGAACGCCGCTTGCTGGCAGCGAATATTGAAAACAACGTGGCCTATCTCGATGAGGTAGCCGATCTCATGGGTCAGATTCGTTCCGCCTGGGTGGAGATCAGTGACCAGCAGGCCACCTTGCAGCAGACTGCCGTGGCCACAGGCTAAGGGTTCTCGGTAGGCAAGACCATTTCAGGGAAAGACCATCATGCGATCAGGGCCCCAAGATACCTCACAAAGGCTGCACCATATACTCGGTCTGAGCCAGGCCATGCTGGACCTGGCCCAGCAACGGGATTGGACGGCCGTGGACGTCAAGGAGAAAGAACGCCGCCACCAGTTGGAGGCCCTGTTTAGCAAAGGCCCCTCCGCCACTCTCTCTCGGAGCTCGTTGTTGAAGGGGATCAACGCGATTCAGGCCCTGGATCAACAGATTGTCCTGACCGCTGAAACGGCACGTACCGAGTTGGCCAACAAGATCAGCGCCCTGAATCTGTCGCGCTATGCCCAGCAGGAATATCGCCGCAACGCCCACTCTTAACGACCTCCACGTTTTTGTCAGAGCCTAGAAAAGTAGAATTTAATTTCCCCGCCTGGCCTGCAAACCCCAATATGTAGTGAATTTTTGACGCTAGCAACACTAGTGCAAATTTTTTTATGCCAATATTTTGACAGATACCTGTTCTGGTGCTTAACTTCTCCTATAAACTTAAATACATAGCACTGCTAAGATAATGATTCTAAATGTGAATCGCTCCCAGTCCAGGTAGGGTTTAGCAGTAGGGAGACGCCAGTCCGATGTCCGCAATGATTAAAGTGTTGCTACTTGATAGCGATGCCCAGCGTCGTGAGCAGTTTTTGGGATTACTCAACTTTGCCGGCTGCGAGACCGTCATCGATCTTGATCCAGCGGCGTGGCAGTCTTCCCCTAAAGGAGAATATGAAGTCTGTTTGTTGGGTGACTGTGCCGAGGGTGAGCCGGCCAGGCTTTTGGAGAGCCTGCGCGACTTTGATGAGTTCTTGCCGGTATTTCTATTGGGTGATCAAGCCATCAGCTCTGCGCAACGGTCACCCCCCAATATGTTGGGCCACCTGGAACTTCCCCTGCAATTCAGCCAACTGACCAGCGCCCTGGATCAGGCCCAGATCTACCGTGAGCGTTATGACGAACGTGATGCCCGGCCATTACAATTATTTCGTAGTTTGGTGGGCACCAGTCGCCGTATACAGGATACCCGTCGCCTCATTGAGCAGGTGGCCGATGCCGAGGCCACGGTGTTGATACTGGGGGAGTCGGGTACCGGCAAAGAAGTGGTGGCCCGCAATATTCATTATCATTCCGGTCGCCGGGACAAGCCCTTTGTCCCCATCAATTGCGGTGCCATACCTGCAGATCTATTAGAGAGCGAATTATTTGGTCACGAGAAGGGGGCCTTTACCGGTGCCATCAGCTCCCGCCAGGGGCGCTTCGAGATGGCCAGTGGGGGCACCCTGTTTCTTGATGAGATTGGCGATATGAGCTTGCCCATGCAGGTGAAATTGTTGCGGGTATTGCAGGAACGGTCATTTGAGCGGGTCGGCAGCAACAAAAGTATCACCACCGACGCACGCATCATTGCCGCCACCCATCGTGACCTGGAAGAACGGATCAAGAGTGGTAAGTTTCGTGAGGACCTCTATTATCGGCTCAACGTGTTTCCCATTGAGGTTGCATCATTGCGCCAGCGGCCAGAAGACATTCCCTTGCTGCTCAATGAACTCATTGCCCGGGTAGAACATGAGAAAAGAGGTTCGGTGCGTCTGAATCCGGCGGCGGTCATGAGCCTGTGCCACTATGGCTGGCCAGGTAATGTGCGTGAGCTGGCCAATTTGGTGGAGCGCCTGGTGATTACGCACCCTTTTAAGGTGGTGGATGTGGTGGATCTGCCCCATAAGTTTCAGGTCAGTGGTGGCGGTGTGGTGTCCAGCGACACGCCCGCAGTGGTGCCATTGGAATGGCTATCTTCACCACGTTTGCCTCGAGACGGTCTGGACCTCAAAGAGCATCTGGGTAATATGGAGTACAGCTTGATCAAGCAGGCCCTGGCGGAATCCGATGGGGTGGTGGCCCATGCCGCTAAATTGCTGCACATGCAACGGACGACCTTGGTGGAAAAGTTGCGAAAATATGGACACAGTTCAGACAAACAGCGACAGGAATTTGACAAGCATTCTGCCCTTAACTCCTAAGAACCTGATTTAGCTGGATAAATTTTCCAGGCACACTTCTTGCTCCAGGCCATACTGCAGAACCCAAGCGTTTTGTATTTGACAGCCTAGTGACTGCGGAGCAACAAAAATCCATGAATCGACCGCAAGCGGTTGAGCCTACCCGCCTTGAGGATGCCTTTGAGGTCTTTAACCGGTTTTCCGACCAGTTAACGACCTCTTATCAGGCCCTGGAGCAGCGGGTTGAGCGGCTTAATGGTGAATTACAATCGGCCCATAACGGTCGGCTTGAAGAGCTGGCGGAAAAGGAGCGTCTGGCCAGCCGCCTCAGCGGTTTGCTGGCGGCACTACCGGCCGGGGTGGTGGTACTGGATGCAGCCGGTGTGGTCCAGGAGGCCAATCCTGCTGCCCAGGATCTGCTCGGCGAAGCCCTCCTCGGTGTGGCTTGGCGTGATCTTATCCAACGTGCCTTCGCCCCCGGTGATAACAGCAGCACTAACGCCCTGTTGCTTCGTGACGGTCGGCGGGTGACCGTGTCCACCTGTCCATTGGGTGACGAACCGGGCCAGATCCTGTTACTCCAGGATGTGACCGAATCCACTGCCCTGCAGCAACGCCTGCAGCGCCACGAACGACTTTCGGCTATGGGCGAAATGGCGGCCAAGTTGGCCCATCAAATACGTACGCCATTGACTGCGGCTATCCTCTATATTTCCCACCTCAGCCAGCCCCGTCTGGACCCCGCCAAGCGGGCCGCAGTATCACAAAAGACCCTCTCACGACTGCGCACCCTGGAGGCCATGGTGCGGGATATGCTGATCTATGCCCGGGGTGGCAGTCCCGGGTCAGAACAGATCAGCGTCGATGAATTGTTGCTTGAGGTGGAGCAATCGGTGGCACCACTGCTTCCGGCCCACGGCTTTAGTCTGAGTCGGGAGTGTTCCCCGGCCCATATCCGTGTGCTGGGCAATCGTGAGGCCCTGCTGGGTGCCATGCAAAATTTGCTTGTTAATGCGATTCAGGCCTGCGGTCAACGGGGGCGATTGCAATTGATAGCGACACTCGACGGTGATGGCAGGGTTCGTCTGGGCCTGTGTGATGATGGCCCCGGGGTTGATATCGACGCCCAGGAGAAATTATTTGAACCCTTTTTTACCACCCGCAGCCAGGGCACGGGTTTGGGTTTGGCGGTGGTGCAGGCGGTAGCCCTGGCCCACGACGGCTCGGTGTGGGTGGACTCCAGTCTGGGACAAGGTTGCTGTATCGGGATGTGCCTGCCGGTTTTTACCGCAGCCACTGACGGTGATACTGCAGAAAAAAATACTGCTGGGGAAAGGCATGAGTAGAAACAGATCACCCATTTTGGTGGTGGAGGATGATGAATCTTTGCGCCAGGCTTTGTGCGACACACTGGGGCTGGCCGGTTATGAGGTAACAGCCTGTGCTGATGGTAGTGAGGCCCTGGCTTTTTTGGCCCGTAGTGATATCGCCATGGTGGTTACCGACATCAAGATGGCCCCCATGGACGGTCATGCCCTGCTCAAACAGATCAAGAGTCAACGTCGCGATCTGCCGGTATTGTTGATGACCGCCCACGGCAGTATTCAGCAGGCGGTCGAGGCCATGCGTGACGGCGCGGTGGATTATCTAGTCAAACCTTTTGAGGCCGAGGTGCTGGTCAATACGGTGAGCCGCTATCTGCCGGATACCGAATTCAGTGCCGATGACCCGGTGGCCGTCGATCCACTCAGCAAGGCCCTGCTCGACAAGGTCCTGCGGGTGGCCAAGAGCGAGGCCACGGTGATGATCAGCGGTGAAAGTGGTAGCGGTAAGGAAGTGATCGCACGCTATATCCACCGCCACTCCAAGCGCAGTCAGCATCCTTTTGTGGCCATAAACTGTGCCGCCATCCCCGAGAACATGTTGGAGGCTACCCTGTTTGGTTATGAAAAGGGGGCCTTTACCGGGGCCTACCAGGCCTGCCCTGGGAAATTTGAGCAGGCCCAATCCGGCACTCTGTTGTTGGATGAAATCTCCGAGATGGACTTGGGCCTGCAGGCCAAGTTGTTACGAGTATTGCAAGAGTGGGAGGTTGAACGACTCGGTGGCCGCAAGACCATCACCCTGGATGTGAGAGTGCTGGCCACTTCCAACCGCTTGTTACGCCAGGAGGTGGCGGCGGGTCGTTTTCGTGAAGATTTGTATTATCGCCTCAATGTTATCCCGGTAGAAATGGCACCACTGCGGCAGCGGCGTCAGGATATTTTGCCCTTGGTGGAGTATTTGATTCACCACCACTGCACCAGGCAGGCACGCATCATCCCCACATTTTCTACCGAGGCCCAGACAAGCTTGGAGAAATACGATTGGCCCGGCAACGTGCGTGAACTGGACAATGTCTTGCAGCGGGCACTCATCCTGCAACCAGGTGAGGTGATCGATGTCCCGGATCTGCAGTTTGAATCGATTGTAGCGAGCGTCGATACCCCGACACCGGTCCATACCCAGGCAGTAGAGTCGGTGCCTGTGGGTGATGATAGCCTGGGTGAGGATTTACGCAGTCACGAGCAGCTTTTAATTCTCGAAGCCTTGAGAACCGCCAAGGGCCAACGTAAGGCCGCCGCCAGCCAGCTCGGTATCAGCGAACGCACTCTGCGATACAAATTGGCACGTATGCGTGATGATGGTGTGGAACTACCGGCGGCGGGGATTTAGGAGGGCCTTACAGATTGATCATTCCTTCTGCCCCTCGAGGGGGCACCGAGGCCCCTCAGGGAGAGGGCATTAAATTGGGAGCGCTTTACAGGGTTGAGTGGCTAAATATGAGTTGTTTGGTTTTATAGAGCACGGGGACGGCTATGTCTGAAATCGATATCAATCAATTGTTGGGTGAGATGCGGACCATGGCGGCGAAGGCTGCCGGGGGTGCCGAGGTGGCGCTCCCCGAGGCAGATCGTGCCGCAGATTTTGCCGCCATGTTGCGCCAGTCTATCGACAAGGTGAATGCCCTGCAGATGGAGGCGGGTGGTAAGGCCAAGGCCTTTGAAATGGGCGATCCCCAAGTCGATTTGGCCGAGGTCATGGTGTCCCTGCAAAAGGCCAGCGTATCTTTTGAGGCCATGACCCAGGTGCGCAACAAGTTGATCTCGGCCTATCAAGACATCATGAATATGCCCATCTAATAAAGTAGAGACGAGATGCAAGATACAAAATACCAGAGCGTAATAAGGACCATGGGTGGACGGCCATGGCGGTAATCGATGCTCAGGACGCCGGTGCGGCGGCCAAGGGGTTTGGTGGGTTGAATATTCTGCGCCAGGTTGCGCTCATGGTGGGCCTTGCCGCCAGCGTGGCGGTGGGTGTCGGGGTGGCGTTATGGTCACAGACACCTAACTATCAATTACTTTATGCCAATTTGGCCCAGCAGGATGCCTCCGAAGTGCTCGATGCCCTGCAAAAAGAGAAGATTCGGTACAGACTGGATCCTGCCAGCGGCGCCATCCTGGTGCCTGCGGGGGCGGTGCATGATGCACGTATCAAGCTTGCCAGCCAGGGTTTGCCTAAAGGGGTGGGGGGGTTCGGTTTTGAGATCATGGAGAAAGAAAAGGGATTTGGTACCAGTCAATTTATGGAGTTGGCACGATATCAGCGTGCCCTCGAAGGTGAATTGGCACGGTCTATTGCAACCTTGAGTCATGTGCGATCGGTACGGGTACATCTGGCGATCCCACGCCAGTCTTCATTTTTGCGAAACCGGCGGAAGCCCACCGCCTCGGTGTTACTCGATTTGTATGCGGGGCGTGACTTGGGCGAGGAGCAGATTGCCGGCATTGTGCACCTGACCGCGTCGAGTATCCCGGAGTTGGAGCCGGATCGGGTGAGTGTCATCGACAGCCGGGGCCGGTTGTTGAATCGCCAGTCTTCGAATAAAGATATCGGTATCACATCAGAGCAGTTTCGTCTTACCAGCCAACTGGAAAATGCCTACAGTAAACGTATCGAAGACATCCTAAGCCCTATCGTGGGCGTAGGCAGTGTCAAGGCCCAGGTGGTGGCGGAACTGGATTTTACTGCGGTGGAAAAGACCCAGGAAAGTTTTGACGACAAAAAACCTGCGGTACGCAGTCAGCAGACCGCCGAGGAACAAAGTTCGGGCTATCGTGGTGCGATGGGAGTGCCTGGGGCCTTGTCCAACCAACCCCCTGCGGCTGCCAGTGTGCCAGAAGTCACCACTACGACCACCACGACCCCCGCTGTGACCCCTCCCGGGGGGGCTCCCACCGCGACGACCACGACTACCGATAGCGCCGTGGCCACGACTGCTGCGGCGTCTGATTTACCCAAGAGTAAGAGCCGTCGTGCCACGACCAATTATGAGCTGGACAAGACCATCAGCCACACCCGCCAGGCCTCTGGGGCATTAAAGCGCCTGTCGGTGGCGGTGGTGATTAACGACAAGCAAAAGGTGAGCAAGAAGGGCCGGGTCAGATACACGGCCTATACGGATGAGGAGGTCACCAAGTTGACAGCCCTGGTCAAAGACGCCGTGGGCTTTAATGAGGCCCGTGGCGATAAAGTTAATGTAATGAATACTCGCTTTAGCCCAGTGGTCAAACCCGAAGCCTTGCCCGAGCCTGACCTCATTGATCAACCCTGGGTATGGGATCTGGGCAAACAGATTGGCGGCGTCTTGTTGGTGTTACTGGTCGCCTTCGGTGTGTTGCGTCCGGTATTGCAGCGCCTTGCCGTTCAGGGCCGGGAGATGGTGGCTGCGGGGCAGGCCGAGCTCGCCGCCGGTGATCAGTTTGCCTTGGCTGGGCCCACTGGGCCCAGCGATCAGGAAGTTTATGAGAGCAGTGTTAGCACCGCCAAAAAGATGGCCACCGAGGACCCCAAACGGGTGGCCCAGGTGATCAAGGGTTGGGTGTCTGAAGATGGCTAAGGCGGCCAATACCACCGGGTTGTCCGGCACCGAGCGTGCCGCCATCTTGTTGTTGGCCATCGGTGAGGAGGATGCCTCCCAGGTGATGAAGTTCATGGGGCCCAAGGAGGTGCAGACCGTCAGCTCGACCATGGCCTCGCTCAAGGACATCAATAAGGATCAGGTGGGTGTGGTGTTGGATAGTTTCCAGGAAAATGTGGGTACCCAGACCGCCCTGGGAATTGGTACCGAAAACTACCTGCGCAACGTGTTGACCAAGGCCCTTGGTCCGGATAAGGCCACCAGCATGATCGGCCGTATCCTCATGGGTGGGCAGACCTCTGGGCTGGAGGAATTAAAATGGATGGACCCACGCTCGGTGGCCGAGGTGGTGCGTCTGGAACATCCCCAGATCATCGCCATTGTATTAAGTTACCTGGAAGCAGACCAATCCGCCCAGGTGTTATCGGTGTTTCCGGAAAAGAGCCGCCTCGATATTCTGATGCGCATCGCTTCGTTGGAGGGGGTACAGCCCTCGGCACTAAAAGAGCTCAACCAGGCCATGGAAAAGCAGTTTGCCGGCAAGGCTGCGGGCAGCTTGCAGTCTTCGGGGATCGGTGGGGTCAAGACTGCCGCCAGCATTATGAATGAGTTGGAGAGCTCAATTGAGGCCCCGCTGATGGAAAATTTCAAAGACACCGATAGTGGTTTGGCGGAGCAAGTCGAAGAGCTGATGTTTGTGTTTGAGAATCTGTTGGATGTGGATGACCGCGGTATTCAGATATTGTTGCGTGAGGTGCAATCCGACTCATTGGTGGTGGCCTTAAAAGGGGCCTCACAGACACTCAAGGAGCTCATATTCAAGAATATGTCCAAGCGGGCCGCAGAGATGATGCGAGACGACTTGGAAATGCGGGGTCCGGTCAAGCTCAGCGATGTCGAGGCCGCACAAAAGGAGATCGTGCAGTTGGCCCGTCGCCTGTCTGATTCAGGTGAGATCGCACTCGGTGGTACGGCTGGTGAAGAGTACGTCTAGTTTAAGCACAAAGGTTCTTTCCGCCGATGAGGCTGGCAAGGTCGAGACCTGGGAGGCACCGGCTATGGATGCCGCCGGTGGCCCGGTCACTGTGCAGCAGATCGAGCGCATTCAAAAACAGGCCTATGATGAGGGTTTTGCCCGTGGGCGCAGTGATGGCCTGGCTGCATCCCAGGGCGACATCCAGCAATTTCGACAGGTCTTGCAGGCGATGTCCGACCCTCTGCGCGACCTCGATCAGGCCTTGGAACAAGAGCTCATTTTGTTGGCCAAGGCCATTGCCCGCCAATTGTTACGCCGTGAACTCAAAGAGGAACCCGCCCATGTAGTAGGTGTAGTACGCGAGGCCATCGCCGCATTACCGGCGGCGGCACGCAATGTGGCGGTACACCTCAACCCCGAAGACGGCAAATTGGTGCGTGACGTATTGGGTGCCGAAGAAGGCGAGCGGCCGTGGCGCATCGTCGATGATCCGGTTATCAACCGTGGCGATTGCAATATCATTACCGAAAATTCCCGTATTGATGCCACCCTGGAACGGCGTCTTACCGCAGTACTCACCGCATCTTTGGGTGATGAGGGGGAGTGATAGCGGCCGATTACTCTGTCGAGGCACGGGCTGCACACTGGAAAGCGCGGTTATCTGAACTCGGTCAACGGCTGGCACAGGCCAGCGGTATCGTGGTCGAGGGCAAGCTTACGCGCATGGTGGGCCTGACCTTGGAGGCAGTAGGCTGTCAGTCGGCTATGGGTGGGCAGTGTTTGGTGATGGGTCCGGGTGATACCCATGTTGAGGCCGAAGTGGTGGGCTTTGCCGACGACAAGCTCTACCTCATGCCCACCGGTGATATCAGTGGTCTGGTACCCAATGCCCGGGTGGTACCCACCGGCCGGGCCTGTGAGGCCCCGGTGGGAGATGCCTTGTTGGGTCGCATCCTGGATGGTGCTGGCAACCCACTGGACGGTGCCGGACCCTTGCGTACCCGCGAACGCATGCCCTTGGCGGGGCGCTCGGTGAATCCCCTGAGTCGTCAGCGTATAGGGGAACCCCTGGATGTGGGGGTGCGTGCTATTAACGCGTTATTGACCGTGGGTAGAGGTCAGCGTATGGGCCTGTTTGCCAGCAGCGGTGTGGGCAAGTCGGTATTGCTCGGCATGATGACTCGCTTTACCAACGCCGATGTCATTGTTGTCGGTTTGGTGGGGGAACGGGGACGTGAGGTCAAGGAGTTCATCGACAATATATTAGGGGCCAAAGGGCTCGAACGTTCAGTGGTGGTGGCAACCCCGGCGGATCACCCGCCATTGCTGCGTATCCATGGTGCCATGTTGGCTACCACTATTGCCGAATACTTTCGTGACCGCGGCCAGCAGGTCTTGTTGCTGATGGACTCCCTGACCCGTTTTGCCCAGGCCCAGCGTGAGATTGCCCTTGCCATTGGCGAGCCTCCTGCGACCAAGGGTTATCCACCTTCGGTGTTTGCCAAGCTGCCCATGCTGGTGGAACGGGCCGGTACCGGTGACCAGGCTGGCGGCTCTATTACCGCCTTCTATACTGTACTCATGGAGGGCGATGAACAGAATGATCCAGTGGCCGATGCCGCTCGCGCTATTTTGGATGGACACATTATGTTGTCCCGTCCCCTGGCCGAGGCCGGTCACTATCCGGCCATTGATATCGAGGCCTCCATCAGCCGGGCCATGACCGATATTGTGGAGCCGGGCCAATTGATGTTGGCACGTCGATTCAAACAAATTTACGCCACCTATCAACAAAACCGGGATTTGATCAGTGTCGGTGCCTATGCTGCGGGCAGCGACAGCCGCATTGACGAGGCTATCGCGTGTCAGCCCCGGTTTATGGAGTTTTTGCAGCAGGGCATGGACCAGCCGGTGTCTCTCGCTGACAGTGTGGCCCAACTTGGGCCACTGCTTGCCAATACCTCTCAGCTTGAGGCGGCGGGGCAATAGTCCCTTCTCCCCCAGGGAGAAGGTTAGGAATGAGGGGATCAATAGAAGTGCCTATTTGAGATATGACAGCTAAACGATCAAAACGACTCAGTCCGGTAGCCCAGTTTGCGAGTACGCGTGAACAGCAAGCGGCGGTGTGTATGGCTGAAAGCCAGCGCAAGCTGGATGAATGCAATGCACGATTACAGGAGCTGGTGCAGTACCGGGATGAGTATGCGAACACCTTTCAGCAGGCTGGTAGTAGTGGCCTGCAGGCCATCCCGATGCGTGATTTCCAGGTATTTTTGGAAAAACTCGGAAATGTGATTTCCAATCAACGGTCCCTGGTGGCGCAGGCCCAGGGTGAGCATGCCAAGACCAAGGCCCAGTGGTTGAAGCTGCGTGGTAAGGCCCAGGCCCTGGGCAAGGTCGTCAGCCGTTATCAACTGGAAGAGCGTCGTCAGGACGCCAGTCGCGAACAGAGCGAGGCCGACGAGCACGCCTTGACGCGTAGGTGATAATAGGCAGATAAAGAAAAGGGGTAATTACCCCACACCCGCCACCCTCCGGGCCGGTCTGCCGTCAGTGCAGCCAAGTCCCCTGTGGGTCTGTAAATCGACCCGATCGAATGGGCTCCGTGATTTAAGCCTACCTTATTTTTAGTTACTTATACCCTGCTTCCCAATCTATATGCCCAGTCCCTAAAGTTTCCCCCGACCCAGCCGAAAGCCCTACTGTGGTTTGGGGATTGCGGTCCCATCAAGCGATGTTGTGGCACAGGGGGGTACCGCCACGAAAGTGGATTGTCTGGCCACCCAGGTGAAGTGGGTGTGAAGGCGAATGAAGACCCTATTTTGATCCCTTTTCCTGCCCGGGCAGGCCGGGGGACAGGGCCTGCCCGATTTGGATTTATTTGGGAAATTTAACCCAGGACGCGGAATACCCGCGCAAGGTCAGCGGTAATGAAAGAGAAGGACAAGGACAAGCAGACAAGCGATGGGCCAGACCCGATACCCGATGGGACGTCCTTTGTCCTGACTCTGGCGGGGCGGTTGGACATCAGTAACGTCACTTGTCTTCATGACGTCATGGAAGAGGGACTTGCCAGCGGCAAGCCGGTGCATGTTTGTAGTCAGGACCTGGGGCATTTGGATACCGCCACCATGCAGTTGATCTACAGTTTTGCCCAGGTGATACGGGCCAGTGGCCAAACCCTCAGCTGGGAGCGACCGGCACCCGTGCTGGAGACGACAGCGGTGTCATTGGGCTTAGACGATATCTTAAATGAGGATACCGTGGTTCCAGCCTGAATAGACTGGGCCTGAACAGATTTTGCCATTTAGCCAGATACTGGCGGGTGGCCGATGGGTAGTAACTGAAATATTGCAACACAGCCACAGGAGATGCATATGGCCAGTATATTAGCAGTAGACGACTCCGCATCCATGCGGGAAATGGTGGCCTTCACCTTGAAGGGTGCGGGCTATGATGTTCTAGAGGCCAAAGACGGGAATGAGGCCTTGGGGATTGCCAAGGGCCAGAAGACCGACTTGGTGTTGACCGATGTCAACATGCCGGGCATGGATGGTATTGAACTCATCAAGGAGTTGCGCAACCTGCCGGATTACAAGTTTACCCCCATCTTGATGTTGACCACCGAATCGGCAGGCGACAAAAAGCAGGAGGGCAAGAGTGCCGGTGCCACCGGTTGGATCGTCAAGCCTTTTGACCCGGATCAATTGCTGGACACGATCAACAAGGTGTTGGCTTAGGCCGTCATGTCGATTGACCTCAGCCGTTTTCTGCAGACCTTCTATGAAGAGTCTTATGAAGGGCTCGACATCATGGAGTCGGGGCTGCTGAAGTTAGAGAGCGGTGCCGCTGATCTTGAGGTCGTCAACGATATTTTCCGCGCCGCCCATTCCATTAAGGGTGGCAGTGGTATGTTCAGCCTCACTGCGGTGACTGCCTTCACTCACGTGATGGAGACCCTGCTGGATGAGATGCGCAATAGTGGCCGTATGGTCACACCACAGCTGGTGGAGATGTTGCTCAACTCGGTAGATTGCCTGCGCGACATGCTTCAAGCCGGTCAACTCGGTAGCGAGTTTGACCCCCAGCGAGTCGCCGACCAGCAACGCCAGTTAGAAGAAGCGCTCGGTACCGATACCGGGCAGACCCAGCCGGACCCAGCCGAGGCCGATGAGGTGGCAACGACCAGGATTTGGCGGATTGGGTTTTCCCCGGCCCCGGGTATGTTACAGACCGGTAATGATCCCTTGCGGTTGATTCGTGAGTTGGGCCAGTTGGGCCAGGTTCGCCTCAAGGCCGATACCAGCGGACTGCCCCCTTTTGCCGAGCTCGACAGTGAGAGCTGTTATCTCGCCTGGGAAATTTCACTCCAGGGTGAGGCCACCGAGGCACAGATTCGAGAGGTCTTTTCCTGGGTAGAGGGTGACTGCGAATTGACCATCCAGCCGGATGAGGCAATGCCCGAGCGGCGTGCCGGCAGTGATCGCCGTGATGAGAACCGTACCGACCGACGGCGAGGTGACCGACGTGACGTCAGCAACGCACGACCCCAGAGTAGTTCTATACGGGTCAGCACCGACAAGGTCGATGCCCTGGTCAATATGGTGGGCGAGTTGGTCATCACCCAGGCCATGTTGAGCCAGCTCGGGGACAGTGTCGAGTTGGAGAATGAGGAGCAGTTCAAGGTGGGCCTGGCCCAGTTGGAACGCAATACCCGCGAGCTGCAAGAGGGCATCATGGGTATACGTCTACTCCCCATCAGTTTTGCCTTTCAGCGTTTCCCCCGAGTGGTGCACGATTTGTCTACCCAGTTGGATAAACAGGTGCGCTTGAGTTTGTCTGGTGAGTCGACCGAATTGGATAAGACTGTACTGGAAAAGATTGGTGATCCACTGATGCACTTGGTGCGCAATGCGGTGGACCACGGTATTGAATCAGCCGATGACAGACGCGCTGCGGGCAAGGATCCCGAAGGCGTGATTCATCTGGATGCCTTCCATCGGGGGGGTAATATCGTCATTGAGATAAAAGATGATGGTGCCGGTATCAACCGTGATCGGGTGCTCGACAAGGCCCGCCGTCAGGGCTTGATCAAGGCCGATGAGTCGTTGGCGGATGAGGCCGTATTTGATCTGTTATTCCAACCCGGCTTTTCCACTGCCGCCGAGGTCAGTGACGTCTCAGGACGGGGCGTGGGTATGGATGTGGTGCGCAAGAACATTCAGTCATTGGGGGGTAATGTGACGGTGACCTCCCAGCCTGGTCAGGGTTCAACCTTTAGCATTCGTCTGCCGCTGACTCTGGCCATACTCGACGGTCAGTTGGTGCGTGTGGGCCACGAGACTTATATCACCCCGCTGGTCTCTATTGTCGAATCTCTGCAAGTCAAAGATGACCAGGTCAATGAGTTGGCGGGTGGTGGTCATCTTTATCGCCTGCGTGATGAGTACATTCCCATCATCCGTCTCCACGAGGTGTTCGCGGTAACTGCCGACAGTCATGAACTGTGTGATGGCTTGGTGGTGGTGGTGGAAAGTGGTGGCAAGAAGGTGGGTATGTTTGTGGATGAGTTATTGGGCCAACAACAGGTGGTGATCAAGAGCCTGGAAGTAAATTACAAACGGGTGGAGGGTATCTCCGGGGCGACCATACTGGGTGATGGCAAGGTGGCCCTGATCCTGGATGTGGACGGGCTGATTAAATTCTGGAAGACCGGTTCAAATTCAAATTATGGTCCCCAATTGGTGTCCAGTGCGGCGTGAGGAGACAACGATGAATCAAATTGAAGCAAACCAGGCGGTCCTGGGTATAGATGCCCTCGACAGTGAAGGCAGTGGCGATCAGTACCTGACCTTTATGATGGCGGGTGAGGAATACGGTGTCGATATTCTACGGGTACAGGAGATCAAGGGTTGGGACAAGGTCACGACCGTACCCAATACCCCGGACTACATTAAAGGCGTGATGAATTTACGCGGTACCATTGTGCCGATCGTTGACCTGCGACTGCGTTTTGGTCTTGAGGCCGTCGAATACGGTGCGATTACAGTGGTCATTGTGTTGCGAGTGGAACAGGAGGCCCGGTCACGCATCATGGGTGTGGTGGTGGATGCGGTATCCGATGTCTACAGTGTCCCTGTCGACAGTATCAAGCCACCACCGGATTTTGGTGGTGCCATTGACACCGAATTTCTCAAGGGCTTGGCCACTCTGGAAGAAAAGCTGGTGGTGTTGCTGGATATAGACAAGCTGCTCAATGCCGAGCAACTCGGCAAGGTGGGCCAAGTAGCGTCACAACCGACCGAGGTCTCTCCCCCGCCTCCGTCCATGCCGACAGAACCCACAGTTTCAACAGAGCACTGAAGCCATGCGTACCGTTGCGGTTATGAATCAAAAGGGTGGCGTCGGTAAGACCACCACCAGTATGAATCTGGCCCATGCCCTGGTGCTGGCGGGTGGGCGTGTGACCCTCATGGATATGGACCCCCAGGGCCAGGTGTCCCTGGGCTTTGGGGTGCTTGCCAACGGACAGGGTGGCATGGACAGGGTGTTGCTGGATCATGGCCCCATCGCCGATGCCCGCCACCAAGTTAGCGACAGGCTGTACGTGGTCCCGGCAGGCCCTAAGTTAGGCAATATGGAGTTGGTTCACGAGGGTGGCAGCCGTCGTGGCGTGCGCCTGAGACAGGCCATCGACGAATACGATACCCGTGATGAAGAATTTGTTTTGATCGACTGCCCACCGTCCGCAGGTCTGCTGGGTATGAACGCCCTGTTCGCTGCCGACGAGGTGTTGGTGCCGGTGTCCAGTGATTTTCTTGGATTGCACGGTCTCTCACGCATGTTACAGATCTTCCAGCATTTGGAGAAGGTATTGGAGCGCCCCGTGACCAAGTGGGTGGTGTTGACCCGTTACAACGAACGTCGGCGCCTGGCACGCCAGGTGCGCGAGAAGATTTTGGATTATATGCCCGGCCGTCTGCTCGCTACCCCCATACGCGAGACCGTGGCCCTGGCAGAGAGCCCCGGTATGGGTCAAACCATCTTTGACTATGAACCTCATAGCCGTGGTGCCGAGGACTATCATGCCTTGGCCGATGACTTATGTCACCGGAGGACATGTTGATGCTTACCCCTAAACCCGCACGCCCCTCTACCCGTCACCCCTCGGCGGGTACCAGCCCACCCGCTCACCGTGTTGTGCCACGACGTCCGGCAGGTGGGCAGCCACCGCGGATGTGGCCCCGGGCCGAACAATGGCAACAGCTATTGGCCAGCCTGGTGTTCAACGGTTAAAACCTATTCGGAGCTCGAGTTATGGCAAATAAACAAAAGTCGGTGATGCAAATGGACCCCCTGGCGTGGCTAAAGGAAGGTGACGAACAGGACACGGCCGATGCCCACGTTGAACCCCGCGTTAAGAGCAAGGAAAAAGAATCTACTGTCACCGTAGCCTCCACCACAATAGGGGCTGGCCAAGCTACTGGAGAGACGGGCCTGGAGGCCAATCTGCTGGAAAGTAGTTTTGCTGCCCTGGCTCCCCGCGGCGAAGAGCTGACAAAACGTTTTTATGCGGTACTGTTTGAGCAATATCCGGAGGTCAAGCCGTTGTTCGCCCATACCAGTCCTTCGGAGCAACAGAAAAAATTACTCAGCGCACTGACCCTGGTGGTGAACAGTCTGCGTAAGCCGGAGCAATTGGTGGCGGCCTTGACGAAATTGGGGGCCAAGCATCAGCAATATGGTGCCGAAGCGGCCCACTACCAGGCGGTAGCCGAGACCCTATTGAATGTGATGGCCGAAATGGCGGGTGAGCTGTGGACGGATGAGGTAGCGGCTGCCTGGACGGCGGCACTCGATACAGTAGCCCAAACAATGTTGAAGGCGTATAGCACGCCGGAGGTAAAAGGAATGGCAGCAACAAAACAAGTATTAGAGCAACAGTTGGAGGCAGCGGTGGGTTTGGCTGCCATTGATGACCTGTCGGTGGTCAAGGATATTCTGGAGCATGCGCCCCACAACATCATGATCGCTGATGCGGAAGAGAATATTATATTCGTCAACCAATGTGCCCGACAGGTATTGAGTGATTTGGAGGACGAGTTGATCAAGTACCTGCCGGGTTTTAAGGTCAACGAAGTGATTGGTGGCAGTATTCACCGCTATCACAAGGACCCAGCTGCCATCCGCCGGATTTTACAAGGTCTGCAACCGGGGGATGTTCGCCACGGCGCAATCACCCCCGGCCCCCTGATCTTTGAGCATGAGACCCGCGTACTGATGAATGCCGCCGGAGAACGGGTGGGCTATGTGGTGCAGTGGAATGATGCGACAAAAAAACGGGCCAAAGAGGAACAGGCCAACCGTTTGCAGCGTGCCATAGATGGGGCCCGGACTGCGATGATGACCATCGATCGGGATTTGGTTGTCACTTATGCCAATGATGAGACCGGGCGCTTGATGCGGGACAATGCCGATACCTTGCGTGGCCTCTACCCAGGCTTCAATCCCGAAAAGTTGGTGGGAACCTGCATTGACATCTTTCACAAGGATCCTACCCACCAGCGGCGTATTCTAAGTGATCCGGGAAATTTACCCTTCACCACAGACATTCATGTGGGACCCCTGATCTTTCAGATCAATGTTGCCGCGCAGATGGACGGTAGTGGCAACTATATCGGTAATACCCTGGAGTGGTCAGACGTGACCAAGGTCCGCACCTTCGAGGCCAATGTCCTGCGCCTGCAGAGCACCATAGACGGTGCCATGACGGCGATGATGATGGTGAACCGGGATATGGTGATCACCTATGCCAATGAGTCGACCTTGAGTCTGCTCAAAAAACACGAGGAGACCTTTCGCTCGATCTATCCGGGGTTTGACTCCAATGCCTTGATTGGTGTCTGTATCGACACCTTTCATAAAAACCCGGCCCATCAACGCAAGTTATTGAGTGACCCCAATAACCTGCCCTACAGCACGGATATTAATGTCGGTCCTCTGACCTTTAATCTCAATATCACCGCTATGTTTGATCCCAGCGGGGGCTACATCGGGAATTCTCTGGAGTGGGCGGACGTGACGGATGTGCGTCTCAAAGAAGCAGAGAATGCGGATTACTCAGGCAGGTTTATTGCGCTAAGTAAGTCACAGGCATTGATAGAGTTCAACATGGACGGCACGGTCATCACGGCCAATGACAATTTCTTAAAGGTTGTGGGCTATACCTTGGATGAGATTAAGGGTCAGCATCACAGTATGTTTGTAGAACCGGAATACAAGACCAGTGTTGAATACCAACAGTTTTGGGAGAAGTTGAATCGTGGTGAGTTTGAGGCAGGCGAATACAAGCGTGTCGGTAAGGGCGGCAAAGAAGTATGGATCCAGGCCACATACAGCCCGGTTCTGGATGCGAACGATAAGTCGATCAAGGTGATCAAGTTTGCTACCGAGGTGACTGAGCAGAAGCTACGTAATGCCGATACCTCGGGCCAGATTGAAGCCATCAGTAAATCCCAGGCGATAATAGAGTTCAATATGGAGGGTATGGTTATTACGGCCAATGACAATTTCTTAACAGTTTTTGGCTATACCCTGGCTGAGATTAAAGGCCAGCACCATAGCTTACTTGTGGATCCGGAATACAAGGCCAGCGCTGAATATCAGAAATTTTGGGAGAAGTTGAATCGTGGTGAGTTTGAGACCAATGAGTACAAGCGTATCGGTAAGGGTGGTAAAGAAGTGTGGATTCAGGCCTCGTATAATCCGATACTGGATGTTAGCGGCAAGCCGTTTAAGGTTGTGAAATATGCTACCGATATAACGACCCAGAAATCATTCCAGAAAATGATTGATAATGTGTTGCGTGATACTTCCCGAGTCATGAAAAATATTGCGCAAGGTAATCTTACGGATAAGATGGACGGTGAATATACCGGTGAGTTCGCGGTTTTAAGTGATGCAGTAAATAGTTGTGTCGATAATCTTCTTGGTATGGTCGGTAACATTCGTACGTCTGCCGAGGCCATCTCTACAGGTTCGTCAGAGATCTCCGAGGGCAATGCCAACCTGAGCCAGCGTACCGAAGAGCAGGCTTCATCACTGGAAGAGACCGCGTCGAGCATGGAAGAGATGACCGGCACGGTGAAACAGAATGCGGACAATTCCAATCAGGCCAACCAACTGGCCAGTGCCGCTCAGGTGACTGCCGAAAAAGGTGGTGCGGTGGTGGAAAAGGCCGTCAGTGCCATGGCCGACATCAACGCCAGCAGCAGGAAGATTGCTGACATCATCGGTGTGATTGATGAGATTGCCTTCCAGACCAATCTATTGGCCCTCAATGCCGCGGTGGAGGCAGCCCGGGCCGGTGAGCAGGGCCGTGGATTTGCGGTGGTGGCGGCCGAGGTCCGTAGCTTGGCCCAGCGCAGTGCCACCGCTGCCAAGGAAATCAAGGGGCTCATCAACGATAGTGTGGACAAGGTGGGTACGGGTACCGATCTTGTCAACGAGTCGGGCGATACCCTGGCCGAGATTGTGACCGGGGTAAAAAAGGTGAGCGATATTATTGGTGAGATCGCCGCCGCCAGCCAGGAGCAATACACCGGTATCGAACAGGTCAATAAGGCGGTGATGCAAATGGATGAGACCACCCAGCAAAATGCGGCCTTGGTGGAGGAGATCGCCGCCGCCAGCAAGGCCATGGAAGAGAAGTCCCAAAGTCTGAATGAGTTGATGGAGTTCTTTACCCTCGACCAACAGCAACAGGCCACCGGCCATAGCGTCCCACGCCAGGTCCAACCCAGCCCAAGCTCAGCGGTAGCACCACCCAGAGCATCGGCACCTCGACGTCCGGCGGCCCCGACCAGAGCCAATGATGACGAGTGGGAAGAATTTTAGGGGGCAAGTGATGTTAGGTGTCGCCCCGGCGGACGAGTTTAGTGACCGGGAGTTCAGGTTTACCGAGCGGGACTTTAATTTCCTGCGTGACTTGGTTGGTGCCCGTGCAGGTATCGCCCTCAATGATAACAAGCGCCAGCTGGTCTACTCACGGCTGGTGCGACGATTGCGCGAGTTGGGGCTTAAAGCGTTCTCTGATTACTGCGCGATCCTCAAGCAAGATGAGGACGAAGAGTTGGGGCACATGATTAATGCCATTACGACTAACCTGACCTCCTTTTTTCGTGAGCCCCACCATTTTGAATACCTGGCCGATATCCTAAAAAGATTGAAGCAATCACAACAGCGACGTATCCGTATCTGGTCGGCGGGCTGCTCCACCGGTGAGGAACCCTATACCATTGCCATGGTGGTGCGTGAGGTTATGGGTGCTGCCGTGGGTTGGGACATCAAGATACTGGCCAGTGATTTGGATACCAAGGTGTTGGCCACTGCCGAGCAGGGTATCTATGACCACAAGCGGGTTGAAGGTATATCCTCCAAGCGGCTGAGTCGTTGGTTTCGCAAAGGAAGTGGTGAGAATGTGGGCAAGGTGCGGGTGGCTCGAAGTTTGCGGGATCTGGTAGCGTTTCGCCAGCTCAATCTTATGGATAACCCCTGGCCTATGCGCGGTCCCTTCGACATCATTTTTTGCCGCAACGTGGTGATCTACTTTAATAAGGACACCCAACGGGAATTATTCAAGCGCATGGATTCCATGCTGAGCGCCGATGGTCGTTTGTTGGTGGGCCATTCAGAGTCTTTATTCAAAGTGTCGGATCGATTTAAGTTGTGTGGCAAAACCACCTACAGGAAGTGTGCCTGATCAGGGCTCATTATGGTAACGCAACCTCAAAAGCAGCGTGATCTGGAACAGGCGAAGAGTCGGGCCTTGCCCGGTTTTGAGCACCTCAATCGCTATTGGGATCACACCGCCAATCACTATGCAATCAAGTTGTTACCTGGGGAATATTATGTCACTGCTCTGGATGAGCTTATTGTGACGGTGTTGGGGTCCTGTGTTTCTGCTTGTGTGCGTGACCGTACCACCGGAGTTGGTGGCATGAATCACTTTATGTTGCCCCAGGCCAATGGTGCTACTGAGGGCCATTGGGCCGGTAGTCAGGTCAGCAAATCGGCCCGTTACGGCAACATCGCTATGGAGCGGCTCATCAATGACATTCTCAAGCACGGTGGCATCCGTGCGCGGTTGGAGATCAAGATATTTGGTGGGGGCCGCATTCTGAGGAGTATGACTGATGTGGGTAATCGTAATATTGCCTACATTCGTAACTATATAGAAAGTGAGGCCTTGACGCTGACAGGGGAGGATGTGGGTGATACCTGTCCACGTAAGGTACGTTTTTTTCCTCAAAGTGGCCGTGTGCAAGTGAAGAAATTGCGTAGCATGCACAACACCACAGTGGTCACCCGTGAGCAGACGTACTCGGAGTCACTTCAGAGTAAGGTGCCCAAGAGTGAAGTGGAGTTGTTTTAGGAGTCAGACGAATGACGCAAAAGATCAAAACTCTGATTGTGGACGACTCGGCCCTGGTGCGTGATGTGCTCACCAAAGTATTGTCTTCAGATCGTGGTATTGAGGTGGTGGGGACCGCACCGGACCCCCTCATTGCCCGCGATAAGATCAAGGCCCTCAATCCAGATGTCATCACCCTGGATGTAGAGATGCCGAAGATGGACGGTATCTCATTTCTGCGCAATCTAATGCGTTTAAGACCCATGCCGGTGGTGATGATCTCATCGCTTACCGAGGCCGGTGCCGAGGTGACTTTAGAGGCTCTCGACCTGGGTGCCGTCGATTTTGTTACCAAACCCAGTGTGGGTATTGCCGACGGTTTGGATGAGTATGCCATCGATATCATCGCCAAGGTTAAGGCCGCTGCCGGGGCTAAAGTGCGGTCCTTGTCAGAAAAGAAAGAGATTCGGGTGACACCCAAATTTTCCGCCGATGCGGTATTGGCTCCCAGTAAGCGGAGTGGTCGACTCAAGACCACCGAGAAAATTATTGCCATCGGGGCCTCCACCGGCGGTACCGAGGCCATCAAAGAGGTGATGATGGCCATGCCTGCTGATGCCCCGGCAGTGGTGATTGCGCAGCATATTCCTGCGGCCTTCAGCGCCGCTTTTGCCAAACGTGTGAATGGGGTGTCGCCGATGACCGTGTTAGAACCCCAGGATGGGGATCAGATATTGCCTGGCCATGCCTATATCGCCCCGGGTGACCAGCATCTCATGGTGACCCGTAGCGGTGCCCGCTATATCTGTAAACTCAGCGACGGGCCTGCGGTCAATCGCCACCGGCCATCGGTGGACGTATTATTTCGATCTGTGGCCCAGTGCGTTGGGGTCAATGCGGTCGGTGTGATTCTTACGGGTATGGGCAATGACGGTGCCGCTGGATTGAAAGAATTGCTGGATGCCGGGGCGATGACTATCGCCCAAGATGAACCCACTTCGGTGGTGTGGGGTATGCCCGGTGAAGCGGTCAAGCTGGGTGCCGCACAACAGGTGGTGGGCTTGCCCAAGGTGCCCGAGACTATACTCACCTTGTTGCATAAGGGCCATGGTCTTAAGCGTGCCATCGGGTCTTCGTGACCGGATCGCATCCGGTGATGAGATTGCTGTGACAAACTGTAGTCGTGAAGTCCGCGATATTTTACAGGTCGCCAATTTTCAAAAGTTGTTCAGGATTGATTGAGCTTCGGTCCAATCGGGTGATGTGGGGGCCATCCCTTCCCCTCGGGGGGGCAGGGTCTGTGGTGGGTTCGATGT
Organism: Gammaproteobacteria bacterium; assembly: GCA_013152415.1. GTDB lineage: Bacteria > Pseudomonadota > Gammaproteobacteria > HyVt-429 > HyVt-429 > HyVt-429. The sequence goes on along the minus strand of JAADGI010000028.1, from coordinate 31,231 downwards.
TTGTATATCCTGTGGATTGATCCCGGTCTACAGAGCAGGTAGTACGGTGTGATAAAAAAAATGAAAATACTCATCATTGATAAAAATGAAAACCAACGTCAGGCGATGGCGGCGGCGTTACGCTATGTGGGTTACCAGGTGGTTGATGTGGGCGGCGGTGCCCAGGCTGCGTTTGCCAGTGTCTCCCCGGACAGGGTGGTGATGGACATTTCAGACTCGGAGGCACTGACCACCAGCCGCATCACCCGCTTCAAGGCCCTGTGTCGCGCGCACCATGTGCCGGTGATATTTCTGCTTGGCATGGCGGATGTTGGCTTACTCCAGGGTTTGAATCACACTGAAGGCGAAGAATTTATTGTCAAACCCGTTGAACCGGCGGTGCTGATTGCCAAGCTTGAGGCCATGCTGCGGTTTCAATCCCAGTCAACCGATAGCGCCACAATCCTGCCCAGCCTGGAGCAATTGCGTCACAGCTTTGACGAAGACAGCGGCCTGGCACAACATATCGTCGCCGCCGCCACTGCCAAAGGGGATGATCGGGCGCAACAGTTTTTGCGCCATTGTGTTATGCCCGCTGCTCAACCTGCCGGGGATCTGTTGTTGTATGCCCCTACGGTCCAGGGCGGGTGGCGGATCATGTTGGGTGATTTTGCTGGTCGCGGTCTGGGTGCAGCGGTGGGTGCCCTGCCTGCCGCAGAGATTTTTTATGCCATGACCACCGACGGCATGGACATCGCGCATATCGCTGCCGAGATCAACAATCGATTGAAAGACTATTTGCCGGTGGGGCGTTTTCTCGCCGCCTGTTTGGTGGATATCCTGCCGGACCAAGACCAGGTTCTCATTTGGAACGGGGGGTTACCGGCGGTGCTGTTGCTCGGAACCGAAGGCCAGCTTTTGCGCCGTAGTCGCTCGCAGAAATTACCCATGGGCATCCTCGATATCGAGACCACCGGTGACGCGGTGGAAAAATTATCCCTGGAGGCCGTAGCCTCCATTGTGGTGTATAGCGACGGTGTGATTCAGGCCCGGTCCTATGACGGTGTACCCTATGGCGCCCAACGACTCGAACATGCGCTCAATCAAAAAAACCTTCCCGGGCAGCGTGCAGACGCCGTACGCCGGGACATACAAGCTCATATCCAGGGTGTGGCCGTGGAAGATGATATCTTGTTGGTGGAAGTAGACTGTGAGGCACTTGCCCAGATGGTATCGGATAATGCCTGTTTACCTTCGACACCCACCAGTTGGTCGCTGGATGTCCTGTTCAGTAGCGATAAGCTCAAGGAGATCGATCCACTCTTGCTCATCATGGATTGGTTGGACCAATTACATTTGCTCGATGAACAAAAACAACGCCTGTTTACGGTGATCTCTGAATTGATCAACAATGCCATCGAACACGGTTTATTAGGCCTGGACTCCAGGCTCAAGGCCGAGCCCACTGGATATGACTGCTACTACCGTATCCGCGATGAGCGTCTGGCAAGCCTGGAATCTGGTTTTGTGAAGGTCTATATCGAACAACTCATCAAGAATGGCCACGCCGGTTTCAGGTTACGGGTAGAAGATTCGGGGCCCGGTTTTGATATACAAGCAATTATGTCCACTGCATATGATGACCAACGTGCCCACGGTCGTGGTGTGGCCCTGGTACGGTCTATGTGCCACAAGCTCAATTATTTTGGTAGCGGCAATCGCGTCGAGGCCGAGTATTTTTTGTGAAGCGTAATTAGATAGACCCACCACAAGCGGACAGGGTGTCGGGTAACTTTTGTTTTCCTTAAGTGTTTAGTGAAAGAACAGCTTAAAGCACCATGACACTAAGATAGGTTAAAGGAATACTCGGTGTTATAGATCCATGATCCAGGAAGAGGATAGTTGTTATGTTGAATCAATTGGTTGATCCGGTTTTGGATAACGTCAGTAAAGTGCTGACCACCATGGCCAGGATGAAAGTTCAGGTTGGGGAACCTTTAAAGGATGGTGACGGTAATGTATCCGGTGATGTATCCGGGAACATGTCTTTGGTGGCCACCGGTCGTCATATTTCAGTGGCGATCATCTTTCCCGAATCGGTTATCCTGGACATCACTCAGCGCATGATGCCCGGCGCCACAGATAGAATAGACGATCGGGTCACCGACCTGGTGGGGGAATTGACCAACATGGTCGTGGGGGGAGTCAAGAGCCATTTTCAAAGTGAGGGCTATCTCGTGGACATGTCTTTTCCCTCGGTGGTGGCCGGGCCGGGCCATGTGGTGAGCCACAAGACCGACGGGCCCAAGGTGGTGATTCCTTTTGATACCGACACGGGTAGATTCCACGCGGAGATCTGTTGTGCGGAAGAGGATGCGCCAGAGTAAGGCCAGGTACGGGTGTTTTAAAGCCCTTAATTCTTAAAGGCCACCCCGATACCCGTATCGGTGACCCGCACCACCCGTAATTCATTGACTATGGCCGCCACCGGCGTGTCCAGCAATTGAATCTTGATCATAGAACCCACCTCCGGGAACGGCACGCCGGACAACTCAATAAAGAACCCGCCGTTGGACATATCACAGGTGGTGGTGACGGTCTCACCGAAGACGGGGTGGATGAGTCTGACCCGGTGGTGAATGACAGTCCGGGGATGGGCACGACGCTCTTTCATAGATCGCTGCTCGGCTTATTGGCCTATGGCCTGTGGGTCCCCGGCTGGGGAGCTGCGGTTACTTTTTTGTTGCGCCGGGTTCAACGGTAATTTTGGGGTGTGCAGGGCATCACCCTTGAATGTGGGAAGCAACACTCGAAATGTGCTGCCCACGTCGGCAGCACTCTGTACTGTGATGTGCCCCCCTATGCCATGGACGATGCCATGAATCACGGACAGGCCCATACCCGATCCCTGACCAATCTCTTTGCTGGTGAAGAAGGGTCTGAATATATTTTGGGCGATGTCTTTGTTTATGCCACGGCCCTCATCTTTTACCTCCAGATAGACAAACTCCCCTTGTATGAGTGCATGGCAAGAGGCGCACATCGTACCCTCAGGATATATTTCACCGATTCGGATATGAATATGACCCCTGCCGCCCATGGCATCACGGGCGTTGACACACAGGTTCATCAGAATTTGTTGTAGATTGATCGCATTGATCAGGGCGGGTGAGCCCCCGTCAGCGTAGTAGGTGTGCAGGTAGATAGAGGTCGGCAGGGTGTTACGGATAATGGGTAGGATATCCTTCACCAAGCCCTGGAGGTCAAATAGATTGGCCTCGGTATCGCCACCGTGACTGTAGGTGAGCATGTGCTGGATCAGTTCCTTGGCGCGGTTACCGGCGCTGTGGATATGCTCGAGATAGCGTTCCAGGTCCTGAAGGGTGGGATCTTCGGGGTCCTTGTCCAAGGCGGCGTGTACCTGCTCCCGGGATAGGTCACAGAAGCCTGTAATGCCTACCAGGATGTTATTAAAATCATGGGCGATGCCCCCGGTGAGTTGGCCGATGGCCTGCATCTTCTGGGCTTGATTGAGTTGTCTCTCCAGGGACTTGCGCTCGCTGATGTCGGTTTGAAAGCCCGACATCCGGGTCGGTTCACCGTCATCACCCAGTTCCATTTTACCTCGGCATGCGCACCATTGATAATCCCCCTGTTTGCGACGCAATCGGTAGTCGATACGAAAAATAGTGGAATTATTGTCGGCGTGTTGGGTCCAGTTCCACAGAAAGCGCCCCAGGTCCAGGGGGTGGATAATGGTTTGCCAGTTGATAAAGCTACTCTCGAACTCGTGGTCCTGGTAGCCCAGCATGGCTTTCCAGTTTGGTGAAAGGTAGAGTTGATTGGTTTTCAGATCCCAGTCCCAGATGCCATCGTTGGTGTTGGAGATGGCGCGGTTAAGACGTTGTTCGCTTTGCACCAGTTGGCGGGTAGTGCTGACCCGTTGCAGGTGTTGATGTATGCGCTGAAACAGTAGTGCCCAATTGAAGGGCTTGGGGATAAAATCGGTGACACCGACATCAAATCCCCGGGAGATGGCCTCGGCATCATCGGGCACCGTGAGCATGAGTATCGGCAGGGTGTGCTCATCGGCGATCAAACGTATTTTTATGCAAGTGTCATAGCCGTCGAGCTGCGGCATCATCGCACCCAGTAACACCAGGTCGGGCAGGGTCTGGCCAATCTGTTCCAGGGCATCGGTACCGTCGACTGCCTCAGTAACCTCATAGCCTTGCTCGGCAACACCCAGGACCAGGGTCTTGCGTAATTCGGGTTCATCATCGACGACCAATACCCGGTGGTCTCGTGGTTCAAAGTCTGCCGTCAGTGGTGACATCCGGGTATCCTTGTGTTTTATTTTTAGGAAATAATGTCAATTTACTGTCTGCGAGCTAGTTGGCCAAGGCCTGGTCCACGGCGTCACGCAAGACCTGGGCGGAGAAGGGCTTATTCAAAACGGTACGCGCGCCTATCATCTTGGCGATGGGCAGATATTCAAAGCGCCCAGAAATACCACCACCACCCGATACTGCGATGATGCGTATATCGGGGTGGTCTTTTTTGAGCTCGAGGATGAGATCAATGCCATTTTTTTTCGGCATAACCAGATCGGTGATGAGCAGGTCCGCCGGTTTTTCGCGGCAGGCGGCGATGGCCTCGTCCCCATTTTCGGCTACACGGATATCATGGGATCGGCCCGCCAACATCTCTTTGAACAAGATCCTTGCGGTGGGTTCGTCGTCTACGATAAGGATACTGGCCATAAGGTACTCCAGAATAAACAGTGGTTTGGGTGGGGATAGGTACCCGGCCGGGGGATCGAGCCGGTGACGGTAGTTAGCCCCGGAAGGTCCAAGGCACAACTCTCAATGTGCTTATCATCTCTCATTTAAAAAATACTCAAGGCCACCACCTGGCCTGATTCAAGTGACACAAATAGGTTGTGGGTAAGATAAGTAAATAAAGGAGGCTTGGTCCTTGTAGGCCCTTGTCAGAAAAGATCAACACCCCCTTTGGACATATCTTGTTGGGCCATGGACGAGGCGTGACCCTTTTCTTTGCCGCTGTCTGAAGCGGCAATCTGATTCAGGCGGTGGGCCGAATCGTCAATGATGGCATTTCGTTCGGTGGGGCGTGCGTTGATAATGGCCAGATTGGTGGTGGTAACCTCGTTGATTGTGGCTTGCAAGGTTTCAAGCCTGGTACAAGCCGAGCCGAGTAGCTGCTTGGTCATGTCTTCAAATTGCAGTGACCGGATTGCGGCCGCCACATGGGTTGAAATCTGCTCACGGATTCCAGAGACATCACCCAGTTGGGCGGTGACCGATGTATTCAATTTGTCGATCTCGGCCAGAATGTCGGCAATGCGCCCCTTCGAGTTCATGGCCAGGGACATGTCCTGGGAGGCCATTTTGCCTACTATGGCACTGGCCTGATCCATGGTGCTGCGCGTCTGTGCATATTGCTCACGAATTTGGCTGCTAAATTGGGTGCTGCGTTGGGACAGGGAGCGCACCTCATCGGCGACTACTGCAAATCCGCGCCCCGCCTCTCCCGCCCGGGCCGCCTCGATGGCGGCGTTGAGTGCTAATAGATTGGTCTGGGAGCTGATACCGTCGATTTCGCTGAGCAGTTTCTCAACTTCTTTAATTCTATCCCCCATCAGCCTGATGGCCTCGACCAGATCCATGCTGCCTTTGCCCATAACGTCTATGCCGTCGACAAATATTTGTACCAATTCCAAGGCCTCATTGGCGTGACGGTGGCTATGAGAATCGTCGTTGGTATGTTGTGAGAGTTGGGTGAGCATGCCATCAATCAGACCCTCCTGATCTCGGGCCCCGGTTTCCATGCCGCGAAACCCATCCACCAGGGTATGGACGGCGTTGGATTGAATCCCCATGGCCTGTTGCAAGGTGTCCACTAAGCCACCCAGCTCGGTTTTCAGGAGATGGCTTGTTTTTTCGACAGCCCTGATGGCCTCGGTGGACTTGTCAGAAGCGATGGTGTTTAACTTATTCAGTTCCTTTGTGGCGAGCGATTGACTGCGGCGTAGATAGAGGACAAGCCCCATCCAAATGGCGGACATCACCCCGAAAAGGATGGGTACAAAAAGGCTTGTGGGGTTGCGGTAGCTAAAGACGGTACCGGCCACGCTGAGGGCGGTGGCTATCCAGACGCTATTTCGACCTAGCCAATCCAATTGAACCATTGATTCTCCTTGATCCTCGCCCGGCACGCCGGGCGGGTCCGTGGCCACCATGGCCAACGATGTTGGGGTGCGGTGCCCAGGGGGACAGCGTGTGCACCGGGTGTTAGCCCTAAATGTGGGTCATGGACACCTCTGTCCATATCACCACACAGTTGTTGTCGGTAATTGCGGGGGTAACTTTAGTGAACGGGCTGCAAAAATCTGGCCGGGTTTGATGTTGTGAAATTTAGCTGAATTGATCCTTAAATTTATGGGTGGTTGGAGACCAAAACTCGATCCATATCTTTTGAGGCCTGTTTCTTTGGCACGGTAGTTGCGATAGCAGGTGCATGTGCCTGAATCCCAAGCAATACACCCATGAGTAGTACCCTGCCACCACCGGATATCGGTACCGCTGTGGGGGGGCTGAATCCAGCAAAAGCCGCGCAGCCCGTGGTTTCGTCGGCCTCCAATCCAGACTCGGCGAAGGATTTTTCGGCCACCTTGGAGGGCTATCAGGCTGAGGCCCCAGCGGCGGAGGCAGGAGCCGATGTAAGCAACAGCGGCAAGAGTTTGCCGCCGACGGAATTGGATGCCGAGGTCCAGGGGGTTCCCACCGGCCTGGGTCTGGATATACGTATGTTGTTTGCCCCCCAGGCCTCATCCAGTACACCCCTGGGTCCGACTATACTGAATTCAGCCAGTTTGGTGGACGGCTCAGGGGCCATGATAGCGCGCCCCCAGCAGTCCCTGGTGGGCCAGGCGGCAAGGCCCATACCACCGTTTCTTAATGGGGCAGCGCTGTCTGCGGCTGGTAGCGATGGCGAAGGGGTGACGAATGCCCCGCTTCAGCCCATGACTCAACAGTTACTGGCCGCCTTGTCTCTATCCGAGGGTGCGCCGGTACTGCCTAGTACCCCTCGAGAGTTGGTATCACCGAACTTGCTGGCCCCGGTCCCGGTGACCCTGGCCCCGGTGGGGCCCTTGAATATGCCTGCCGAGATGGGTAGTCCTGCATCCACGCTGGTTGTGGCCCAGCCCCCAGGTATCGCCACGCCCTTGAATCAGGCCGGGTGGGACCAGGCCCTGGGTAATCGGGTCATGTGGTTGGTCAATAACGGTACACAAACCGCCCAGCTACAGCTCAATCCACCGGAGTTGGGCCCCCTGGATATTCGTATTCGTATCAACCAGGATCAGGCCTCCATTGTTTTCAGTTCCCAACACGGTGTGGTCCGTGAGGCCCTGGATGCGGCCTTGCCCAGGTTGCGGGATTTTCTCCAGGAACAGGGGTTGACCCTGGCTCAGGCCGATGTCACCGATCAGGGCCTGGCCAGGCAGGACGAAGGCCCGGGTCAGCAGCGTTACGGGGGTGGCCCATTGGAAGGTTTGGGGGCCGATGACGAGGCCTTGTGGATGGCCGATCTGGGTGGCCAGATACCGCTCATGGGGACTGGATTGCTCGATATTTATGCTTGACTGGGTGCCCGGGTGACGGTTTATTTGTCATTTCCGGGTGCCGTTTTGTGTTTCCAGTTGCAGCGCAGGTGGCCGACAGTTTAGAGTAGGGGCATGAGTGATTGTGCTGTAGGCAAGCCCAATGTCTTCCTTTGACCACGCCTTCAACTTTGATGACTGGGTGGACTTAGCCCGCGATGACATGCAGGCCTTTGAGCAAAAGCGGGTGGCCTGCATCGAAGCCATGATCGCCTGTGCCGGTGGGTCCAACCAACGTCGCCTGCGTCATTTACAGTGGCGCATCGAAATGGAACGCCAGCGCACCCGAACCCCCTTGCAGGCCTGTCTGCGTCTATCTGCCATGATGTGGGATTCTGTACTGGACGACAACTCGGGCCTCCATAACGCCCTCGACAATCTGGTAAAAACCGCCATGGGGGGCTCCACCCCATCCTCAGCCGTGGAGCCCTTGCCCCGTGCCAAGATTCTCCCCTTTCACAAACGCCCCTAATTTCAGAGTGCATTAAGTTTGGCCCCAGCCTCCAAAGATTGCGGAGAAGAGGGCTTTTATTGTTTCTTCCTGGGGGCCCTTCCCTGTATCAAATAATGATCACGCTGCACATTTTTATGCCTGGCGACCTTGGTGTCCTGGCACTTGAGCGTACTTCGCAGGTGGTGTCCTAAAAATTTAGGGTTTCGTTCGATAATAGTTTCTTGGCACTGCGGTTGATGATAGCCCGGTCTTTGTTGTCGACCCCTTGGCTTCTTTCCCCGTGTGCGGTCGCACACTGTTGATGCGTTTTTGTCACTTAATCTACTAATGAGTTCATTAGTTGCCCGACATCGCTATCAGTGGGACGTATTGACCGCGTCCCGCTGATAGCGATGTCGGGCAACTTTCGTTTTCCTCAAAGTAAGCCGCGGTCTGGCAGAACGCCAACAAACCGCCGATTTGGTGGCCAGGTTGTGTCAAATCCACGTCAGACTCGGGCACTGGCTCGATAACACCTTGAATGTTCGAAGAATTAATGGCCCCCATCGGCTGGCATAGGATTTGCTAAACCCTATTCACACCTTCCCGTGGCACCAGGATGTGTCATCAAGGGTGATCGCCGCAGGCGACCCATTTTGTGAGGAAAGCGGTGATCATAATGCGCTTTCTGGCCTCTGATTATTCCAGGATGGAATGCTCGGGATCCCTTAATTCAACAGGAGTAAAGGCATGGCGGCCCCCCAGGATAAGGCCAAAAACGAATCACTTCCCGATGGGGAAGACGAGGAAGAGAAAGAGCCGCGAGATTGGTCGGGCCTATTCATGATGATGGGCGTCAGCATCGGCGCATTGCTGGTGGTGGGGATGTCCGTGGGAATCACCCTGTATCTGGTGAAAGACGATACACCCATGACGGTGTCGCTGGTGCCGGCACAGGACGACACCCAGGTCGAAGGTGAGGAGGGTGAAGATGCTGAAGTGGCCGAGGGTGACGAAAAGGCTGAGGAAGAAAAGGACGAGGGCGACGAAAAGGCCGAGGAAGAAAAGGACGGGGAAGAAGATGTGGTGCGGCCGGACAGACCCCCTCTATACCGATCACTTAATCCACCTTTTACGGTCAATTTTGAGGTGGGTGGCCGTATCCATTTTTTGCAGGTCAGCCTGCAGGTGATGGCCCGGGATGCGCAAATCATTGATGCGGTAGCCAGCCATATGCCTATGCTGCGCAACAACATATTGCTAAAGCTCAGTGATCTGGATTACAGCCGCATCAGCGTACGTGCCGGGCGTGATGAAATGCGGATGCAGATACTCGAGGTGATACGTGAGAGCCTCAAGGAAGAGACCGAGAATTTCGAAGTCGAGCAGGTCTACTTTACCAACTTTGTGATGCAATAGTTTCATGGCTCAAGCTGACCTACTGTCCCAAGACGAAGTCGATGCCCTGCTGCACGGCGTCGATGCCGGTGTGGTCGAGACCGAGACCGACGAACCGCCCAAGGAAGGCATACAATCTTTTGACTTTGCTAATCAGGATCGCATCGTTCGTGGGCGTATGCCCACCCTCGAGGTGATCAACGAACGTTTTGCGCGTCAGTTTCGTGTCAGTCTGTTTAATCAAATGCGCCGTACCGCAGAGATTTCTGTGGGTGGTGTAGACATGGTGAAGTTTTCGGAATATGTGCAGCGGTTGTTAGTGCCCACCAGTCTGAATATGGTGCGTGTAAAGCCTCTCCACGGCACCGCACTTTTTGTCTTTGATCCCAATCTGGTGTTCGTGTTGGTAGATTGTTTTTTTGGGGGTGATGGCAGTTACCACGCCAAGATTGAAGGCCGTGACTTTACTGAGACCGAGACCCGGGTTGTGCATCTGGTATTGGAGCAGGCGTTCGGAGATCTGAAAGATGCCTGGTCTGGGTTGATGGATGTGGATTTTGAGTTTGTGAGTTCCGATGTCAATCCCCAGTTTGCCAATATCGTCAGCCCCAGCGAAGTGGTGGTGGTGTCCAGTTTTCATATTGAGATGGAGGGGGGGGGTGGGGACCTGCATGTGACCATGCCCTATTCCATGTTGGAACCCATGCGTGAGATGTTGGATGCTGGTCTGCAAAGCGATCGTGGTGAAATCGACAATCGTTGGGTCAATACCCTGCGTGCCGAGATTGAATCTGCACGGGTGGAACTGTGCAGTATTTTGACCGAGACCCAGATCAAGGTGCGCGACCTGCTCGCCCTGAAACCCGGTGATGTGATTCCGGTGGATGTCCCCGAGTTGGTTATCGTGACTGCCGAGGATATCCCCATTTTTCGCGGTAAGTTGGGGGTGTCCGGTGGCAGCGTGGCCATCCGCATGGTGGAGACTGTCGAATCAACGACCTGAGATCAATGTCACCTGTAGGTGTGGTACCCCAGAGGGCCAAGGTGCTGTGCAATGTGGTTAAGGAGGGGTCTTCACATTCTGTATTTGGCGCATGTGGAACGAATTGAGTAAATGTATTTACGTACACAAAGGATGAATATTACGGAGTAGCTTATGAGCGAGACCGACAAAACGACAGCGAGTGATGGCACCAATTGGGACTCCGCCATGAAGGAACAGGCCGGTGCCGGTGCGGCGCAGCCTGCACCCATGGAGAATCTACAGGATCAATCCAGTGGTGCCACCATCGGTGGTGGAAATATGGAAATGATCCTTGAGATACCGGTTACCGTGTCCATGGAGATCGGTCGCACCAATATGAATATTCGCAACCTGCTGCAACTCAATCAAGGTTCGGTCGTCGAGTTAGACCGTTTGGCGGGTGAGCCCATGGATGTGCTGGTCAACGGTACCCTCATTGCCCATGGTGAGGTGGTGGTGGTGAATGAGAAGTTTGGCATCCGCCTGACCGATGTGATCAGCCCGGCTGATCGCCTCAAGAAACTGAAATAGAGAGTGCTGATCTTGATGTCTGATTCAAATTCTGCGGGCGTATTTTTGGGCAAGGTTGTGCCTGGGTTTGGCCTGCCGGCCTTAGCCTTGCCGGGTCCTTTGTGGGCATTGGAAACTGTGGTTGCGCCACCGGTGACCGGATTGTTGCAACTGAGTCTGGGCCTGTTGGCGGTATTGGCCACCATTGGTTTGTGTGCCTGGCTGTTTCGGCGTCTGTCACGGTTTCAATCCGGCACCCAAAGTGTCCTGCACATTGAAGCCGGCCTGTCTCTGGGTGCCCGTGAACGGGTGGTGTTGATGCGCGTGGGGAGCCGACACCTGTTGCTGGGGGTGGCCCCAGGGCGTATCCAGACCTTGTATGTATTGGAAGAGGGCCTGGAAGATCTGGCCGTGGGCACTGCTGGGACTGGGATGCAGGCACCACTTGTAAACAAGTTCTCAAGCGTGATGAGCCGCTTTGGGATCTCACCTGCTGGCGGTGTATCCAGATCCTCTGCTCAATCCTCGGGGCCTTCATCATGAGCTTTCATCGCCAGCGGCTTATTCAGATATTACTAACGGTGGCAATGCTGGTACCCGGCATTGTGGCCCACGCCCAGAATTTGCCCCCATTGCTGACTATTAGCAGTCCTGTAGGCGGGCAAGGTTTTTCCGTAAGTATTCAAATTCTGGCCATCATGACGGCGCTGACCTTGTTGCCTGCGGCGTTGATGATGATGACATCTTTCGCCCGTATCATCATTGTGCTGGCCATTTTGAGACAGGCCTTGGGCATGACCACGACACCGTCTAACCAGATCCTCATCGGTATCACCCTGTTTCTGACCCTATTCATCATGGCCCCGGTGTTCGACAAGATTAACACCGATGCTGTGCAGCCCTATATGAGTGAAAAGATAGAAACCAAGGAGGCACTGGAACGGGCCGGCAAACCGTTTCGTGAATTTATGACCAACCAAACCCGGGATTCAGACTTGTCATTATTTGCACGTTTGGCTGGAAAGGAAGAGGGAACGGTTGATCCCAAGACGGTCAGTTTTTCTGTGCTGGCACCGGCCTTTGTGACCAGTGAACTCAAGACCGCCTTTCAAATGGGATTTTTGCTGTTCGTGCCATTTTTGGTTATCGATTTGGTCGTGGCCAGTGTGTTGATGGCCATGGGCATGTTGATGTTGTCCCCCATGCTGATCTCGTTACCTTTTAAAATTATGTTGTTTGTAGTGGTTGATGGCTGGGCCTTGGTCATCGGCACTCTGGCATCCAGTTTCTATATATAGGTATCACTATGACCCAGGATACCGTCATCAGTATATTTCAACAGACCCTGGAGTTGCTGGTGTTGTTGATTTCCATGATGTTGTTGCCCGCCCTGGCCGTGGGTCTGCTCGTCAGCATGTTCCAGGCTGCCACCCAGATTAACGAGCAGACCTTAAGTTTTATCCCCAAGTTGCTGGTAACCCTGGCGACCTTGATGCTGGCGGGGCCATACATGCTGCAACTGGTGGCGACCTATACCCGCCAGTTGATTGAAAGCATCCCCACGTTTATCGGCTGACGTCGACACGATACGCCCTGGGAGCATGATGTCAGGCCTCACAAAACGGGACGCATCCGCCGGGATGAGCGCCACGGCAACGGTATCAACTGCAAGAGCGAACAGGAGTTCGTTCCTGCAGAGATATTTTACGATATGTCCTGATAGGTGGGTGTCATGAAGTTCAGCAGCACCGAACTCCTGCAGCTTCTTAATCATTATTTGTGGCCATTTTTTCGTATCGGCGCCACCATTGCGGTGGCACCGATATTTGGTGCGCGTACGGTACCGGCCAGACTTCGTCTGGGTTTGGCGGTGATGCTGACCATTGTTATTGCACCCTTGTTACCACCGCCACCGGCCATCGATCCTGTCAGTGTGCAGGGCATGTTGGTAACCGCGCAACAAGTGCTGATTGGTCTGGCCATGGGGTTTGCGGTGTTGTTGATATTTGGGGCATTTGTCCTCGGTGGCCAGATCTTTGCCATGCAGATGGGCCTGGGTTTTGCCGCCATGGTGGACCCACAACGAGGTGTTCAGGTTCCCATGGTCAGTCAATTTTATGTCTTGGTGGCCACGCTCATTTTTTTGACCATGGATGGCCATCTGGTACTCATTAGTGTGTTGGCGGGTAGTTTCGAGACCATACCGGTAGGGGTTCAGGGTCTGGGGCCGGCGGGTCTGTGGACCTTGGTGTCGTGGATTAGCGACATGTTTGTAGGTGCCATATTGATGGCCCTGCCCGCTATTACCACCTTGATGCTGGTGAACATTGCCTTCGGTGTCATGATGCGCGCCGCACCCCAGCTCAATATTTTTGCAGTGGGCTTCCCCATCAGCCTGACCCTGGGGTTCGTGATTATGTTGGTCATGTTGCCCAATGTGGCACCGCGTCTGGTGGCCCTGGTCGGGGAAAACTTCGCCATGATAGGCCGCATGTTGGCGGCGGGTGCTTAGCTCATGGCTGCCGACCAGGGCCAGGAACGTACCGAACAGGCGACACCCAAACGTCTGCGTGAGTCCCGGGAAAAGGGCCAGGTCGCTCGCTCGCGGGAATTGGCCACCCTGGCGGTGATGATGGCGGGTGCTGGATCTTTGTTTGTATTGGGCGGGGGCATTATTGACGGTTTGGCGGACATGGTCACCCATGCCCTGCAAGTGGACCGCTCCCAGTTGTTTGATGTCTCGGCCGGCAGTACGGCGTTGTCAGATGCGACTTTTGATGCCCTGGGTACCTTTGTGCCGCTGTTGGTGCTGGTCACCCTGGCCGCAATGCTGGCCCCCCTGGCCCTGGGGGGGTGGGTGTTTAGTGCCAAGGCCTTTGGCTTCAAGTGGGAGAAGCTTGATCCCGTCAAGGGTATGGGCAAGCTCTTTTCTGCCCGTGGTCTGATGGAGTTGGTCAAGGCACTGGCCAAGTTTGCAGTGGTGGGTACAGTGGCGGTCCTCCTCATGTTGGGCCTGGTTGATGTGCTACTCAATCTGGGTCGTGAGCCCATCACCCCGGCCCTGGCCCATAGCGGTCATGTACTGGGGTGGTCGTTTTTAGTGATCAGCATGTCGCTGATTGTCATTACGGTGGTGGATGTGCCCTTTCAGATTTGGAACCACGCCAAGGAATTAAAAATGACCCGGCAAGAGGTCAAGGACGAGTTCAAGGAAACCGAGGGTCGTCCGGAGGTCAAGAGCCGTATTCGCCAGTTGCAACGTGAGCTCGCCCAACGGCGCATGATGGAAGAGGTCCCCCAGGCCGATGTCATTGTGACCAATCCGGTGCGTTTTGCCATCGCACTTCGCTATGACACCTCAAAGGGGGGTGCGCCGGTGGTGGTGGCCAAGGGCCGCGACCTGATTGCTGCCCATATCCGGGAGGTGGCCACGGCCCATGATGTGCCCATGATGTCGGCACCGCCTCTGGCCCGCGCCCTGTTTTTTAATGTAGAGCTGGGGGGTGAAATACCGGCTGGCCTGTATCTTGCCGTGGCCCAGGTATTGGCCTACGTATTTGAACTCAAGCGTGCCCGGACAGAGTACAGTTCGCCGCCGACTGAACCCTCTGATCTACCCATACCCGATGAGTTTCGGCGATGAAGCCATACCGCATTAGGACAATAATGATTCAATTTCTGTTTTTTATTAGTGCGCGATTCCGCCATGTGGAGAGATAAAAATGGCGGCAGCTAGCGCAAGCCTGAGCTTCCAGACCCTGGCCCGTAGTGGCCTGGGGGCACCTATTTTGCTGGTCATGATGTTATCCATGATGGTGCTGCCTTTGCCGCCCATCCTGTTGGATATCTTGTTTAGCTTTAATATTTCCCTGGCCCTGATTGTGCTGTTGGTGGTGGTCTACTCATCACGACCGCTGGATTTTTCGGTCTTCCCCACCGTGTTGCTGGTGACTACCCTGTTACGGCTTGCCCTCAATGTAGCCTCCACCCGGGTGGTGCTGCTGGAGGGTCACACCGGCACCGACGCTGCGGGCCAGGTCATTCGGGCCTTTGGCGATTTTGTGGTCGGGGGAAACTACACCGTGGGTTTGGTGGTGTTTTTTATATTGGTCCTCATCAACTTTGTGGTCGTCACCAAGGGTGCCGGGCGTATCTCCGAGGTCAGTGCACGGTTTACCCTGGATGCCATGCCCGGCAAGCAAATGGCCGTCGATGCCGATCTCAATGCGGGCCTGATTGACCAGGAGCAGGCCCGGCAACGGCGTACCGAGATCACTGATGAGGCGGACTTTTATGGTGCCATGGACGGTGCCAGCAAGTTTGTCCGCGGTGATGCGGTGGCCGGTATCTTGATCCTGTTCATCAACCTTATTGGCGGCTTGTTTATCGGTGTGTTTCAGCATCAGCTGTCGTTCGCGGATGCGACTCGGACCTATGCTCTGTTGACTATTGGTGATGGCCTGGTGGCCCAGATTCCGGCCCTGGTGTTGTCCAGTAGTGCTGCCATCATGGTGACCCGAGTGTCTGCGGCCCAGGACATGGGGGGTCAGATTATCAGTCAGATGTTTGCCAATCCGCAGGCCCTGGCAGTGACTGCCGGGGTGATCGGCATGATCGGAATCATTCCCGGTATGCCCAATGTGGCCTTTCTCACCCTGGCGGCGGTTACCGGTGGGGCCGCCTATATGGTCCATTCCCGTCAGCAGCTTGCCCAGGATGCTGCTGCGCCAGTGGTAAAAAAAGAGGCCGCAGCACCGGCCGAGTTGGGTTGGGATGATGTTGCCCCCCTGGATATGATCGGCCTGGAAGTGGGTTATCGGCTTATTCCTTTGGTGGATGTCAATCAGGGTGGCCAACTCATGGCAAGGATCAAGGGTGTGCGAAAAAAATTGTCCCAGGAACTCGGGTTTCTGATTCCACCGGTACACATTCGCGACAACCTGGAACTCGGTGCCAACAACTACCGCATTACCCTGGCGGGGGTGATTGCCGGCGAGGCCGAGGTGTATTCGGAGCGGGAGCTGGCCATCAATCCCGGCAAGGTGTTTGGCACCGTTACCGGTATTCCCGGCAAAGATCCGGCCTTTGGCTTGGAGGCGGTGTGGATTGAGGCCGGGCAACGGGACCAGGCCCAAACCTTGGGCTATACCGTGGTCGACAGTGGTACGGTGGTCGCCACCCACCTCAGCCAACTGCTGCAAAAGCATGCCTATGAATTACTCGGTCGTGAAGAGGTCCAGCAACTCCTCGACAATCTGGCCAAGACTGCGCCCAAGTTGGTAGAAGACCTCAAGACACTACCCCCAGGCTTGGCCCTCAAGGTGCTTCAGAACCTGCTGGAAGAAGGTGTGCCGATCCGCGATATCCGTAGTATTGCCGAAACCTTGGCGGCCCAATCAGCCACAAGTCAAGATCCCGCCATTCTCACTGCGGCGGTACGTATCCGTCTGGCCCGGGCCATTGTCCAGGACATCATTGGTACCGCAGCTGAGCTGCCGGTCATTACCCTTGACCCGGCACTGGAACAAATATTGCAGCAGGCTCTACAGGCAGCGGATGAGGGTAGCCCCGGATTTGAACCCGGCTTGGCCGACCGTCTGCACAAGTCTTTGCGTGAAAGTGCCCAACGGCAGGAGGCCACGGGGCAACCGGCGGTGCTTTTGGTGGCCGCATCGCTGCGGCCGGTATTGGCTCGATTCGTGGGACAGATCATTAGCGGGATGCATGTGTTGTCGTTTAACGAAGTGCCCGATAACAAGCAAATCAAGATTGTGGCGACGGTGGGGCAGTAGGTTTCTTGGATTGAACTCTCCCGGGATGGACTTAAAGCTGAAGGCTGAGCGTTGAGCGGTTATTGCGTGAGGGTTATTCAGCGATGAAGGCCTGCATAGGGCGTAATCGAATAACACAGTGGCAGATGAAGACTCGGATGCCTGAAAATTGGATAACTTGGTATGAAGATAAAACGATTCTTTGCGGCTGATATACGCGATGCCATGCGTCAGGTACGTGCAGAGCAGGGACCCGATGCGGTTATCCTGTCTAATCGCACGGTGCAAGGTGGGGTCGAGATTGTCGCTGCAGTGGAATTTGATGAAAACCTGTTAAATGATTTAACGGCTTCAGCCCCATCGGCGGTGATGTCGGCGCCGATATCGGCCCAGGATCGGGTTCGGGATCAGAAAAAAACACCACACCCGACTCCGGCCGCGACCCTGGCTCGGTCTGGACGACCCAAACGTCAACACAATCCATCGGCTCGGTCTCCATCCGAGCGCCCACCCAAGCCTGTGGACCCCCCCAAAATTATGTGGTCACAGGAGCCGACCCTGGTGCAGATGCGGGGTGAACTTCAGGCGGTGCGTGGTTTGTTGGAGCATCAGTTATCGGGCCTGGCCTGGGGTGAGATGGTGCGCCAGAAGCCCCAACGTACCCGCTTATTACGGTTGTTGCTGGAGTCGGGTTTCTCGTCACGCCTCTGTCTGGGGGTGACACAACAGATCCCCGATGGATTGAGCTACCCCCAGGCACGACGTTTGGCCCTGGGGATTCTCGCCCATCAGATACCGGTGACCGGTGACGACATACTGGATCAAGGTGGTGTGATCGCGGTGGTGGGCTCTACCGGTGTAGGCAAGACCACCACCGTTGCCAAGATTGCAGCCCGGTTTGCCCTGCGTCACGGTGCCCGGCAGGTGGCCTTGATCACCACCGATAATTATCGCATCGGTGCCCATGAGCAGATTCGTACCTATGCCAAGGTGATGGATGTGCCCTTGCGCCGCGTCGCCAGCGCCGAAGAATTGCGTGCGGCACTGCGTAGCCTAAAGGGTAAACGCCTGGTGCTTATTGATACTGCGGGGATGAGCCAACGCGATGTGCGGCTGGTGTCCCAGTTCAAGATGATCGAAAGTGGTGGGCCCGCCATCAAGAGTTATTTGGTTTTGGCCGCTAATGCCCAGTTACCGGCCATGGACGAAATTGTTAATGTCTTTAGCGGCTCGGGACTTTGTGGTTGTATCCTCAGCAAGGTTGATGAGGCCACCAGTTTAGGTGCGGCACTGAGTACGATCATCCAGCATAAACTACCGGTGGCCTATTTTAGCGATGGCCAGGCAGTGCCGGAGGATCTACACCCGGCCAGACCCCATGGTTTGGTGAGTCGCAGTGTGGTGTTGACTCACCAGACAACCCGTCGCCAGCGCCGCAACGATGGCCAGGGTAATCCTCTGGAGTTTGCCGACATGCTGTCATCGGACCAGACAAAGGAAGCACAGGTCACCGATGCGGTGTCTTTGTCCATGGCGTTTGGAGATCGCTGGCAAAATGCTCGTGCCTGAGATGGGAACTGACCAAGCAGCGGGCCTACGACGGATGCTCAACCCGCAACCGGTGCGTGTGATCGCCGTTGCCAGCGGTAAGGGCGGTGTGGGTAAAACCAGTATCTCAGTGAATCTTGCCGTGGGGATGGCCCTCAATGGTAAACAGGTCATGCTCATGGATGCAGACTTGGGCTTGGCCAACATCGATGTGATGCTGGGCCTGCAGCCTCGATACAACCTGTCCCATGTGATCAGCGGTGAACGGACTCTGGAAGAAATATTGGTGGAAGGTCCGGCGGGGATCAATGTTGTGCCGGCCTCTTCAGGGGTGGCCAGCATGGCCAATCTCAGCCCTGCTGAACACGCTGGCTTGGTGCGTGCGTTTAGCGATCTGGGTCTGCCCGTCGATGTGCTTATTGTCGATACCCCAGCGGGAATCTCCGACAGCGTGATCAGCTTCAGCCGGGCCGCCCATGATGTGTTGCTTGTGGTGTGTGATGAACCGGCCTCGATTACCGATGCCTATGCCGTGATCAAGGTGTTGAGTCGGGAGCATGGGCTGTGTCGATTTCACATGCTCGCCAATATGGCGCGTGGTATGCAGCAGGGGCGTGAATTGTTTGGCAAGATGTCACGCGTTACCGATCGGTTTTTAGATGTGTCTTTAGACTATGTGGGCGCGGTTCCCCTTGATGAGAGCGTCTACAGATCTGTCCAAAAACAGCAGGCGGTAGTGGAGGCCTATCCCTCCAGTCAGGCGGCGCGCACCTTAAAGCGTTTGGCACAACAGATAGACCGTTGGCCCATGCCAGCCCAGGCCAACGGTCAGTTGGAGTTTTTTGTAGAACGCCTCATTCAAAGTGCTGACAGGCCATTGCGGGAGGTGCAGTGAGCGTGTTGGCCTCCTACGCTCAGACCCCATCCGGATCACCGGATGATTTAGTCGTACGTCATGCCCCCCTGGTCAAGCGTATTGCCGGTCACCTGTTGGGTCGATTACCTTCCAGTGTGCAGGCCGATGACCTTATTCAGGCAGGCCTGATCGGATTGTTAGAGGCCGCACGTAATTATGACGCCAATCATGGCGCCAGTTTCGAAACCTATGCCGGCATCCGCATACGCGGTGCCATGCTGGACGAGATTCGACGCAATAATTGGGCGCCCCGCTCGGTCTTTCGCAAGGCCAGGCAGGTTTCCGATGCCATGCGAAAAGTGGAGAACCGTTTGGGTAGAGATGCCCATGACTATGAAGTGGCCGAGGAATTGGGTGTACCCATCAGCGACTATCACCGCTTGTTGCAACAGGCCCGTGGCCACAACCTGTTCAGTATCGATGACATTGGTGAAGGTGATCTGGTTCAGGAAGGTGGACCGAGTCCGCTGGAGAATTTGCAAAAGCATGATTTCAAACGCAGCCTGGCCAAGGCCATCGGCTGCCTTCCGGAACGCGAACAACTGGTACTGTCCCTGTATTACGATGAAGAGTTGAATTTAAGGGAAATTGGTGAAGTACTGGGCGTGAGTGAATCTCGTGTGAGTCAGATTCATAGTCAGGCGGTGTTGCGTTTGCAATCACGTATGAGTACGTGGTTAGCGGTATAGGCTTAATGTTTGGGTATTTTGAAATATACGGCTTGAGAGATTATGGAGCAAACCATGGATAAAGAAATGAAAATTCTGGTCGTAGATGATTTTTCTACCATGCGGCGGATCATCAAAAATCTGTTGCGTGAGTTGGGTTTTCATAACACGACTGAGGCAGATGACGGTATGACGGCGTTGCCGATACTCAAAAAGACGAGTTTCGATTTCCTCATCACCGATTGGAATATGCCTGGCATGGCCGGGATTGACTTGCTCAAGGCGGTGCGAGCAGATCCAGAAATTTGTCATCTACCTGTGTTGATGGTGACTGCGGAGCGCAAGCGCGAAAACATCGTGGTCGCTGCTGAGGCCGGGGTCAATGGCTATATCGTTAAGCCCTTTACTGCGGTAACACTGCGGGAAAAGATGGAAAAAATATTTCAGCGTTTGGAGTCGGAAGATCCACAAGAGGCGCAAGCCTAGGAGAGGATATGGCCAACGAAGCAGAACAAGCCGACACCTATGATGGCCCCACAGAGGATGAGGCTCTCATTTTTGCGCGTGAGTTGGTTGCGCGTATAGAGGAGGGAAACAAGGATGAGGCCAACGGTATTCTCAATAAACTGACTGCTCGGCGTGATGGCGACATGTTTCAGAAGCTCGGCGAGTTGACGCGTAACCTGCATGAGGCGTTGCATAACATTCAGTTGGATGAGCGGATTGTGGCTATAGCGCAGGAAGAGATGCCCAATGCCCAGGAACGTTTGGACTATGTTATCACCATGACCGACAGGGCGGCGCACCGGACATTGAATGCGGTGGAAGAAGGTTTGCCTTTGTCTAATCAGCTCAAGCAACGATCTGATGAGTTGACAAAGAGATGGCAGCAGTTTTGCAATCGAGAGATGGACGTGGAGGAGTTTAAAACTTTTAGTGCAGAGATCGGTGAGTTTTTAGGTACCACCCATAGTCATGCCACATCGCTGCATGAATATTTATCTGAGGTTCTGGTGGCCCAGGATTATCAGGACCTGACCGGTCAGGTCATTAAACAAATTATTACCCTTGTCAAAGAGATTGAAGATTCTCTGGTGGGGATGATCCGGTCTGGTGGTCCCCGTCAAGGTGATTCCGAGCAGGCCAAGAAAGAAAGAGACGCTAAGCTGAGTGATGGCGAACATCTTGCCGGACCCGTGCCTGGAAAAGATCACGCAGTAAATGCGGTGTCTGACCAGAGCGATGTGGATGATCTGCTTTCGAGTTTGGGGTTTTAGTCGTGATTGCATTGCGTACCAGGGTGAGGGTTCAGCACAATGGAAGTGGGGGTAGCGTATGTCCTTAGAAGTCGATGAAGAGATCCTGCAAGACTTCCTTGTTGAGGCCGAAGAGGCGCTGGAGGTTTTGAATAGCTCTTTGGTGGATCTGGAGCAGGACCCGGAGAATGAGGACCTGCTCAATAAGGTATTCCGCGGATTTCATAACATTAAAGGTGGCGCAGGATTTCTCAATATTCCCGCCCTGGTGGATTTGTGCCACGGTGCAGAGGAAGTCTTTAGTGTGTTGCGCCAAGGTGAGCGTCGTATTGATGCCGAACTCATGGATGTGGTTCTGAGTTCGGTGGACAGTGTCACCTATATGATGGAACAGGTGCAGACAGGCAACGCACCAGAGCCTGCGGACCCGGCGTTGATTGATCGCCTGGCCCAATTTGCGGTGGCGGACAGTGGTGGCCAAGACCCCGTGGCCGATGTAGCCGATACAGTACAGCCTGCGGTCGTGGAGACCCCTTCCCAGCCCGAGGTGGTTGCCGCTGAGGTGGTCACTGAGGTAACGGTGGAGACCCCCGGGCCCGAAGTCGATGCCGCGGACCAAGCCTTTGATCAGTTATTGGAAGCCTCTCAGCAGGGTGCTGTCCCCGATGATGTCTCGGTGGTTACCCCGGGACCGGATATGAGCGGTGAGGACTATGCCCACCTGCTTGATGCCATGGATGCAACGAAGCCCCCACGGACCCCGGCGGCACCCGCAACGGCCAAATCTGATTCAGATGAGATCAGCGATGACGAATTTGAAAGTCTTTTGGACGAGCTTCATGGTAAGGGCAAACAGATGGGTCAGCCCCAACCCTCGGCAACAACGGCCAAACCGGCATCCACAGCCCCGGCGGCGGCCAAACCCGATTCAGATGAGATCAGCGATGATGAGTTCGAAAAGCTTTTGGATGATCTCCATGGCAAGGCTAAGCAACCCGGCACACCCCAGGCACCTGCTGTTGCGGTAGCCAAGACACCAGCGGTTTCGGACGATATCAATGACGACGAGTTTGAACGTCTGTTAGACGACCTTCATGGCAAGGGCAAACAACCTGGCGCGTCTCAAGTATCTGCCGCTGATACTGCGGCGGTACAGGCACCGGAACCGGCGTCTGCGGCTCCAGTAGAGGCCAAGCTCAATTCAGGCGAGATTAGCGACGATGAGTTTGAAAGTTTATTGGACGATCTCCACGGTAAGGGCAAACATGCCGGCCAAGCCCGGGCTGCCGTATCCACCGCCAAGACCGCGACACCCTCTGCACCCCAAGCTGCAGCTGGCGGTGGGGCTGGCAATAAACCTCCTGCACCCCCTCGGCCTAATGCTGCTGGCGGTGGGGCAAAAGCAGCTGGCGGTGGAGTTAAGATCGAGAATTCGGTGCGGGTGGATACTAAACGCCTGGATGACATCATGAACATGGTGGGTGAGTTGGTGTTGGTGCGCAATCGTTTTGCCAAATTGCGTGAGACTCAAACTGATGAAGCCTTTGTTACTGCGGTGGGAAATTTGGATGTGGTGACATCGGACCTGCAATTGGCAGTGATGAAGACCCGCATGCAGCCCATTAAAAAGGTGTTCGCTCGTTTCCCACGTCTGGTGAGAGACCTTTCTCGCAGTCTTGGTAAGGATGTAGCTCTGGAGATGCAGGGCGAGGAAACGGATCTGGATAAAAATCTAGTGGAAGCCCTGGCCGACCCACTTATCCACCTGGTTCGTAACGCCGTTGATCACGGAATTGAATCTGCTGAAGAGCGAGTCGCTAAGCGTAAACCCGCTCAGGCTACGGTGATGTTGACTGCCGAGCAAGAAGGTGACCATATCCGTTTAACGGTGGCCGATGATGGTGCCGGCATCGATATTAAAGTGTTACGCAACAAGGCGGTGGAGAAGGGGCTGGTAGATATCAATGAGGTCGAGCGCTACACCGACCAAGAGTGTCTTGATCTCATATTTTTACCGGGGTTCAGCACCAAGCAGAATGTCTCCAATGTCTCCGGCCGCGGTGTCGGTATGGATGTGGTCAAAACCAGTATCGCCAAACTCAATGGGGCCATAGAGATCGAGACCGAGAAAGACAAAGGCACACGTTTTTACATCAAGGTGCCGCTGACTTTGGCTATCATGCCTACCCTTATGGTGATGTTGGGTAAACGTATCTATGCCCTACCTTTGTTAAGTATTTTTGAGATCATTGATTATGAGCCCAAGGACACCAAGCTCATTGATGGTCAACAAGTAGTGATGGTGAGGGGCAAACCTGTGCCCCTGTTCTCGCTGCGTCGGTGGCTGCTTAATGGTCAGGATCGATATGCCAAGATCGAAGGTGGCCACGTAGTGATGGTGGGGGTCGGTGCGCAAAGGGTGGGCCTGATGGTTGATCGCCTATTGGGACAAGAGGAAGTGGTGATCAAGCCTCTGGGTGCGTTGTTGCAAGGCATGCCAGGTTTGGCAGGTGCCACCATAACCGGTAGTGGACAGATTGCGTTGATTCTCGATTTTCCCAGTTTAATTAGAGCTTATGCCAATCGCATAGGAGAGGTAGCCTGATGACGTGCCGTGTATTGATTGTAGATGACTCAGGGTTTTATCGCCGCCGCTTGACCCAGATGTTGTCCATGAGTTCGGAGATTGAGATTATCGGTGCCGCCGAAGACGGACAAGAGGCCGTGACCCTGGCCGCTGAGTTGCGGCCCGATGTGGTGACGATGGATGTGGAGATGCCGGTGCTCGATGGGATCGGTGCAGTGCGTCAAATCATGGCGCGTTGTCCCACCTCCATCATGATGTTTTCATCTCTCACCCACGAAGGTGCCAAGGCGACCTTGGATGCGTTGGATGCCGGTGCCGCAGATTTTATGCCCAAGAACCTCGAGCTTATCGCTACCGACCGGGAGCAGGCAGCCAAAGAGATTATCGACCGGGTGTTGGCCTTGGCCAAACAACCTAAATTACGCTATATGGCCACTCCTTCGGTTGCGGTGGCCCCGGTTGCGGCGGTGGCGAGTGCGGCGATGGCGAGTGCGGCAGTGATGGCTCCCCAGGTCAATATACCGCCCCCACCGGTTCGGAGGTCTGCTGTGGCCCAGTGCAAGCTGGTGGTGATTGGCACCTCTACGGGGGGTCCGGTGGCCCTACGCACTATTTTGTCGGAACTCCCCGAGAAATTTCCCGTGCCTATCGTGATGGTGCAACACATGCCCTCCGGGTTTACCCAGGCCTTTGCCGAGCGCCTCGATCAAACTTGTAACATCAGTGTGCATGAGGCCAGTGAGGGTGATGAACTTAAGGCCGGTACTGCTCTACTCGCCCCCGGTGGCCGTCAACTCACTGTGCAACAAGTTAATGGCAAGTTGGTGGTGCGTATACGTGATAGCGAAGAGGGTGAGTATTACAAGCCCTGTGTCGACGTGAGTTTGAGGTCTGTTGCCAAGGCCCTGGCCGGCCAGGTATTGGTGGTTATACTCACCGGTATGGGTGCAGACGGTTGTGATGGTGCGAAGCTGCTCAAGGGCAATGGTGCCTCGGTTTGGGCTCAGGATGAGGCCAGTTGTGTGGTCTACGGTATGCCCCGTGCGGTGCAAGAGGCCGGGATCGTTGATCAGGTCCTGTCTCTGGATCAAGTCGCAACGGCTCTGACCCAGGGGGTAAAGAGCAGTGTGCATTAAAGACAACCGCTCCTGTCATTCCGGCGGAGGCCGGAATCCAGAGATTTCAACGATTTCCTGGATGCCGGAACAACAAAGCATGTGCCGGGCTTGGCCCGGTATCCGGCATGACGATGTGAAGCTAACGGGGCAGCAGTGCCCTTTTGCAGGAGTATCCTTGTGAATATTTGGGCAGTAGCGAATCAAAAAGGTGGGGTGGGCAAGACCACCACCACCGTGACCTTGGCAGGCCTGCTGGTTCAACGGGGGTATCGTGTGTTGGTATTGGATCTGGATCCCCACGGATCCCTCACCAGCTACCTGGGGTTTGATCCTGATGCGGTAGAAAAGAGCATCTATACCCTGTTTGATATGGCCAGTCGAGAATCGACCGCACAACCTGAAGATGTTTTGTTGCAAACTAATATAGAGCGGTTGGACATGTTGCCTGCGGCGCCGGCACTGGCCACTTTAGACCGACAACTGGGGGTGATGCAGGGCATGGGTCTGGTTTTGCAGCGTGCCCTGGGGTCCCTGTCGGGGCGTTATGATTTTGCCATCATGGATTGCCCACCGGTATTGGGGGTGCTCATGGTTAACGCTTTGGCCGCCTGTGAGCGCTTGCTCATCCCGGTGCAGACTGACTTTCTTGCCCTCAAGGGTTTGGAGCGCATGATGCGCACCTTATCCATGATCATGCGAGCCCGCCATGCTCAGGTACCTTGTACAATCATCCCCACCATGTTTGATGCCGAAACTTGGTCTTGCCTGGAAAGTTTACAAACACTCAAACAGCGCTACAACGGTGAGTTATGGCAGGCCGAAATTCCAGTAGACGGTCAATTTCGGGACGCCAGCCGTACCGGCATGCCCCTGCCCTTGATCAATCCCCATTCCCCAGGTGTTGCTGCCTATCGCCTGTTGTTAGATGAGACCTTGTTGGTGGGCACACTACCAGTCCAGAAGATGGCGTAACATACAATGAGCAGCCTGCAATCCAAACAAACTGCACCTTTAGTAGATCAACAGATCGCTCTATCGGCCTATTTTGATTCGTTGTTGACCGAACCGGTGGTCGAGGTCGAAACCGTAGAGCCGGAGGGGCATGCCAACATCGCGCCGCCATCAAGCGTTGAAAGCGGTGTACCCCAGTGGGCGCAACAGCCCTTCCAATGTCTATTGTTTACCATTGGCCATCTGACTCTGGGCGCCCCGATGCGAGCTCTGCACGGCATCCTGGATTGGGAAGGTGCGGTTACCACCATGCCGAATAGTCCACCGTGGTACTTGGGGCTAATGACTCACCGCGGCAGCAACGTCAGGATCGTTGATACCGAACAAATCGTGGTGCCGAGTCAGTACCGAAGTGGGCAGAGCAAATCTTCCAACAGGCACCTGATCATCATCGACCAGTGTCGCTGGGGATTGGTCTGTGATCAGGTGGTCTCGGTAGTGGAAATGAGTGGTGATGACATTCGCTGGCGTACTGCCGCCACCAGTCGGCCTTGGTTGGCGGGTACTGCCGTCACGCAAATGTGCGGGGTATTGGATGTGGAAGAATTTGCCAAAATGCTGGAATCGGATTCGGTGCAGGTGTTGGCATAATTCATGCAGATTCATCAATTGATTGCTCAAGGCGGTGGTTGTTCAAGGTGCTATTTTGAGGGCTTTGTCACGACTGTGGTGCTGTGCCCCCTTGGTGTTTTGCACAGTCACGCCAAACCAGGTGTATTTTCGGGCTCACTATAGGAAGGATCAATGGGTCAAAATGTGAAAAATATCAGTGATTCGAACATCTCCCAGTGGGTGACCTTCAAATTGGGCGATGAAGCCTATGGGATCAGGGTAATGCAGGTACAAGAAGTGGTGCGTGTGCCAGAGATCGCGCCAGTACCCGGTTCACCCACCTATGTGTTGGGTATTATTAATCTGCGCGGCAATGTAGTGACCGTGCTGGATATCCGCAAACGTTTTGGCCTCGACGACAAGGAGGCAGACGATGCTACTCGTATCGTGATTATTGAGGCCCAGCAACATGTTATCGGTATCCTGGTGGATAATGTGGCTGAGGTGGTTGAGCTGAGTGCATCCGAGATTGAGATTGCACCTAATGTAGGTAATGATAAATCATCAAGATACATTGAGGGTGTGTTCAGTCGTGAGAATGATTTACTTATTTTGGTAGACGTCAGCAAGCTTTTGTCGGATAACGAATGGCAGGAGGTTGCTGATATCTAAAGGGTTTGCCATGGCCGAGATCAACGACATCAAACCGCTCCATCCGATTTGGCCCAGTCGACCACCAGAAGACGGGGCCAGAAAAAAACGTCGACAGCAGGACAAGGCCAAACCCAAACCGCCATCGACCGATGATAAGGACGAGAACGGTAAGCCTCATATTGACGAATATGTTTAAGGTCAAAAAGACAGGATAAGAAAATGGATACGAATTGGCTGACAATAATTAGTGGGGGTGCGCTGCTGTTAAGTGTGATGTTGCTGTCATTGATGTTGTTTTTTAAGGTCAGGCCCAGGCGGTTTGAGGATCGCCGCGCCAGCAACGCCACGATCTTGATGCGAGCCAGGCGTGCGGGCCATGTGGCGCGAAGTCGGCAAGCAACTACCCATAAGCGACAAAACATTGCCCAAGGGTTGGTAGGGGGACTGGGGCGGCGCATGGTGCAGTTGGAGACCCAGTTTCGATTATTGGCAGAGCGTCAGGATCAGTTTGATCTGTCGCAGCCTGCCAGTGCGCCCTATCGGACTGCGATCCGTTTGGCCGAGCGGGGTGCCAGCGTTCAGGAGATATCCACCACCTGCAAGTTGTCCACCAGTGAGGCTCAGTTAATCAGCACATTACACCGGCCCCCTCAGTCGTCTCAATACCGGCTGCATTGATAGACAGGGGGGCTGAATCTATTCCTTCGTAAACACTGCGGCTGGTGTTGAGTGGGGCTGAGTATTTAAGCTTGCAGAATTTGTAGATGTAAATTCAGTCGCATATTTAATATACAAAAGTCCGTTGCAGTGAGCGGAACACAACAAACATTATTTAATGCTGAGGCGTCGTGATGGAAGTAGTATTCAAGGACAAAAGGGTCCTTATTATTGATGATTTTCCTGAGATGCGCAGTTCCCTGCGGCGGATGTTGCGTTCTTTTGGGATAGAAAACTGCGACGATGTGGATTCCGGGGAGAAGGCCATCGAAAAGATGGAAGAGAATGCTTACGATGTTGTCTTGTGTGATTATAACCTGGGTCTCAATCGCAAAGATGGACAGCAGGTATTAGAAGAAGCCAAACACCGCGAGTTGTTGCCTTATCACGTCATCTTCATGATGATTACCGCAGAAAATACCATGGCTATGGTCATGGGTGCGGTGGAATATAAACCCGATGACTATCTGACCAAGCCTTTTACCAAAGAGGTCTTACAGACCCGTCTAAAACGCTTGTTAGCCCACAAGACCCATATGGTGGGGCTGGATCGGGCGGTGCATAACAAAGAGTACGCTAAGGCCATCGCTATTTGTGATAGTCATTTAGCAGGCAAGCCTAAAAATATCATGGAGCTGCTTAAGGTTAAAAGTGGATTGTGCCTCAAGGCGGGTGATTTTGAGTTGGCGGCGAAGACCTACCAGCAGGTGTTGGAAGTCCGGGAGCTGCCTTGGGCCCGTATGGGGTTGGGCCAGTCCTTTTATCATGAGAATCGTTTTGAGGATGCCAAAAAGACCTTCGAAGACTTGATAAAACAAAATAAGACCAATATTGAGGCCTATGATTGGTTGGCCAAGGTGCTGGTCAAGCTGAATCAGCCTGAGGCGGCCCAAGAGGTGTTGGCCAAGGCCGTGGAGTTATCTCCCAATGCCATCAAGCGAATGCAGGAGCTGGGAGAGTTGGCCCATGAAAACCACGATCTGGATACTGCCAAGAAATCCTATAAAAAGGCCATACAGCTGGGTAAACATTCCTGTCTCAAGGACCCGGAACAGTTTACCGGTCTGGCCAAGGTTCTGGTGGAGCAGGACAACACCGATGAGGCCCTGGAAGTGGCCCAAGCTACCCGCAAGGAATTTAAGGGCAATACCGATGCCGACCTACAGGCATCAGTGATGGAAGGCGTGATCTATACCCAGAGGCATGAAGAGGACAAGGCCAAAGAAGCTATCGGTAAGGCGAATCAACTCTATGAGGAAAACAAGGGCGAAGTTTCGGCCTCGGTGACCATGGATATGGCCAAGGTCAACTTTGCCGTGGGTGATGAAGAACATGGCAAGGGATTGGTTCAGGACCTGGTGCGAGACCACCACGAAGACGAACGCTTTCTGGAAGAGGTTGAAGCGGTATTGGAAAATAGCAGCCTTAAGGATGAGGGCAAGAACATTATCGAGCAGACCAAGAAGGAGATTATCGACATCAACAATAAGGGTGTCTATCTGGTCAAAGAGGGCAAGATGGAAGAGGCCATTTCCTTCCTCGAGCAGGCCGCAGACGGTCTGCCCAACAATAAGACTATAAACCTTAACGCTGCTCAGGCCATGTTGTTATTTATGGAGAGGAACGGGAAGGACGAGGGTTATATCAAAAAATCTCGTCAATTTCTGGACCGGGTGGCCAAGACAGATTCAGCAAGCGAAAAATATCAACGTCTGATGGGTTTGTATCAAGGTATCATCGCCGCATAAGGAGCCCACTATGGATACGAAGGAACCGGGAGATGAATCCCAGCAAACTGATTTCACCACCATCCTGGTATCTACTATCCATGATGTAAAAAATTCCTTGGGTCTGGTGTTGCATACCCTGGACGAGGTGATGGAGGTGTGCACCCCCCAGGAGTGTAAGGTTTATGATCGTTTCGCCAGGCTCCACTATGAGGCCAAGCGGGTCAGTAACGACCTCGTGCGTTTGTTGAGTCTGTATAAGATCGGCAACCAGCAATTGCTGTGTAATATTAGCGATTACCTGGTGGCCGATTTTCTCGAAGACTGTCAGGCCCAGAATAAACCCCTGTTGCAGATGAACGGGATTAGTGTGGAGACTGAATGTGCCGACGACCTGTTGTGGTATTTTGATACCGAACTGTTGGCGGGGGTGGTCAACACCGTGATCAACAACGCCCTGCGTTATGCTCAGGGCCGACTCAAGCTGGTGGCTCGGGAAGAGAATGGGTTTCTTCGTTTAAGTGTGGAGGACGACGGTCAGGGCTACCCCGAAACGTTACTGCACGGTGATGCCGATGCCAAGCGGGGGGTGAGCTTCCAGACAGGTAGCACAGGTCTGGGGTTATATTTCGCCAGTGTGGTGGCAAGGATGCACGAGAATCAGGGCCGCCAGGGCTATGTTACGATCAGTAATGGTGGTAGCTATGGTGGTGGATGTTTTTCTATTTACATTCCCTAGTGGAGGTCAGTCAATATTTTGACAGCAACGATACAGTTTTCTTTCTCATGCCCGCTGGGTTATTGACTCTCCCAGGTTTTGGGTTTGTGGTACGTTTTATGCTTTTCATATCCTAGGTAGTGTGAGGTAAGGGGAACCCTGTTTTTTCGGGTTTTCCTCAGCACGGGGGCGGTCGGTAAGTCACCGCCACGACGACAAAGCGAGGCTCAAATTTTTCGCCATTGCGGTGCTGAGATAGCTTACGATAGGGCAAATTCTGAATGGATTTACCTGCAGTTGACTTAGGGTTTAACAATGGAAATGGCAGTGCCTGCAAAAATCATCGACCCCACCCAGGGTTACTTTAATCCTGGCGAACTCGTCAATGCGCCCCCTGAACGGGCTGCAGGGCGGTCTTATTTGGCCAGGGCACTGCAAATTGTTACCGTTTTGCAGACTTCCCTGGAGGCGGAAAAGGTCATAGAGTTATTCTCACGCGAGATGGCGGTCACCATCCCCCACGACAGTATCAGCTACACCAATAACACCCACCGCATTGCCCTGACCCTGGGCAAGACATCCGAGCATCGTTGCAGTTACCGTCTGGTAGTGACGGGCAAATTGGTTGGCCAGGTGTCCCTGACTCGAGCGACACCTTTTGATGGTGATGAGATAGAGGAGCTGGAGTACCTGCTGTGCAGTCTGGTCTATCCCATGTTAAATGCGTTGAAGTATCGCGATGCCCTGGACTCGGCTCTGAGAGACCCACTGACCAAGCTGTCGAACCGTGCGATGTTGGATGTATCGTTGAAGCGGGAGATTGATCTTGCCCGTCGGCACAAGACACCGCTGTCCCTGGTGGTGATCGACGTGGATGACTTTAAGCAGGTCAACGACACTTATGGTCACGCAGTGGGTGACGAGGTATTGAAGTGTGTTGCCACATGTATAGCGAAG
>JAADGI010000021.1 GCA_013152415.1 Gammaproteobacteria bacterium | reverse complement strand
ATCAAGGCAATAATCGCAAGGACAACACCTGCAATCAACATCAAGAAGTAATATATGAACAGAAATGTTGTCCAAGTGTTTGTTAGATATAAGGTCCTTTCTGCGCCAGTCTGTTTCATTCCGGTTACTCAGGTAACAACTTTATATATTTATTAAAAATCAATTTGTTTTTGCCGCTGCGTGTTAATAATGGAAATCACCTTTATGATCTCATAGTGTCTATATACAACCTCTCCTTCGTATCCATAAAATATTTCTTCTTTAAGCTCTACCTTCAAGGAATCACCTGGTCTCACCTCTTCGGTTCTCGACTGGAATTTCTGCAACCACTCTTCTTGCAAAATTTTCGCCTCGATTGCATGACTTTCATAACGAAATTGCCACATTGAACTCCCAAGATAATCTGGCTTTTTTACTTTCAATATTCTAATACCTGATGATGCAATCACTTCTTTAGTTAGCACTTGGCGTACAATCTCATTCGAAATATTTAGTTCTTTGTTAAAGGAGGTTATTCCATCTCGGTAGCTATAAGATGCATTATCATCACTTTCTAGATTAGACAGGCTCTCTTGCACTGCATTAATATCTGAGAGCAACGTTTCTGTGGATGGTGGTAAGTATGCGGGTATTCTCTTTACATCGGTTTCTTCGGCGATCTTGAGCAATTCCCCTTCCAAGACTTTCACAGATTTCCTATCTGATACTTCCTTTCGTTCCCCGCACCATTCAATAATTTTGTATTTTGACTTGAGAAGAAAATAGCCAAGTATCCTTTTTATCTCACCATCTTTAAGAGCTTCGTCCGGTACGCCTTCAATTAAATCTCGGAATTTGGCTTTAAGTGATCCTTTTTCAATACCTTCTAGGATCAAAGTAGATTCCATTGACACGCTCATGGTGGAAAGAAGATGGCGATCAATTTTCTGGAGAGCGTCAATTAGACCAGACATTGTTTTAAAGACCCGAGCAGGGTCTCCTTCTCCAGGCTTAAAATCAATTATGATTTCGAATGAGTCGGTCAATGTGTCTTGGTCAACCATAGTCCCTGTTGACTTCTAACATCGTTATTAAACGCACTTTCCATATCTGGATACATCGTACCAGATACAGATACATTAGGGTTGGAATTTCCCGAGGTATGTAGCTGACAACTACGATCCAGTCTGTAACGAACACAGGCCCATTGCTTGCCGAATCGTGCGACAAAACGTTTGGTACCGTGGGCACCGGGGTCCAGTTTCTTCGTAACTTCCATGAGGTGGCTCCTTGCCGTGGGTGGCCCATGATAACACCCGGTTTTTGTCTGATGCTAGAGCAACTTCGTGAAAATCCATGTGCGACCTGTAGAGATTATGAGGCCCATTTGAATCTTTTTCTCTGCGCCTCTGCGTGCTCTGCGTTTACGTCAGAGCATCTACTACCCCCTCACCCCAACCCTCGACAACTGCTCCTGCGTTGTTCTACCTCCTGCGTCCATGCAGTCGTCACCCGGAGGGAGAGGGAAAAATATCTCTTTGCGCCTTCGCGTCTTTGCGGCAGAAATTCTAAACTACCTCCCCCGCATAAACCATTTATCCAAATCCTCCATAGACAACTGTATCCAGGTGGGCCGTCCGTGGTTGCACTGGCCGCTACGTTCGGTGGTCTCCATCTCTCGAAGCAGGCCATTCATTTCCTCTAGGGTCAGTTGACGGTTGGCACGGATGGAGCCATGGCAGGCCATGGTGGACAGCAGTTCGTTGATGCGTTCCTCCATGCGGGTGCTCTTGCCGTGTTCGGCCAGGTCGGACAAGACATCGCGGATCAAATCCGCCAGGTCGGCCTTTTGTAATAGTTCGGGGACGCTGCGCAGTACCAGGGTATCGCTGCCCATGGATTCGATGTCGAAGCCCAGTTCTCTAAATAGTTCACTATGCTCTTCCAACAACCGGACCTCGGCCTCGGTGACGATCAGGGTGATAGGAACCAGCAGGGGTTGGGCAGCCTGGGTTTGTTGTGCCAGGGTTTGTTTCAAACCCTCATAGGTAATTCGTTCGTGGGCGGCGTGCATGTCTACCAGTACCAGGCCCTTTTCATTTTGTGCCAGAACATAGACACCGTGCAGCTGAGCCAGGGCATAACCCAGGGGGGGTGCTTGCCCTTCTTCCACCGCTGCACTGCGATTCAACTGTGAACCGCCTGGCTCTGTCGTTGCATCACCCACGGCATCACCATGTAATGCCTTATAGGCCTGCATGTGTTCGTTGACCTGCAAGGGTACGGATTGCTGCTGGCCATGGCCATAAGAAGGCGCAGCGGCAATGCTGGCCCGTTGAGGCAATCCCGATTCCACGTTACCCGCCTGGGTCTTGGCCAACACCTCCTTCAAACTGCGCAACACGAAATCATGCACCGAACGGCCATCGCGGAAACGCACTTCATGTTTCGATGGGTGCACGTTGACATCTACCTCGGCGGGATCAATCTGGAGATATAAGACAAAGGCGGGGTGACGACCGTGATACAACACATCCGCATAGGCCTGACGAATGGCGTGGGCCACGGTCTTGTCTTTGACCATGCGCCCGTTGACAAAAAAGTATTGCATGTCCCGTTGGCTGCGAGAGAAGGTCGGCAGGCCGAGCCATCCCCATAATTGCAGACGAGCCGCTTGGGTGTTGAAGCGCAGACTCGCAGCAAGAAAATCTTTACCAAACAACAGACTCACACGCCGGTCTTGTAACGACTCCGAGGGTGCAGGTTTGAGATCATGAACCTTGCGGCCATTGTGTTGCAGGCTAAAACCGCAATCAAAACGGCTCAGGGCCAGCCGTCGCACCACCTCATCAAGATAGCGAAATTCGGTGGTGTCTTTGCGCAGAAACTTACGTCGCACCGGAGTGTTGAAAAACAGACTCTCTACTTCTACGCGGGTACCGGGATTGTGGGCCGCCGGTTCGGGGGCCGCAACAGTGTCGCCCCCTTGGCAACGGATGTGCCAACCGTGGTCGTCTGTGGCATTGCGTGATGTCAGATTAAAGCGCGATACCGAGGCGATGCTGGGCAGGGCCTCACCCCGAAAACCCATACTGCGCACCTGCATCAAATCATCGAGACTGGTGATCTTGCTGGTGGCGTGACGCTCCAGGGCCAGAGCCACATCGGCCTCGCCCATCCCCTGGCCGTTGTCGCTCACCACGATGCGCTTGATGCCGCCGCGCTCTATTTCGATGTCTATTTGCGTGGCCTGGGCGTCCAGTGCATTTTCGAGCAGCTCCTTCAATGCCGATGCCGGTCGCTCGACTACCTCACCGGCAGCGATCTGATTAATCAGATTGGAGTCGAGGACATGGATGCGGCTATCCAAGGTATCAGCCCCCCTTTCGGCTTGCCGGTATACGCAAACGCTTTCCAATACGGACGATATGTCCGCTGATACCGTTGGCCTTGCGTAAAGCCTTAAGGGTGACGCCATACTGCACCGCAATTTCCGACAGGGTGTCACCCCGTTTGACGATATGTTGTCGTTGCTTGCCCTTTTTGTGGGTCCTCTTCCTGGTTTTCTTTTTAGGCTTTTTGGCAATCACAATTTTTTTGATCTTGCCCTTTGCCGCATAGCGTTTGATACCTCGAAAGATGGAACGGGCGATGTACCTTTGTTCTCTTGCGCTGCGAAGTCGTTTTTCATCTTTTGGGTTAGAAATAAACGCGGTCTCTATCAGAATGGATGGCATATCCGGTGACTTGAGTACCGCAAAACCCGCCTGTTCTACATTGGGCAAATGAATGGGGCCGGAACGTTTCAGGGTACGCAGCATGTCGTCACCAAACTCAAGGCTGTCGGAAATAGTTTGGGTCATGGACAGATCGAGCAGTACCTTGGCCAGCAAATCATCTTTATCACTCAGGCGCACACCACCGAATAAATCTGCGGCGTTCTCTTTATCCGCCAGGATTTTAGCCTGGGAACTGGTCGCCCCCCGTTGTGACAGGGCATAGACCGACGCCCCCCGTACCTTACGCTTTGGAAAGTAGTCGGCATGGATAGAGACAAACAGGTCCGCGTGATTGCGACGCGCCTTGGCGGTACGCTTGTACAGGCTGATGTAGTAATCACCGTTACGGATCATGACTGCACGCATTCCGGGCTCGGCATTGATGTAGTCCTTTAAATACTTGGCGATCTTCAGTACCGCTTCCTTCTCCACGGTGCCACGACGCCCCACTGCACCAAAGTCGTCACCACCGTGACCGGCATCCACGGCGATAATTAACGTACCATGGGTCTTACGCGGTGGTTTGTGTATGAGCTTGGGTCGACGATCGGCCTTGGGATAGAGATCAATCACCAAACGATGTCCGTATCGTTTGTTGGGCTTTAGCACAAAGGTGCGGGGCCGTGCCTCTTTGTGCAGATCAAGCACGATACGCAGCGTCTTGCCGCCGGGACGCCCACTGCGCACACCGCGCAGGATGGCATCTTGCTTGGCGTCCACCCTGGGCAGTTCACTGCGCAATACCGCATCTTCCATGTCAATGACGATGCGATAGGGGGCACTCAGGCTAAACAAACGATGTTTAATTGGACGATTGAGATCGAACACCAAGCGGGTATGATCGGGGGCACGCCACAGACGCAAGTTCTTGACCACCACCTGGGCATGGCCCAGCAATGGAAAGACAATAAAAACAAGAATTGAAAGAGTACGCAACAACTTCATGAAAGCCTTTCCAGCAGCGCCGATCCCACCGGACTCAGTGCATGGAAATCGATGCGGCGTTTATTTTTTTCGTGTTCTATGGATACCTTCAGGTCAGGGAGCGGAAGATACTCGTCTGCACGTTCGGGCCATTCTACTAAGCACACACCACGACCGTCCAGGTAATCTCGAATCCCAATGGCCTCCAGTTCTTGCGGGTCCTGTAGACGATACAGGTCAAAATGATAGATTACCAAGCCACCGATACTGTAGCTTTCCACCAGGGTATAGGTAGGACTCTTGACCGCAGCATCATAACCCAGGCCCCGCAACAGGGCGCGGACAAAGGTGGTCTTACCGGCCCCCAGTTCGCCACTCAAAAAAATAAGTTGGCCTGCCAGCAGACCGGGGGACAGACGCGCCCCCAGACCCATGACCCCCTCTTCGTCTATAGCGTTGATCTTAATAGGCTTCACGTGGGACGAGAATTGACCAATGTGCGTAACCCCGGCAACAAATCAGTGGCCATCAAGCCAATCTCGCCCCGATCTTGGGCAGCGATATCTGCGGCCTGGGCATGCAAGTACACACCCAGTTCTGCGGCCTGTCGCAGGGATACACCTTGGACGATGAGGGCAGCAATCACCCCGGTGAGCACATCCCCCATACCGGCGGTGGCCATGCCGGGATTGCCACGATCACATAGGGCGATGACTTCACTGGATGAGGCCACCAGACTGCCTGCACCTTTGAGCACACAGACACCACCGTAGCGATTGGCAATCTCACGCACCGCCGCAAATCGGTTGGACTGCACCTCATGGGTGTGACAGCCGAGAAGCCGCGCCGCCTCTTTGGGGTGTGGGGTCAAAACCCAATCTTCTTGGCGCATGGAATTTTTGGCAAGGTGATAGAGCCCGTCCGCATCCACCACCTTGGTCTGATCGCTGTCCATGGCCATGTCCCACAGGCGCTGGCCCCAATCACCACGCCCCAGACCCGGACCCACTGCCAATACCCGACCGCGTTGCATGATCGCCTCGAACACCTTGCCCTCTTCAACCCCGTGGACCATAAGCTCGGGACAAGCTGCGCTGATCTGTGGGCTGTGGTGGGCTCGTGTGGCCACGGTGACCTGTCCGGCCCCGCTACGATAGGCCGCCATACCGGTCATTTGCACCGCCCCCGGCATACCCAAATCACCACCAACCACTACCACATGACCTGCATCCCCCTTGTGGGCGTATCGCCGTCGCTGTGGATTCGACACCCTGAGTGTATGGGCCACCATGCGCCGCACCTGGGTCGGCACCCGATCAAAGACCCATGCCGCTACCTCCAGATCTGAGAACATCACCCGGCCACAGTACTCGCTGGCAACCCCGGTAAACATGCCTCGCTTCAGGCCGATAAAGCTGACGGTCATTTGCGCCTTGATGGCCACCCCCAAACACTCACCGGTGTCGGCATTGAGACCGGAGGGTACATCCAAGGACAACACCGGCTTACCCAGGGTATTGGTCCACTCGATCACCGCCCGCCACTCCCCGGTCACCTCTCTTAACAGGCCAGTACCAAAGATGGCGTCTACCACCACGTCGGCCTGGTCGAAAAACGGCTCCTCCATTCCGGACATCGAGACACCAAAGGCCACGGCTTGATCGCAGGCCAGACGGGCATCCTGGGTCTTGGGTTCGTCCAGCCGAATCACATGGGCGGTCATCCCCGCCTGGCAACAGAGCTGTGCAAGCACATAGCCATCACCACCATTGTTTCCACGACCACACATCACTACGATGTGTTTGGCCCGTGGCCATTGTCGCCGCAGGCAGTGAAAGGCCGCCGCACCGGCCCGTTGCATCAATACACCACCGTCCAATCCTGCCTCGGTCATGGCGATGTGATCCAACTCCTGACACTGGGCCGTGGTATAGAGGAATTGAGGAAGACTGCTCATGACCGCTATCATAGAGCCTGATGCTACGATCACGAAATCCAAGTCTTGATATCGACTCATTAGCCCAGCGCATTAAGCAGTGGGCCAATGGGCTGGGATTTCAGCGGGTGGGCATCACCGATACCCAGTTGTCCGAAGCCGAAACCCACCTGCACCATTGGTTAGACCAGGGTATGCACGGTGAGATGGACTATATGGCCCGCCATGGCCCGCGCCGCAGCCAACCGGCCCAATTGGTACCCGGCACACTGCGCATCATCTCCGTGGCCATGGACTACCAACCCCAGGGGGCCGACCCGGAAAAGATTCTCGCCGACAATGATCGTGGCTACATCTCCCGCTATGCCTTGGGCAGGGACTATCACAAATTGCTGCGCAAACGCCTACAACAATTGGCCACTCGCATTGAGACGCAAATCGGACCCTTCGGCTACCGTGTCTTCTGTGACAGCGCACCGGTACTGGAGAAGGCCCTGGCGGAAAAGGCCGGCCTGGGCTGGATCGGCAAACACAGCAACCTGTTGAGTCGAGACGGCGGGTCCTGGTTCTTCCTCGGTGAGTTGTACACCGACCTGCCCCTACCCACAGACGCTCAAACCGACGATCATTGCGGCAACTGCCGTGCCTGTCTTGATGCCTGCCCCACCGACGCCATCATCGCGCCCTACCAGATCGATGCCCGGCGCTGCATCTCTTATCTCACCATAGAGTTGCATGGCCCTATCCCGGTTGCGCTACGCCCAATGCTGGGTAACCGAATCTACGGCTGCGATGATTGTCAGTTGGTTTGCCCGTGGAATCGTTTCGCCAAATTGAGTG
This sequence comes from Gammaproteobacteria bacterium, assembly GCA_013152415.1. Lineage (GTDB taxonomy): Bacteria > Pseudomonadota > Gammaproteobacteria > HyVt-429 > HyVt-429 > HyVt-429. The sequence goes on along the minus strand of JAADGI010000021.1, from coordinate 680 downwards.
CCGAACCCGACTTCGCACCACGTCACGACCTGGATGACACAAAATTGGTAGCACTATTCAACTGGGACGAAAAAGAATTTTTAAATCGCACCGAGGGCAGTGCGATCAGACGGATTGGTCACCTGCGCTGGTTACGCAATATCGCCGTGGCCCTCGGCAATGGGGACGACACCACCGCGAGTCGCAATGCCCTGCTACGGCGACGGGAACATCCATCGGAGCTGGTACGCGAGCATGTGGACTGGGCCTTAAAACAACGCCAACCTGGAACTGAAAATCAATAATCTATTAGCTTGGTGACCTGGCACCTTGGCGATTGAGCGCATTACTCATAGGTCCCTTAAAATACCAGCCTCCCTCGCATCATTTTTCCTTCGCGAATCCTTTGCGGGCTCTGCGTCTTTGCGAGATTATCATTTGATTGATCTCGCCAAGCCGCCAAGCACGCCAAGAAATCGGTGACTCTCCGCTTAATATCCCGATCTTAGCTTTTGCCCTTGCCCACCTTTCCCTTCGCGGGCTCTGCGTCTTTGCGAGATTATCATCTGGTTGGTCTCGCCAAGCCGCCAAGCACGCCAAGAAATCAGTGACTCTCCGCTTAATGTCCCGACCTTAGCTTTTGCCCTTGCCCACCTTTCCCTTCGCGGGCTCTGCGTCTTTGCGAGATTATCATCCAATTG